>NZ_CP084629.1:0-600000 GCF_022878925.1 Caballeronia sp. TF1N1
CCGCGTGATGAAACCGCCCTTGAAGCGGCCATTTGCAATCCATGTATAGCCGCTCTCCGCAGCCCCGTCGACGACCGCCTGCAACACCGGCGGCGCTGCCGTCCGCCCGTCCTGCGTACCGATGTTCAGATCCGGCAGCTTGCCCTCGAACAGACGCGGCAATACGCTTGCGATCGAATGCGCTTCCCACAACAGCACGTTTGCATGCTTCTCGCGCAGGCGCGCGAGTTCGCCGGCGATGGTGTCGTGATACGGCTTCCAGTAAGCCGCGACGCGGCGCTGCTTTTCGGCGGCGTCGGGCACGCAGCCTTCGCGATAAACCGGCTCGCCGCGAAACGTCAGGTCCGGGCACAAGCCCGTCGTGGTCTGCCCCGGATAGAGGCTTTCGTCCGAAGACGGCCGGTTCAGGTCGATCACATAACGCGACAGGCGCGCGCCGAGCACGGTCGCGCCGAGTTCACGCGCGAACGCGTAGAGGCGGTCGAGATGCCAGTCGGTGTCGGCGACCGTCAGCGCAATGTCCGTGTATTGGCCGCGCAGGTCGTCGGGGATGATCGTGCCGAGGTGCGGAATCGACAGCAGGAGCGGCGCATCGCCGCGAGTGAGGGTGAAGATTTCGTTCATGGCGTGAGTAGCGAAGGGTGATCGAGGTTGAGAGCAGTACATTCAAAGCAACGCGTCGTCCTGCAATGTTGGCAAGGCGCGCTTGAGCGCGGGACAAATCAGATGGTCGAGCACGCGGCGTGTAAGCACGGCGATCTCATCGACGAAATCGCTCCATTCGCCTTGTCGATGCAGCAGAAAGAACTCGCGTCGCCCAAGCCGGCTCGCGGGCAGAGGCAGCACGGCGATTTCATCCAGATAATGCCGCGCTTGCCAGAGACACAGCGGTGTCGAGATGGCGAAGCCGAGTTTCGCGGCGACGAGGCTCAGGAGCGGATCGGTCGCATCGAACTCGTAGCGGCGCGGACTTTCGATACCCAGATGCCGCGCGAAGCGCTCCACCTGCTGGCCGATCACCGAGCGCGCCGTATAACGGATCAACGGCAGTTCCGTTGCAAGCTGCCGCCATGACGACGCTCCTTGGCGCTCATCGAGCCAGCGTCGCGACACGACGGCCACGAACGCTTCCGAAAACAACGGCATCTCGACGATACGGCTGTCGTTCAGCACCGTCTGCGTACAGACCGCGATATCGACCTCGCGCGCGTGCATCTGGTCGGACAGGCCCGGCGTGAGTCCCGACCACAAGGCAATCTGCCGCGCGGAGCCGGACATCGCGCGAATGAGTTCGGGGCCGACCGTCGCCGCGAAGGAATCGACGCAGCCAAGCCGCAAGGGCAGCGCTCCCGCCAGCGACGCATCGCCGATACGCGTGCTCACCGTTTGCGCATGGTCGAGCAGCGGCCCGGCGAGTTCGAGCAGCGCGCGTCCCGCCAGATTCGGACGCGGCGGGCGGCTGTCGCGATCGAACAAGCCAGCGCCCTGCTCGCGCTCGAGCGACGCAATCGACTGGCTCACCGCGCTCTGGCTCACGCCCAGATGTTTCGCGGCTGCCGTCATCGAACCGGTCTCGCAAACGGCGACGAAGGCCTGCAATGCGCGTAGATCGATAGGTGGTGGGGTGCGTCTCATCGCGTTTCCGTGGTTTGCAGGCACGCGCCCGGCGGAGTCCCGCCGTGCGGCGCTCATGTTGCACGCACTGGGCTGGAAGCCGCGCGTCTCGCGCAAACGCCCGCATGGGCCATAAGTTTGCCTTATGCAAAATGATCGTGCGTCGTTTGCGGAGATCGGGGCCCGTGTCGCATTGATGACAGTAGACGTCGAGTTTGTGCCGGTTCCGGCGATTTTGGACCGGTACATTCATTCGTCACGGGCATCGAGGCGCGGGAGGCCGCAGTGGAGACACTGGTTTTTATCTGGAGCAACGCGGCGTCGATCGCTTCCATGCTGGTCGATCACGTGTTGCTGGTGCTTGCCGGCGTCGGCTGCGCCATCGTGACGGGCGTCGCGCTCGGCATCGTCATCACGCTCAACGAGCGGCTCGCGCGCGTGGTGTTGTACGCCGCCGCGATGCTCATGACGATCCCATCCATCGCGCTCTTCGGCTTGCTGATTCCGGTGCTCTCGCTGATCGGACAGGGCATCGGCTTTCTGCCTGCCGCCATCGCGCTCTTTCTGTATGCGCAATTGCCGATCGTGCGCAACACCTACGCCGCGATCCGCAATCTCGATCCCGCGCTGCGCGAAGCCGCCAACGGCATGGGGATGACCGCGTGGCAGCGGCTCTACCGCGTGGAGATGCCGATTGCCGTGCCGATCATCATGGCGGGCGTACGCATGGCGGTGGTCATGAATATAGGCATTGCGGCGATTGCCACGTATATCGGCGCGGGCGGGCTCGGGCGGCTGATCAGCCGGGGCATTTCGCAATCCGATCCGCGCCAGTTGATCGCGGGCGCGGTGATCGTCGCGCTGCTCGCGATCCTCGCCGACCTCGGCCTGGGCGCGCTGCAATGGCGCCTGACGCCGGAAGGCATGCGGCCGCGGCAGGCGCGCTTCTTCTGGCGCCGCAACGCGACGCGCGGGCCGCTGGTGACGGCCGCGACGGCCGCGACGCCGATTTCATCCACAGCGGAGGGACGATGATCGATCTTCGACATCTGACGAAGCGATTCGAAAAGCGCGGCGAAAAGCCAGTCGTCGACGACGTGTCGATGACGATCGGCGAAGGCGAACTCTGCGTGCTGCTCGGGCCGTCCGGTTGCGGCAAGACGACGACGCTCAAGATGATCAACCGGCTCGTGCAGCCCACGTCAGGGCAGATTCTGATCGGCGGCGCGGATACGGCGGGCTTCGATATCGTCGAGTTGCGGCGGCGCATCGGCTATGCGATTCAGCAAGTCGGCCTGTTCCCGAACATGACGGTCGCCGAGAACATCGGCATCGTGCCGAAGATGCTCGGCTGGGACAAAACGCGCATCCGCGAGCGCACCGAAAAGCTGTTGGAGATGGTCACGCTCGATCCGGCCATCTACATGCGATGTTATCCGCGCGACCTGTCGGGCGGGCAACAGCAGCGCGTGGGCGTGGCGCGCGCGCTCGCCGCCGATCCGCCGGTAATGCTGATGGACGAACCGTTCGGCGCCATCGATCCGATCAATCGCACGTCTATTCAGGACGAATTCCGCCATATTCAGACGACCCTGAAGAAGACCGTGATGTTCGTCAGCCACGACATCGACGAAGCCATGAAAATGGGCGACAAGGTCGCGATCTTCCGCAACGGCAAGCTCGAACAACTGGCGAGCCCGGATGAACTGCTGGCGCGTCCCGCGAGCGCGTTCATCGCCGATTTCGTGGGCACTGACCGGGCGCTCAAGCGTCTGCGCCTGATGCGCGCCGTCGATGCGGCGCTGGAACCGGCGCGCGTCGCGCGGCTCGGCTACCCGAGCGCCGATGCCCGCGCGCTCTTGCGCGATCACGTGGCCGACGCACTGGTCGTGCTCGACGCCCACGGCAGACCGGCCGGCCACGTCGGCGCGGCCGAACTCGACGCCAGCGGCGCCACGCTCGAAGCGCCGAGTCTGCGCGCGCTGCCGGGCGTGGTGCGCGCGGGCGACGACCTGCGCGCGGTCATGTCGATGCTGCTCGCGCACGGCGCGTCGTGGCTGCCGGGCGTCGACGCGGACGGACGCTTCATCGGCTACGTGACGTATGAACGCATCGCGCTGATGGCGCGCGCGGCGTGCGTGTCCGGCGCGGCATTGCCCGAAGGCGGCCTGGCCTCGTCCGCTGGCGACGCGGCGAAAGCGGGCGATGCATCGCGCGATGACGGGGCGCATCCCGAACTCGCTTTCGGAGGCGCGCGATGAACCATCGACGCGGCGGTTCGCGTATTGCGTTAGGCGCGATGATGGCGTTGGCCAGCGCATCGGCGCATGCAGACGACTGGCTCGCATCGATCGGGCAGTACCGCGCGGACATCGTCTATCAGTCCGGCCAGCAGATGCTGATGGTGCTGATCGCGGGCGTCGCGGCTATCGTGGTTGCGGTGCCCGCGGGCATCTGGCTGAGTCGCCCCGACAACGGCCGGGCCGCGCAGTTCGTGATGTTCACGCTCAACGCGGGCCAGGCCGTGCCCAAGCTCGCCATTCTCGCGCTCGCCATGAGCGTGCTCGGCATCGGCGCGAAGCCCGCGATTCTCGCGTTATGGCTCGCCACGCTGCTGCCCATCGCGATGAATACATACGAAGGCATACGCGCCGTGCCGCCCGCGCTGATCGAGGCCGCGAGCGGCATCGGCATGACGCAACGGCAGATTCTCTTCAAGGTGGAATTGCCCAACGCCATGTTCGTGATTCTTGCGGGCGTGCGCACCGCGCTCGCCATCACAGTCGGCACCGCACCGCTCGCGTTCCTCGTCGGCGGCGGCGGTCTCGGCGAGCTGATTTTCACGGGCATCGACCTCAACGATTTCACGATGCTGCTTGCGGGCGCCATCCCGACCGCCCTGCTCGCGGTGGCAACCGACCTGTTCGTCGCGCAAATGCAGCACTGGCTCGTGCCGCGCGGCGTCAGTCCTCAACGCTGATCTTTCCTGGATAACGAAGCTCATGCTCAAGCCTTTGCTGTCACGCAAACTGTGGTCGCGTCTTCTCGGCGCATCCCTGTTCACGCTTGCCCTCGGAACGATGGCCCTGCAGGCCGCGCAGGCTGCGCCAACCGTCACGGTCGGCGGCAAGAACTTCACCGAACAAGTGCTGCTGGCGGAAATGACCACGCAACTGCTCAAGGCGAAGGGTTTCACGGTCGTCAAGAAAGACGGCATGGGCAGCACGGTGCTGCGTCAGGCGCAGGAAAACGGTCAGGTGGACGTGTACTGGGAATACACCGGCACTTCGCTCATCACCTACAACAAGGTGACCGACAAGCTCGACCCGCAGCAAACTTATGCGCGCGTCAAGGAACTGGATGCCCAGAAAGGCCTCGTGTGGCTCGACCCGTCGAAGGCGAACGATACCTACGGCATCGCCATGAACCGCGATGTCGCGCAGAAGCTCGGCGTCACGACCATGAGCGACCTCGCCAAGGTGCTCAACAGCGGCAAGGAACTGACCTTCGCGTGTAACTCCGAGTTCTATGCGCGCCCGGACGGCCTGCGTCCGCTGCAAAAAGAATACGGCTTCAGCTTCGGTCCGTCGCAGATCAAGCGGATGGATTCGGGTCTCACCTATCAGGCGCTGAAGGACCGTCAGGTGGACACCGCGCTCGTTTTCACGACCGATGGCCGCGTGCCCGCTTTCAACTTCATCGTGCTGCGTGACGACAAGAGTTTCTTCCCCGCTTACGCGCTTACGCCGGTCGCACGCAAGGCGGCGCTCGACGCGAATCCGAATCTCGCGGGCATCCTGAACGCGCTGTCGGCCAAACTCGACGACGCAACGATGGCGCGACTCAACGCCGAGGTCGACGTCCAGAAGAAGTCGCTCGACGAGGTGTCGGCTACTTTCCTCAAGTCCGCCGGACTGATCTGACGCGCGTCCGATGAAGCCTTTTATCGTCGCCGCCGCGCAAACCGAAACCGTCGCGGGCGATCTGGCCGCGAATCTGGCGGCGCATCGCCGGTTTATCGACGAAGCACGCGGGCGCGGCGTTCAGTTGCTCGTGTTTCCCGAGTTGTCGCTTGCCGGTCACAGTGCGGGCGCCGATGCCTTGAGGCTCGCCTTGCCGCGTAACGCCGCCGCGCTCCTCGAGCTGGCTGAAGCGTGCTCGCCGCTTGCCGCCGTGGTTGGCTTCGTCGAGGAAGCAGCGGGCGCGCAGTTCTACAACAGCGTCGCGACACTGTACGCGGGACGCGTGGTGCACGTGCATCGCAAGATCGCGCTTGCCACTTACGGCCGGCTCGACGACGGCAAGCACTACGGACACGGCGCGCGGCTCGACCAGTTCACGCTGCCCGCCGATCCGCGCTGGCAGATCGCCACGCCCGTGTGCGCGGATTTGTGGAGCCCGGCGGTGATGCATCGGCTTGCCTGCGACGGCGCGACGCTATGCGCGGCGCCTGTGAGTTCGGCGGTCGAAGCCGTGGGCGACGCCTTCGACAATCCACGCGGCTGGGACACGGTGCTGCGTGCCCACGCACTCGTCTACGGTCTGCCTGTCGTGTTCGCCAATCGCGTCGGCCATGAAAACGGCCTGCGCTTTTGGGGCGGCTCGCGCGTCGTCGGGCCGCGCGGCGAAACGCTCGCGCAAAGCGAATCGGCACGTGAGGAACTGGTCGTGGCGACGCTCGACTACGAAGCCGTGCGCGCCGCGCGCTTCGACTTGCCGACCCTGCGCGATGCCCGCGGCATCCACGCACTCGAAAGCGGCATCGTGTCGGTTTCGTGATCGCGTTGGTCGTGTGTCTGCCCGCACCGGTCATATCCGCGACCGACAATCGATTCAACTGATCGTTCGCATGGGAGTGTGACGATGATCGACCCGACGCGCGTGCGCGCCGCCCTGGCCGAGCGCCAGGACAACTTCTCGCTGCCGCAGCCTTTTTATACCGATGAAGCCTTTCATCGGCTCGACCTCGACGCCGTTTTCAACGACGAGTGGCTGTTCGCCTGCAACAGCTGCGAACTGCGCGAACCGGGCGATTATCTGACGCTGGAAATCGGCGCGACATCGGTGCTCGTGCTGCGCGACATGGACGGCGAAATCCGCGCGTTCTTCAATACCTGCCGGCATCGCGGCTCGCGCATCTGTCTCGAAGAGAAAGGGCATGCGCATCGGCTTACTTGTCCGTATCACCAGTGGGTGTACGACCTCGACGGCGCGCTCCTGCATGCGCGGCAGATGCCGGCGGGCTTCGAGCGCGAGGGCTACGGCTTGCGCGCCGTGCATGTCGAGATCGTGTGCGGCATGGTCTATATCTGCCTCGCCGCGACGCCGCCCGACATCACGCGCTTTCGCGACGCGGTCACGCCCTACCTCGCGCCGCATCAGCCGTGGCGCACCAAGGTCGCGGCCAGCGTGACGATGATCGAGGAAGCCAACTGGAAGCTCGTCATCGAGAACAATCGTGAGTGCTATCACTGCGCGGCCAATCACCCGGAGTTGCTCGCGACGCTCGTCGAATTCGCGTTGCCCGACGATCCCGCTGGCTCGCGCGACTTCCGTCTGTTAATGGAAGCCCAGGCTGCGAAGTGGGACCGTCACGGCTTGCCGCATTTGCCCGCCGATGGCGGCGACGAATTCCGCTGCATCCGGCTGCCGTTTCATCGCGGCGCGGTGTCCTTCACGCCGGACGGATCGCCCGCGTGCGGCAAGCTGCTCGGCGACCTCACCGATCCGGATCTCGGCTCGGTGCGCATGTTTCGCGTGCCGAACAACTGGAATCATTTTCTCGCCGACCACATCATCCACTTCCGCATTCTGCCGCTGTCGGCCACGCGCACGGTGTTGCGCACGACGTGGCTCGTACACGAGGATGCCGTCGAAGGCGTCGATTACGACGTCGATACGCTCACGTCCGTATGGAACGCGACCAACGTGCAGGACGCGCGGCTTGCGGCGAACAATCAGCTGGGCGTGGGCTCGCTCGGCTATGCGCCGGGACCGTATGCGCCGTCCGAGTTCATGCTGCGCAACTTCACGAACTGGTATGCAAGGAAGCTCGCGTCACATCTGGACGGCGCACACGGGCAGCGCTTAATCGCGCTGAAGGTGTCGAATGGCTGATGTGCCGACATCTTCCGATACGGCGTTCGACAGCACCCTCGCCTTTGCCTGCGACACGCCCGCATCGCGCACGCTCGAGTGCATCGGCGTGCGTGACGAAGCGCCGGGCGTCAAGACCTTTCGCCTGCGCGATCCGCACCCCGACGGCGCGCGCCGCTACGCGCCGGGCCAGGCCATGCTGCTGACGCTCGATATCGAGGGGCGGCGCTTCGACCGCACGTTTTCTATCGCCTCGACGCCGCTCGAAGCGGACGCGCTCGAACTGACGATCAAGGCGCAGTCCGGCGGCGTCGTCACCCGCTGGCTGCATGAGCGCTTCGCGCCGGGCATGCGCATCGACACGCGCTATCCGCTCGGACGCTTCACACTCGATGCATCGGCCAATACGCCTCTTGCGCTAGTGTCGGCGGGCTCGGGCGCATCGCCGCTGATGTCCATGCTGCGCACGCTGGCGCGCCGCTCGCCGCACGCCGACATCGCCTGGCTTCATTGCGCGCGCGGCGTGGACGACATTCTTTTTGCCGATGAACTCGCGACGCTTCAGGCGCGCATGCCCAACCTGACAGTACACGTGTGGCTGAGCGCGCCCGCACCCGGCTGGTTTGGTCTGCGCGGGCGCATGTCGCGCGGCGCGCTTTGGGCAATGGCGCCGGACTTCGGACGCCGCACGGTCTATTGCTGCGGTCCGGCCGGTTTCATGCAGAGCGTGCGGCAGATTCATGCTGCCGAAGGCGCTCGCCGCGCGGCGTTTCATATCGAGCATTTCGGTCCCGTGATCGAGCCGATGGAAAGCGAAGCCGCGACGACCGGCGCACCTTCGTCCGACGAACAGCGCGATGCCATTTTCAACGCGTGGCTGAACGGCCGGCGCTTCGATGTGCGCGCGGGCGAAACGCTGCTCGTCGCGGCCACGCGTCAGCAAGTGGTGATTCCGTGCGGTTGCGCGAGCGGCCTGTGCGGCACGTGCAAAGTGCGCCACCTTTCGGGCGAAGTCGCGATGAAACATGCAGGCGGAATTTCCGCGGCCGAAGAAGCGCAAGGCTGGATTCTCGCGTGTTCGAGCCGTCCCTTGACCGATGTCGAAATCGCCTTCTGACATGCAAACGGCACCGACGCTTCATCACGACGCCAGCCGCTTCACGCGCACGCTTGGCTTCGACATGCTTCCCGCTGCCGTCGTGCGCGACGCGCAGCGCCGCATTCTCGACCTGCTCGGCGTCGCGGCGGCGGGCACGTCCACACGGCTTTCGACAATCGCGCGCGAGCATGCGCTCGATTGCTTCGCGGCCGGACGCACCCCCGCGCGCATGCTATTCGACGGGCGCATCGTCAGTGCTCCGGGCGCGGCGTTCGCGGGCGCAACGACCATCGACAGTCTCGACGGCCATGACGGCCACGCGCTCACCAAAGGCCACGCGGGCGTCACCGTCTTGCCGGCCCTGCTCGCCATGACCGAGCGCGCGCCCGGCATGAGCGGACGCGAGTTCATCGTGCAGACGGTGCTCGGTTATGAAATAGGCACGCGTGCCGGTATCGCGCTGCATGCGACGAGCCGCGAATATCACACCTCGGGCGCGTGGAATGCGTTGGCGGCCGCCGCTATCGCGAGCCGCGCGCTCGGCTTCGACATACCGGCGACGCGCCACGCGCTCGGCATCGCCGAATATCACGGGCCGCGTTCGGACATGATGCGCTGCATCGATCATCCGACCATGCTGAAGGACGGCTCGGGTTGGGGCGCGCTGGCGGGCATCAGCGCCGCCCTGCTCGCCTCGCGCGGCTACACCGGCGCGCCCGCGACCACCGTCGAACGCGATGCGCCCGCCTGCTGGTCCGACCTCGGCGATCGCTGGCTGATCCTCGAACAGTATGTGAAGCCGTATCCAGTGTGCCGCTGGGCGCATCCGGCAATCGCCGCCGCGCTTGCAGTGCGTGCGCTCGACGGCTTCGATGCGGCCAACATCGAGCGCGTGGAGATCGAAACCTTCCACGAGGCGACGCGTCTCTGGTCCGCGCTGCCACGCACCACCGAGGAAGCGCAGTATGGCGTGCTGTTTCCCGTCGCGGCGGCGCTGGCGCATGGCCGCGTCGATGCCGGCACCATCGGCGATTCGGGCCTTGCCGATCCCGCCGCGTGCGCGTTGCTGCCGCGCCTCGTCGCAAAGGAGCACGCCGCGTTCAGCGCCGCGTTTCCCGCCGAGCGCTGGGCGCGCGTGACGGTCGAACTGCGCGATGGCCGCCGCCTCGATTCCGGTCCGATGCAGGCAAGCGGCGACCTCGCGCGCCCGATGACACCCGACGCCGAGCGCGACAAATTTCGTGAACTCTGCGGCGCGCGCTTCGGCGCACGGTTCGCGCGCGAACTCGAAGACGCGGTGGACGCGCTCGCCGAACCGCACGCCCGCGCCGGGCGCCTGTGCGAACTCGTGCTGGGCACGCCGCCCAGTGCGTCGCAAACATGAACACTCCGATCAGCCAACGAAACATCGAGCCATGCCAGTAAATCCCGACGCATTCTCAACGCCGTTCCACGATCCCGCGTCCGTGGCGGGCAAGACGCCGCCCATCGGCGAATCGACCGATCTGCTGATCGTCGGAGCGGGGCCGGCCGGCATCGCGGCGGCACTCGAAGCGGCCGGTCGCGGTACACGCGTCACGCTCGTCGACGAAAACCCCGTGCCGCTCGAAACCATGGGCGAAGACGTGCCGCTGCACTTCGGCAGCCGCATGGGCGCGGAGGCAGGCAACGCCAACGCGATGCTCGAAGCCATGCTCGACGCCCGTCCCGAACTGGGCGACGCGCTCGAAGCGGGTATCGACGTGAAGCTGGGCACGGCAGTGTGGGGACTCTTCCCGCACGGGCCGGCGAACGCTTGGATCGGCACGCACGTGGCCGGTCTCGCGGACGCCGAACATACTTGGCTGCTGCAATTCAGTCAGGTGATCGTTGCGTCGGGGCGGCGCGACATGGGACTCGCCTTCGACGGCTGGCAACGCCCGGGCGTGATGGGTGCAAGCGCCGCGTGGCGGCTCGCGGTTCTCTACGGCGCGCTCGACGCGCGGCGCGCGATGCTCGTCGGCAGCGACACGGATGCGCTGAACGTCGCGCTCGAACTCGTCTCGCGCGGCGTGCAGATCGTCGCGGTGATCGAACAGGCTGGCGAAATCGTCGGCGATGCGGCGCTCGCGGCGCAACTCGAAGCGAGCGGCGCGCACATTCTCACGCGTCATGTCGTGCGCCATGCACATGGCGATGCTTATGGCGTGACTTCCGTCGACGCAGCCACGCCCGACACGACCGCCCTGATGACATTCGATTGCGATACCGTGCTGCTCGGCATCGCCGCGTTGCCTGCAATCGAGCTGCTCGAAGCGGCAGGCTGCGCGACTGCGTTCGATGCCGCGCGCGGCGGTCATATCGCCCGTGTCGATGCGATGCAGCGCACCTCGTTGCCGTTCGCCTACGCGGCAGGCGACTGCGCGGGCGTCTGGCCGGCGAAGAGCCGCGACGAAACGATCGCGCGTGAAGAAGGCCGCCTTGCGGCGCGCGCGGCTTTATCGTCGTTGGATGAAAGCGCTTCTCTCGCCGACGCGCCGCCCGCGCGCCAACCCGATGCACCCGCGCAAGACATCGCGCTATCGCGTGTCGAATGGGTGCGGGCAAGCGTCATCGGCGCGGCCGGCGAGCCGTTCGTCTGCCAGTGCGAGGAAGTGACGGCGCGCGAAATCCTCGATGTGCGTCCGCCGCGCTACCTCGGCTGGCAGCCCGCCGACGCGCTTCACGACACACGCGGCGTCGCGGGTCTCGCGCAAAGCGGGCCGCCCAGTCCCGACGCGGTGAAGCGTCTCACGCGCGCATGCATGGGCCCGTGCCAGGGCCGCCGATGCCGCGAGCAAGTCGCCGCGCTGCTCGCGATAGGCTCCGGCTGCGCGCTGCCGCGGATTCCGCTCGCCACATTCCGCGCGCCCGTCCGGCCGCTCGCGCTGCGGCAGCTAGCCGAGGTGGCCGAAGCGCAGGAGACCGGCGCGCATTGGGACAGCTGGTTCGGCATGGCGTCGCAATGGGTGCCGTTTTGGCGTATCGATCCGCTGTATCGCGCGGCCACGCGCCGTCAGGGCGAACCGGTGGCGAGCGAATGAACGAAGCATCGACCGGCCGTCGCACTCGAATCGAATCTTCCGGACAGACAAGCATGAAAGCAGACACGCAACATGACAGCGGCACGCCGAAGGGCGCTTCGGTCGTTATCGTCGGCGGCGGCGTAACGGGTTTGTCGGCGGGATGGTGGCTCGCGCGCGAGGGTGTCGACGTGCTGGTGCTCGAAGCGGGAATGATCGGCTGGGGCGCGTCGGGCCGCAACGGCGGCGGTTGCTCGCATCATCACAGCCCGCTCTTTCTCGAAGAACAGCGTCTCTGGCCGATGATGGACGACCTGCTCGGCTATCCGACCGAGTTCCGCGCCGAGCGTCTGCGCATTGCGCTCGATGAACAGCAGTTCGTGTTGTACCGGCGCGCGCTCGAAAACGGCGAACACCACGGCCTGCGCTCGGACGTGCTCGATGCGAAACAGGTGCGCGAACTGGTGCCGCTCGCCGGCGACAACGTCCATGCCGGCTACTTCTATCACTTCGGCGGACATGCGAATCCGCATCGCACGTTGCAGGCTTATGCGTGGGCGCTGGAGGATCACGGCGGGCGCATTCTCCAGCACACGCCGGTGACAGGATTCGTCCGGCAAGGCGGACGCGTGAGCGCGGTGAAAACGGCTCAAGGCGAGATTGCCTGCGATCATCTCGTGATCGCGGCCGGGCCGCATACCGGCGTGCTCGCGGCGCAACTCGATATCGATGTGCCGCTCGCCGCCGCACGCGCCGAGATGATCGTCACCGAGCCGTTGCCGCCAATGGCCATCGGCGGCGTGGACGGCAATGGCCTCTATGGACGGCAGACGCTGCGCGGCAATCTCGCTTACGGCGGCGGTCCGCACGAATGGATCGGCCTCGACGATGTGCCGAAGGTGCGGCCGCAATCGACTCCGCTTCAGTGCAGTATCGCGGCGCGCCTGGCTGCGTTGCTGCCCAAGGCGGCGCACGCGAAAGTCATCCGCAGTTGGGCGGGATATATCGAGAACACGCCGGATGGACGGCCCGTGATCGATCGTCCGGATGAACGAGGCAATGTGACGGTCGCGACGCTATCGAGCGTCGGCTTCGGCCTTTCGCCCGCAAGCGGTCACGCCATCCGCGACCTCGTGATGGACGGGCGCTGCGGTTTTGCGGATTTGTCGTCGCTGAGATTGGCGCGCTTCGCTCATCTCGAACCGGACTGGCGCGAGCTTCAGGGCTGGCTGCCGTTGCCGCTGCGCGCATCGGCGCCGGTGCTGGAAGCGGCCTGAGCGCATTGCGTCGCCCTTACGCCCGCCTGCTCACGACTGCGTCTGTGCCGCTCTCAACTCCGTCGGACTGATGCCGTAGGCGCGCCGGACCCAGCGCGCCAGATGCGAAGGCGACGCGAATCCCGTCGCCACCGCGACATCCGCGACCGGCACGCTCGAATACGTGAGCATTTCGTGCGCGCGCTCCAGCCGCAACTGCACGTAGTAGCGTGCGGGCGTCGCGTTCAGATGCCGCAGGAACAGGCGTTCCATCTGCCGCGACGTCATGCCGATAGCCGAGCCGATATCGTTGATCTGCAACGGCGTCTCGACATGCGCGCGCATCATCTCGATCGCCCGGCGGATGCCGCGCGGCAGACTCGCGTGATTCTGGTCGCGCCAGCCGCGCTGGCTGTCGGCGGTGTCGCGCATGCGCTCGTGATGGAACTGGTTCGCCACGCGCACCGCGAGATCGCTGCCGTGCTGCATCTTGATGAGATGCAGCATCAGGTCCATCGAAGCAATGCCGCCCGAGCACGTCATGCGGTCACGATCGATTTCATACAGCTTGCTACTGCACAGCAGGTCGGGAAAAGCCTCCGTGAAAGCCGGCAGATTTTCCCAGTGGATGGTGCACTGATAGCCATCGAGCAGGCCTGCTAGCGCGAGCAGATAGGTGCCCGTGGAAAGCGATCCGATGACCGCACCGGTGCGCGCCGCGCGTCGCAACGCGGCGACGAAGGCCGGTTCGAGCGCGGGTGCGAGCCGCAGGCCGCCGCAGACGAACACATAGTCCGCGCCGGCCAGCACGTCGTCGAACTTGCGCGCGGCAAGCGCGATGCCGTTCGATGCAGGCGCCGGCTCGCCGTCGAGGCTGGCGAGCGTCCACGCATACAATGTTTCGCCAGCGAGGCGGTTGGCCGAGCGCAACGGCTCGATGGCGGACGAGAGGCTCATCATGGACAAGCCATCGGCCAGCAAGAACACGAACTGGCGAGGCACGGCGGCGGACGAAGAAGCGGATTTGAGCAACGCGCGATTCGCAATGGACGATTCGAACCTCCGCATTCGCGAAGGCGGCTTGGGGCCAGCATGTGAGCGCTATTATGGTCGCTAAAACAAGCGTATGGCCAGAAGCGCCGCAACGGTATGGGATCTGAGCGGCGACACGCGCTGCATCTGCGGCGGAATCGGCCGAGGAGAAAGCATGCGAAATTCGTTCGTCGGGGTCGATCTGCGCGCGTTGCAGGCGTTCGTCGCGGTCTGCGAAACCCGCTCCATGACGGAAGCGGCGCGCGTACTCGGCGTCACGCAAAGCGCCGTGAGCCAACTCATCGCGGCGCTCGAGCGCGAACAAGGCGTGGCGCTCTTCGATCGCGAGTTCCGTCCGGTGCGGCCCAACGCGGCGGGCCGCATTCTCTTCGATCGCGCGGGCGCGCTGCTCGAACACGCGCAGGCGGTCTCGCACGACGTGCGTACGGCGACGAGCGAAGGCGTGCCGAGTCTGCGCATTGGTTGCGTGGATTCCTTCTCCGGAAGCGTCGGGCCGCATCTCGTGCAACGTCTTTCCGGGCGCATGAAAACCTTGTCGATGTGGTCCGGCCTCACGCCGACCCTCAGCGAACAGCTTACCAATCGCGAACTCGATCTCGCCATTTGCACGGAAGCCACGCTCGATCCACGACGCGTCGAACTACGGCCGCTTTTCTCCGAGACTTTCATTGCGGTCGCGCCGAGGCGCTTCAGCGGCAAGCGCGCGCCCGAGTCCTTTCATGAGGTGCTGCGCGAGTTGCCGCTCTTGCGTTATACGGGCCGCTCGCTCATCGGGCAGCAAGTGGAGCGGCTCATCAGGCACATGAATTTCAACGCCCCGAACCGCTATGAATTCGACGATACCGACCCGCTTCTGAGTCTGGTCGGCTCGGGATTCGGCTGCGCCATCACGTCCCCGCTGTGTCTCTGGCAATCGCGCGCGCATCTGGCGGATATCGCGGTCGTGCCGCTGGCCACGACGCGCATCGGGCATCGTCATTTCTACATTCTCACGCGTCAGGCCGAATGGTCGTCGATGGCAGAGGCCGTCGCGCGCGAGTCGGTGGCCGTGACGCGCGACGTAATTGCACCCGGCTTGCTTGCGGCTTTGCCCGGCGCGCCGCCCCATCTTTTCGATGCCTACACCGCCGCGTTCGCCGCGCAAAGCGCCGCGTGAAATTAGCGGAACTGCTTCAAAACATAAGAGTTTCTGATTCGGCCGCGCGGCTTAATGGCAGGGATGCGTTCGCCTCTACCATCCGTAGCTGACAGCGGATACACGCAGTTCAACCTAAGAGACAGGGCAGGACGATGACCACAAACCGCCGTAGTTTTCTGAAGCAGGCTTCACTCGTCGGCGTAGCCGCGGCCACCTCGGGCCTTGCGTCATTCGCGCGCGCCGCGACCGTCGTGAACTACGGCGGCTCGGCATGGCTCGGGCACTACGCGGCCTATGTCGCGATGAAGACGGACATCTTCACGAAGCTCGGCATCGACTGCCGCTGGCAATCGTTCTCCACTTCGTCGGCGCGCATGGGCGCGGTGATGGCGGGGAACATCGACATTGCGGGGACCGGCGTCGTCTCGGCGCTCGCGCTGATGGCAAGCGGCGCGAAGCAGTTTCAGCTCATCTCGACGCCGAACAACTTCGGCAAATCGGAAGGCCTTCTCGTGCGTGGCAATGTGAAGTCGCTCGCCGATCTCAAGGGCAAGAAGATCGGCGTCACGTATGCGTCGAGCTCGCATGTCCTGCTGCTCGACGTGCTGCGCCAGGCGAACTTGGACCCGGCGAAGGACGTGAGCATCATCAACTTGCCGGCGACGGAACTGCTGGCGGCGTATCGCGGTAATCAGATCGATGCCGCCGCCGCATGGACACCGACGTTCGACCGCATCAAGGCGCTGCCCGATACCAAACTGCTGCTCGACGATTCCTCCTTCTCGCTTTATAAGCAATATCAGTTGACGCCCGGCCCGGACGTGCTGCTGGTGCGTACCGCATTTGCCAGCGCCCATCCTGATGTGCCGAAAGCCTTTCTGCAAGGTGTCGCGCAAGCCAACGACATGATGACGCACGAGCCGGAGAAGGTCGCGCCCATTCTGATGACGCTCACGAATCTCACGCAGGACGAGCAGATGGCCGTGCTCAAGCAGACGCAGTGGTATTCCCACGCGCAGCAAAAGACGCTTTTCGTCGGCAGCGGCGGAAAGCCGGGACCGTTCGTCGACGGCGTGCAGAAACTGAGCGGCATGCTCGTCGATCTCAAGCAGATCGACCAGTCGCCGAAAGTGGCGGACTGGATCAACGCGTCGTATCTCTGAGCGCGCGGCATGGCATCCGACAACAAATGGACGAAGCGCGGCGGGCTTTTCGTCGTCAGCGCCTGCTCGCTGATCGGCTTTCTGCTGCTCTGGGAACTCGTGTGCCGCGCGGGTTTGGTCGATGCGGTGTTTCTGCCCGCGCCGTCGCAAGTGCTGAGCCGCGGCATCCGCATGTGGAATCAGCATACGTTGCTCGATAACGTGCTGGCCTCCATACGCCGGGTCATGGTGGGCTTTCTCGCCGCGGCGGTCGTGTCGATACCGCTCGGCATTGCGCTCGGCACCTCGCGGGTGGCGCGCGCCGTGTTCGACCCGCTGCTGTCCTTCCTGCGCCCGCTGCCGTCGATGAGTTGGATACCGCTGTCGCTGCTGTGGTTCGGCATCACCGAGACGCAGAAGTACAGCATCGTCTTCATGGGATCGTTCGCGCCTGCCCTTCTCTATGTGATCGACGCCACGCGCAACATCGACCCGATCTTCGTGCGCGCGGCGCGCAATCTCGGCGCGAACCGCTGGCAGGTCATGCGCGAAGTCATCCTGCCGGGCTGCATGCCGCAGATCTTGTCGGGCATGAAAGTGATTCTCGGCCTCTCGTGGACCTGCGTGATTTCCGCCGAACTCGTCGCCGCGCAGCAAGGGCTCGGCTTCATGATCATGAACGGCCGCGAATTCTTCCAGACCGATACGGTCGTGCTCGGCATGGTGCTGATCAGCATCACGGTGCTCATCACGGATGGCTTGTTCAGGCTCATCGAACGCGGAGTGCTCGCATGGCAACGATAGATGCCCCTATGATTCGCCTCGAAGGCGTGGCGAAGTCCTTCGGCGCGTTGCAAGTGCTCAAGGAAGTCGATCTCGATGTCGCGAAGGGCGAGTTTCTCGTGCTGCTTGGCGCGTCGGGTTGCGGCAAATCGACGATGCTCAACATGATCTCCGGCTTCGAGCCGCCGACGCAGGGCCGCGTGCTCGTCAATGGCCGCGAAGTGAAGGATGTCGAGCCGGCGTGCGGCATGGTCTTTCAGCAATACGCGCTGTTTCCGTGGAAAACGGTCAGCGAGAACGTCGCGTTCGGGTTGAAGATGCGCGGTGTCGGCCGGGCCGAAAGGCGTGATGCCGCGCGTCGCTATATCGAAGCCGTGGGGCTGAAAGGCTTCGAGGACAGCTATCCCGGCGCGCTTTCGGGCGGCATGAAACAGCGCGTGTCGATTGCGCGCGTACTCGCCAACGACCCGGACGTGATGCTGCTCGACGAACCCTTCGCCGCGCTCGACGCCATGACGCGGCAAGTGCTGCAGGAACAGCTTCTGTCGATCTACGAGAAGAGCGGCAAGACGATCGTCTTCATCACACATTCGATCGACGAAGCGCTGCTGCTCTCCACGCGCATGATCGTGATGGGCGCGAAACCGGGGCGCATCGTGCAGGACATCCGCAACGACCTGCCCTTGCCGCGTACCGCCGAAGTGCAGCTATCGCCTGCGTATCTGGAGATGAAGAAGTCGATCTGGGAAACGGTGCAGGCTGAAGTCATGCGAGGCCTGGAAGGCGCTGGCTGACGTTCGAACGCGCCGGTACTGCTGCTATCCATCGCTTTTGCTTATGAAGCGCTCGCGATGGCGGCAACCCGGCACACTGCAAACATCATCCGCATGAGAAAGGAAGCGCGACAGTGAATACGTACGATTTAGTGGTGATCGGCGCGGGCGTGATCGGCAGTTCCGTTGCGTTTCATCTGCAAAAGCTTGGCGCCAAAAGCGTGCTCGTGCTCGATCGCGCGACCATCGGCGCGGGCACGACGTCGCAATCGTCGGGCATCTTGCGCACGCATTATTCGGTCAAGGAAAACGTCGAACTCGCGCGCAAGTCGTGGGCCGTGTTCAACGATTTCGCGGGCTACGTCGGCGACGATGAAGCCTCGTGTGGACTCGTGAAGTGCGGCTACATGATCGTCGCGGCCGATGGCGACAAGGTCGAACCGCTGCGCGCATCGCTCGAACAGCAGAAGCAGCAAGGCATTCCGCTCGAATTGCTCGATGCTCGCCAGGCTCACGAGCTCATGCCCATCGCGCAGTTCGACGACGCCGCGTTGATCGGCTATGAACCCGAGGCGGGCTTCGCGGATGCGTATCTCACGGCGACCAGTTTCGCTCGCGCGGCGCGGCGCGGCGGCGTGACGATCCGCGAGAACGTCACCGTGAACCGCTTGCTGATCGAGCACGGCAAGGTGAGCGGCGTTTCGACGAGCATCGGAGATTTTTCAGCGGCAATGGTCGTGAGCACGCAAAACATCTGGACCCCGGAACTCGCCGGATGGACCGGCCGCACACTGCCCGTCTCGCCGGAGCGTCATGCGGTGCTTGCGCTCGAATGCGAGGGCGCGGCCTATACCTACACCATGCCGGTGTTCAAGGATCTGGCCTCGCCCGGCATGCTCTATTACCGCTGCTACGGCGGCAATCAGATGCTCGTCAGCGAAGGCACCGCCGGAGAAAAACTCGCCACGGCCGATACCGAACAGGGCGACATCTCGATGGACTATGTCGTCGAGGTCGGCGCGCAGGTCGCCGAACGGTTTCCCGCATACGAAGCGGCGGGCATTGCGTCGTCGTGGACGGGCGTGTACGACGTCACGCCCGACTGGAATCCGGTGCTCGGCGCGCTGCCCGGCATCGAAGGGCTCGTCGTCGGCTACGGCTTTTCGGGGCACGGCTTCAAGCTCTCGCCGACGGTCGGCAAGGTGCTTGCGCAAGCCGCACTTGGCCTGCAAACCGATGTCTCGCTCGCGCCTTACTCGATCGAACGTTTCGAGACCGGCGCGCTGCTCACTGGAAAGTACGGTGTTGGCGCCGTCTCCTGAAGCGCGCGCGCCCGAGGGCGTCGCCATTGCACCGCTCGCGTCTTTTGCGCCGCAGGCATGGCGCAACGGCGGCGGCACCACGCGCGCGCTCGCGGAAGATACGGAGGGCGGCTGGCGCATCAGCCTGGCCGACGTGGAACGCGACGGTCCGTATTCGCGCTTTCCCGGCATGACGCGGCAATCGCTCGTCATGACCGGTGCGGGCGTCACGCTGCAAGACGACGCCGTGCAATGTCACTTGCGGCGCGGTATCGCCATGGAATACGACGGCGGCGTTGCGTGGCAAGCCACGTTGCACGACGGCCCTGTTGTCGCGCTCAATGTCATGGCGTTGCGCGGGCGCTATCGAGCACGCATCGAGCCATTGCGCGACGCCGCGTTCGTGCCCCTCGAATGTGTCGCGCTCGTGCTGACGATGAATGGCCGCTGCCTCGTCCACGCTGCCGACAGCGACGACGAGATCGTGCTGGCGGAAGGTCACGTGTTGACGCGCATGCCGGGCGCGCCTGCGCTTCATCTCGCGCCTCGGTCGTCGGGAAGCGATGCATCGATTGCGCTCGTCATCGTCGAGCCCGACAGTCGGCGCTGATCCGCGCGGCTCTTTTCGAATCATTCAAGCAAGGAGATATGCACCCATGAAAATTCTGGTGCCAGTCAAGCGCGTGGTCGACTACAACGTGAAGGTCCGGGTGAAGTCGGACAACACGGGTGTTGATATCGCCAACGTGAAGATGTCCATGAACCCGTTCGACGAAATCGCCGTGGAAGAGGCGGTGCGTCTGAAAGAAGCGGGCGTGGCAACCGAAGTGATCGCCGTGTCGTGCGGCGTCACGCAATGCCAGGAAACGCTACGCACGGCGCTTGCAATCGGCGCGGATCGCGCCATTCTCGTCGAGTCCGCGGATGAGTTGCAGCCGCTTGCCGTCGCCAAACTGCTCAAGGCGTTGGTCGATCAAGAAAAGCCCGAACTCATCATCCTCGGCAAACAAGCAATCGACGACGACTCGAACCAGACCGGACAGATGCTCGCCGCGCTGGCAGGCTTGCCGCAAGCGACGTTTGCATCGAAGGTCGTCGTGGCCGACGGCAAAGCCACCGTGTCGCGCGAAGTCGACGGCGGCGCGGAAACGCTGTCGTTGAAGCTGCCCGCTGTCATCACCACCGACCTGCGCCTGAACGAGCCGCGTTATGTGACGCTGCCCAACATCATGAAGGCAAAGAAGAAGCCGCTGACGGTCGTGAAGCCGGCCGACCTCGGCGTGGATGTCGCGCCGCGACTGAAGACGCTGAAGGTCGTCGAGCCGCCTAAGCGTTCGGCGGGTGTGGTGGTGCCCGATGTCAAGACGCTGGTCGGGAAGTTGCAGAACGAAGCGAAGGTGATCTGATGACGATTCTGGTAATTGCGGAACACGACAACGCGTCCATCAAGGCCGCGACGTTGAACACGGTAGCGGCGGCGGCAAAAATCGGTGGCGATATCCATGTGCTGGTCGCGGGTGCGAACGCGCAGGGCGCGGCCGATGCGGCAGCCAAGATCGCAGGCGTATCTAAAGTGCTGCTTGCGGATGCGCCTCAACTCGCCGAAGGTCTGGCCGAGAACGTCGAGGGCACGGTGCTGAATATCGCAAAGGACTATTCGCACATCCTTGCGCCCGCGACCGCCTATGGCAAGAACATCGCGCCGCGTATCGCGGCGCATCTGGACGTCGCACAGATCAGCGACATCACCGCCGTCGACAGCGCCGATACCTTCGAGCGTCCAATCTACGCGGGCAACGCTATCGCGACGGTGCAATCGAGCGATCCGATCAAGGTCATCACGGTGCGTGCAACGGGCTTCGATCCGGTGGCGGCGGAAGGCGGCAGTGCATCGATCGAGAAGATCGAAGCGGCAGCCGACGCTGGCATCTCGTCATTCGTCAGCCGCGAAGTCACGAAGCTGGATCGGCCGGAACTGACTTCGGCTTCGATCATCGTGTCGGGTGGACGTGGTCTCGGCAGCGGCGAGAACTACACGAAGGTGCTCGAACCGTTGGCCGACAAGCTTGGTGCGGCAATGGGCGCATCGCGCGCGGCGGTGGATGCCGGCTACGTGCCGAACGACTATCAAGTGGGGCAGACGGGCAAGATCGTCGCGCCGCAGTTGTACGTGGCCGTTGGTATTTCGGGCGCCATTCAGCATCTGGCCGGGATGAAGGACAGTAAGGTCATCGTCGCCATCAACAAAGATCCGGAAGCGCCTATTTTCAGCGTCGCGGATTACGGCGTCGTCGGCGACCTCTTTTCGCTCGTGCCGGAACTGACAGAAGCGATCGTTATGCGCTGACCCAGGAGGCGTATCGGGCAAACTTCGCCGCGCCTCGCGCATGTCCCCCTTACGTTCGACTAAAAACCTCACCTTCATTCCCAATCGCTGGGAATCCCTTTTTTGTCCGCCGGGAGCGATGTGGCATTCTGCGCTCATCGACATCGCCTTTCCGGCTGGACATCACAGTGAAACGGGAATCTAACGTCACCGGCGCCGAGCGCTTGCTGCTCGTGCTGACCGCGCTCGCTAGCCACGGCAAGGCCATGTCCGCGAAGGACATACTCGCCGCCACCGGTCTCGCGCAGAGCACGCTTTATCGGCAAGTGGCGTTGCTCAAACGCTGGGGCTTCGTCACCGAGGACGCCGGTTTTTACGCGCCCGGCCCGATCAGTCTTCAACTCGCGCTCGGCTTCGACGTCAATTCGCTGCTGGTCGAAGCGAGCCGCGAAGGCATGCTGAAGCTCGCGAACGCCACGCAGGAAAGCGTCGGCCTGATCGTCGCCGTGAACGATCAGGTGATCTGCCTCGAAATGATCGAGAGCACGCAGTCGTTGCGCTGCTCTTTCGAAAAGGGACGCTCGGTGCCGTTGCGCTCGGGCGCATCCGCCAAGTCGCTGCTCGCCTTCATGGCCGACAAACTGCGCGCCGAGACGCTGGAGCGTCTGTTCGCCAACGACGATGCCACCCGCGCCGCCCTCGAAACCGAACTGGAGCGCATTCGCTCGCGCGGCTTCGCGGTGAGCGAAAGCGAAGTCGATCCCGGCGTATGGGGCGTAAGCGCGCCCGTGTTCCGGCGCGCGTCGCGCAGCGCGGGCGCGAGCGCATCGATCACGCTGATGGCGCCCTCCTCGCGCGCGGCAGGCCGGGAGCAGCAACTCGCGGACTGGACCGTGCGCGCCGCCAATGCCATATCCGCGCGGCTGCAGGCCGCCTGAACCGCCAATCAACGACAGACCACACCCCTGGAGCCACGCCATGAAAATCAAGAACCTGCTTTCCGCCGCGAGTTTCGGTATCGCCATGATGATTGCCGCGCTGCCCGGCGCCGCGGCCGCGCAAGACTCGAACGTTTTGAACGTTGCCACGGACGCTACCTTCCCGCCGATGGAGTTCGTCGACAAGGGTCAGCGCACCGGCTTCGATATCGACATCATGAACGCGCTCGCCAAGAGCATGGGCAAGCAGATCCAGTGGACCGATATCGACTTCAAGGGACTGGTTCCGGGTCTCGTCGCCCATCGTTTCGATGCAGCCATCTCCGGCATCTACATCACGCCGGAACGCGCCCAGGTGATCGACTTCACCCAGTCGTACTTCGCGGGCGGCCTGTCCGCACTGGTCAAGGCGGATTCGCCGATCAAGACGCTCGCCGATCTCAACGGCAAGAAAGTGACGGTGCAGGTCGGCACGAAATCGGTCAACTTCCTGCGCGACAACTATCCGCAAGTGCAGCGCGTGGAAGTGGAAAAGAATCAGGAGATGTTCGATCTGGTCGGCATCGGCCGCGCGGATGCCGCCGTCACGGGCAAGCCCGCCGCATTCCAGTTCGCGCGCACGCGCCCCGGCTTTCGCGTGCTGGACAAGGAGCTGACGACCGAGGCATATGGCATCGCGGTGCGCAAGGACGAGCCGCAATTGCGCGATCAGATGAACGCCGCGCTCGCCAAGATCAAGGCGGACGGCACCTACGACGCGATCGTGAAGAAGTGGTTCAGCGCGAGCGCCGGCACGACGGCAAGCGCGAAGTAAGCCGGCGGACCTGAGCCATGCAACTCGACTTCACGCCAGCCTTCGCCGGTTGGGCCGATCTGGCGCATGGCGCGCTCGTCACGGTGGAAGTGACCGCCGCCGCGCTCGTGCTCTCGTGCCTGCTCGGACTTCTGATCGGCATCGGCCGGCTCTCGCCGCAGCGGCGCATCGTCTACGGCTTCTGCACCGGATATCTGATCTTCTTTCGCGGCACGCCCTTGCTCGTGCAACTGTTTCTGCTGTTCTTCGGCCTGCCGCAGTTCAATATCCTGCTGCCTGCCTTCGTGTGCGGCATGCTCGGGCTCGGCCTGTATTCGGCGGCCTACGTGTCGGAGGTCGTGCGTGGCGCGATTCAATCGGTGGATCGTGGACAGATGGAAGCTGCGCGCTCCATCGGCATGTCGGCGGGTCAGGCCATGCGCGCGATCATTCTTCCGCAAGCCGTCGTGCGCATGATTCCGCCGCTCGGCAACGAGTTCATCGCGCTCATCAAGAACTCGGCGCTGGTGTCGCTTCTGACCATCGACGATCTCATGCACGAAGCACAGAAGATCATCAGCGTGTCGTACCGGTCGCTGGAGGTGTATCTCGTCGTCGCGCTCGTCTATCTCGTGCTGACGCAGACGACGAACTACATTCTTCATCGCGTGGAGCAACGGCTGCGCGCAGGAGGCATGGTGCAATGAACAGCGCCCAACCCATTCTCAGCATTCGCGATCTCACCAAGTCGTTCGGGACGCATCGCGTATTGAACGGTATCGACTTCGATATAGAGCCGAGTCAAGTTGTCGTGGTGATCGGGCCAAGCGGCTCCGGCAAGAGCACGTTTCTGCGCTGCTGCAACGGTCTGGAGCAGCCCGAGCGCGGAACCATCGACATCTGCGGGCATCGTCTCGTCGATCAGGGAACCATGCTCAAGGAGCGCGCGCTGAATGCATTGCGCACGGAAGTGGGCATGGTGTTTCAGTCGTTCAACCTGTTCCCGCATCTTTCGGTGCTGCACAACATTACCGTGGGACCGCGGATGTTGCGCGGTGCATCGAAGGCAGATGCCGAAACGGCCGCGCTCGGCCTGCTCAGGAAAGTCGGCCTCGAACACAAGGCGCATGCCATGCCCGCGAGTTTGTCGGGCGGCCAGAAGCAGCGCGTCGCCATTGCGCGGGCGCTGGCCATGCAACCGCGCGTCATGCTCTTCGACGAACCCACGTCCGCGCTCGATCCCGAACTCGTCGGCGAAGTGCTTCAAGTGATGAAGCTGCTCGCCGCCGAAGGCATGACCATGCTCGTCGTCACGCATGAGATGGGCTTTGCGAGAGAAGTGGCGGATGTCGTCGTCGTGATGGATGGCGGCGAGATCGTCGAGGCGGGCCCGCCCTCGCAAATATTTTCGACGCCCACGCAGCCTCGTACACGCTCGTTCCTGCAAGCGGTTTTGTCGCGTGCGTGAATGTTTCACCGATGCCCGATACCGAGTAGTCCGCTCATGAATACACGCACGAAATCACTCTTTGCGGCGCATGCGCTTTTGCCCGAAGGCTGGCGCACCGACGTGCTGCTCGAATGGGACGCCACAGGTACGCTCGTGGCGGTCACACCCGATAAGCGCGATGCGCCCGCCGACGTCGCGCGTGCCGCCGGACCGGTCATTCCCGGCATGCCGAATCTTCATTCGCACGCGTTCCAGCGCGCGATGGCCGGACTCACCGAGTATCGCGCGAACCCGACCGACAGTTTCTGGAGCTGGCGGGAACTGATGTATCGCTTCGCCGCGCGCATCACGCCCGAGACGCTCGGCGCCATTGCGCGCTGGCTGTATGTCGAGATGCTCAAGGCTGGTTACACGTCCGTCTGCGAGTTCCATTACGTGCATCACGCGGAGGATGGAACGCGCCATGCAAACCCCGCCGAGCTTGCGCAACGCGTGGTGGATGCGGCGAGCGAAACCGGCATCGGCATGACGATGCTGCCGGTGCTCTATCAGTTCAGCGGCTTCGGCGAAGAGCCGCCTCGCGACGATCAGCGGCGCTTCGTCAATACGACCGAAGGCTATCTCGATCTGCTGGCCGCGTTGCGTCATGCCCGGCCCGAACATGGCGCACTGCGATACGGCGTCGCGCCGCATTCGCTGCGCGCGGTGTCGGAGGCGTCTCTGCGCGTCGTCATCGAAGCGTTGAACGACATCTCGCCTGACGCGCCGGTTCATATCCACATCGCGGAGCAAACGGCGGAAGTGGATGCTTCGCTTGCCGCGCTGGGCGCGCGGCCCGTGCAATGGCTGCTGGATCGTTTCGACGTGAACGCGCGCTGGTGCCTCGTGCATGCGACGCATATCGACGCCAGCGAAACCGCTGCGCTCGCGAAAAGCGGCGCCATTGCGGGCCTGTGCCTCACCACCGAAGCGAATCTCGGCGACGGGATTTTCCCCGCCAACGAATACCTCGACGCAGGCGGCGCTTTCGGTATCGGCTCGGATAGTCATGTCGGCGTGGACTGGCGCGCGGAACTGCGACTGCTCGAATATGGCCAGCGTCTGTTGCGGCGGCAGCGTAACGTGCTGGCATCGCACGAAACGGCGCACGTTGCCGATCGCCTGTTTCGCGACGCCCTCGAAGGCGGCGCATGCGCGACCGGCCGCGCAGTCGGCGCGCTCATGCCGGGGGCGCGCGCGGATTGGATCGTGCTCGACGCCGATCATCCGAATCTCGCGGAACAGACGAGCGCGACGTGGCTCTCTTCCGTCGTATTCTGCGAACACGGCGAATCGCCCGTGCGCGATGTGTTCGTTGGCGGCGAGTGCGTGATCCGTGAGCGTCGGCATCGCGATGAAGCGCGGCATTATCGCGACTATCGTGCGGCGCTTGCGCGGCTTTTTGCCGGCGCTTGAATCTACACAGTCTCGCTGTCGTGCCGGTCGTTCGAGGGCGTGCGCCCGCCGCGTACTGACCGCGCACGCTGTCGCGGGCGATATCCGCGACCGACATGGCCCGCAGCGACTCAGACGTTCTTAGGGGGTTTTCGACGCGGTCCTTCTCCGGCGCCGCGCGCCAGAAGAAGTTGGAGCAGCCGGCCGTAGCGAAGACGGTTGCGCAAATGGCGGAACGTCTAGGCGCGCGTCTGCCGCTGCGTTCGACACGAGGGCTCGCGCCGGCGGAAGCCGGTCAGCGCTTTATTTGCACGCGCGCCGGACCATCGCAGAAGCGGAGCAAGCCGAGCAGGCGGTGCGCGATTCGTCAGACGGTTTTTTCGGAGGACCGCGCATGGGCGCGGCTGCGTGTCTTGCCGGCGCTCAAGTCGTTCCTCGATCGACGCCTTGACCTCAGCATCGACATCGTTCTCGACGAAGGCGTCGATGTTGCGTTGCAGGTGCGGAACGCACCGGAGCAGTCGCCAATACGACTCGGGATGCTGGCGGCTAGATGATGGATGAATCGCTTGACGCAGTGAGTGGCTCGCGTGGAACGAGACGTGGACCACTTTCCAGGTTCCCACGCCTCGCGCCGTATTTTTAGTTTTGTCCTCGCGCCACCACGACATCGCGGAACCGAATCTTCCGGGGCAATCCCCACGCGATGAGCACAGCCGTAATCGCGCACACCACGGCGATTGCATAGAGTCCCATCGACGGGCTCCCCAGCAGGTCCTTGACCTTGCCGACCATATAAGGCGCAACGATGCCGCCGAACTGTCCAAGCGAGTTGATCAGCGCAAGCCCGGCTGCCGCCGCGGCACCCGTCAGCATTCTGGCCGGGAACATCCAGAAAATGCCGAACGAAGCGATGACACCCGTAGCGGAGATGCTGAGGCCGAGCACGAGCAACACCGTATGGCCGGGCCATGTGGCGCTGATCAGATAGCCGAGTGCCGCCGCGATCGCGCAGCCGGCCAGATGCCAGCGACGCTCACCGGTACGGTCCGAACTATGACTGATGAGCACCGTGCCAGCCATTGCCGCGAGATAGGGAATCATCGTGATCAGACCGATGATGAGCGGGTCGCTCGTGCCCGCGCTCTTCACCAGTTGCGGCATCCAGAAGAGGAAGCCGTAGATCCCCATGCAAAGCCCGAAATAGATCAGTGAGAACAGATAGATCACCGGCCAGCGCAGCGCTACGAGGAACGAATGCGTGCTGTCGACCTTGCGGTCGCGCGAGAGGATCGAGGCAAGAAGCGTCTTCTCCGCAGGCGTCAGCCACTTGGCGTCTTCCATCCGGTCATCGAGCACGATCAGCACCACGATGCCGAGCAGAACCGACGGCAAACCTTCGAGCAAAAACAGCCACTGCCAGCCGGGCATGCCGTTCAAGCCATCGAAGAACTTCAGGATGCCGCCGGAAATCGGGCCACCGATGATTCCGCACAGTGCAATCGCCCCGAAAAAATACGAGTTCACGCGACCGCGCCGTTCGGCGGGAAACCACTGCGTGTAGAAGTAGAGCACGCCCGGCACGAACCCGGCTTCGAGTGCGCCGAGGAGAAAGCGCAGGATATAGAACCAGGTTTCGTCGCGCACGAACATCATTGCCGCCGACGCGATGCCCCACGAAATCATGATGCGCGCGATCCAGCGTCGCGCACCGGTGCGCACCATGATCGCGTTACTTGGAATCTCGAACAGCAAATAACCGACGAAGAATACGCTTGCGCCAAAGCCGTACGCGGCGTCGCTGAAGCCGAGTTGAGCCTGCATTTGCAGCTTGGCGAAACTGATGTTCACGCGATCGAGGTAAGCAACCACGAAGCAGGCGAGGATCAAGGGAACGATACGTCGGGTTACTTTATTGAAGAGGTGCGCCTCGGCAGCGGTATCCATCTCCGGTATTTCGGTCAGCGTTTCGAGCATACCTGTCTCCATCGATTTGTTTTGTCTTCTAATTGCGGGCACCGGTTTCCAATCAACCAGTACACGCTGCGCTCGCTCGATTGTCTAGCCGCGTCCTATGAACGGCATCTTGGTTGCCATCACCGTCATGAACTGCACGTTCGCGCCGGGCGGCATGCTTGCCATGTAAGCGACGGATTGCGCCGCATGCGCCAAGTCCATCGTCGGCTCCGGCGCTCGCTCGCCGTTTGCCTGAAGAACGCCACCGGCCATTCCCGCGGCCATCTCTGTCAGAACGTTGCCGAAATCGATCTGACAGACCGCGATGTCGTACTTGCGCCCGTCCAGCGCGCAGGCCTTCGTCAAGCCACTGACTGCGTGCTTGCTTGCCGTGTAATCCGCGGAATGAAGACGCGGCGTATGTGCCGACAAGGAGCCGTTGTTGATGATCCGGCCGCCCGGCGGGTTATTTGCACGCATCCGGCGAAAGGCGGCTTGCGTGCACAAAAGCGTGCCGATCACATTGATATCGAGCATCGTGCGAAAGCGCTCTATCGAAAGATTCTCGACCGACACGCCTTCCACGCCCACTCCCGCGTTGTTGAAAAGCAGATCGAGGCGACCGTAGCGTTCCTGCACCGTGTCGAAGAGACGTTGTACCGATGCCGCGTTGGTGACATCGGTGGCAATGGCCATCAACTTGCTGGCGGATTCGGGAACGTGTTGCTCGTAGTCTCGAATGACCGCGTCGAGCGCCTCTTGCCGACGTCCGGCGAGCGCGACACACCAGCCATCGTTCGCGAGCGCGTGCACCGTTGCCCGACCAATACCGCTGCCTGCTCCCGTGACGATGGCTACGCGCAATGTCTTCTCTGTGTCGTGTCGAGTCATGACGGCTTCTGTTTGTTCTCGTCTGCGGTTGGCCCGGAGCGGTTGATCCGGCATGGATAGGCACGTATGACTTTGCAGTGAATCTAGCGAAAACTTTACAGGCCGGGTACTGAGACTTTTTGATAGCGGTATGACTTTGCGTTATACCGGACGCTGTCGATTCACACTGCAGATGACGGCCCATTCGGCGCGAGAGCCAGTCCCCGTCTGCGTTCCCGAGGCGGCAACCACCCCGTAATCCGAATCGAGAACTTCCCTGCTTCGTCACAATCGCCCTTGCGCATAAGGGAATGTGCGTAGTACGACCGTATCGGTTCGAAAAGAATGGTTCGGCGGCTCGCATATCGATTACGAGCCAGCTTACGCAACCGCAGTTTCGGTAAAAAGGTGCGCCCGCGACGCCACGGCGGAACAAATCCCCTCTCGCTCATTCATGTTCTATCGCCGGGAGCCGTTATTGGATAAATGGAGCATCGCATCAGGCACTGTGCGCTCAAGCGACGCTTCATACCCAGAGCCTGAACCGTAGGCCCGGGTACACGATGAAGCTTCTGCGCATTCAAAACCTTCGGATTCGTCAACTGAGAGAGACGACTACCGATGCAGACGACCAATCGGTACACCGGGCAAAGACACCACAACGTTGAACCCGAGGATCAAATCATGACGCACTTCTTCAAGCGCTATCTCAAGGATACGCGCGGCATTACCGCGATTGAATATGGCCTGATCGCCGGCGTACTTGCGCTCGGCATCATGACGTCCGTCAGCGGCGTCGCCACTCAACTGTCGACCACCTTTTCCGCCATCACGACCAAGCTCTCTACGATCCACTAAGCGTGGTCGGCGTTCTCTTCGGGAGTTTCGTGAGCCTCGACCCGGCAACGCTAGGCTAGTCGCAGATCCCACAAGACATCGAGTACCTGTCGAGTGGTGCGCTCAACGTGCCCCACACGGTGTGCAATGCCTAGCCGACGCCACAATGCCGGGCGCAGCGGACGCATGACGACGCGTCCGTCGGGCGATGGCGTCGTCGCCTCATGCGGCAGAAGCGCCGCGCCGTAACCTGCCGCCACGAGACTCTTGATCGCGTCGTTGTAGTTCAGCTGAATGCGCGGCGTCGGATGATGACCCGCCGTCGCAAACCACTCCGCTGTCAGACGCGAGAGACGCGTAGTCGCATCATTCAATATGAGAGGCCGAGCGGCGAGCCAATCAGGCGTGACACGGGCGGGACAACGCCAATGCGCGGGCACGAACGCCATCACCGGGTCGCGGCGCCAAGGCTTTATCACGAGTTCGGCCACGGGGAGTTGAGGCAGCGCGACCAGCCCGACATCCAGTCTCCCATCCGCCAATTGGGACAGCGTTTCATGCGACGTGAGCACCGCAAGCTGAATATCGATTGCGGGATTGTGCTGGCGCAAGACGTCGAGCGCTTGCGGCAACAAGTGCGCGATCACGCCAGTCGATGCACCGAGCCGCACCCGCCCTTCCAGTCCCTGCACCTGGCGTTCGATATCGTCCAACGCCTGCTCCGCATCGGCCAGCAGCCGACGCGCGCGTTCCACCAGCAACTCTCCTATTGCCGATGGCCTGACCTGCCCGCGCTTGCGTGACAAGAGCGGCGCCCCAATGCTGTCTTCGAGTTCAGCGACATGCAAACTGACCGTCGGAGGCGCCAGATGCAGAGCGCGCGCTGCATCGGAAAATGAGCCCCGCTCGGCAACCGCGATGAGAGTGCGCAAACGGTCAAGGCTGATCTCTCGCATGTTGGCGTCCAAATTCAGAAAAGTTGAATGTTCAAGTCATGAAATTCGAATTTTCTTATTCTAACGATTAGATGAACATAGGCGCTCGTTCTGCTCGTTACCACCACTCGGAGTATCCCGCGTATGAGCGCCCCCATTGTTTTCATCGATGGCGACCAAGGCACCACCGGATTGCAAATCCACGAACGGCTGCGTGATCGGACCGACATCACGCTGTTCACGCTTGCCGCCGAAGAACGCAAAGACTCACGCCGTCGCGCGGAAGCCATCAACGCCTGCGACATTGCAATTCTTTGTTTGCCCGATGCCGCCGCACGCGAGGCAGTGGACGCTATCGTCAATCCTGCCGTCAGAGTCATCGACGCGAGTTCGGCCCACCGCATACAGCCGGGCTGGACATACGGCTTTCCGGAGATGACGGCAGGACAAGCCGATCGCATTGCAAGCGCCCGTCGCGTCACCAATCCCGGCTGCTATCCGACAGGGGCAATTGGTTTGCTGCGTCCGCTGTTGCAGGCCGGACTCATACCCGGCGGCTATCCTGTCAGCATTCATGCGGTATCCGGCTACTCGGGACGCGGTCGTGCCGGCGTGGAGGAACACCAAGGTAAAGATGCCGTCAACGCGCCTTTATTCCAGGTATATGGTCTGGAGCTCGCGCACAAGCACACGCCGGAAATCCAGGCGCATGCCGGACTCGCGCAGCGGCCGATTTTCGTGCCTGCGTATGGTGCGTTTCGCCAGGGCATTGTGCTGACGGTGCCGTTGGAGTTGCGGCTGCTCGCATCCGACGTGGATGGCGCCACGTTACACGCTTGCCTCGCGCGCCACTATGCGGACGCGGCCCACGTGCATGTCTTGCCGCCGCATGAATCGAGCGTTTTGCGGCATCTCGATCCTCAGGCGCTGAACGGTACGAACGACATGCACCTGAGCGTATTTTCCAACGTGGAACACGGGCAGGTTCTGCTGTCCGCGGTGTTCGACAACCTTGGCAAAGGGGCATCCGGCGCTGCGGTCCAGAACCTGAACCTGATGCTTACGCGGCAATGCCAAGGGTGAACTCAGGCGATGACCTTTTGCTCTCCAGCGGCCTCGCGCATGCGACGTGCTTCGTCGCGCAGGAACTGCTGGTAATCGTCCAGATCGCCGTCGAAGGGTTCGACGCCGCCCTTGGTTACGAGCCAGAACTCGTCGCATACCGCGCGCAGCAGGGACCGGTCGTGACTGACCAACATCACCGTGCCTTCGAATTCGTTGAGTGCCATGCCTAGCGCTTCGCGTGTGGCCAGGTCGAGGTGGTTCGTAGGCTCGTCGAGCAGCAGCAGGTTAGGACGCTGCCATACGATCATGCACAGCACGAGCCGCGCCTTTTCGCCGCCGCTCATCGTGCCGACTGCCTGATGAACCATGTCGCCACTGAAGTTGAAAGTGCCGAGGAACGTGCGAAGCGATTGTTCGGTGCCACTCTGGCCGGGCGCACGCATGTTCGCGGGCGTGTCCTTGGCAAGGCGGATCATGTGTTCCAGCGGCGTGTCGAGAGGACGCAGCACATCGAGTTCTTGCTGCGCAAAGTAGCCGATGTTCAGGCCCTTGCCTTCGCTGATTTCGCCCGCAATCGGCGCAAGTTCGTGCGCCACCGTCTTCACCAGCGTGGACTTACCCTGGCCGTTGGCACCGAGAATACCAATGCGCTGTCCGGCCAGCACCGACCGGTTGATGCCTCGCACGATGACCGTCGGCGGCGTGCCGGGCTCGGCATCGCTCGGCGCCGGGTAGCCGAAGGTCGCGTCCAGCATCGACAACAACGGGTTCGGGACGTTGAGTGGCTCCTTGAACTCGAAGTTGAACTCTGCGTCGGCGAGCACGGGCGCGATCTTCTCCATGCGTTCGAGCGCCTTGACCCGGCTCTGCGCCTGCTTCGCTTTCGAAGCCGTTGCCTTGAATCGGTCGATGAACTTCTGCAGGTGGGCGATCTTGTCCGCCTGCTTGGCCATCGAGGCCTGCTGCAACGCCATCTGCTCGGCGCGCATGTCTTCGAACTTGCTGTAGTTGCCGCCGTAACGCACGAGCTTGGCGTTATCGACGTGGACCGTTACCTGCGTGACCGCATCGAGGAATTCGCGATCGTGGCTGATCACGACCAAGGTTCCCTGATAACGCTTGAGCCACGCCTCCAGCCAGACCAGCGCGTCGAGATCCAGGTGATTGGTCGGTTCGTCGAGCAACAGCAAGTCGGACGGACACATGAGCGCGCGCGCCAGTTGCAGCCGCATGCGCCAGCCGCCGGAGAAACTATTGACCGGCTGGCTAAGTTGCGCAGCACTGAAACCGAGCCCCAGGATCAGCGCTTGGGCACGCGCGGGGGCATCGTGCGCACCGGCGTCGTGAAGGGCCATGTAGGCGTGCGCCATGCGCATGCCATCGTCGTCGGTCTCCGCGGCGGCGACTTCGATCTGCGCGGCCAGCAACACGGTGTCGCCTTCAATTACGAAGTCGGTCGCGCTCTGCTCGGTCTCCGGCATCTCCTGCGCGACCTGTCCCATCTTCCAGGCAGCGGGAATCGAAAACTCGCCACTGTCCTCGTGCAGCGTGCCATTGAGAAGGCCGAAGAAGGACGACTTGCCGGCGCCATTGCGCCCTACGAGGCCGATCTTTTCGCCCGGGGTGAAGGTGACGGACGCGGAGTCGAGTACGACATTGACGCCACGGCGTAGCGTGACATTACGGACGGAAATCATAGAGAGCTACTTCGAAGAGGATAGGCATGATAGCCGACCGAGCGCGCCAAGCCTGCTTTTTTATGAACATGAGAGTGTGGGATCGCGCGCGATATTCAATCGATGTCACGATTTTCGCGAAATGTCCCCGTTAGCGCTCGTCATTCACGCCAAAGGTGCAAGCCATTGAAAATATGGCCTGATGTGCGGGTAATTCAACACGTCCGTTCGCATCATGCCTTAAAAGAAATTCGCATTGCGGGTGCTTATTAATAACACGTATGGGCTTTTTTTACGGTTGAGCGCCACGAATTACCCACTTCTACACTGACGCTCAAGCAAATCACTCGCGATCTCTGGCTAATCGCTCCAAGAAAGTGGCTTAACCGGAATATACTACCTATATAGTTAAAATATCCAAATCGTGTGGTGTAAATGCGACCTTCTCGCAAGTTGATCTGGATAATCTTCGTTTGAACCCGAGGGCCGATAACGACTGATCGAGAAGAGCAGGAAATGCTGGCTCGTCGTTCGGTGCGGTTCACTGGTAGAGAGCCGAGACGGCCCATCAGTGCTATTACCCGCGATTTTCGCGGGTTTTTTTTCGCCTTCAAGTTTTGAGAGGCGCAATTTAATTGGTGCGCCGCGCGGCTGCCTCGATTCGTCGTGTACCGGTGACAGGCGGCCTGCATTTTCCAGATGCGAAAACTGCCCACCGTCGATGCCCAAGTACATCGCATAGTCCGACCTACTCGTTAAAAACCCTGGAACGACGTAAAGCGAGCCGTCCGGTTTCGATCTTGACGTGTCCGGCGATGTCATTTCCGGATGAATCGCGTAAAGTTTCACCGTTCGATTCTCCCACTCATCATGACCGGCCCAGGGTCCAAAGTCCTCAACATGCATGAACTCATTCAGTCGCTTGGCGACATCGTCGGCAGCCAGTTCGTCTTCACGGGCGCCACTGAAACGCGCCGCTTCCGGCAGGGTTATCGCTATGGCAGCGGCCAGGTGTTGGCGGCCATTCAGCCCGGCACGCTGGTCGAAATGTGGCGGGCGCTTCAGGCCTGTCATCGTGCAAGGACGATCGTCATCTGTCAGGCGGCGAACACCGGGTTGACGGGCGGATCGACGCCCGCGGACGGCGGCTACGACCGCCCGGTCGTCGTGCTCAACACCATGCGATTGCGGCGGCTGGACGTGATTCGAAACGGCGAGCAGGTCATCTGCCAGCCGGGCGTGACGCTCGATCAGCTTGAAAAGCGACTGCAGCCGCTCGGCCGCGAACCCCATTCGGTGATCGGCTCAAGCTGCATCGGCGCTTCGGTGACCGGCGGCATCTGCAACAATTCGGGCGGCTCGCTAATTCGCCGAGGACCCGCATTCACCCAATTGTCGATCCACGCGCGCGTCACGGCGGACGGCGAACTGAAGCTCGTCAATCATCTGGGAATCGATCTGGGCGACTCCGCCGAAGTCATACTCGGCCGTCTGGACGCGGGCGAATTGCCGGACGATATTCCGGCAGCCGCAGGGCTGCTCGCTTCGGATAACGAGTACAGCACCCATGTGCGCGACATCGATGCGTCCACGCCCGCGCGCTTCAATGCCGACCCGCGCCGGCTCTATGAAGCATCGGGCTCGGCCGGACACCTTGCGGTTTTCGCTCTGCGGCTCGACACCTTTGCGGCGGACGAACAAACCCAGGTGTTCTATATCGGCAGCAACGACGCCGCCGAGCTGGAAACCATACGCCGCGACATACTAAGTGGCTTCCGTAGTCTACCGATCGCCGGTGAGTACATGCACCGCGGAGCGTTCGATATCGCCCGTCGCTACGGCAAGGACATGTACATGTACATTCGTGCGTTCGGCACGGATAAGGTGCCGCATGCATTCGCGGCGAAGAGCAGGTTCGACGGGTTCACCGAGAAAGCGCGTCTTGGTAACGGCATCAGCGATCGGCTGTTGCAGGCGGCGAGCCGGCTTTTGCCCGAGCATCTGCCGCGCCGGCTCATCGAGTATCGCGACCGGTTCGAGCATCATCTGTTGCTGAAGATGGGCAACGACGGTGTGCACGAAGCGCGAACCTACCTCGAATCGCGTTTTCCGTCGCAACAGGGTGGCTATTTCGAATGCACGCCCGAGGAAGGCAAGGCGGCTTTCCTCAACCGCTTCGCGATTGGAGGCGCCATGGTGCGCTATCGGGCAGTCCATTCGCGAACCGTGGAGGACATCGTCGCGCTCGACGTTGCACTTCCACGGAACACGACCGACTGGTTCGAACGGTTGCCAGCGCATATTTCGAAAGACATCGAATTCACGATGTATTGCGGCCACTTCTTCTGCCACGTTCTGCACCAGGAATACCTGGTGAAGAAAGGTGTCGATTGCGACCGGATCAAGGACGACATCCTCGCTCTGCTCGCCGCGCGGGGCGCCGAGTATCCTGCCGAACACAACGTCGGTCACCTGTACGAAGCGAAAGCGTCTCTTGCACGGTTCTACGAAGAACTGGACCCGACCAATGCCTTCAATCCAGGCATCGGCAAGACCTCGCGGCTCTTCAACTGGGGACGATCATCGGCCTACGAGTGCGCATGCGAGTCGGATCACGAGGTGCTACAAAGAGAGCAGTAAGCGTCATTGCACCCGGCGTGTTCGGCATGATCTTTTCGATGTCGTCGCTCGGCCAAACGACGACTGCTTGTTCGTCGGCCGTTGCGACGCTTCGTTGGCCACGATGCTTTGGCCGATGGAGCGACCGGGTTGCCACATCGACCGTCCGATGCCGTCATGCGCCAAGTTGCAGCGCTTTAGCGGGAGCCGTTTCACTGCGTGTGCGCGTAGCAAGCGACGGCTGTCATGCGAAGCTCAAGCCGAAGCCTCATGCCCACGAGCAATCCCGGCAACCCCCATCTGATCCCCGAACTGCAACGCAGCCAACTGCGCATAAAGCGGCGAACTCAAGAGCAGCTCCGCATGACGACCCTGCGCGACAATACGCCCCTGTTCCAGCACGACGATGCGATCGGCCTGCTGAACCGTCGCAAGCCGATGCGCAATGACGAGCGTCGTGCGGTTGTGCGCCGCGTTGTCCAGCGCCTTTTGCACGAGCCGTTCGCTGGCGGCATCGAGGGCACTGGTGGCTTCATCGAGCAGCAGGATGGGCGGGTTCTTCAAAATCGCGCGGGCAATCGCAATACGCTGACGCTGACCGCCTGACAATCGCACGCCGCGTTCGCCGAGAAACGTGTCGTAGCCTTCAGGCAGTTCCTCGATAAACCCGGCCGCGGCGGCCATGTCGGCGGCGCGCTGCACTTGCGCGAGCGTGGCGTCCGACGAGCCGTAGCGGATGTTGTCGATCACGCTGCCAGAAAAGATCACCGATTCCTGCAGCACCACGCCAATCTCCTTGCGCAATTCGACGAGCGGCACATCGCGCGTCGGCACGCCGTTGATCAGAATGCGGCCTGACTGAGGATCGTAGAAACGCAGCAGCAGTTGAAACAGCGTGGATTTTCCCGCGCCGGATGGCCCAACCAACGCGACATGCTCGCCCGGACGAACCTGCAGCGAAAGCCCCGAAAGCGCGGCAATACCCGGCCGCGACGGATACGAGAACCCGATATTCTCTAAGCGGATGCCCTCGCCTCGCGCGGGCAGCGTGACCGTGCTCTCGGCCTCCAAGACCGGCGAGCGTGCGGCGAGCAATTGCAGCAAGCGTTCGGTGGCGCCGGCGGCGCGTTGCAGATCGCCCCATACCTCGGCGACCGCGCCCACGGCGCCTGCCGTGAACACCGCGTAGAGAATGAACTGGGACAACTGGCCCGCCGTCATGCGACCGGCGAGCACTGCCTGCGCGCCTAGCCACAGCACGAAGACGATTGCGCTGAACACCAGCACGATCACCACGGCCGTCAACCAGGCGCGAGCGCGAATGCGCGTGAGCGCGGTCTCGAAAGCGGCTTCCACCGCGCCGGCATATCGTTTCGTCTCGAAAGGCTCTTGCGTGTACGACTGCACGGTCGGCATCGCGTTGAGCACCTCGCCTGCCAGCGCGCTCGTGTTCGCGATCTTGTCCTGGCTCGCGCGCGAGAGTTTCCGCACGCGCCGCCCGAAGATCACGACAGGCGCGACCACGATGACGAGCGTCGCGATGATGTACGCGGACAGCATCGGGCTCGTGACCGCGAGCATCGCCACGCCGCCGGTCAGAAGGAAGAAATTGCGCAGCCCGAGCGACAGGCTCGTACCCACCACCGTTTGAATCAGCGTGGTGTCGGCGGTGAGTCGCGACAGCACTTCGCCAGTCTGTGTGGTTTCGAAGAACTGCGGGCTCATCCGCAGCATGTGGTCGTACACGGCTCGACGCAAATCGGCCGTCACGCGCTCCCCAAGCGAGGAGACGAGATAGAAGCGCAGCGCCGTCGCGGCCGCCAGCACCAGCGAGACGACCAGGAGCGCCAGAAAATATCGATCGATATGCGTCCGGTCGCCCTCGGCGAAGCCACGATCGATGAGGTATTTGAACGCGACCGGCAACACCAGCGTCGCGCCCGCCGATGTCACCAGCGCAAGGAAAGCGAGCGCCCAGCGTCCGGCATACGGACGCAGGAACGGAGACAAGGCGAAGAGCTGTGCGACACCGGATAAAGAACGCGCAGACGATGAAGACGACGAAGACCTGACAGGGTCGGACATGTAAATTCCCGAGCGGAGCTGATATCCACTCGATTGTGCCAGCACCGCCAGTTCCGCGAGTTCAGCCGGAGATCTCGGGCTCGACCAAGTGCGCCAGTTGCAGCAGCGACTCTTGCCAGCCGAGATAGCACAACTCCGCCGGAATGACCTCGGGTATGCCTTCCTGCACGATGGTAACTTCGGTCCCGCACGACACCTGCCGCAACGAAACGGTGACGCGCATTTCGCCGGGAAGGTTGGCATCGTCGAAACGGTCCGAGTAGCGGATCTTTTCGAACGGTTTCAGTTCGAGGTACTCGCCGCCGAAAGACTGGCTCTGGCCCGTGCGGAAGTTGTGAAACGACATCTTGTGAGTGCCGCCCTCCCGCGCATCCATGTGATGGACCTGACAAATTAACCCGTACGGCGGAAGCCACCTTGCGATGGCATGGGGTTCCAGGAATGCGCGGTAGATGCGTTCGGGCGGCGCGCGCAAGACGCGGTGAAGATTGACGGTTCCGGTAGCCATGATATTCGCCTCGCTTCGAGAAGTTGGACACACTGCTACGACGATGCATCGTCGCTGAATTCGACAGCTTCGGGATCAGGGATAACCCCTGAACGAGCGCCGTGTCGATTCATCCGCGAATCGTTCGTCGTCTATATACGGACCGATCGCGTCTGCCTACCAAGAGGACATCATGCGCAAGCTCATCGTTTCCACGTTCATCAGCATGGATGGCGTCATTCAGGCGCCTGGCGGCCCAGAAGAAGATCGCAGCGGCGGGTTTCGCGTCGGCGGCTGGATCGTGCCTTTTGCCGATAAAGCCATCGGCGACAACTTGCAGGATCTGCTCTCACGGCCGTTCGACTTGCTGCTAGGCCGCTGCACTTACGACATCTTCGCGTCGTACTGGCCACACGTTCCGGCCGATTCGCCCAATCGCGCGATGGCCGACCTGTTCGACAAAGTGCCCAAGCATGTAACGACGCATCGCGCGGAATCGCTCGGCTGGCACAACAGCCACGCGCTCGAAGGCGATCTCGCCGATGCAACCCGCGCGCTCTTGCATCAGGAGGGCGCCGATCTGTTGACGTTCGGTAGCGGCGACATGGTGCGCCAGTTGCTCGCGGCGGGCCTCGTGGACGAGCTTCGTCTACTGACTTATCCCGTCTTGCTGGGACGCGGCAAGCGTTTGTTCGCCGACGACGCGCTGCCGTCTGCGTTCACGCTAACGCGATCGGTGAGCACGCCAGGCGGCGTGCTGGTCACGCGCTATGTGCGCGATGGCGAGGTCCGCACGGGATCGTTCGACAAAGCGGAATGACACGACAGACGCTAGGCCGCTTGCCGCCGCGCTCTCACCCACGCAATCATCCGCAATGCAATCAGCTTGAACGGTGGATTGGAGAACAGCACGAGCGCGCCGAGTGTCAGGCATCCGCAAATAAGGAACGTGCCGCGATAACCAAGCGCGGCCACGAGCACGCCGGACAGCACGCCCGAGAGAATGGAACCCACGCGCGACGCATTGAAGAAGAGCGCCGTCGCGGCGCCTGGCGTGCGCGGCATCAGGTCCTGAATATAGGTCATGCCGAGACACGACGTCACCGAGACCACGAACGCATTGAACGCCTGCATCGGAATCAGGAACTGAACGCTTTGCGAAGCGGCGACCGCGATGAAGTACACCACATGCACGGCCGCGCACGAGGCGAGCCAGCGCTGCTTGTTAAGGCGCGAGCCACGTGCGCCGAGTACGAGCATCATCGGGATTTCGAGCAACGCGCCGAGGCCGAGCATGACGGACACGTCGATACGCGAGCCATGCATGCCATGCACGACGTAGAGCGGCAGAACGATCATCGTGGCGCTCGCGGCGAGTCCGATAAGCGTGAGCGCAATGGTCGCGCGCCAGATCTCGGCGCGCGTGTGCGGCGCGCCTTCATGCGGCGCGATCACTTCCTCGGTCTCAGGCGTCGTGACTTCGAGCAATGACGATGGATCGCCCGCGTAATGCGCGGGGGCGCTGTGCGGATCGCCCTTGGGGGAGTCATGCATCCGCCAGACTATGGCCCCGCACGCCGCGAAGCACGCCGCCGCAAACAAAAAGAGTCCGTAGAAGCCCGCGCCTGCCAATACGAGCGCGCCGACGGACGGCCCGAATACCCAGGCCATGGAAAGCACGGTGCGCAGCGTGGCGAGCGCAAACGAACGCTCCGCTGCGTCATCGACGGGCAATGCCGAGCGCGCGAACGAGAACACCAGCGACATGGCCGAGCCACCGGCCCCGAGAAACGCGATGCCGACCACGACGAGCGAGACGAAGTTGCGCAGAAAGCACATCAGCAAGAAGCCGATTGCCGATGCGATCAGCGCACCAAGCAGCAACTCTCGATGATGCCCATGCTTGTCCGACCACTTGCCTGCCAACGCGCTGGCGACCACGCCGCTTGCCGCGATGACCGTCATGAAGACGCCGAGTTGCAGCGGCGTCATGTCGGCCTGCTCGACGCTGAACAGCGACAAGTACGGCGCGGTGAAAGAGAGCGCGACGCCGAGCATCAAAATGGCGCCGGCTAGCGGCAAGAAAAACGGGATACGTGCAAGACTGATAAAGCGAGTATTCATTTCGTCTCTGATCGAACGGTGTCGCGACACACAAAGGCCACCGCGAATTATGCGCCGCTCGCGCGACAAGCGTATCCCGAACCCTTCGCGAACATTCGCCTCGCCTGCTCGACAGTCACACGAACGTCATCTTTCGATCGTAATAATGCGCGGCGGGTTTTTATGTCGTTGCAAGCTGCGCGCCGGTCGCCAGCTATCCGCACTCTTTTCGCGCGCGTTAGGAGTTTCCATTTACGACGCGCGCCATTCAGGTCATTCCATCGAAGGAGACGTTCATGGTTCGAGCCCGTGTCTTTGCCTTGTCGCTTGCCGTATCCGCGATGTCCATCGCCTGCACGTCCGCGTGGGCGAGCGTCGATCTCGTCGCGATCGGCCAGTTGAGCGGCAACATCGGCGACCGTTCGAAAGCGACGGCCGCGCCGCTCGAAAACGGCGCGCCGGGCAACCTTCTCGGCGGCGTCGGCTCGGGACTCGCGTATGCGGGATGCGATACCTTCCTCGCCGTGCCCGACCGCGGCCCGAACGCGATCTCCTATAACAAGGCTATCGACGATACGGCGTCCTACATCAATCGCTTCCAGACCTTCTCGCTGCGTCTCGAAGCCGGCGGCAAGGGCAGCAAGCTGCCGTATTCGCTGAGCCCGAAGCTGCTCGACACGACCTTGCTGCACAGCCATGAGCCGCTCGTCTATGGCGATGGCGCGGCAGCCGGCGTCGGCAATGGCGCGCCTGCGCTGAACGCCACCAATCACACGCACTATTTCACCGGGCGCTCGGACAACTTCACGCCGACGCAGCCGTCCACGTATCCGCGCGATGCGCGTCTGGACCCGGAAAGCATTCGCGTGGCGCGCGATGGCGCGAGCGTCTTCATCTCCGATGAGTACGGTCCGTATATCTATCGTTTCGATCGTCGCACGGGCGAGCGGATCGCCGTGTATCGTGTGCCGGCCTCGTTCGCCGTGACGACGCTATCGTCCATCGGCAACGATGAGATCAGCGAGAACACCTCGGGCCGCGTGGCGAACAAGGGCATGGAAGGTCTCGCCATTTCACCCGATGGCGATACGCTCTTCGGCGTGATGCAAAGCCCGCTGATTCAGGACGGCGGCACGAACGGCCCGTACACGCGAATCCTGCGCATCGACGTGCGTACCGGCAAGACCACGCAGTTTGCATATCCGTTGACCAACATCGGCACGGACGCGAAGCCGAACTATCCCACCATCAGCGACATCGTCGCCGTGAACGAGCATGAATTGCTGCTCGACGAACGCGACGGCAAAGGTCTCGGCGACGATTCGAAGGCCGCGTTCAAACGTGTGTACCACGTCGATTTGAACGGCGCGCAGGACGTGAGCCAGGCAAGCGGCGCGAGCGGCCTCGCGCCCTACGCGTTGAACAAGACGCTCTTCCTCGATGTCGTCGCGGCCTTGACGGCCTATGGCTTCGCGCCGACGGACATTCCCGCCAAGCTCGAAAGCCTCGCGTTCGGGCCGGATATCCGCGTGAAGGGCGCGGTCAGGCACACGCTCTTCATCGCTAACGACAACGACTTCGTGGGAACGGTCACGGATACCAATCATCCGAACGGGATCGACAATCCGAACCGGTTCTTCGTATTTGCCATGGATTCGGCGGATCTGCCGGGATATGTGGCGCAGCGCTTGCCCGGAGCGGGTGGCCGCGACGATCGCGCATGCCGGGACGATCACGACGGTCACGATCACGAGCACGACGATCACGATCACGACGGTCATGGCCACGGTCACGGCGACTGATTGAAGTCGCACGATCTTGTCCACAGTTTCAGTGGACAAGATCGTGGATAACTCGCTCGCGAAAGACGTATCGCGTTGAAGTGAAACGCTTTTTCGCTCGTGTCGCGCAAACGTGCCGTTCGGCTCATTTCTGCCGCGTATTCGAGCGCCGCGTCTTAGCGCTCACAGGCTCAGGGCAAGCTCCCGTGCCTTCTCGCTCGCTTCATTGCGCGATGCATGGTCCTGCTCGGGACCCGCCAGGGTCTTCTCGACAGTGACGACGCGCACATCGGTAATGCCGACCATGCGCGACCACGTCTTCAAATAGTCCGACTGGAAATCGTATTCCTCCGGCGGAAAGTCCCCTCCAAGCTGAACACCGCGCGCGGCGATGGTCACGACCGTCTTTCCGCCGAGCAGGCCGTTCAAGCCGTTCTCGTCGAAAGTAAAGAGCACGTCCTTTTGCGAGATGACATCGATCAGATGCTTCAGGCGATACGGAATGCCGAAATTCCACATCGGCACGCTGAAGACGATCACGTCGGCCTTCGTGAACCGTTCGGCGAGCGCGTGCACGGTCCGCCATGCGGATGCCTGAGCGGCATCGAGCTCACGGCCCTGGATGCCCGCGTATTTTGCTTCGAGTATCGGGCCATCGAACGTGGGCAGATCGGTTTCCCATACGTTCAGTTCATCGACGCTTCCATCGGGATGGCGCTCCTTCCATGCATCGGTGAACGCCCGGGCCACTTGCTGCGAAGCGGAACGCCCGGCACGGGGCGAACCAATCACATGAAGAAGATGCATAAGTCCTCGCGAAGGTAAGTTGAAACGAGCCGCGCGCCTGGGCTTGCGCGTCGAGACGCACGGGCAATGATGAAAAGCCAACAGCGCAGCAAAAACGATGCCGTTTCAGACGGGCGTTTTCCGTCCGATCGACCGGATCGGGTAGCGCAAATGCAGAACGTAAGCGTGAAGGCCGTCCTACCGGCAAGCCGCAACCCGACCCGCATTAATACTTTTCCAGATTGTTTTCCTGCTTAAATCGAGTGCTGCCGCGCCGGTTTGTCCATGCGTTTCCTATGCTTTAATCCGGCGAAGCGAACCTCAACCCCTTTAAGAGATCAAGCAATGAGGAATGTAACGTCGATCGCCTCTTTCAAGGCTGCTGTCCTGCTCGCCGCGACGCTCGGTGCCGGCGCCGCATCGGCGGCCGGAACGGTTCACTACGGGCTGGAAGCGCAGTATGCGCCGTTCGAGTTCAAGTCGGCATCGGGCGAACTGCAGGGTCTCGACGTCGATATCGGCAATGCGGTCTGCGCCGAACTCAAGATGAAATGCGAATGGACCGAGAGTTCGTTCGACGGAATCATCCCCGCGTTGCAGGCGCGCAAATTCGACGTCATCAATTCGGCGATGAACGTCACGGAGAAGCGTCGACAGATCATCGACTTCACCAACATCATCTACAAGGTGCCGACGCAACTCGTGGCGAAAGCGGGCATCGGCCTCATGCCGACACCTGAATCGCTCAAAGGCAAGAACATCGGCGTGTTGCAGGGATCCACTCAAGAGACTTACGCAAAGGCGAAGTGGGCCAATAACGGCGTGACCGTCACGACCTATCAGGACCAGAACCAGATCTATACGGACCTCAAGTCCGGCCGTATCGACGGCACGCTGGTGCTTTCCGCCGCCGGGCAATCCGGCTTCCTGTCGAAACCGGATGGCGCGGGCTACGCCTTCGCGGGCGGCCCGGTGAACGACGACGCGATCCTCGGCAGCGGCATTGCGTTCGGTGTGCGCAAGGACGACGGCGCGTTGAAGGAGCGCCTGAACAAGGCTATCGCCAAACTGCAGGCGAACGGCACGGTCAAGACCCTGGCAAGGAAATATCTCGGCGATATCGACGTCTCTCCGAAGTAAATCTATCGCTCGTGGCAATCCGCGAACGCCGGGCCTTGCGCGCGGCGGGCGCGGGAAATCCATTGGTCGACTTTATTATTTTCGGTCTACACTGAATTCATCGCCTATCCACCGATTAACCGATCAACTCCTCAGCAGGCGCGTTTGTAGTCCTCCGCGAGCCGAAGCATGCCGAGTCGGTCCGTGCCCAACATCATTTGAACGGGACGACTCATCATGGCCGATACGAGTTACATGGCGCGCAAATCCGTCGCCGATATCGTGGGAAGCGCGGACGCGGAAGGCAGTCACCTATCGAAAACCCTCGGCGCCACGAGCATTACGGCAATGGGTATCGGCGCGATCATCGGCGCTGGCATCTTCGTGCTGACGGGCACCGCCGCCGCGCAATTCGCGGGGCCGAGCATCATGTTGTCATTCGTTTTGGGCGGCATTGCATGCGCGTTCGTGGGTCTGTGCTACTCGGAACTGGCGGCCATGCTGCCTGTATGCGGCAGTAGTTATACCTACACGTATGCCACGCTCGGCGAGATTTTCGCGTGGATCATCGGCTGGGATCTGATCCTCGAATATGCGATGGGCGCGGCGACGGTGGCGGTCGGCTGGTCGGGCTATATCGTGAGCCTCTTGCATAACGTGGGCGTCACGATTCCGCCTGCGCTCGCGGCCGCACCCGGCACCGTCATCAAGCTCGCCGACGGAAGCACCGTGACGGGCGTCATCAATTTGCCGGCGGTGTTCATCATCGGCGTGCTGACCACGCTGCTCGTGCTCGGTACGAAGGAATCCGCACGGCTCAACAACATCATGGTGGCGGTCAAGCTGGTCGTCGTGGTGGCCTTCATCGCGCTCGGCATCTTCTTCGTGAAGCCGGCGAACTGGCATCCGTTCATTCCGCCGAACACGGGCGAATTCGGCAACTTCGGCATGAGCGGCATCTTGCGCGGCTCCGCCGTGGTGTTCTTCGCGTTCATCGGTTTCGATGCCGTCTCCACTGCCGCGCAAGAAGCGAAGAAACCGCAGCGCGACATGCCTATCGGCATTCTCGGATCGCTCGTCATCTGCACGGTGCTGTACATCCTCGTTGCGGGCGTGCTCACCGGGCTCGTGCCTTACGGCGAACTCAACGTGCCCGATCCCATCGCGAAGGGCGTGGATGCCATCGGCATGAACTGGTTCTCCATTCTCATCAAGATCGGCGCGCTGACGGGTTTGACCACGGTGATTCTCGTGCTGCTCTACGGACAAAGCCGCATCTTCTTCACGATGTCGACCGACGGCCTGCTTCCGGGGCTTTTTGCGCGGGTGCATCCGCGGCTCAAGACGCCGCATTTGAGCCAGATTCTCATTGGTTCGATTGTCGCGATCGTCGCGGCGCTCACGCCCATCAGCGTGCTTGGCGAGATGGTCAGTATCGGCACCTTGTTCGCGTTCATTCTCGTGTGCGGCGCGGTGATCTATCTGCGGCGCAGCGATTCCGGCGCCAATCGCCCGTTCAGGGTTCCGGGCGTGCCCATCGTCCCGATTCTGGGCATCCTCTTTTGCCTCCTGCTGATGTCCGGTTTGCCGCTCGTCACGTGGGTTCGGCTCGTGGTTTGGCTCGTCATCGGCATGGTGATCTATGTGTCGTATGGCCGGAAACATTCGAAACTGCGCTTCCCGGAACGGCAATGAACGCTTGAGGGCGCGTCGCGCGTTATCTCAATATTTCTCACATGCACGTGAAATATGCTCGTTTTGCGACGACACCGGGCCGGCTTAGACTGGGATGTTAATCATCCCAGGAGCATTTCTCATGAGCGTGTCTTTATATGAGTTGTCCTCGGTCGCGGTCATACTCGGTGTCGTCGGCTTGATGCTCGTCAGGGCGTTCGCGGCTTCGCATGCGGATAGCGTCGATGTTTTCAGGAAGACGGACGCGGAGAAACGTTAGTTTTTCCAAGGCCACGTGATGCAGACGGTCAGTTGTGAATGACGTCCGCGACGATCTTCTTGTCGTCCTTGAACTGATACACGGTGATCGCCGCAGTGGTCAGATCGCCATGCGGATCGAAGGCGATATTGCCCGTCACGCCGTCATAGCGAGTTGCGGGCATCGCGGCCAGAATCTTCGTGCGGTCGGTGGAGTTTGCGCGCTTCATTGCATCGACGATCACATATACCGAGTCATACGCGAACGGCGCATACGCGTTGATCGGCGTCTTGAAGCGTTCCACATAGCGCTTTTCGAATTCCGCGCCACGCGGCATGCGTGCAAGCGGCAAGCCCGCTTCGGAACAAACCAGATTGACGATGGCATCGCCCGCAAGCGAACTCATCTTGTCCGTGCATGCGCCATCGCCTGCCAATACGCGCGCGTTGATGCCCAGATTGGCCGCCTGCTTGACGAGCGGACCAGCCGTTGCATCCGATCCGCCGTACATGATGACGTCCGGCTTCAGACCTTTAACCTTGGTCAGGATCGCGCGAAAATCGGTGGCTTTGTCGCTGGTCGCTTCGTGCGTCACGATAGCGCCGCCGCCCGATGACACCGCCTTCGAGAATTGTTCGGCAAGCCCTTGCCCGTAAGCGGTCGAGTCGTCGATCACGGCCACGCGCCGTGCTTTCAGCGTGTTGGTGGCAAAGCGTGCGAGCGCGGGGCCTTGCATGGCATCCGTCGCCACGAGACGAAACGCCGTCTTGTAGCCCTGCTGCGTATAAGCTGGATTGGTGGATGCGGGCGTGACCTGCACGACGCCCGCTTCGCTATAGATGCGCGATGCCGGAATCGACACGCCCGAGTTGATGTCGCCGACTACCGCGACCACGCCATCATCGACCAGCTTCTGCGCGATCTGCGTTCCGGTGCGCGGGTCGGCCGCGTCGTCTTGCGAATCGAGTTGCAGCGTTACGTTCTTGCCGCCGATGACGAGATGCCGCGCGTTGATTTCATCGACAGCCAAGCGCGCCGCATTCTCGCTGTCCTTGCCGATGTTGGCGAGCTGGCCGGTCAACGGCGCGGCATGACCGATCAGCACGACCGCATCGGCGGCATGCGCGGCAAGCGGAGCGAACGATGCACAGACAGCAAGCGTCGCGGACAACGGATACATAGCGCGTGGTTTCATGGTTGGACCTCTTTGATCGTGGATATCGGGTTGGCAACAAGGGGTTAGCAACAAGGTGAACGCAGTATTCGGTGGTCGATATACGTTGTCCAACGAGTAATTCCTGTCGCCCGCGATAAGAATTCGTTAAGCGTTCGAGCGCATTTGCCTTAAGCGCGCCTCGACGCCGCGACCGATTGCGAGAACGGCGGCATCGGCGAATGCGGGACCGACAATCGACATTCCCACCGGCAATTCGCCCTCGCGATGACACGGCAATGTGAGCGCGCAGCCATCGAGCAAATTGACGATGCCTGGATTGCGCAGCGTCTTCGCATTGACCGCGAAGAAGTGTTCGTCGTCATGTTCGAGCGCTTCCAGAAACGGTGCAACGATGGCGACGGTCGGCATGAGCCATGCATCGAAGGGCGCGAGCCGTCGTCGTGCGCCGCGAATGAAACGCTCGCGTGCGGCCATCAGATCAATGTAATCCGCCGCCAGAAAACGCTCTCCCCGACGCAGGCGCGCGAGCACGCGCGGGTCGTACCGATGCCCTTCCCGAGCCACGAGATGCCGATGCCACGCCCACGCCTGCGATGCCGTGATGCCCGGTTGAGGCGCATGTTCGAGCACGTCGCGCAGCTCCGGAAAGTCGATTGACTCGATAGTCGCGCCCGCTGTCCGCAATGCATCGAGGGCGCGTTCGAACGCCGCGCGCACGGCATCGTCCGCGTCATCGACGACATTGGCATAGGTTACGCACAAGCGCAGCGTATCGAGCGGGCGCGCCGTGGTATCGGGCGTCTCGGCGGACAGAATGGCGTCGGCCGCCGCGCAGCAATCGACGCTGTTCGCAATCGCGCCGACCGAATCGAATGCGCTTGCGAGCGGCAATACGCCGTCGAGCGGCACGCGACGCGCGGTCGGCTTGAACGCCGTGAGACCGCAGAATGCCGCCGGTATGCGCAAGGAGCCGCCCGTATCCGTGCCGAGCGCCCACGCCACGTGTGAGCGCGCAACGGAGACCGCCGCGCCCGAACTCGATCCGCCCGCTACCCGACGCGCATCATGCGGATTGCGCGGCGTGCCGTGATGCGGATTCAGCCCGAGCCCCGAATACGCGAACTCGCTCATGTTGGTCCGGCCGACGAAGACCGCGCCCGCATCGCGCAGACGCGAGACCGCGACGCTATCGCGCGTGGCCGGTTCAGCGCCTTGCAGCACGCGCGAGCCGGCGGCGGTGACTTCGCCCTTCACATCGAACAGGTCCTTGATGGAGACGGGAACGCCCGCAAGCGACGACGGTACGTAGTCGCGCAGACGCAAGGCATCGCTCGTCATGGCGGCCGCGTGCGACGACTCGCGATCCACGCTCACATAGGTGCTCGGGTCTACGTGGGTATCGCGCTGGATCGTTTCGAACGAGGCGTCGACGAGACTCGACGCCGTGGCTTGCCCCGTTGCGAGCGCGTGCTGAATGGTGCTGATGGTCGGCATGGCCGTCACTCCACGTGCGCGAGCGCATTCACGCCATAACGATGAACCAGCGTGCGCCGCAAGACCGGATCGTGCAGTTCGATCTCGAAGCTCCACGCGGGCAGCAGTGCGCCGAGCAGTGCTTGCGTGCCGCAATAAAGCACCGTGCCGGAAGGTAACGAACGCGTGTGCCCGAGCCCGGTCAACAGAATGGCCGGCGGCAGCAATCGTGCAAGCGAGCCTTCCTGATAGAGCACGCGCTCGCCATGCGGATCGATACGCCAGCTTCGCGCAATCAACTGGTCCCAATGGGCAGCGACATCGTCGTAGCGCCAGAGCGTCGCGCCGAGCGGCTTCGCGCACATCTGCTTGGAAACGGCCACGTCGTAGCTTTCTGCCTTGCGGTCCGTATGGTACGAGCCGACGCCGACCAGCAGACCATGGCTCGCGTCCGACACGAGCACGGCCTCCACCTCGCCCGAAGAATTGCCGCCGACGACATCGATCCGTTCGTCCACGGTCAGCAGCGACGCCGCGACTTCGTAGAAGCATGGCGTCGTGGCCGGGCGCTTTACGCCCAGCGCGGCAAGTTCGGCGATATGGTGCTCGACTTCCGCGCTGTCGCGCCCCGCCCAGCCGGCGATGATGAGCCGTGCGGGACTGAACGCGAATCGCGGTCCATCTTCGATGACGAATGAAATGGCTGACATGTGAGCTTCGAGATAAGGATGACGACGCCCACAGTGTTCGCGTCGAGCGCGTGCCGTGTCCAACAAATAAAACTTGAGGCAAGTGCGGAGAATTTCTTGTCGTTCGACGCTTATTGCGGCGCTACACTGGGCCGTCCGATACGACTCGCCCTGGCATCCACCATGAACGTCCGCTTTCTCGAGACCTTCGTCTGGCTCGCGCGCTTGCGTAGCTTCCGGCTGACCGCCGAGCGCATGCACGCCACGCAAGCCGCGATTTCGAGCCGCATTTCAGCGCTCGAACTCGAACTCGGCGTGAAGCTCTTCGAGCGCGGTCCGCGTGAGGTCACGCTGACTCAGGACGGCACCAAGGCGCTCGCCTTCGCCGAACAGATCGTGCAGATCAACCGCGCGATGGTCGAGAGCGTGGGCGACCGGCGCAACATCGCGGGCATGTTGCGGCTCGGCGCAATCGAATCGGTCGTGCATACATGGCTGCCCGAATTGCTCAAGCGGGTGCGCGAAGAGTACCCGCGTCTCACGCTCGAATTGACGAGCGACACATCCGCGAATTTGTCGGCTCAAGTTGCGCATGGTCATTTGGATGCCGCGTTGCTGAGCACGCCGATCAACGGTGCCGATGTCGGCAACGCATTGCTTGGCAGCTTGCCCATGTGCTGGGTCGCGAGCCCGGCGCTGGGCTTGTCCGACGAGACGCTCTCGGAGAGCGAGCTTGCCGCGTTTCAGATCGTGAGTTTCGCGCGGCACTCGCAGCCGCACGCCTTTCTCGTCGATCTATTCGCGGCGGCCGGCGAGAACCAGGTGCAGATCAATTGTCTTTCGTCCGCTGCGGCGATCAGCCGGCTCGTCGTCGATGGCTTCGGCATTGCAGCCGTGCCTGCCGCCTTCGTGATGCGCGAAATCGAAAGCGGGCAATTGCAGACGCTGCGTGTCGCGCACCACGTGCCTGGCCTGCCGCTCGTCGTGTCGTATCGGCGCAGCGCGGACAGCCTGTTGCCCGAGTCCATCGCCCGGCTTGCACGCGCGATCATGCTCGATTACAGCTTGAAGCACGGACCGCGCTTCGCGCTCGTGCCGGAAACCGCTGACGATATTGCCGCCGGCTTTGCCCGTACCTCGCCTTGAACACTTGGAGACTTATGCCGAACGTCCTTGATATCGAACCGCTCGATCCACTCGCCTGCGCGCCCTACGGCGTGATGCTCGGCACGCCCGCGCTCTCCGACGATCCCGCCACCTACCTGAGCCCCGCGTCCGACTACTGGCGCACGCATCTCTTCGCGCCCGGTGACGATCAGCCTGCGGAGATTCTCTGGGTGATTTATCGCAAGCAGCCTGCGACGGTGGCGCGACTCGAAGCGCATCTTCTGACGCAGCAGGCTATCGTGCCGCTGACCGGGCCGATTGTTCAGATCGTTGCTACATCGAATGCCGAAGGGTTGCCCGATCCGGCAACGCTGCGCGCGTTCGAGATTACGCCGGGCACCGGACTGTGCATGCATCCGCGCACGTGGCACGCGACGAGAGTGGAACAGCCGGAAGTGACGTGCCTGATGTTGACACGCCCGTCCACCACGCGCGATTTAACGGCCCATCTGATTCAGGGCAAAAGTCTGGTTGAATCGAGCATTGCGCAAATACCGTTGTACGAACTGTCTGATCGCGCCGATTAGCAGTCGCTGCACTCACTCTTCGACGATGTCTTCAAGAAGCGCAACAAGGTTGAGCTCACTGTCTCCGCGTCTGAAGTAGCCGTCGAATGCATCGAGCGATCCGCGCAGGCGTAATTCCGCTTCGTCGTAACCGGTCATTGCGATGATGCCCAGATCGCTAGTCGCGCCGATACTCCGAATCACGGACGCAACCGCGAATCCGTCGAATTCGGGCATATTGATATCGAGCAAAATGACGTGCGGCATCCAATCTTGCAATATCTCGATTGCCTCCACGCCGCTGAAAGCGGTTCTTACGTGGAAACCGTCGGCGTCGAGAAGCGCACTTGTGGCGCACGCGCCGTGTTGATTGTCATCGACAACCAATACTCGCGCCTTTTGCGCACTGGTATGCACCTTCCTGGTCGAGAGCCGCCCGGCGATGGCGTTTTCCTGCGATCGGATCATGCATGCGCTCCGGCGTGAGAATCTCTCCGATAATGACGAACGCCTCGCTCATTGTCTATTTGTTTGCGATTATGGATTTAAGCGGAATGATTCGGAAGTTTCATTTCGCGGGTAACTCTTCCCTTTATTCGAAGCCCACTTTCCCGATGGCGCGCGCCGCAACCGAAAATCACGCGAATAGTGCATGTTTTGATTTAGCTAAAGACTTGGCGAGAAAGCGCGCCTTCATAAGAAAACCGCATGACACGCTGACCCGTAAAATCGATTTTTTCGAAACGGGATTTTACGGCTGGAGGTTTTTACTGGCGCTCGAATGCATGCGGATGCTTTATTCGCGCGGCTGATCGCAAACACGCGCGGCGGCGGAACGCCAAACCAAAAAAAAGCGGGAGCCAGATTTTCACCTGGCTCCCGCGCGTTCTTACGCGTTACTCCTTGGAACCCGCCTTCGATGGCTCATCCAGTTGCGGAAGAGCCGAGGTATCGCCCGGCGTCAAAAGGCCGACTTGCGCATACACGCGAAGTTTCTCGCGCGTGTCGTCGATATCCAGGTTACGCATGGTCAACTGGCCGATCCGGTCGCGCGGCGAGAACGTCGACTGCACCTTTTCCATGGACAGGCGTTCCGGTTGATACGTCAGATTCGGCGACTTCGTGCTCATGATCGAGTAGTCGTTGCCGCGGCGAAGCTCGATGGTCACTTCACCCGTCACGGCGCGCGCCACCCAGCGCTGCGCGGCTTCACGCAGCATGATGGCCTGCGAATCGAACCAGCGGCCTTGATAAAGCAGGCGTCCGAGCCGGCGGCCGCTTTCGCGATACTGCTCGATCGTGTCTTCGTTATGGATACCCGTCACGAGCCGCTCATACGCGATCTGCAAGAGCGCAAGTCCGGGCGCCTCGTAAATGCCACGGCTCTTAGCCTCGATGATGCGGTTTTCGATCTGATCGCTCATGCCGAGCCCGTGACGCCCGCCGATTCGGTTTGCCTCCAGCAGCAGCGCGACTTGATCGCCGAATTCCACGTCGTTGATCGCGGTGGGCACGCCTTCGTCGAAACGCACGGTGACGGTCTCGCGCGCGATCTGCACGTCGTCACGCCAGAACGCCACGCCCATGATCGGCTTGACGATCTGCATGCCGCTTTCGAGGCTTTCCAGATCCTTGGCTTCGTGCGTTGCGCCGAGCAGGTTCGAATCGGTCGAATAAGCCTTTTCCGCCGACATCTTGTAGTCGAACCCTGCCTTGCGCATGAATTCGGACATCTCCGCGCGGCCGCCCAGTTCGTCGATGAAGGTCTGGTCGAGCCACGGCTTGTAGATCTTGAGATCCGGGTTCACCAGCAGCCCATAACGATAAAAGCGCTCGATGTCGTTGCCTTTATACGTGCTGCCGTCGCCCCAGATATTCACGCCGTCCTGCTTCATCGCGGCGACGAGCATGGTGCCCGTCACGGCGCGGCCGAGCGGCGTCGTATTGAAGTAGGTCACGCCCGCGGTGGAAATATGGAACGCACCGGATTGCAGCGCCGCGATGCCCTCGGCGACGAGCTGCGCGCGGCAGTCGATCAGGCGGGCGTTTTCCGCGCCGTATTGCATGGCGCGGCGCGGGATTTCCTCGTAGTCGTCCTCGTCGGGCTGGCCCAGATTGGCCGTGTATGCAAACGGAACTGCGCCTTTGAGACGCATCCAGTGCAACGCGGCGCTGGTATCCAAACCGCCGGAAAATGCAATTCCGACGCGTTGCTGAACGGGGAGGCTTTCGAGAATCGTGGTCATTTGAGGGTTACCTGGATTACCTGGACAAGCGCCGACATATTACCTGACGCGGGGGCCCACGCCCGCAGCGGGGCCCGATCTGGACAGCGAAAAAGCGAAGTAGCGATTGTCGGCGATTCGCCCGCCGTTGTCGAATCGCCGAAAATTGGCGTCCGATGCGGCGATCGCTCGGGCCTCTTTGCCGCGCGCCGTGCACCGCGCATGGCATAGTGACCGCTGTTCGCACTGAGACCCGCACGCACATGAGCAAACCCTGGAGTATCGATGACATCGCGTCGCAGACGGGCCGCCGGGTCATCGTCACCGGCGCGAATAGCGGCATCGGCTATCACACCGCCGCCGTGCTGGCCCGGCACGGCGCCGAAGTGGTACTCGCATGCCGCAATCCGCAGCGCGGCGCACAAGCGCTCGCGCGGCTGCAACGGGAAGTGCCCGACGCGCGCGTGCAACTCGAACAACTCGAACTCGCGGATCTTTCCTCGGTCCGCGCTTTCGCCGACCGTCAGCTCGCTTTACGCAAGCCGCTCGATATCCTCGTCAACAATGCGGGCGTCATGGCGCCGCCGCGCCGCGCCGAAACCGCCGATGGCTTCGAGCTTCAATTCGGCACCAACGTGCTCGGGCACTTCGCGCTGACCGGCCTGCTCTTGCCCGCAATCGAAATGGCGGCGGAAAGCGCGTCCGAGCGCCCGCGCATCGTCACGATTGCATCCATCGCGCACAAGACGGGACGGCTCGATTTCGACGATCTCCAGGCAACGCGTCACTATTCGCCGATGTCGTCGTACCGCCAGTCCAAGCTCGCCAACCTCATGTTCGCGTTCGAACTCGACCGTCATTTGCGTGCGGCGGGATCGCGCGTGATGTCGGTGGCCGCGCATCCGGGCGTAGCCAACACGAACCTGTTTCGCGACGATCGGTCGGCTGTGAGCCGGGCGGCGCGCACCGTGTTGAGCGGGTTTATCGGCGCGTTATTGAACAGCGATCTGAGCGGCGCGCTGCCAACGCTGTATGCAGCGACCGCGCCCGATGTCGTCGATGGCGGTTACTACGGACCGCTCGGGTTATTCGAAGCACGCGGCGACACCGTGGGACCGGCGAAGGTTGCATCGCAGGCACTCGATAAAGACGCGGCCAAACGCCTGTGGGAAGCATGCGAGGCGTTGACGGCGAAGGCGTTCGAGTGAGTTTATCGCGCCATCGCGCTTTGCAACGGCTTCTGACTTGCAGCGAGAATTGCACCGAGGACGAGCAGCATCGCCGAGTAGAGCATGCCTCGTTCGAGCCCCGCGCCGTCCGATACCCATCCGATCACAATAGGGCCGACGATCTGCCCGAGCGCGAACACGATGGTGAACGCGCTGATTCCCCTCGCCCACTGATCGGCCGGCAAGTTGTGCCGCACGAACGCTGTCGTTGCCGCGACCGCGGACAAGAAAGTTGCGCCGAATAAGAGACCCGAAGCGAAAGCCGCCACGGGATGCATGAAGAGCGCGGGCACGAGCGTGGCGATACCCAATAGCGCGTTGAGCACCGCGAGCGCCTGGCCGCCGCGCATGCGGTCGAGCAGCCCGGACCACAGACGCGCCGAAACCACGGTGGCGGCGCCGAGCAAGACATAGAAGCTCGTGATGACAGTCGCGCTCATCGAGGCGTTGCGAAGCAGCGCGACGATGAACGTCATGTAGCCGATGTAACCAACGCCGAAGAGCGTGTATCCCGCAAGCACGAGCCACATGCGCGACACTGCCACCGTTGCGCTCGGAGGCGCCGCATTCGCTTCGGCACCGCGCGCAACTCTTGCATGATTCGATTCGATCTTGCGCGCCGCCACGATCGCCCCGGCTGAACAGAGCGCGCAGACTGCGGCGAGCGCAAACCACGCGTATTGCCATCCATGCACACGCGGCGCCACCGTGAAAGGCACGAGCACCGCCGACGCAAGGATGCCCCAGCCCGTGCCTCCGTAATACAAGCCGAGCAAGAGCCCGGCCCCGCGCGTGGAAAGCGATGCAAGCCGCGCCGCCAGCACGCCGCCGCTGATGAAGATGAGCGCGCTGCCGCAGCCGGTGGCAACGCGCAGGAACAGCAGCAGCCAGGTCGAGAACGCGAGGCCGCTTGCGGCCATTAACAACGTCGTTGAAGCGCAGCCTGCGAGAAGCAATGCGGAAGGCGGCCATCGGCGGGACATGCGTGGAAAAGCCAGCGCGCCTAGCAAGTAGCCGAATGCATTGGCGGTGTTCATCGCGCCTGCTTGCGCGAAGCTCCAGCCGAGGTCGAGCTTCATCGCGGGCAACAACAGCGCGTAGGAAAAGCGGGCCAGCCCCAGCGCGATCGCGCTTCCCAAGGACAACGCAACGGCCAGCATGAGCGCGCGCCCGTGTTCGAAGTGTTCTTCCGTGGACGAAGACTCGTGCCTCGATTGCCGGTCTACCGCTCGTTTTATCTGCGACGTCACTCTCGTTTCCTTGGCGCGTTTTGCGTGACGTTATCACAGCGTTCCCGCCAATGCGAAAGGCGCCGCATATGCGGCGCCCGTTCGCAAGGCCAGCGATGAGCAGGGCGTTCGCCCCGCCCTTCTTTAACGCGTGGCCGTCGTGAAGCCGTACTCTTCGCGCGCGCCGTAACGTCCCGGCGCAAAGCCGTTGAACACGTGACCGCCGATCTTCGCGCCGACGTTGCGCAGGCGGCGCAGCGTCTCTTCCAGTTGGCGTGCGCCAGTGAGATCGGCACGCGACACGAGCAGCACGAGATCGCAGTTCTGCATCGCGATGGATTGCGCGTCGCCAACAGGCAGCACCGGCGGCGAATCGATCACGATGTAGTCGTAGATACCACGCACCATCGCCAGCATTTCCTGGAAGGCCGGGCGTCCAAGCAGCTCTGCCGGGTTCTCCGGATAAAGCGCGCCTGCGTCCATCATCGAAAGGCCGCTCGTGCCAATCCGCACGATGGCATCTTCGACGCGTGCCGAACCTTCGAGCACTTCGGCAAGGCCCGGACCCGTGCGTCCGTCGACGAGATGACGCAGCCGGCCCTGACGCATGTCCGCATCGATCAAGAGCACCGAAGCCTGCGTCTCGGCGAGCAGATAAGCGAAGTTCGACGACACGAAGCTCTTGCCCACACCCTGCGTCGGTCCCGTGAAGAGGATGATCTTGCCTTCGTGGTTGTCTGCATCGACCACATAGCCCGAGTTCATCACGCTCATGTTCATCGAAGGCATGGCGCTCAACGTGGACATGGGGTTCATCGGCGCGGTCGGGTTCATCGGGTTCCAGCTATTGAGCGCGGGATGAGCCGTCATCGGCACGCCGTTCAGCATTGCACGAACGCTGCTGCGCAAGGAGCGCAATGCTTCGATGCTCGGGTCGGTCGGGCTCGTCATGGCAAGCAGCTTGGCCGGTGCGGCGTTGTGCGTCAGTGCGCGAACGTCCTGGCGCAATTGCGCTGCGGAGCGGGCAACCACGGCGAGGCGCGGGATTTCCGAGAAGCTGTCGATCTCTTCGGGGCTGCGCAATTCGCGGCGATTCAACGCGATCAGATAGATCGCCACCGTGCTCACGAACAGACCACCGAAGATGGAACCGAGCAATACGATCCACGCACGCGGCCACGATTGCTTCTCGGGCGCGAGCGCCCAGTCCACCACGGCCACGCCCGGCGGCGTGCTGGCGGCAGCGACTTCGAGCTGCTGCGCGTTGGTCAGCACGCTCGTGTAAAGCTGCGTGGTGACGGCGACATCGCGTGCGAGTTCGACGTACTGACGTTGCACGGTCGGCAGGTTCGCCGCCGTCTTGGCCGTCTCGGCGATCTCGTGCTTCACCTGATTCAATTGCGTGAGCGCGCTCTGATAGTTCTCGTTTTCCGGACGGAACTTGTGCTGCGCGGCGTCCAGCGCGAGCGACAACGTGGTCTGCTGCTCTTCGAGACGGCTCATGCGGGTAATGAGGGCGGTATTCTGCTGCGCCATGTCCACGGTGCCCGTCTGCGTGCGAAATGCGTTCAGGCGGCTTTCGGCGGTTTCGAGATCCTGCTTGAGGCCAGGCAGGCGCTTCTTCAGGAAGTCGAGGCTCGTCTGGGCTTGCGCGGCGCGGCGTTCGACATCGCGTTCCTGATACGTCTTGACGATGGCGTTGACCATCGCTTGCGCGTCGAACGGCGACTCGGCCTGATAGCTCAGATGGATCAGCGACGGATCATGCAGCGACGAATCGCGCGGCGGAATCGACGTACGCATGCGCAGCAACACGTTTTCGAGCGTCATCTGCTGCGAGTAACGCGTGATCTCGAAGCTCACGCCGGGACGTGCACGCAAGGTGTCGATACGCACTTCAGCAGGCGCCTGGCCGTCGACGGTCGAGACCTGGAACGGCACGAGTTCGCCGACGCGGCCCTTGGCGAGCTGCTTGTCGTCCTTGTCGAAGAGTGTCCACTGACCGTCCTTGTCGGCGACCACGTGGAATTTGTTGCGATAAGCCGCGCTCGGAATGTTGAAGACGCCGGCCTTCATGCGCTCGCCGCCCCATGCGTAGGAATCGAGACCGAACGGTGCAGGCGCGAGTTCGCGGTCGCCTGCATGACGCGAGGCGTACCAGCGGCCGATCAGCGGAAAGTGACTTTCGGTTTCGACGACGACATCCGCGCCGGTCTGCGTGATGGCGCTGGTGACGACCGAGCGCGAGGTCAGGACATCGCTTTCATCGCTCGCGGAGGCGTCTGCCGCCATCGAGCCGGAGACGTCGTTTAGCGAGCTGATCGACGTGCCCGCCTTGGTGCTCTGCACGCGCAAGAGCGCTTCGGCGCGATATTGCGGCGTGGCGAGCAGGACGTAGAGCACGCCAGCGGCGCAACATACGCCAGTTACCGTACCCAGCAGAGTCTTGTGGCGCACGACACTGCGCCAGAGGTCCACGACGCCATCGCCCCGTTGCGAAGCCGCCGTCATTTCGGGCTGCATATTATATGTAAGCATTTTATATCCCAACCAAGAAAACAAAAGTCGTGACGTCAGTGGCAAGGTCCGCCGTCAAACCTAACGTTGTGTGATTCGATCGAAATCGAACTTCAAGTGGCGCGCTGGTCCATTCGCGCCTTGCTGCCTTACTTCGAAGCGATGGTGATGAACACCGGTCCCCGCGCTTCGGTCAACGACAGCGTGCCACGTTCCCCGTGCGGCACGCCGTATACATCGGTGACGATCGCATCAGCCGGCAGATGCGATACATCGAGGTCCATCACGTTCCCATTCCCGTAACACCACACGACGTACTTCGTTGCGTGCGCGCCATCGAGTTTCAGCACGACGTAGCGCGCTTTCTCATCGATGAAATAGCGAGCGTGCACTTCGCCCGCGGTGAAACCGAACAAATGCTTGACTGCGTCGTACGCGGGCAGCTTTGCATTGTTGGCATCGAGCAAGCCGAAGTTGTGCTCCATTTCCTTCGGGTCCGTCCCATCGTCGCGCATGTCGTAGTAGGACGTCAGTCCGACTTGCGCGATCCAGTTCATCAACAGCAGCCGCACCGCGTAGCGAGCTTGCCGCGCTCTTGCTTCGGGTGCGTGGCCGTCGTTGATCTCAGACACATATTCGTATCCAACGCTTGGGTACGACCATTCGGTTGCCCACACTTGGGGGCGTTTTGTATAACCGTTGAGGTCTTCGCGCAACACTCGATAGTCGTCGAGCACGGTTTCCGGATTCTGCTGTCGATACGGATGCACGCTCACCGCATCGGGACCGAGCGGCTTGCCGGCTTGTCGCGCGGTTGCACTCATGTCGCCCACGGCACGGATGAATGCGCGATCGATCTGTTGCACGCCGCCCGTCGCGACGATCGCACGCGGATTGGCCGACTTCGCCGTCGTCACCGCTGTTTCAAGCAACGTGCGATAGGCACGCGGCGAAGGCGGCGCGAGCCAGTACTTCTCGTCGTCCTCTTCGTTCCATACTTCGAAACGCACCGGCGCGTTACGGTAGCGATACGCCGCCATGTGCACGTAGGTACTGAACGCGCTCAATTGCACGACTGAGGTCGGTGGCTGGTCCGGGCTGAAGGCGTAGTGCTTGTAGCCGAGGATGAACAACGCGCCCAGGCCGCGTGCCGAAAGATTGGAGACGAGACCGTCGAAGCCGCCGAAATGCCAGCCATCCGGCGCCTGCACCGCTTCCCAGAAGAGGTCCGTGCGAACGAAGGAGAAGCCGACGTCCTTCACGGCATCGAGCAGATGCAGATCGGCGATTTGATGAATGGCGACGCCCGTATTCGCGCGCGACGCGGCAAAGCCCGGCAACTCGATGTACGGATGCTCCGTCGATTGCGACGCGCCGTCGAGCACGAGCGTCGGTGCGGCAGACGCCGCGTGCAGCGAACCGCAAAGGGAGATGAGCGCGGCAAGCACGATGCGCCGCGCCAAGCTTACGTTGGTCCGGATCACGACGAATGCCTTCCGAACGTATGACGGCTCGCTTCGAGTGCCGCGACCTGCTGGTTCGCGCGGCTCGCTTGCAACCAATGTTCGTTCGACTGTGGCGCGAACCCGTTAAAGCCATAGCCACGCGAAGGCGCTTGCGGATACCACGGGGCAACCGGTCGGGCCATGAGCGCCGGCTGTCGCAGGTAGCTGATGGCGAGACCCAGAAACAGCAGGCAGCCGATCGATTCGCAGATGTCCGTGCTCGCCGCGCTGAAGACGAGATACAGCAGCACCGACCACGCAGCGCGATCGTTCGACGCCGAATTCAACATGAGCCGCACGAGATACACGACGAGCACCAGCGCGCCGACGAAACCGAAGCACGCAATTGCATAGAGCACGGTGTTATCGGCATACGCAACGTTGAAGCCGAACGGGCTTTCGTAATAGCTCGCGGCCGAGCCGAACGCGCCCGGCCCGAGACCGAACCAGATGCGTTCGTGCTTCATGAGACCTTCGATCAGAAGCGGCCATGTGTTGATCATTCGATCCTGGAACGACGACAGCGTGACGTATCCGCGGCTCGCCAGATTGAATGCGGAGGCGGCGAAGAATGCGACGATCGGCAGGACGATCGGGAAGCCGCTCGCCCACAGACACGCTCGCTTGATGCCGCGCGTGGAAAACAGCATGTGCACGATGACGACGATCGCGAGCGACACCGGCGCGGTCTTGTTGGTCGTGGCGTAGATGGTGGCGCCGGCGAGCGCGAGCAGCACGAACTGCAGCGCCTTCGAGCGGATGTGCATCAAAAGCCACGTGGTCAGAAGGCCGGCCATGAGCGCCACCGATGCGCTGTCGCGACCGAATCCCGACAGCCGCGATGCAACGCCGACGTACGAGGACGTGGCCATCGTCACGTTGTGTCCACCGACCGATACGCTTGCGCCCACCCAAGGCAGCTTCAGCATGCTATTGGCGAGAATACCGATGCCGCAAAGCGCGGCGAGTGTGAGCAGTCCGAGGAACGCCGAGCGTCCGTTCATGAGCGCGAGCGTCTCGCGGGACGCCGTGAGTGCGAAAAGCAGAGGCGTCACGCTCCACAGCCAGAATCCGACTGCGGCAGGCTCGACGCCGTGCGACAGCGAAAGGAAGGTCTGCGTAAGCAGATATAGCGCGATAAGCGCGTGCGTCGCCTTGGGCCGCGTGAGAAGGACGTAGAGCACCCAGCCCAACATCAGCACCTTGGGAAGATACGCGGCGGGCGCCATGCCCATCGTCGACGTGTAGTAGCGGATCACGCCGGAGAGCACGTCGCTCGCCACTGCGACGATGAACGTCGCAACCCATAGCTTGTCTTTTAGTGATGCTTTGTTCATCGAGTGACCGTCGCATGTCCGTCGGAAGGAAAAGTCGGTTGCACGATCAAATCGGCAGCCGCTTCGTGTTCTTTGCACGCTTGGCGCAGAGTCGATTCAAGTCTGGCCGGACTCGTCTCAGGACCGAAAATTACCTTTGTACGACAAGTGACTCTGTGCGCGCACGCACGCACGAATTTGCGGGCGACAGCTAAACGTTTGCGCCGCGGTCCAAACCGCCTCTCAAGCACATCGAGCGTGCGGTAAGCCACTTATCGCAAGGTGCCAGTTGAAGCCCGGCTAAAGCTTTAAAGCGAGCGGTTTGAAGGGGGGAATCAACAGGACTCGTGCGCGGTCTATGCGGGCGATTATCTTCGTGCCTTTCGCAACTGATACCGCAGTTGATCGCAGGCGATTAATGCGCAATAAATTCGGCGCTTATCCGGACCGAAAAAGGCACGCTGTCGCATTCCGCCACAGCCTTGGCCACAATGGCGCGCCGACGCTATCGCGTATGAAGATTACAGAATTTCCCGTTATTGAAAGGTTTGAAAACGATTCAAAAGCCAACATCATTTCGCGTCAAACTTTAGGGTGGAAAACAGATTATTTATTCACGGTTTTGTACTATAAAAGTACGTTTTTCCGTTTGGTCCAACTGGTTACATGCTGTTACGTCTTTTATCGTACTTAACGACGTTTCAACTGTGTAACATTCCTCATGACCCCTCCGGCAATAAACGGATGACGGTCGCGCCTTAATTGTCCAGGCGCATAGGCTGATTCGCCTCTCTCTCCCAAAGCACTGCTTACCGAGGTCCTTCAAGGCACTCGGGGGAGACCCTTTGCGCGGTCAGAATCAATGCACACTGAGCCATTATCCAAAATGAAGAATAATCGTCTGGTCGTAATTTCGTGCTATTTAGGCACCCTAATCTTGTCCGCATGCGGTGGCGGTGGCAGTGACGGAACGCCGTCGAGCGTCGTCAACAGCGCAACCGATCCCCTTGCGGTGGTGGATATCGCCAAGCATCCTGCTTCGGTGAGCGGCACCGTCATTCCCCCGGCCACGTCGATCAGCGACTCGTCGGGCGCGGTGTGGACGGTCAAGAGCGGCGTGGTGTATCGCGCCAATCAGAAAGCCGGCTTCTCGCAGGACGTGATCGCGCTGCTTTGGTACGCAGGCAAGATCTATCAGCAGAACGTGAACAAGCTCTGGTGGGTCTGGCAGAACAACACGTGGGCAGTTTCGGCCGATCCGCGCCCTGCAGCTTCGACGCCCGCCAGCACGCCGGCATCGACGAATGCGGGTTCGACTTCGGGCTCTGCTTCCGGTTCGACCACGACAGCCATGCCGTTCTTCGGCGTCAACGAGCACTATGCCTACGGCGGCGTCTATTCGTCGACGCCGCTCAGCACGCAGGCTTCGACCATGGTCGACCTCGGCCTGACGGGCATTCGGCAGGACGTGCACGGTTACGATCAGATCGACACGCTCGCGAACAAGGTCATTCCCGGATTAGGTTCCAGTGTCACGGTGATGCCGCTGATCGATGCCTATCCGTGGGACGATCCTTCGTTGAACGGCAAGACGCCGACCGAAGACAGCGCCTACGCATATGCGTATTCCATGGCCGCTTATGCCGCGACCAAGCTCAAGGGCGTGCCGGTCGTCGAGTTCGGCAACGAGTACGACCTCGACACGCATAACCGCAAGATTGCAAACGATGGCGTGAACGTTTCCGACTACGACAACACCACGTGGCCAATCTGGCGCGGCGCGCTGCGCGGCTATTACGACGGCTGGCGCTCGGTGGATACGGCCGGACAGACGAAGGTCATTGCCACGGCTTCGGCGGGCTTCCTGTACCTCGGCTGGTACAAGGGCATGTTGACAGGCGTGCAGCCGGATGGCTCGACGGGACATCCGAAGGTGAAGACCGACATCATCCAGTTGCACTGGTACTCGGACGGTCTCGATCCTGAGAACACGTGGGGCAAGGACGGCACCAACTACAACGTGCTCAAGATCATGCACGACACGTACAACCTGCCAATCATGTTCACGGAAATTGGCGTGAATATGGACTTTTCGACGGCTCAGGCGCAGGCCTATATCACGAAGACGGTCCCGGAACTTTACGCGGCACGCAGCACGTATAACGTGATCGGCTTCCAGTGGTACGAGCTCTACGACGATCCTACCGGCGACTACGGCATTCTCACGAATAGCGGCGCGAAGAAGGCGATCTATTCGACGATGAAGGCAGCAGTGGCGGCTTCGAAGTAATCGAGTTTTGCTGTAGTACCAAAACACCCGGCGGAAGGTTCAACATGCCTTCCGCCGGGTGTATCGCATTTCAAGGTCTCACGCATTCGCGACCGAAACGCCCGCGCGCTGAAGAATGTGCTGATTACGCGGTGACAAGTTCGCGAACTGCAAACGCTTCCCTGCCTTTCGATAGCGGTCTTGCAACGTTTCGAACGCCACGATTGCAGAGTGATCCGCGACATGCAGATGCTGACAATCGACGATGACATCGTCCGCATCGTTCTGCGGATCGAAAAGGTCCTGAAAATTCGCCGTCGATGCGAAAAACAGGGTTCCGTGCAATACGTAAGTACGTGTGCCCTTTTCATCGGATTTCGACTCCGCGCGGATCTCGCGGGCATGTTGCCAGGCGAAGTTCAACGCGGCGATCACGATGCCGCATAGCACCGCAATCGCCAGATCGGTGAACACGGTGATAACCGTGACCGCAACGATCACGATTGCGTCATTACGCGGCACTTTACCGAGCACACGGAGCGATCCCCACGCGAAGGTCTGCTGCGCCACGACGAACATCACGCCGACCAGCGCGGCGAGAGGAATTCGTTCGATAAACGGCGACAGGAAAAGGATGAACAGCAAGATCATGATGCCGCTCGTCGCACCCGATAAGCGGCTGCGTCCGCCCGAACTCAGGTTGATCATGGTCTGACCGATCATGGCGCAACCGCCCATGCCGCCGAACAAGCCGGATACGATATTCGACACGCCAAGCGCCACGCATTCGCGATTGGGCTGTCCGCGCGTTTCGGTGATCTCATCGGTCAGATTGAAGGTCAGGAGCGTTTCCAGCAAGCCGACAATCGCCATGAGAAGCGCGTAAGGGAAGACGATCCTGAGCGTATCGAGATCGAGCGGTATCGTCGGCAGATGAAAGCTCGGGAACGCGCCCGCGATGTGCGCCATGTCGCCCAGTGTCCGCGTCGGCAAGTCGAGCAACTGGCTTATCAGGCCGATACTCAGAATGGCGACGAGCGCCGGCGGCACCGCCTTGGTGATGCGCGGCAGCAGATACACGATCAGCATCGTCAATGCGACGAGACCCGACATGACCATCAACGGCGTTCCCTGCAACCAGACTTCGCCTTGCGGTGTGGCGCGTTTGAAATGCTCGAGCTGCGCCATGGCAATGATGATCGCGAGGCCATTTACGAAGCCGATCATCACGGGATGCGGCACCATGCGGATCAGCTTGCCGAGACGCAAAAGTCCGAAGACGGTCATCAGCACGCCGCCAAGAATAACGGTAGCGAGAAGATACTGGGCGCCGTGCTCGACCACGAGAGCGACGATGACGACCGCCATCGATCCCGCCGCGCCGGAAATCATGCCCGGTCTGCCGCCGAAAATGGCGGTCAGCGCGCAGATGATGAAAGCGCCGTAAAGGCCCATCAAGGGATTCACCTGCGCGACGAGCGCGAACGCAATGCACTCGGGAACGAGCGCAAACGATGACGTGAGGCCCGCAAGCACATTCGCGGGAACATGCGTGAGCCATTGCTGCTTCAGAGATTGAATCTGCATCGAATGAGTTCCGCAGTCCGCACATGGCGCACTGCGTTTGAAAGCCGGCGCGAAACGCCGATGGTGTCGAACGGAGTCGCCGGTGTCGAATCGACGAGATGGCAGCACGTCGCCTGAAGCAAGCCAGGCGAACGCACCCGTACACGCGAACCCCCAAGGTGCAAAGCCGTCTGAACGGTCGGAGGTTCTCGGAAAGCTACATGGGTGCGTGAGAAATTCGGTGTGGGCGGGAGATCGCCCGGGAAGGCTCGTAGTTTACCCTAATCCGTAAATTCGAGTGATGCGCTTGCCTCCGGCCAGTCATGCAGCATGCGCTTGAATGCAATCGTCGACATTCCACACTTCACTCCAACTCAAAACGTTTCCACTCAGGCATCGGCGATACTGCAATCACACGCCGCTAGCAACTTCGCGGACTCGATGAACAACTCTTTGAGCGTACACATCATGAGCCGGGAAATCATTCGTGTCGAACCGCTTTCAAGCTGGCTCGAGCGCTGGAATGCGCCGACCTCCGCCGTCACGCGTCATCGCGACACGGTGTACGTATCAGGCTTTCCTCCGTTCGATCCGCAGACCGGCGAGATCATGCAAGCATCGATCGAAGTGCAGACCCAACGCGTGCTGGAGCAACTGAAGCTGTGCGTCGAGACGGCAGGTTCATCGCTGGATCAGGTTCTCAAGTGCAACGTCTATTGCACCTCAGTCGCCGCTTTCCCGGTCGTGAACGATATCTACGGACGATTCTTCGGCCCCAATCCGCCCGCGAGAATCTTCGTCAATGTGCCTGCGTGGCCGGGACATTTCGATATCGAGATCGACTGCATCGCGGCGATATAGCGTGCTGACGTGTGCCCTTAACTTCCCCGCACCGTTCCCGTCCGCCCAAGCCGCGCGGCCAGCACGGACAACGCATCGTAGGCTTCGCGCGATACCTCGTCCCACGCTGCGATAGCCCGCGACTGCGCTTCCACCACCGCGCGGTCGCCTCGCGCGGCGGGGCCTGTCAGCGCATCGCGCGGGCCGAGGGCAAGTACGTTATCGACGGAATTGCGCGCAAGCGTATGCATCATGTCCTGAATCAGCGTGTCCGGAATGCCCGCCGCTTGCCACATCTCGACGGACATCGCCGCGAGCACCGGCAAGAAGTTCGACGCCATGACGGCCGCCGAGTGATACAGCGCCTTGCTGCCCGGCTCGATGTCGAAACACCGCGCACCGATCGCGCCCAGCACCTCGCTCCATGCGCCACGCGCGGCGGCGTCGCCTTCCAGACCGCATGGCGTGCCTTCGAACTGGAACACGGAGGTGCCGGGGTTGGCGAAGCTCAACATGGGATGCGCGCTCGCAACGCTCCAGCCGATGCCGCGCAAAGGCGCGAGCGTGTCGGCATCGAGCGCGCCGCTGCAATGCACCGCCACCGATGCGCCCCGGCCTTCGTGCGCGCGAGCGAACTGCTCGGCCACTTCGGCGATGCGCATGTCGGGCACCGACAAGAGCCAGATATCGGCGGGGCGCATCGTGGCCAAGTCTTCGGCTACGCGGCCCGCGCCGATGAAATCGACCGCTTCGGCGGCGCGTTTGGCGTCGGTATCGAAGACATCGCCGATATCGAGCACGCGGTTCGCGACGATCAGATTGCCAAGCGTCGCGCCCACGCGCCCCGCGCCGATGATGTTGAGTTTCGCCATGTTGCGAAAGCGCGTGCGCCTCAACCGTGCCGAATGGCGATGGTCTTGAGGCTCGTGAAGCCATAGAGCGCTTCGAAGCCTTTCTCGCGCCCGTGGCCGCTCGCCTTCACGCCGCCGAACGGCAGTTCGACGCCGCCGCCCGCGCCATAGTTGTTGATGAAAACCTGCCCTGCCTGAAGCTTGCGCGCGAGGCGCAGACCACGCGAGCCATCGCGCGTCCAGACGCCCGCGACGAGGCCGTATTGCGTGCCGTTGGCGAGTCGCACCGCTTCGGCTTCGTCGTCGAAAGGCATGACGGCAAGCACCGGCCCGAATACTTCTTCCTGCGCGAGCCGGCTGTCCGGCGGCACGTCGCGAAACAGCACGGCTTCCTGGAAGAAGCCATTACGCGACGCCTCCGCCGCGATTCTGCCGCGCGCCGCGACACGGATACCTTCGCCTTCCGCGCGTTCGACGATGCCGCGCACCCGCGCCTGCTGCTTCGCGTTGACGAGCGGCCCCATGTCGAGGTCCATCGACGGCGGACCGGAACGCAGCGTCTCGAAGCGCGCGGCGAGCCGCTCGACGACGCTTTCGTAAATGCCGCGCTGGACCAGCAAACGGCTGCCCGCCGAGCAGGTCTGCCCCGCGTTCTGGATGATCGCGTTGAGAATGACGGGCAGCGCTTCGTCGAGATCGGCATCGTCGAAAACGAGTTGCGGCGACTTGCCGCCGAGTTCGAGCACGCTCGGGCAATGACGTTCCGCCGCCGTGCGTCCGACCAGCGCGCCCGTGACCGTCGAGCCCGTGAACGAGATGTGGCCGATGCCCGCGTTCGCCGACAACGCCGCGCCCGCTTCGCTGCCAAGACCCGTGACGACGTTGATCGCGCCCGCCGGAAAGCCGATGTCCGCGGCGATTTCGGCGAGTCGCAGAATCGACAGACTCGCGTCCTCGGCAGGCTTGACCACGCACGCATTGCCCGCCGCGAGCGATGCGCCGACGCTGCGCCCGTAAATCTGCATCGGGTAATTCCACGGGATGATGTGCCCGGTCACGCCAATCGGCTCGCGCACGGTCAACACGGTGAAGCCCGTCGAATAAGGCAAGGTCTCGCCGTGTAGCTTGTCGACGCAGCCCGCGTAGTACTGAAGATAACGCGCCAGCACGGCAGCGTCGGTGCGCGCGGTCTTGAGCGCCTTGCCGGTGTCGCGCGCTTCGAGTTGCGCGAGTTCGTCGCCATGTTCGAGCACGGCGGCGGCATACGCGAACAGAAGGTTCGAGCGCTCGGCCGGCGAGAGTTTGGCCCACGCTCCATCGAGCGCTTCGCCCATTGCGCCGCGCGCGGCGGCGACCGCAGCATCGATATCGGCTGCGTTGCCGCGCGAGATGTGAGCGAACGGCTCGCCCGTGCTCGGATCGATGACATCGAGCGTCGCGCCGCTATCCGGCGCCTTCCATGCGTTGCCGATGAAGTGTTGATATTCCATGTCTTACTCCGTGATCAGTGCATGTTCCGTGACGGCCTCGGCGATCGCCGTGCCGACTTCGACGGTGTTGGCGTCGCCACCCATGTCCGGCGTGCGCGGACCTTTGTCGAGGACGGTTTCGATCGCCGCGACGATGGTTTTGGCGGCCGCTTCGTAGCGCGCCTCGCCGCGTCCGAGATGCTGAAGCATCAGCGCCGCCGACCAGATCTGCCCGATCGGATTGGCGATGCCGCGCCCGGCGATGTCAGGTGCGGAACCATGCACCGGCTCGAACAGCGACGGAAAGCGCCGCTCCGGATTCAGGTTCGCGGAAGGCGCGATGCCTATGGTGCCCGTGCAAGCCGGCCCGAGGTCGGACAGGATGTCGCCGAACAGATTGGATGCGACGACCACATCGAAACGGTCCGGGTTCTGCACGAAGTGCGCGCACAGAATGTCGATATGGTACTTGCGCGTTTCGATGTCCGGATAGCGCTTCGCGGCTTCGGCCAGACGCTCGTCCCAGTAAGGCATGGTGATGGAGATGCCGTTGGACTTGGTCGCGGCCGTCAGTTGCTTGCGCGGCCGGCTTTGCGCCAGTTCGAACGCGAACTTGAGAATGCGGTCCACGCCCGTGCGCGTGAACACGGCCTGCTGCGTGGCGAATTCGCGCTCGGTGCCTTCGAACATGCGCCCGCCCACCGACGAATACTCGCCTTCGGTATTCTCGCGCACCACCAGAAAGTCGATCTCGCCGGGCTTGCGGTTCGCGAGCGGCGACGGCACGCCGGGCATCAATCGCACGGGGCGCAGGTTCACATACTGGTCGAATTCACGGCGAATCTTGATGATCGATTCCCACACGGCGGTGTGATCCGGCACGACGTCGGGCGTGCCGACCGCGCCGAAGAAAATGGCGTCGTGCTTGCCGATCTGCTGGTCCCAATTCGCGGGCATCATCGTGCCGTGTTGCAGGTAATGCTCCGTGCACCACGAGCCGAATTCGTCGAAATTGAGCGCAATGTCGTAACGCGCGGCCACGGCCTTCAGCACGCGCAGGCCTTCGACCATCACTTCCTTGCCGATGCCGTCGCCGGGAATGACGGCGATGTTATGAGTTGTTGCCATGATCTGCAAAGCCTCCGAAAGTGCGACGCGGGAATGCCCGGCGAGACGGCACAGGAGGCGGGCGCACCCAAGGCGCGCCTCTATGGAAATTGCGTTGTCTCCTGCGTCTCTTTTGCTCGCGAGCGCGGCCGCGCCCGGGCATCGGACTATGTCGAATGCCAATCTAGCGGACGCATTCGAACGACGGAAGTGCGAATCGAGGAACGGTGGCTTCGAAAATCCGCAAGGGCTCAGCGCGCGGGGCGCTCGGTATCGAGTTGCGCCGTGCTCGCGGGTCCGATCTCACTCAGAAAGTCGAACAGCCTGCGCGTGGGCAAGGCCGCCGCGCCTTCGCGCATGCCAACCGACATCATCCGTTCGGCCCAGGAATTGGTCAGGCGAATGAAGCGCAAGCGCATCGGCTGAAGAAACAGCTTCACGGCGCCCTCGGGCAACACGCCGATACCCTGCCCCACGGCGATCAACCGGCACATGGCCTCGAAGCTCTGTACCTGCACGCGAAAGCGGATGGTCTTGCCCGCCAGCGCCGCTTCCTTGACCAGCATGCGCGTGACCTCGGCTTTGTCGTCGAGCGCGACGATATCGTGTTCGAGCAGCGCGGCGAACTCGATCTCGTCGCCCTGCAATACATGATCCTCCGGCACGACCACGCTGATCCGGTCGCTGCAATAAGGCGCGAGGCGAATGCCCTCCATGCCCGTTTGCGACGTCACCACGCCGATATCCGCCCGGCCATCGCGCAACGCCTGCAAGATGTCGGCGCTGCGCAATTCGCTGATATGCAGCTTGATGTCGCGATACTTCTGCGAGAACGCTCGCAGATGCTCGGGCAACTCCTGGCTGATCGCGGAGATGTTGGCGAAGACGCGCACCCGGCCCACCGAGCCTTTCGTGTAGTCGGACAGCTCGCTATATATGGCGTCGGTCTTGAGCAGCAGCTCGGTGCCGTGGCGCGCGAGCGCTTCTCCGGCGGGCGTGGGCTCGACGCCCGCCGAAGTTCGGTTGAGCAGCGCCACCCGGAAATGATGCTCGAGCAGCGCAATGCGCCGGCTGGCCGTCGACAAGGACATATGCGAATGCTGCGCCGCCTTCGACAGACTCCCCGTCTCGACTGCGCGCAGAAAGAGAGCCAGTGAGGTGAGATCGAACAAACCAGACGCTCCGTGAATGGATCATGCCGCGCAGTATGGCACCCTCGCGGCGGCCCTCAGTCTTCGCGCCCTACAGGATTACCCTGAGCGATGCACGCGCGTGGCCGCTCGCATCGGGCGTTCGAACAATTCGAAAGCCCGCTTCAAGGAATTCGCATATCGACGGCGCGCGGCACAGGCTAAATTTCCCATGTCCTGCTGCGTCCGCCGTTTGCCACGAATCCGGCGACACTGACAGGGCTTTAAAAAATCAGTACATATATGACGGAGACAAACGTGGAAATCGATGCGACCAGCATGCCGGGCGGCGCTCTGCCGTCCGCACCCGCGCGCGACGCGGCCGCCGAGGACCGGATTTTCCGGCGCCTCGCGCTACAGATCCTGCCCATTCTCATGTTCGCGTACATCACCTCGTATATCGACCGGGTGAACGTGAGCTTCGCCAAGCTGCAGATGGCCCAGCAACTCGGCTTCTCCGATGCGGTCTTCGGTTTCGGCGCGGGCATCTTCTTTCTCGGCTATGTGGTCTTCGAAGTGCCGAGCAACATGATTTTGCAGCGCGTCGGCGCGCGCCGCTGGATCACGCGGATCATTCTGTCGTGGGGCATCGTATCCGGGCTTACGGCGTTCGTCGCCACGCCGATGCAGTTCTATGCCATGCGCTGTTTGCTGGGCGTCGCCGAAGCGGGCTTCATTCCGGCGATCATCTTCTATATCAGCCAGTCGTTTCCGAGGCACTGGCGCGCTCGCATTCTCAGCATGTTCTACGCGGCGCTCGCGCTGGCGGGACTGATCGGCTCGCCGCTTACCGGCTTCATCATGGAATACTTCAACGGCCTGATGGGCTTGCCGGGCTGGAAGTGGATATTCATCATCGAGGCGCTGCCCGCGTTTCTCGCGGCGGTCTACACGTGGCGAGGTCTGGAAGACGATGTCACGCAAAGCAAACACTGCAGCGAACCCGAACGCGCGTTGTTGTCGCGCGTGCTCGCCGCTGACCGTGCGATCACCGCCGAAGCCAATCACAAGGGCCTTTTGTCGAGCTGGCTCGTGTGGGCGTTTTGCCTCATCTACTTTCTCGACGTGTTCGGCATCTACGGCTATACCTTCTGGGCGCCGACCATGATCAAGTCGATGGGCATCAAGAGCGACTTCGTGATCGGCCTGCTCGCGGCGCTGCCAAACGCGGTTGCGGTCGTCGTCATGGTGCTGTTCGGGCGCAGCGCCGACAAGCGCGGCGAACGGCGCTTGCATGTCGCGGCCTTGCTGTTGATGGGCGCGGCAGGATTGTCGCTCTCGGTGCTCTGGCATGACAACCTGTGGCTCGGCATGCTTGCGTTGTGCATGGCCAACGCGGGATTGCTGTCGTTGCCGCCGCTTTTCTGGAGCATGCCGACGGCGGTGCTGGGCACGAGCGCGGCTATCGGCATTGCATGGATCAGCGCCTTCGGCAATCTCGGCGGCTTCTTCGGTCCTTATGTGGTGGGGTATCTGAAACAGCTTTCCGGCGGCCTCACGCTGCCGATTTTCTCGATGGTCGGTTGCCTTCTGCTCGGCTTCGTACTGGCGGTGATGTTGCCCAAGAGGCTCGTCAACCGTTGATGCGGATGCAACCGGCTTTCCAAACGACAACTCGAAGAGATAGAGCATGAAGCAACGCATCGGCATGATCGGTATCGGTCTCATGGGACACGGTATTGCGCGCAACGTGATGAAGCACGGCTACCCGTTGAGCGTGGTCGAGCATCCCGGCAACCAGCCGCTCGACGAACTGCTGGCGGGGGGAGTCAAGACCTTCACCACGGGCGAGGCGCTCGCGCGCGAGTCCGAGATCGTCATTCTGTGCGTGACCGGATCGCCCGAAGTGGAAGCGGTTCTGGGTGCGCCCGATGGCGTGCTCGCGGGTTTGCAGCCAGGCACCATCGTGATCGATTGCTCGACGGCCGTGCCCGCATCCACGACGCGCGTGGCCGAGCGCGTGACGCAGGCGGGCGGCCTCTTCATCGATGCGCCCATGACGCGCACCGCCAAGGAAGCGCACGAAGGACGTTTGAACTTGCTGGTGGGCGCGGCCCCGGAACTGTTCGCGCGAGTGGAGCCGCTGCTGCGCACGTTCGCGGAGAACATCACGCTGGTCGGCGGCACTGGCGCGGGACACAGCATGAAGTTGCTGCACAACTTCGTGTCGCTCGGCACGATTGCGTTGATCTCCGAGGCGGCTGCCTGCGCGAAGCGTGCGGGCGTGGACCCGCAAACTTTCGTCGATGTGCTCGCGAAGGGTGGCGGAGGCGGCGCGGCGCTGGAGCGGCTGCGGCCATCGCTCATCGACGGCGATCCTTCGAGCATGCCTTTTCATATGTCGAACGCGCTGAAAGACCTCGGCTACTACGTGACGATGGCCGGCGACACCCATGCCGTCGATGCCATTGCCACCGCCGTGCAGTCGACTTACGCGGCGGCGGTCGAGCTTGGGGGAGCGCACAGGACGTTGCTGGAGTTGCCGGGGTTGTTGGGTGATGCGGCTGCGGATTCCGAGCGACGTTGACGGCGTTGCTGGCCGCACATTGCGGCATGAAAAGCAGGCGGCGCGTGAAGCTCGTTTGATCGAACATTTCGCGCCGCCCCGAACCAATTAATCAGCGACGCCTACCCGCAAAAGGCCGCCAGCAGCCCTTCTCGGCGCCCCTAGATCAAAGATCGAAGTTTACAAATTCCCAAACACCCGGCAGAATTGCGCCCGTTCTAATGCGAATAGTTCGCATTTACGGCCAATAACTCGACGACGGGACTAGGGATGAAATCAGCACCACGGGGCAGTACAACCATCGGCAAATGGGCGATGCGCCCGTCCACACTGGCGACGCTCCTGCTCTTCGCCACCAGTCAATCGGCCCTTGCGCAGCAAAGCGACACCGGCTCATCGACATCCGGCAACGCTACCGAAGCCACACTCCCCGCAGTCTCCGTCACCGCTTCATCCGACACCGATCAAGGCCAGCATCTGCGCCGCGACGTTAGCACCGGCGCGCTCGGCACCCGCACGCAACTCGACACGCCCTACTCGACCACTATCGTCACCGGCGAAGAACTCGCGGATCGTCAGGCGAAAAAGCTCGGCGATGTCTTCGCGCAGGACGCATCCGTGTCGGACAACAGCAATCCGTACAACGCGTGGGCGAGCTACATCACCGTGCGCGGCATGCAACTCGACTGGCAGAACGGTTACAGGATCGACGGCCAGCCGTTCAACGCCTACGGCATCACCATGCCCTACGAACAACTCGAAAGCGTCGAACTGCTCAAGGGCTTGTCGGGCTTCATGTACGGCTTCGGCGCGCCCGGCGGCGTGGTCAACTATGTGACGAAGAAGCCACCCGTCACGGATAAGCAGATCGCCAGCGTCGATGTCGGCTATGCGTCGACGGCCGTATGGTCCGAGCATGTCGACCTGGGTGGCCGTATCGGACCGAACAGCATGTTCGGCTACCGCTTCAACGCGACGCACGAGGAAGGCAAGACCTATAACGACGGCAACGTGCGCCGCGATTCGTTCTCCCTTTCCGCCGATGCACGCCTCACGAAAGACCTCACCGCCACCTTCGGCGCGCTGTATCAGGAACGCCATGCGTCGGGCATCACGACGGCCATCTCGACCGCGCAATACACGGGCGCCTCGTTGCCCGCGACGCTCAGTGGCGGCAGCAGCACGCTCGTCACGCCGGACCAGCATCTGAACACGAACTTGCAACTCTATACTGCCGGCTTGCGCTACAACCTGAATCAGGACTGGACGCTTTCGGCCTCATACAGCTTTAGCAAGAGCACGCGGTATCGGAACGAGAGCACGTACAATCTGCTCGATCCAGCGGGCAACTACGACGACTTTCGCTTCGAAGGCAAGGAAGGGCATCAGCTGAATGCGTGGCAGGTCATGGCCGAAGGGCTCGTAAAGACCGGGCCGCTGCAACATCAGCTCGTGTTCGGCGCCGCGTATCAGAAGCAAACCAACGACAACACCGCGAACAGTTTCTACGACCAGATCGGCACGGGCAACATCTATCAGCCGAACGTCAATCGCTACGACAGTTCGGGCTTCTACACCTATCGCAACGCGGACATCACGCAGAAAGCGCTGTTCGCAAGCGATACCATCGCGCTCACCGAACGCTGGTCGGTGCTCGGCGGCGTGCGCTATACGAATTACGAGCAGCACGGCTACGGTATCGACGGCACGACGACTTCGACTTACTCGCAAAACGGCGTGGTGACGCCGAGCGTCGCGCTGATGTTCAAGCTCACGCCGGGCACGACGCTCTATGCGAGCTACGTCGAATCGCTGGAAGCGGGCAATGTCGTCGGCGACTTCTACGCGAATGCCGGAGCGATCCTCAACCCGCTGCGCAGCAAGCAATACGAAGTCGGCGTGAAGAGTCAGAACGAGCGCTGGAGCGCGACGGCTGCGCTGTTCCGCATCGAACGCGGCGCGCAATACGCCAATGGCGATAACGTCTTCGTGGAAGATGGCGAGTCCATCTTCGAAGGCATGGAAGCGGGCGCGGATGTTCGCATCGGTCGGGACTGGACGGTCGGCGGCGATCTGATGTGGATCGCGACGCACTACAAGAAAGGCTCGACATTCGACGGCAATCGCGTCGCGGGTGCGCCCGGCTTCGTCGCGGCGGCGCACGTGAATTATGCGGTGCCCGTGGTTCCGGGCCTGACGCTTGGCGCCAATGCGAAGTTCACGGGCAACACGAACCTGCGTCCGTCCGGCGATCTGAACGTGCCGGGCTTCATGATCTACAGCCTTGGCGCGACTTACACGACACGCATCGCGGGACATAACGTCGGCGTGCGCGCGGCTATCGACAATCTGACGAATCGGCGTTACTGGGAATTCCAATATGCCGACTACATTCAGCCTGGCGAGCCGCGCACGGTTTCAGTCAATGCGCGTCTGGAGTTTTAAGGAGGATCGGGGCGTTGCAACCTGGGCGCCCCTTCTCGCCTTCACGCTCAAGCGACCGGAATGGGATTGTCCGTCACGAACTGATTGAACTGCTCGACGAACGCATGTTCATTCGGTCCGGCGTTATCGCGCAGCGGCTTCGCGGCATCGACCACGACTTCCGTCGTCGCTTCCGGCAGCTTCTGCATGATTTCGGCGATGAACGCTTCCAACTGCATCGCGCGCGGATCGCCGCTCTTGTGGACCAAGTCCGTATCCACCCACGGCGGCGCGATCTCCAGCACGCGCACGCTCGAATCGCGCAGCACGAAGCGTTGCGACATCGAATACGAATGGATTGCCGCCTTGGTCGCCGAATACAGCGCGGTCGCGGCGAGCGGCACGAACGCGAGCACCGAACTGTTGTTGACGATATACGCCTGTTGCTGCGTCTTCAGATGTTCGACGAACGCCGCGCTCACGCGCACCGTGCCGAGCAGATTCGTGTCGATGAGGCGCACCGCGGCTTCATCGTCGAGCGCGCCGCCTGCATCGTCGAACGGCATGATGCCCGCGTTGTTGATGACGACATTCAACGCCGGATACTTTGCGATCAATTGCGCGGCGACGCTGCGAATCTGCGCGGCGTCGGCGATATCGAGTTCAACCGTGTCGATGCCCGGATTCGCGCTTGCGACTTCATCGAGCAGCGCACGGCGCCGTCCCGCGACGATCACCTGATTGCCGCGCTGATGAAACGCTTCCGCCAACGCGCGGCCAATGCCCGAAGTGCCGCCCGTGATGAAGATGGTATTGCCCGTGGTTTTCATGGTCAGTCCAAATGTGGAAAAGAGAACGATGGTTCAGGCCGCGTAGCGCGCGGCGGGTGCGTTGGTCGACAGTTCAGGCGCCATCGCCTGACGCGCGGCTTCGTACGCCTGGTACTTGGCGCCGTCGTGCAGCGAGGGAATCGTCACCAGTTCGCCGCGCTCGAAGCCGATTAGCGAGGCATCGACCATGTCGGCCGCCGACATCACGATTGCGGGGTCCAGATTGTCGATAGGGAGCCCGCCGCTTTCCCAGAAGTCCGTCGCCGTCGCGCCTGGCAACACGGCCTGCACGCGCACGCCTTTCGCCGCGAGTTCGTGATGCAGCGACTGGCTGAAGGCCAGCACGAACGCCTTGGTGCCCCCATAGACGCCGTTGAGCAACTCCGGCGCAATACTCACGATAGACGCGATATTGATCACCGCGCCCTTGCCGCGCGCGACGAAGCCCGGCACCGCCGCATAAGTCAGGCGGGTGAGCGCGGTCACGTTGAGGTCGATCATGCGGGTCATTGCATCGACGTCGCTGTCGAGCAAAGGCGTATGCGTACCGACGCCCGCGTTATTCACCAGCAGCGTGATGCTCGCGTCGTCCTTCAGCTTCGCTTCGACACGCGCGAGCGCCGTGCGGTCGTTGAGATCGGCATCGATGATCTCGACGCCCTTCTGCGTTTCATTACTGATACGTTCGGCTAGCGCGGCAAGCTTCTCGCGGTTGCGCGCCACGAGGATAAGGTCGTAGCCCGAACGCGCAAGACGCTCGGCATAGACCGCGCCGATGCCCGACGATGCGCCCGTGACGAGGGCCGTGCCGCGATGGTTCTGAGACATGATGTCACTCCGGTTCGAATGGTGGTGGTGAATCCGTGAGTAGATTCTGCGCGGAATTGACCGCGACCGAAATGACGTATATGGTCGTGTTTTCGGACAAACGACTTTTTTCGGACATCGAGGACGAGGAAACATGCACAGCATCGGCTATCTGTTGAGCGACGGCTTTCAGGTGATGGCAATCGCGTCGCAGTCGGTGTTCGAATACGCCAACCACGTAGCGGGCGAGCCCTTTTATCGGATGGCCAACTATTCGGCGCACGGCGGCGAGGTGTGTTCGTCGTTAGGCATGAGCGTCGGCACGCGCCGGGTCAGTGCGCGTGCCTCCGTGGACACATGGATCGCGGCGGGCGTGAACACGCCGCTCGACACACCGCCGCCTCGAGAAATACTGGCGTTCCTGCGTCGCACGGGTACGCGGGCGCGGCGCATCGCGGGCATTTGCACGGGCAGCTTCGTGCTCGCGGAAGCCGGGCTGCTGTCGAACCGGCGCGCGACCACGCACTGGTTCTACGCACGCGAGATGCAAAGCCGCTTTCCCGATGTGCGCATCGAGGACGATCGCATTTACATCGTCGATGGTCCTATCTGGACGTCTGCGGGCATGACTGCCGGTCTGGATCTCGCACTCGCGATGGTCGAAAAAGATCTCGGCCCGGACGTTGCGCGCTCTGTCGCGCACAAGCTCGTGATGCCGCAAAGGCGTTCGGGCGGCCAGTCGCAGCATTCGGAGATGCTCGATCTCGCGCCGAAATCAGACCGCATTCAGAACGCGCTCAACTATGCACGCAAGAATCTGGGCCGGCCGCTGACGGTCGAGGAACTCGCGGGCGAGGCGCATCTCAGTCCGCGTCAATTCAGCCGCGTGTTCACGGAGGAGACGGGGCAATCGCCTGCGAAGGCCATCGAAGCGTTGCGGCTGGAAGCAGCGCGCCTGATGATCGAAAAAAGCCGGCATCCGCTGGAGACCATCGCGAAGGAAACGGGGTTTCGGGATCGCCGGCATATGCGCGAGGCGTTCATGCGCGGGTTTGGCTTGCCGCCGCAAGAGGTCAGGCGGCGGGTTTAGCGTTGCATAGGCAGGCTAATCAGCGCGGCGCGGATACGACTTCCAGCGCCACGAGGTTCGAAACATAGCGCCCGGCCTTGCCGTCGTTGGGGATCACGAGGCGCGCAAAACCGGTGGATGTCAGCGGGGCGCCATTCATCGCATAAGCGACGATGTCGGGCTGATTGCCAAAGTCCGGCGACAGTTCGGCAAGAGAAATCACAACGCGATAGCCATCGCTGCCGGTTGCGATCACGTAGAAGCCGAGCAAGTCGTTTTTAGTCGCAGTGTTGGTCTGGATGCCCGCTGCGTTGATCAGGTCCCACAGGCTCGCGCCCGTGTAGCTATTTCCGCCAGCCGTGCGCGTGACGGGAGGCAGCGCCTGCAATGCTGCCGTGTCGAAAGTCGCCGGGTGATTCAGCGCACCGAGAAGCTGGAACTGCGTCGTGAGACCGCCGCCGCCCGCCGTGACCGTGGACATCGCGGAATGGACTTCGAGCTTGACGAGGTTCGAGACGTATCGGCCGCCTTTGACGTCGCCGGGAGCAGTGACGCGCAGTGGACCGTCCGTGCTGTTGAGTGCCGCGCTCGCGCCGTTGAGCGTCTCGGCATAGGCCACCAGATCGCCGCGATTGCCGAAGTCCGGACTCAGTTCGCCCATTGCGAACAGCGCGCGATAGTTGTCGCTGCCGGTCGCCACGACATACTTGCCCAGCACGTCGTTGTGAACCGCCGAATTGACGACGATGCCAGCCTGGTTCAACACGGACCACACCGTCGCGCCGGTGTAGACGTGGCTTTGCTGGCCCGTGCCGCTGCCGAAGGAAACGGTTTGCGTGGTGGCCGGAAGTGCCTGGATCTGCGCGAGTGTGAGATTGCCCGGCGTGGCGACTTCACCGGACACGGACAAGGTCGCTTTCGGTGCGGGTGGCGAGTCGTCGTTGCCGCCGCAGGCCGTGACCGCGAACGGGAGCAACGCGAGCAAAAGCAGCAGCGAGGCAAGACGCTTGAAGTCGTGTGCGAAGCTCATCGGTGAGGTCCTTTATTCCGGGATCGTTATCGTCGATATATCGGCTCGCTATATCTACGCCGATACAACGCATAACGCTTACAGAATCGAAGGGAAATGGCAATGGGTAGTAGCAACTAGGAACAACGATGGGCGTATTGGTCATACAGAGCGGCGCCGCCCGAATTCGAAAAAGTGCCAGCCGCGCGAGCGTTCGCAACGGCGCGTTGAATCACGGCCGGGTTCGGGAACGCAGTAATACTGGTAGCATCCACCCTCAGCCCGCACCCCGCCTTCCGGCAAGACAATGACAGACTCAACCGACCGCACCGTCTCGCTCGGCCCGCTTCCCTATGTCGTGGCCGCGACGTTCTTCATGGAGTATCTCGACACCACGATCATCGCGACCGCGCTGCCGCAGATGGCGCATTCGTTCAGTACGAGCCCCAATGCGCTGAGTCTCGGCATGAGCGCCTACATGATCGCGCTCGCCATCTTCATTCCCGCAAGCGGCTGGGTGGCGGACCGCTTCGGCTCGCGCAGCGTGTTTTTCAGCGCGATCGTGACCTTCACGCTGGCGTCCTTGCTCTGCGGCATCTCGCAGAACGTGGAGCAGTTTACGGCGGCTCGGGTTCTGCAAGGCATCGGCGGCGCGTTGATGGTGCCGGTCGGCCGCTTGACCGTGGTGCGCAGCGTCGACAAGAAGCAGTTGATGCAGGCCATCTCCACCATCACGTGGCCGGGCATCGTCGCGCCGGTGGTCGGGCCGCCCATCGGCGGCTTCATCACCACGTATGCATCATGGCGCTGGATCTTTCTGCTGAATCTTCCGGTGTGCCTCGTCGTATTGCTGGCCGTGCTGAAGTGGGTGCCGAATCTGCGCAGCGGCGAACGCCGGCCGTTCGATGTCACCGGGCTCATCCTGAGCGGTCTGTCGCTCACCGCCATCCTGTATGGCGCCGATATGGCAAGTCAGCCGGATACCAATCCGTGGGTCGGACTGGCCGTGATCGCGGTTGGTCTCGTCATCGGTGTGATCGCTTATCGGCATGCACTCGTCGCGCGGCATCCGCTCATCGACGTGACGACGCTGCGTATCCCCACGTTCTCGGTGACCGTGGTGACAGGCACGTTTACGCGTATCGGCATCGGCGCCGTGCCTTATCTCATGCCGCTTCTGTTTCAGATCGGCTTCGGGCTGTCCGCGTTCAAGTCGGGCTTGTTACTGCTTGCAAGCGCTCTGGGCAATCTCGGCATGAAGGCGCTCACGACCGGCATCCTCAAGCGCCACGGCTTCAGGAACGTGGCGATCATCAACTGTGCGGTATGCGGCGCGTTCACCATTGCATGCGGTCTGCTCACGCCGGCGTCGCCGCTCGTACTCACGCTGCTCGTGATCTTCGTTTACGGCGTGACGCGCTCGATGCAGTTCACGTCGCTCGCCACGCTCGCTTACGCCGATGTACCGACGCAGCAAATGAGCGCCGCCAACACGATGTGGAACGCGGCGATGCAAATGAGCATCGGGCTCGGCATTGCATTCGGCGCGTTGGCGTTGCGCACGGCATCGGCTTATCACGGCAAGGACGGCGCGCACGCGCACACCTTCACACTCGACGACTTCCGCCTTGCGTTTCTCGCCGCGGGCGTGGTGACGCTCGTGTCGATCTACGGCTACGTGAAGCTCTCGCGGGATGCCGGGCACAAACTCAGCGGCGCATCACGATGAAGCCCGCCGCATGAGCAGCGATAAAAAAACGCCCGCGACGGACCTGTCGCGGGCGTGTTCCATGGCGGGTCATTGACGACTCTCTGCCTACAGGAGAAACACCGCGCGTCAGGAACGGGGTGTCTCTGACACGACCCTCGGTGATGTCCCACAGTATGGGTCTAATAAACGCAATGACATAGGTGAATGCCCGCGCTGACGGTCGAGACGGCACCGTTCGCCACGAATTAGATGTCGTCCTCCATTCGCCCCGATGATTGCAACGCCGTGAGAGCCTGAATGATCGCGAGATGCGTCAACCCTTGCGGCAAGTTCCCGAGGTACTCGCCGGTTTGCGGATCCGCCATCTCAGGGTAGATTCCGACGCCATGCGCGAGCGCTTCGATGGCCGCATCGAAGGCCTTGGTCGCGCGGTCTTTCTGTCCCAGCAACGCGCGAGCTTCGATCTGCCAGAACGTGCATGCGAGAAAACACCCTTCTTCTTCCGACGCACGGCTGTATCGATAGTGATATGCGCCTTCGCCCAGTTCGCGTTGAATGGCGTCGAGCGTACGTTCGGCGCGTTCCTTGCCGTCATAGCGAAAGCGTGTGGCGAGCGCCATGGACGCGTCGAGCTTGTCGCTGCCCGGATACATCACATATGCGCCCTTCTCTTCGGACCAGCCATGTTCGTCGATCCATTGCTCGATGCGATCGCGCTCACGCGCCCATCTATCGCGGCATGTGGTCGGCAACTGCCCGCTATCGGCCAGTTCGACCGCACGCGCGAGCGCTTCCCACGCGCTGAGTTTGGACATCGTGTAATGCTGAGCTTCCTCGAGTTCCCAAATGCCCGCGTCCTTCAGACGCCAGCGGTCGGCGCATTGATCCGCGAGACGCGAGAGCGTCTGAGCGCTCTGTGAATCGAGGATATTCCCCGCGCGCACGAAAACCGCGGCCGTTCCAAAAATATCGCCGTAAATGCCGTGCTGATGCTGATTGGTCGCGGCATTGCCTGTGATGACCGGCGCAGAATTCATGTAACCGGGAAGGCCGGTCTCGTGCACATCCGCGACGACGTCGCCCGACAATGAAAACAACACGCGCGCGCCTTGCGTCTCGATTCGCTTCAGTAGCCACGTAAAGGCCGCCTTCGCTTCTTCCTGCGCATTCATGCGCAAAAACGCCTTGATGGTGTAGCCCGCGTCGCGTATCCAGGCGTAGCGATAGTCGAAGTTCTTCTTGCCGCCAATCCGCTCGGGCAACGATGTAGTCGCGGCCGCTGCAATCGCGCCGCTCGGCGAAAAAAGCAAGAGCTTGAGCGCAAGCGCGCTGCGAATCAGAAGCGGCCGATACGGCCCGTCATAGCGCAGCTTCGTGGTCCACTCGCGCCATTCGTTGTCGGACTTGTCGATGCGCCTGTCGATATCCTCGATTGGCGGCACGACGAGCGGCTCGTCTTCTCCCGCGACGATCGCCACGGTCTCGCGCTGTCCCTTACGCACGACCACATGCGCGACGACACCGGCATCCGCGCGTTCGTCGACGACCACACCTTCGCTATGCAGAAAGAGCCCCAACACGCGGCCCGCATGAAACACCGCGCGTTTGCCGATCATCGAACAATACGGATTGATCGTATCGTCCTGACGCCCGAAGACGATGCGCAAGTCGAATCGCATCTCACCCTCGATGCCTTCAATGCGCCGTGCTAACTCGGCCCAGGGGAGTCTGCCCGCGCCGCCGCTGTTGTGCGACTCGACCAGCCTCGCGCGGCCCGACGCGGTGGTGAAGACGGTCTCGAGCACGTTGCTGTCGTCGCGATAACGCCGCTCGACTTCGAAGGCTTCGGCGGGCGTAATGGCAAAAAAACCGCCTGTTTGCGGATTCAGCAACCGGTCGAAAAGCGGCGGCGAGTCGATGCTCGGTACGCACCACCAGTCGATCGATCCATCCGCTCCGCTCAACGCAACGGAGCGGCCATCGCCCAACGCGCCGTAGGCATCGAGCGGCAGAAAGCCATCGGCGTCACGTCGAGTCTTCTCTTTGCGCGAATTCAATTTTTCGGCACCTTGTCGATGCCTTCGGCCGGATTGCTCGTGTTCACGAGTTCCGGCGACTTCACGGCGCGCAGCGTCTGCAATTGCGCGGACGTGTCGATACGCCGTGTGCGCACGAACGGATCGAGCTTGACCGGTCCACCGGTTTCAAGTGCCCTGACGATGCCTTCGATCACGCGCACATCGGCGAAACCTTCTTCCGCGTCGGGCTCCGGATGCGTGTCGTTCAAGATGCACTCCGAGAAGTACTTCATCTCGCCGCCGAAGTGGTCCGTGTTCTTAAACGAATGATTTTCTTCGTCCTGGCCAATGGTCACGGCCTGTTCGAGCGGCTTGCCGTACGTATAGCACGGCCGCATTGCGATGCTTCCCTTCGTGCCGACAGCAAAGAACGACTCCATTGCGTTGGCCGCATACGACACGACGAACTGCGCGAGCCGGTCGCCGGGAAATTTCAGCGTGACGGCGACGGTGTCGTCGAAATCGCCGAGACCGGCTTCCGGATGCCGCACGCCGACAGCCGAAACAACCTCGGTCGGCTCGTCCTCGAACACGTAGCGCGCGGCGTTGAGCGGATACGGTCCCATGTCGAAGATCGGGCCCGCCGTGATGCCGCTCGTCGCGCGATGGTTTGCCGGGTCCACCTTCTGCACGAACGTGGACGTGAAAAGAATGATGTCGCCGAGCTCTCCCGAACGAATGCGTTCGATGGTCGACAACGTGCCGGGTTCGAAATGCAAACGGTAAGCGACCATCAGTTTCGCCGTCGATGCCTTCGCGGCTTCGATGATCGCCTGACATTGCTGCGTGGATACTTCCAGCGGCTTTTCGACGAGCACATGCACGCCCGCTTTCAGCGCCGGAATGACGAACTCCGCATGGCGCCAGTTCGGCGTGGCAAGGTAGATGGCATCGATGTTGCCGGAGGCGAGCATCTCATCGAATTGCTCATAGCCATAGGTGTGCGCTACATCGTATTGCTCGCTCAATTTGCGCGCCTTCTCGGGATCACTCGTAACGAGCGCGGTGATCTCCGAGTTATCCGTGTGACTCACGCCGGGCATCATCGCTTCCTGCGAGATGTCGCCCAAACCTACGATCGCATAGCGGACTTTCTTGCTCGAACCCAAACCTACTGCGGACAAAATACTCATCGTTGCGCCTCTTTTGGAGAGTGACGGTGACGGACAGGCATGCGCCCGAACGCCGGCCGTGAGACTCAGGGAAGGCGCAACTTTTGTTCCAAGGGGTTAATTTCGTGCGACGGTTACGAACGGCCAGTCAATCCGCGGCCGGCTTCATGAGCAACGTCAACACCGACTCGACCGCGAGCATCCGCTGCTTCTTGCGTGTCGACTTTTTGGCGAAGTCGACATCGAACAGTGTGCCGAACGTATGCCGGTTCGACACGCGATAGATGCACAGCGCGCTGATCAGATAGTGCAAATCCACCGCGCCGATGTCGCGTCGGAACGTGCCCGCCGCAATGCCGCGATGGAGAATGTTCGTCAGCGTTTCGAGCACCGGACGATTCGTCGCCTTGATGGTCGGCGACTTCTTCAGGAACGTGGCGTTGTGTATGTTCTCGATGCTGATGATGCGGCTGAACACCTGATTATTCTCGTGAAACTCGAACGTGTTCTCGATATAGCGCGAGAGCAACTGCTCGGCCGGACTTTCTTGATCGAGACGCGTGGCTTCCTCGGCATCGCGGATCAACGAATAAACGTGCTCAAGCACCGCGAGATAGAGCCCGTCCTTGTTCGTGAAGTAGTAATAGATCATCGCTTTCGATACGCGCATGCGCTCGGCAATCGCGTCCACGCGCGCGCCCGTGTAGCCGTGCAGCGCGAACTCTTCCGTGGCGATTTGTAGAATCTCGGCGCGCGTGCGCACAGCGGCCAGATCGCGCTGATTCGTCCGCTTCGGCTCGGGCGCGGGAACGGATTCGTAGGTATCGGATGGCATCGGATCGTTCAAGTAGATGGCTGGCGACTGGGGTTATCCCCAAGTGTCCATGTTTCTCCATCGATTAATCTACCACCACCGATTTAACGAACCTACTAGTTAGTCAGTGAAATCGAGGAACGAACGAGACATCGGAGGCGGCAATGAAAGTCTGCGTGACGGGCGGCAATGGCTTTATCGGTGCGTGGCTGGTCAGACGCCTGCTCGCCGAAGGACAAACGGTGCGTGTGTTCGACCTGAATCCGCCGGGCAAGCTGATTCGTGTGCTGCTGGGTGCATCGCTTGAACGCGTGGAATGGTTGCAAGGCGATATCGGCGATACCCGCGCGGTCGATCAGGCGCTCGCGGCTTGCGATGCCGTCGCGCACTTCGCCGGCGTGCTCACGCCCTTCTGCCAGAACGATCCGGTGCGCGGCGCGACCATCAACGTGATCGGCACGCTGAACGTCTTCGAGGCCGCGAAGAAGCACGGCATCGCGCGCGTGGTCTACACGAGTTCGGCGGGCGTCTACGGACCGAAGCACGCGGCGTATCCCGAACCGACCACGCACTACGGCGCGTTCAAGCTCGCCACGGAAGGCTGCGCGCGTAGCTATTGGTACAACGCCGGTCCGGACGGACGCGCGGTGGCCAGCGTGGGCTTTCGTCCATTCGTGGTCTACGGTCCGGGGCGCGAAGACGGCGCAAGCGCGGGCGTGAGTCTCGCGTGCCAGGCGGCGGCGCGCGGCGAGCTCTACACGATTCCCTTCACCGGCCGCACCGGCATGATCCATGTCGACGATGTCGTCGAAGCCTTCTGGGCCGCGCTCACGCGCGTGGTCGAAGGCGCGCATGTCTTCAATCTATGCGGCGATGTGCAGAGCACCGATGCACTCATCGAAGAGATTGGCAGGCAAGTGCCCGGCGCGCGTCTTTCCGCCAGCGGCGCGCCGTTGCCGATTGTCGCGGACCTTCCGCCCGACGACTTAAACCGCGTGCTTCCCGGCTTGCCCGTGACCTTGCTCGCAGATGGCGTCGCGCGCTCGCTCGCGTTTTTCGCCAAGCATGACACGCTCGAAGACGGCGCTGAAAGCGCCCAGGACATTCAACCCATCAGCCTGAACGCCTGACGCCATGACGCATTTGCTCTCCCTTGCGCACCTGACCCTGATCGAACTCACGCCGCCGGAAATGATCGAGGCCGCCAGCGCGGCGGGCTTTCGTTCGGTGAATCTGCGGCTTGCGCCCGTGGCGCCCGGCGAGCATCAGCATCCGATGATCGGCGCCACGCTCACGCCGATGATGCGCGAGACCCTCGCCCGCATGTGCGATCTGAACGTAGCCGTGCACGATGTCGAAATCGTGCGCCTGCTGCCCGATACCGACATCGACGCGCACGAGCCCTTGCTTGCGGCGGCCGCCGAACTCGGCGCGCGTCACATGCTGGTTGCGGGCGACAGTCCGGACGAAGCGGCCATCGCGGATCGCTATGCGCGACTCTTCGAACTCGGCGCACTTCACGGCATTGGAATGGGGCTCGAATTCATGCCGTGGACAGGCATCAAGAACATGGCGTCCGCGCGTCGCGTGCTGACGCTTGCGGGCACCGGCTCGATCATCGTCGATTCCATGCACGTCGATCGTTCGGGTGGCAGCGCGGAGGAAATCGCAGCATTGCCCGCGAACCAGCTCGCGTATTTTCAGTTATGCGATGCGCCGCGCGAACGCCCGACGACCGACGCCGAACTCATTTTCCAGGCGCGGCAGGCGCGCTTGCCACCGGGCGATGGCGGTATCGATCTGCGCTCGATGGTCCGCGCGCTGCCGCCTGACACCGTGATATCCGTCGAGATTCCGATGCACGGCTTGCCGAATCTCGCGCCGCCCATGGAGCGTGCGCGTGCGTTGCGCCGTGCAAGCGAAGCGCTCATCGCCGAAGCCGCCGCTGCGGGTCCGCTTGCCGGCAGGCGCGCAAATGTGACGAGTTACTGAGGCCACATGTCGACGCAATGGGATCGAGAAGCGGACTTCGTGATCGTCGGTGGCGGCAGCGCGGGTTGCGTTTTGGCGAACCGGTTATCGGCGAGCGGCGCGCATCGCGTGCTTCTCATCGAAGCCGGCCCGCGCGACCGTCATCCGATGATCCACATTCCTGCTGGCTTTCTTTCGCTGATCGAGCATCCGGTTCTGAGCTGGCGTTATCGGTCGGCGCCGCAGCCGCACATGGATTCGCGCGTGATCGCTTATCCGCAGGGGCGCATGCTCGGCGGCACCGGGTCGATGAACGGCATGCTCTATGTGCGTTCGGCCAGAGCGGAACATGCGCGTTGGGTCGATGAAGGTTGCGCGGGCTGGTCCTTCGACGACATCCTGCCCATCTACGAACAGATGGAGAATGCGGGCGGTGCGAGCCCGGCGAACGTCTTGCCGGTGAATGATTTCATGGAGACGCATCCGCTCAGTCAGGCGTTTCTCGATGCGTGCGGCCAGACTGGAATGACGGTCCGCGCAAGTCATAACGGCGTCGAGCGCGAAGGCGCGGCGCCGTTTCAACAGAATCGCGCGGGACGGTTTCGCGCGGGGCCGGCGCAGACGTATCTTCGAGGTATCGGCAAACGGGCGAATTTCGGGTCGATGACCGACACGCTTGCAGAACGCATTCTCTTCGATGGCACGCGTGCGGTTGGCGTGCAGGTGTCGCAAGCGGGACGCACGATCAAGGTTCGCGCGCGTGCCGAGGTGATCGTGGCGTGCGGAGCGATCCGCTCGCCGCATCTATTGCAGTTGTCGGGCATCGGGCCGGGCTCGCTGATGCAGAAGCTCGGCGTGAACGTCGTGCACGAGAACGACAACGTCGGCGAGAATCTGCGCGATCACTATTCCGTGCGCGTCACTCAACGCGTGCGCGGCCAGTCGACCTTCAACGAACGCACGCATGGCGTCGCGCTTTTCAAGGAACTGTCGCGCTATGTGGCGGGAAAGGGCCTGCTCACGTGCGGCGCAAGCACGTGCGCCGCGTTTGCCCGCAGCAGCGCTGAAGCCAACGCGCCCGATCTGCAACTGAGCTTCGCGCCCGCGAGCTTCGAGCCGGGCACGTATGCGCTCGAACGCGAGCCGGGCATGACACTCGCCATCTATCAGTCGTACCCGCATAGCAAGGGCAGCGTGCACGCCACTTCGCCCGATGCTGACGCGGCGCCCGTCATCTCTCCACGCTACCTCACGGATGCGCGCGATCAAGCGGCCGTCGTCGCGGGCCTCAAACTTGGCCGCAAGATTTTTTCGATGACCGCGCTTGCGCGATACATCGAGCACGAGACGCTGCCGGGCGATAACGTCATCGCCGACGATGCGCTCCTCGACTATGCGTTGGCTCGTGGTGTGTCGGGGTATCACTTGGTCGGCACGTGTCGAATGGGCGGCGGCGAAGATTCCGTGGTCGATCCCCGGCTTCGCGTGCGCGGCGTGCAAGGCTTGCGCGTGATCGATGCATCCGTTCTGCCCGGTTGCACGTCCGGCAATTCGAATGCGCCGACGATCATGGTGGCGGAGAAAGGCGCGCGGATGTTGATGGAGGATGTGAGCGAATCGAGATGACGACACTGACTATCGTCAATCTGTGACGTCATCGACGAAATGGGCCACGGGATGCCTGAAGCTGGCTAACGATCGAACATCGATGCATGAGATAGGCGTCGCATGGGGACTGGCTTTGCGGCTTTTCATGCCGAAAATGCTCCTCACTTGATGCCGGCCTGCTCTATGCGAATTGAAAGCCTGCGGCACGCTGTTTGCTGCCTAACAGGCAAGCAGGCGGCATTCGTCTGTTTCCATATTCCAATCCCTTAAAGGAGACGGATCATGAGCAAAGCAATCAGCACTTTAGTCGCGGCCGTCGCCGCACTCACCTTGTCGGCCGGCGCTTTCGCGCAGTCAGCAGGCGGCTCGAACGGTGGCGCAGGGTCCTCCGGGAGCACGGCCAGCCCGGCAAATCAGGTGAACCGCGCAACGGGCGGCTACGGCACGCCGGGCGTGACGAACTCGGACAGCGGCATGGGCGCCCGTGCGCCGAATTCGGGGCTTCCTAGCGGCACGAACGGCACTTCGACGTCGGCCACGAGCGCACCGAAGACCAATAACACGCTGGCTACCCCGAGCGTGGTTTCGCCGGCAGCGGGTCAATAACCTGGCGTGAAGATAGCGGCGAGACAGCATCGTGCGCCGCGTGAAAAGGCCGCTTTCCTCAGGGAATGCGGCCTTTTTCGTTTGATCACGCGAAAAGCGATTCCCACCGATCGGCAAAACATTTCAGCGACCGTGTAACAATTTTAGTGTCGATCATTGGGCTTGCGGCAGGCTTCCACAGCACTCAGGAAATTCGTGTTCCTTGCCGATATACAGGCATGAAACCCAACGACCCATTTCCCACCGGATCATACGAACTGCGCTTGACGGACGCCGACCTGGCGCACTTGCGCATCGTCATTCCGGACGAAGTGCGCGATCGAAACCGCGTGCTGCCGCTTGCATACTGGCGGCGGCGTGTCATGCAGATTCTGGAAACGAGGCATCTGGTGCCCGCGCAACTGGCCGTTGCGTCAGCCTTGCTCGCGCAGATCGATTCAGCTGTCGAGACTGAAACGCCGCTTGCGAAGGCGAGTTGAACGCTCACACGCCTCACACGCTTCACACCGAAACGCTGCCACACAGTGTTGTCGATGGATGACACTATGCTCCGCTCTACTCTCCCCTTTTCCGCTTGAAAGCCAAGCCCGGACTACATCGGCATATCTTATGCATTCGCTCCGGTAATCCTGAACAGACCGCACTGCCTCATAACAACGACCATGGCATCGGAAACCGAACTGGAAGACTGGCGCCGCGCCGCACAAAAGCTGGAACTGGCCGTGGCGAGCGCCGTGGTGGGACAGCGTGAAACCATCCATCTAATCAAGATTGCGCTCTTCGCTCGCGGGCACGTGTTGCTCGAAGGCGGCGTCGGCGTTGGCAAGACGACCTTGCTGCGCGCCTTCGCTCGCGCGACCGGCGGCGACTTCGAACGGATCGAAGGCACCATCGACCTGATGCCGGGCGATCTCATCTATCACACCTTCGTCGATGCCGACGGCAAACCGCGCATCGATCCCGGTCCGCTCTTGCGGCACGGCGAAGGTCTGACCACGTTCTTTTTCAATGAGATCAACCGGTCGCGCCCGCAGGTTCAATCGCTCCTGCTTCGGGCGATGGCCGAGCGTTCCGTCTCCGCCTTCGGCCGCGAATATCGCTTTCCGCATATGACGGTGTTCGCGGACCGCAACAAGGTGGAGAAGGACGAGACCTTCGAACTGGCTTCCGCCGCGCGCGACCGCTTCCTGTTCGAACTGAACATGCCGACGCCTTCGGACACCGATGTGCGTCGCGCGCTCGTCTTCGATCCCGCGTTCCATGACGCCGATGCGCTCATCGAAAGCGTCCCGTCCGCCGTGATCGATTCGACGCGTCTCAACGATATCGGCGCGGCGATCCAGCGTAGCGTGACGCTCAGTCCGAGCATGGAAAGCTACATCCTGAAGATCTGGGAGGCGACGGAAACGCCTCAGCGCTTCGACATTCAACTGGACGGCGTCGACATGGAGCGGCTGATCCTTGCCGGCGCAAGTCCGCGTGGCATGAGCGCGCTGGTGCGCGCCGTGCGCGTGAACGCCTGGCTCGACGGCCGTCTGCACGCCATTCCCGAAGACGTTCATACGGTGCTGCTGCCCGCGCTCGGTCATCGCGTGTTCTTTACGCCCGTCTATGAGATGCGTCGGCAGGAACTCGCCGAGGCATTAACCGCGACGATCATGCGGAAAATCGCGGTGCCGTGATGCCATGAAGAACCCAGTCGAATTCCACTATCGGCTGCCGGGGCGCGCCAGCGGATTCCGGCCTGGCTCGCATCCCGGCACGAGTTTCGGCGCGGGGCAGGAATTCGCGATGCACGCGCGTCTCTTCGATCATCCCGACCCGCGACGCCTCGACTTGCGCGCAAGCCAGCGCTCCGTGCCGCCGCAGTGGCTCGTGCGTCTGCATTTGCAGCGTGTCGCGGTGCCGGTGCAAGTCGTGGTGGACGTATCGGCGTCGATGCTCTTCGGCGCAGAACGTTCGAAGCTCGATCTGGCCGCCGATTTCGTCGAAGCACTCGGCTATAGCGCGTTTCGCGCGGGCGATCAGGTCGGCATGCTCGCGTTCGACGAGCAGGAGCGCGAAGACCTCTTCATGCCTGCGCGACACGGACGCGGCATCGGCGACGACATGGCGGCGCTGCTGCGCGGTTTCGAAGGGGTATCGCACGCCACGCCAAAAAATGCCGGGCTGGAGCGCGCACTCGAACGTCTTGCCGGGCGTCGCGGTCTCGTCTTTCTAGTCTCGGATTTTCATTGGCCGCTCGACCGTATCGATACGGCGCTGGATCGTCTCGTCAGCGCGCAAGTCGTGCCGATGGTCATCTGGGATACGGCCGAAATCGAGCCGCCCGCGCAAGGCCGATTTCTCTCGGTCCGCGATCTGGAGACCGGCAGAAACCGCACGCTTTGGCTGCGTGCTCGCGTGGTTCGGCAATGGCGCGATAACGTCGCCAAGCGGCGCCACGATTTGAAGACGGCCTTCGGCAGACGCGGCGCGTATCCCTTCTTTGTCGAAGGCGCCTTCAATGCCGAAGCCCTCTCGCGCCACTTCCTGGAAACGTCCGCATGATGCGCGGCAACCGGGCGATGATCCTCGCGTTCATGCTGATCGTCTTCGGTCTGATCGGCATAAAACCGGCGCGAGCCGAACAGACGGTCAACGCGACGGTCGAGCAGCCGCGCGCCTTCGGCCACGTTCTCGGCGATGTCTTGACGCAGCGCGTCCTCTTGAGCACCGACGGCCACGATGTCGCCTTGCCATCGGCCGGGCGCGTGGGCGTGTGGTTCGAGCGCCGTGCGTCGCGAATCGTCAAGGACACGCAGGGCCGCTCGTGGCTGGTGCTCGAATATCAGATAACCAACGCGGCTCAGGCTCTCACGAACATCGAACTGCCCGCGCTCGAATTGAGGCCGGCTGCGGGCGCGGTGCTGCGCGTGCCTGCATGGCCGATCAGCGTCGGGCCGTTGACGCCGCGCGCCTCGTTTCGCGCGGGCGATCTGCAAGCGCTCAGGCCCGATCGGCTCGTCATTCCCGTGGATGATCCGGCGGTTCATCGGCGCATGATCGTCATGCTTGCGTTGCTGCTCGTCACGCTCGCAAGCTGGGCCGCGTGGTGGTGGTGGTCGAGCCGCCGCGATGCAAGGCAACGTCCGTTCGCTCGCGCATGGCGGCATATACGCACCGATGCCGATGCGAACGACGATGCCTGGGTTCACGTGCATCGCGCGCTCGACGAAACGGCCGGGCAAGTCGTGCATGTGGCATCGCTACCGACGTTGTTCATGCGCGCGCCGTATCTGCAATCGATGAAGCCGCGACTCGAAGAGTTCTACACGCGCTCGCAGGAACGCTTCTTTGTCCGCGATGCCGCTCCCGCGCCGTTCGACTTGCGTGACTTCGCGCGTGCGCTGTATCGGGCCGAGCGAGGGCAATGACGTCATGCCCGTCGACTTTCTCCGGCCCTGGCTGCTGCTCATACTGCCAATCGCGCTCTTGCCGCTGTTGCCGAGACCGAGCGAGGCGTTCGCTTTCTCGTCGGTGAACTGGCTGCCAGCGGATACTGTCGGCGCGACCGTCGAACACCTGCGGCGTGCGTGCGCGGTGCTCGCGATGCTGGCCATCATCATCGGTCTCGCGGGACCGGGACGTTCACATCTGCACGTCTTGCGCACGAGCACGGCGGCGGACATTCTCATTTTGATGGACCGTAGCGCGAGCATGGACTCGGTGATGTCGAAGACGCCTGTCTCCGAACCGAGCGGCCAGTCCAAGAACGCGGTGGCTCGCCACTCGCTCGAACGCTTCGTCGCCGAGCGACCCGACGACCGTTTTGCGTTTCTCATGTTCGGCATCAGCCCGGTTCTTGCCGTACCGTTCACGTCGAATCACGAGATTATCACGCAAGCGATCTCAGGCACGGGAATAGGCCGCGGCATGCCGGATACGAAGCTCGATCGCGGGCTCATCGCGGCGATCAAACAGTTCGATGGCAGGCAATACGCGGGCCGTCGCGCCATCGTGCTCGTGTCCGATGGCGGCGCGCATCTCGATGCCGCTGCACGCGCGGCGATCAGCCAAGGTCTTGCGCGCAATCAGATCGCGCTTTACTTCGTGTATCTGCGCAGCGGCGTCTACAGTCCCGATCTGACGAAGATGGCGCCCGCCGACGACGCCTCGGCCGAAGCTGAACTGCATCGCTATTTTCAGACGCTGGGCTCGCCGTATCGGCTGTATCAGGCGGAGGACGCGGGCGCAATGGCCGCCGCCATGTCGGAGATCAACAAGCAGCACAACGCGGTTGTATCTTTCGACGAGCGCTTTCCGCGGCAAGACGAAAGCGCGTTGTGCTATGCCGCCGCATTGCTCGGTTGCGCGGCGTTGCTTGCGCTGCGCGCGGTTCAGGTACGGAGCTGGTCATGAAGCGATTGGCCGTTCATCTTGCCTTCGGCGGCGCAACGCTCGTGTTTGCAGCAGTCGCGCTCTTCGACTTGGCGACATTGCAGCATGCGCATGCTGTCGCGCGCGCGGTGTCGACGGTAAGCGCCAGAGGCGCGCAGCCGCAGTCACTGGACGATGCCGCCCAAGTTCGGCTGGCGCATGCGGTCGTATCGTCGAAGGCGGGCGACTATGCGGGCGCGCAGAAGCTTTATGACTCCGTGCTCGTGCAGGACCACGATGCCGCGTTGCAGACGGCCGCGCTATTCGATCTTGCCAACATGTCGTTGCGTCAGGCGGCCGGTCCCGGTGCGGGCGGTCCTGTTCGCTCGCTGCCGTTGCTCGAACAAGCCAAGGAACGCTATCGCTCCGCGCTGCGGCTCACGCCCGACGACTGGGACGCGCGTTATAACCTCGAACGCGCGTTGTGGCTCGCACCCGAGGGCCAGACGAGCGACGAAGAGCGCGACTACAAGCATCAGGCCACGGTGAAGGCGCGTGGCGCGCAAAGCGAGGATCTGCCATGAAGGCAGTCGCGGCGACACTTGCGTTCCTTCGGCGGCGACACTGGGCCACGGTAGCCGCCGTGCCATTGCTGCTTGCCGCCGTCTGGATGCCCGGCGTGATGTTCCAACGCGACGTGTTCAGCTATATCGTCACTTTCGATATCACGCAGAGCATGAGCGTCGAGGACGTGGGCGTCGGCGGCGCGCCGATCAGCAGACTGGACTTCGCGCGGGCCGCGATGCGCGAAAGCATCGAGCATTTGCCGTGCGGCTCGAAGATAGGCTGGAGCATCTTCACAGGCCAGAGCACCTTGCTTCTGGTGCCGCCCGTCGAGGTGTGCGCCAACTTCGATGCGTTGCTTGCCTCGCTTGCCGGTATCGATGGCACGATGCGCTGGACCAACTGGAGCCGAGTGGCCGAAGGCGGTATCTTCGCGGCTGTGCGTACGGCGCGCAGTATCGGGCAAGACGCCAGTGTTCTCATGATCACGGACGGCCAGGAAGCACCGCCCATTCTTCCCGGCGATCAGCGCGTGCGCGACATTCCACGCTCGCAACTCAAGGGTTGGCTTATCGGCATAGGCGGCGATCAGCCCGCGCCCATCCCGCGAACGGATAAAGACGGCAACCGTATCGGCTACTGGCGCGCCGATGAAGTCATTCAAGTGCCGACACAACCTGGCGCGAGCGTTCAAGTCGAGAGTCACGAAGAGTTGTCGGAATTGCGCGGACAATATCTGGCGTCGATTGCGAAAGAAATCGGCTTCGATTATCGACGTTTGCGATTGCCGCAGGACTTGCTGATGGCCATGACGGATGCGCGCTTTGCGCATTCGGAACGCGTGCCGACCAAGCTGAATTGGATTCCGGCAGCGCTTGCCTTGCTGTTGCTCGTGTGGCGGTTTTGGCCGGAGCGTTGGGTGAAAGGCATGCGGCGCGCGCGACGCTGACTGTAGACGCACGCCGCCTGATCGCAACGCCGTCTTCAAACCGCGGAACCCTTCCGCTCCTCTTGCCAGCACCGCAAACCGAACAACGGCACGACGCCATACGCGTGATCGAGCATATCCGAGAGCATTGCCTCGTAGGGCTCCCAGCGTATCTCGTCGAGATAGAGACAGATTTCCAGCGCGACCACCGGCGCCGCTGTCTGGACATGACGAATCACGAGCGGCATGTCGCGCCGCACCGCCGGATGATTGCGAAGATAAGCGCTCAGATAGCGACGATACAACCCAAGGTTCGTGCGACGCTCGCCTTCGAAAGCGCCCACCGGCAAGCGAATGGCGTCGTGCATTTGCGCGAGCATTGCGTCGTCGGGGAAGCGCACGGTATCGACATCGAAATGAATCGCGTGTTTCAAGCGCCGTCCGCCCGACTCGCTCATGCCGCGCCAGTTCTTCACGCTGTTCGTGAGCAAGAGCTGACTTGGCAGCATCACGATGGTGTTGTCGAAGTTGCGTATCTTGATGGTATTCAACGCGATATCGATGACCGTGCCATCCGCGACGAATCCCGGCACTTCGATCCAGTCGCCCACGCGCAGCATGTCGTAGGCTGCCAACTGGATGCTGGCCACGAAGCCGAGCAACGAGTCACGAAAGATGATGATGAGCAACGCCGTCACCGCGCTGAGGCCGGTAAGCAGATAGACCGGCGAACGCTCGATCAAGAGCGAGACCACGGAGATGAGCGCGACGAGATACACCACGATGGTGGCGATCTGCAGAAAGCTCTTGATTGGCCGCTCGCTCGCAGTTGGAAAGTGACTATAGCGTTCGTCGATGCTGTCGCGCAGTGCCAGCGCGGCGCGCAGCAGCGTGTAGACCATGTAGCAAGCGGCGAGAATGCCCAATGGCCGTCCAAGCACCGCGATAAACGGTATCGTGAGACCAGAGAGCGTCGGCGCCGATGCATAGACGATCGCAGCGGGCACGAGCGGCGCAAGCCGGTGAAACACGCGATGACGCTCGGCGGCGATCAACCACTTGCGCCCTTCGTTGCGCGTGAGCCGGCTGACGATCATGAGCATGATCCAGCGCGTGAGGTAGTAGCAGATCGCGCTTGCCAGCAGGATGGCGAGCAGCAAGGCGGCCACGAGCATGACCGCGACCAGCCAGCTATCCGTGTAGACGTGGAACTGCCAGTCTGGTCCCCTTTCGACACGCAGCATATTCTCGAACATGCACTCTCCGGAACAGGCGAACCGATGTTGGGCAAGAGGCCTTTCGCACGGTGGCTATTTTAGTGGCGGCAACAGCACGGACTTAGCGCGCCAGGCCGCATGAGAAGCGCATGCCCCTATCGTCGAAAGAATGTAGAGGCTAAGAAACCGCCGACGCCTGTCGCACGATAACCCGATCTGCGCAAGACCTGCTTTTCTTCGATGCCTTGGAAACCTGCGGAGCAGACATGCGCGACGATAGTCACGCGGTAGCGCACAAGCGCTCAGAGACGCTCGATGCGGGAACATCGCGCCAGGGTTGCTGATTGAAAAATTCGCGTCAATTGCCCGATGAGCGCACGGTGACGGCGAATGCGGCGGGTGTCTCGCCGTTCGTATCGTCAGGCATCGGGTCGAGGCGTTGAACGGCGCGCAATGCCGTTTCGTCCCATTGCGCGTTGCCGCTCGAATGTACGATGGACGCCGACAGCAACGCGCCATTAGGCGCACAGCGCGCGCCGATCACCGTTTCGAGTCCGGCCACGCCATTGGTCCACGCGATATTCGTGCGCACGCGCCGTCCGACGCGCTCGGCGTAGCCAACCGTTGCGACGGGTTCATCCGCCTTTGCCGCAACACGGGCAACCTGCTCGCCAGAAGAAGCCGCAGCGACGCTCGGCTTGTGCGTCGCCGGTTCACTGACCAACCACTGTATCGACACGACGACGCCAACGGCCAGAAGCCACGCCCAGCCGCGCAGCTTCCCGCGCTTGATACTCGCATTCGATTCACCGATCGACGAACGCGAACCGACCTCGCCCCAAGCAGCCGATTCCGGAAGCTGTTGCGCAATCGTCACGTCGTAACCGCGCCGCGATTCGGCATCGCTCAGGACGGCGTAGGCGTCGTTGAGCATCTTCATGATTTTTGTCGCGTCCGGACTCGTGTTCCTGTCGGGGTGATAGCGCTGACTCAACGCCTTGTACGCCGCGCGAATGACTTCGGGCGGCGCGTTGTGCGTCACTTTGAGATTGTCGTAATGCGTGTGCGTCTGAGCCATCGCTGACATGCCGTTTTCCTGAGCCTGTCTGGATAACGGCAAGCGCCTGGGGAAACCTTAGCGATGACGGTGTGCGAAAGCGGCGCGCGCGCCAGGACGACTTAGCGCGACGGCACGACGCTTATGCGCGCCCACGTCGATCTCGATATCGACGCGGGCGGAACGATGTCCGCCCGCGTCCGTTCTGCCTTACAGCCCAGCCGTCCAGCGCAGGACCGGCTCTTCCGTGCCATCCGGAAGCGACCACGTTCCCTTGGAACTGAAGTCCCACGTAGGACCGAAGCTCGCCGGCGTGGCCATTTGCGCGCTCGTCAGACCGCTCGAAGCGGACATGGCCTTGCCGCTGCCGACACCCGCTGTCGCGACAGACGTTTCCTTGTCCCAGAAGACGTCTTTGGCAATCGTGCCGCTATTCGTGCCCGCAATGGCGCCCGGCTTATGCGACCCCGTGCCCGGCGAAAGCGATGCCGTGCTGTACGACTGGCGAATGGTGCCGGTGTTGTTGCCCACCAAGCCGCCGATATATGCGCCGCCATTCACGAAGCTTTGCGAATACGACTGCTCGATGGTGCCGCTGTTCACGCCCGCGAGCCCGCCGATCGTCGCTGTTGCGGCAGCCGTCATGAAGTTGATGGTGTACGACTGGCCGATGTAACCATCGTTTTCGCCGACTAGGCCGCCGATTTCGCCATCGCCATTGACTTGCGCGCCGCTCCACGAACGCTCGACACGTCCGCGGTTGATGCCGACCAGCCCCCCCGCTGCCGTGGCCGTACCCGTGGGTTTGTTGACGATGCCCGTGCTCGCGACATTCACCAGGTAGCCGTAGTTCGTGCCCGCAAGCACACCGACCGGACCGCCCGACGACGACGCCGTGGCGCTATCCACCAGTACGTTGCGCACGATGCCGGTCGGGCCGACCACGCCGAACAAGCCCGTATTCGCTCCGCTCGGAATGTTCAGATCGCTCAGCAGATGCCCCATGCCGTCGAACTGACCGGTGAACGGTTGCACCGCGCTGCCGATGCCCGAGAGGCCCGTTGCGCCATCCAGTTCCAGCGACGAGCCTAGTGCGTAAGTGCCGCCGAGGTTGTTCTTCACGGCGTGCAGATCGGCAATCGAATTGACGAGCTGATAAGCCGTGACCTGCGTGAGCAGACCGCTGAACGGCGCCGCGCTCCAACTCGCGTTGCCATGCACGGTTCCGGGCGTGTAGCTGCCGGTCATGTCGTACAGCGCCGAGACGATACCGGTGCTGTGCGACCAGTCGAGCGTGCCGCGATTGGTCACGCTGCCGCCGTTGTCGATCGCGCTAGCGTCCGCACGCAAGGTGAGACTACCCGCGCCCGTGTTGGCGATGGTCGCGCCCGGCGCGATGGTCACCGAATGCCCGGCGTCGAGCGTCAGCGACGACGACCCGTTCCACCGAATATTCGATGTCACGTTGATGTCGCCCGCGCCCTTGGTGGCATCCGCGCCATTCGCATGGACCGTGATCGACGTTCCGCTGCTCAGGTTCGCGGCCAGCGTGCGGGCGGGCGCTGCGTCGGCGGTAAAGGTCGGGGCCGTGATGTTCCACTGTCCCGCGCCTACTTTCGCCTCGCTCAGCTTGATGGCGTTGCCGGTCATGTCGACGGTGCCGCCGCTGCCATCCGCGTTGCGCGCGGAAATGGTGGCGCCGCGTGCGTCCACCGTACCGCCTTGCGCCACGAGCCACACGTGGCCATCGCGCGTTTCGGTGCCGGTGGCGCGCAGCGCGCCCGACTTGCCCGCAAGCGCGAAGATGTTGCCGTCGGCCGCTTGCAGGCTGATCAGCGCCGCCTGGATCGTGCCCGAGTTGGTCACGTCGCCGCCCGTGCCCGTCGTCTGCACGCCAACTTGCTGGCCGTATGCGCTGTCCGCAAGCACGACTTCGCGCGCCGTCACGAGTTCGGCCGTGCCCTTCGGCGCGTTGATCGATCCGGCATTCATGACGCTCTTCGCCGAAATGAGGAAGACGTCGCCGCCCGACGAACTGATTTTCCCGAGATTGATCACGCTGGCATTCGAACTGCCGCCGAGCGTGAAGTAGTCCGGGCTGTTCATGAACGAGTCGTTATCGGTATCGAGTGTCGATGCAACGAAACGTCCGCCGGTCGCCACCACGCCCGTCGGCCCGATGAGCACGCCATGCGGATTGATGAGGTAGACGCTGCCGGTGCTCTTGAGCGTGCCGTAGATAGCCGACATGTCGTTGCCGGTGACGCGGTTGAGAGTTGCGCCGGTTCCGTTGTTGATGGAAACCGTATTGCCCGCGCCGATGGAAAAACTCGTCCAATTGATAATGCCGTTCGTGCCCGACTGCTTGATATTCAGGGTTCCGCCGCTTTGTGCGATGGTTCCCGAGCCCGCGACATATTTACCGCCTTGAGGAAGAGGCGGTGCAGCTTCGGCGCCCCGCGCGTGAAGGAAACTGCCAGCAGATGCAAGTGCGATAAGAAGTGGAAGAGCCCGAACTGTAAAGCCCGGTGCGCGAAACGTAGAGACGCAGGCCGCATCGCCGAGCGTCGAGACGCCCGCGAGACGGTAAACAAAAAGACGCATACCGCCCCCAACAGAGTGTTTCCCCGATTTAATCGCTAAGTAGACAGCTTTTTTTAGTTGGTAGTGCAGTGTAACAGAGCGTAATGTCCATATCGAAAGACGAAAGATGATCGTTTTCAGGGCTTGCTCAACGGGCTGTAATTATGCTTACGAGTTCTTTAGCGATAAGCGTGAAATGCAAACAACGGGGAGTGGAGATAATCGGTAATTTCAACGTGTTAATGACGTCCTTCAGTGCGGACGCCGGCACCATGATCGCGCGCTGGATGTATTCGTGCCCCGACATCGTGCGGTGTTTAAGGACGATGTCAGGTCCGGCTTCGATCGCGAACGATCACGTCTTGATGAAATCGTTTGATTTTCCCAACGCGTGGACCGCCCGCGTCGAACGAGGCAACACTACCCTCCCCGCGCATTTCGAGCCTGTCGATTTGCTGGGATTATTTTTCGCTTCACCTTTGGCGCGCTTCGGCGGCCCATGCCTCGGCATCGACGCCAGCGGGAATACGCATCGGCGCCGAGGGGTCGGTGGCCGCGCGCCACACCGCTTCGGCAATGTCCTCCGCACGCGTGGTCGGCGACGCGGTGTCCTGGAACTGCTCGAAGACGCGCTTGACGAGATCGGCATAAGCCGCGTGCTCCAGGCCATGCATATGCGCGCGCGCGTTGTCGCCGAATCGCGTGTCCGGCGCGCGGCCCGGCAAAACGAGGCGCGCGCGCACGCCGAACGGTTCGAGTTCAAGCGCCATCGACTCGGTGAAGGCGTTCACCGCCGCCTTGCTCGCGTGATATGCGCCGATCAGCGGCAAGGGCTTGATGGTCACGCTCGACGTCACGTTGACGATGACGCCCGCCCCGCGCTCGCGAAACTGCGGCAGCACGGCTTGCGTCATTGCAATGGTGCCGATGGTGTTGGTCTCGAAGATGTCGCGCACCGTGGCAATGGGCACGAGTTCGGCGGGCGACGCCGCGCCGACGCCCGCGTTGTTGACGAGGACATCGATCGGTCCCGCGGCTTCGATTGCCGCGCGAATGCTCTCGGCGTTCGTGACATCGAGCGGCAAGATGCGCAGGCGTTCGGACGGCGGCAGAACATCGGTGCGCGGCGTGCGCATCGTCGCGATGACTTGCCAGCCGCGACTCAGAAAGTGACGGGCGATTTCGAGCCCAAATCCGGACGAACATCCGGTGATCAACACGGTTTGCATGACGACTCCTTTGAAGTGATTTGCGTGTGCCACCACAATAGATCGCCGCTCTCGTACTCGCTACAATCGATGATCCAGATTTCATTTGCAGGAGTCCGGCAATGATCGATCCGTTGGCCGAAGTCGTGTCGCTGCTTCAACCGGCTGCCAATTTCTCCAAGCTCGTTCATGGTGCAAGTCCGTGGCACATCAGCCGCTCGGACGCAGGCCAGCCGTTTTATTGCGTGATTCTCGAAGGCGGATGCCGTATCTCAATCGACGGCTACGAGCCGATCGAACTGTTGTCCGGCGACTTCATGCTGATTCCCGCCGCTTACGGCGTTGCGGTGTCCAGTCTCGAAGCGCCGCCGCTCGGTTCCGAAACGCAATCGCCCGTTGCGCTCGGCAATGGCGAGTTCAGGATCGGCCCGCCGGATAGCCCGATCGACGCGCGCATGATGGCGGGTCACTGCAGCTTCGGTTCACCCGACGCGGCTCTGCTCGTTTCGCTGTTGCCGCGCTTCGTGCATGTTCGCGGGGAACGGCGGCTTGCCACGCTGGTGCGACTGGTTCGCGAGGAATCGCGCGAACAGCGGCCCGCGCGCGAAGTCGTGCTTTCTCGATTGCTCGAAGTGCTGCTGATCGAGGCGCTGCGCTCGACGGCCGGAACGGATGCGTCGCCGGGTCTCGTGCGTGGGCTGTCGGACCTTCGTCTAGCGGCTGCCTTACGCGGAATGCACGAACGCTCCGCGCACGCGTGGACGGTGGCCGAATTGGCGAAAGAGGCCGCGCTTTCGCGCTCGACTTTTTTCGAGCGCTTCAGCCGCGCGGTGGGCGTGGCGCCGATGGAATATCTGCTTCGATGGCGCATGGCGCTCGCCAAGGATCTGTTGCGGCGAAGTCAAGGGCGTATCGCGGAGATCGCGCAGCGTGTCGGCTATAGCTCCGCCAGCACATTTAGCGTCGCATTCACCCGGCATGTCGGCCGCTCGCCGTCGCAATATGCGCGCGACGGACAAGCGGCGGAAGACTAATTACTTCGATATGCAGATCGATTGCTCATTGCCTGGCTAAATAACGCTCGTTCGACGCTCACGATTCACGCGCAACCTCTTCAATCAACTGACGTTATTTATTTAAGAATTTCCACACATCCAAATTTTTTGCAACGCATGAATCGTTTTGCTTCATTGAGAAGAAGAATCTGAAACTGGCGAGACCACGTGCTAACCTTTCCTCAGAACGTTGTATGCGCTGCACTTCGGAGGCCTAATGCTCACGTGCCACTGTCAGTCTTGCGGGAAATTGTTTTCGTCGCAATTGTCGGAAGAGGCACTTCGTTGTGAAGAATGCGAGTCACCTGATGTAGAAGTGCTCGCGGGCTCCGACACGTTGGACAACGACAACAGGAATGATCTAGGCAATTCCGAACTCATCTGATATCTATGAATATCAATGGAGAAGTTTGGCTATATGCCCCGCACGCAGAGCGCGTAACCTAGCACGCTGGAATTCGTTCCGAGTGCTGCAAGCACTTACAACAGCAATGCGCGACATGCACGTCATTACCGGTTCGCGGTTTAGATCAGGTCAGAATGGCGCCACTGTGTGACGAGGTCTGCTGCAACGCGGCGCCCGCATCGGCAAAGACCCGCAATCAATGATTAGTCGATCAACGCAGGTCAGAGGAGCACATCGTGACAGGGCGCTTACCGTTGGACGACGAGCAGGAGTTCGCGCTGTGGCGACCAGACAGCAAGGTTGTCGTGACAAGCAAAAGGCGAATCGTAATCGGGCATAAGGACAGGCCAATAGGCAAGTCGCTTGCGCTTCTTCTGTCCACGAGAGGATTCGAAGCAATACACGCAAGCGAAATCGGCGACGCCCAGCGTTTCCTGCAGCACTGGAAAGCTCATGCGCTGCTGCTCGATACGAGAATGGACACGCCACCCGACTTTGAGACTGTCCGGCAGTTGCGTCGAACGGAACACACGGCGGGTTTGTTGATCATTGCAATGAGCAACATTCAACCACTCGATTCGCTGCCATCGATGAAAGAAGCCGGCTTCGACGGTCACGTCCGTCGCCCATGTTCGCTCTGGCGACTCAGCGATCTCATCGAAAGTCATTTCGGTACCGTGCCGATGCGCAATCGCCGCTAGCGCGAACGATGGTCACGTTGCTTAGGGACTGCACGGCGAGATGATCGACGACGCAGAAATCAATCGATTGCAACGCAGAAGTGAACCGCTAGACCTTTCGCGCGACGAAATGCAGCCAGTTCTCGCCGCTAACGTCGGCCAGTTCCGATACTTGAGCGCCGCTATTACTTCCGAAAACCGCCTCGGTAAGCAGGCCGGCCTCGGCACATTGTTGGCGCTGCGTCTGGATATCCGTGTATAGGATCAGAATGCCGAACCTGTGAGCGGCGCAGACGCGTAGTGCATAGCCGTCGTATTCCCGGTTGAGAGGCGAATAACGCAGATAATTGAACGCCGCCATTGGAAGGTTATATAAGGCCCGCGCGCAGTTGATGCCGAATTCGACGACATTCTCCGCTTGCGAAACATGCGAAGCTTGCGCAAACGTTTCCCTGTAGCCCGGCCCGGCGAGATTGTGGGTAGAAAACAATGCGAGACCGCCTGGCTTGAGCACGCGTGCAAACTCGCTTAGCACTTTGCGTCTGCCTTCACTGTCGATGGAATCGATGCCATTGAAGCTGAACATAACGAGCGCGAAGCTGTTGTCCTCGAATTCGGCCAGGTTGCGCGCATCCATGACACGCACCTGGACGCTCGGATAATTTCTCTGACATATCGCGACCAGCTCGGGCGTGTAATCGACACCCGTGTAATCCGGGCTCACGCGCGACAGCAGCGGCACCGTGCGTCCGCCGCCTACACCGACATCGAGCAAAGGTTGATCGCGTACTTCCGCGCGCACATAAGCGATAGCCGCGGCCTCGCCAGGATCGGTCCAATCGCTCAGCTTGTCGTACCATCGGAGCGCGCTACGGGTGCGCCATGCAGACCGGTTGACGCGATCTTGCACGGTAAAGCGTTGCTGGGAAAACCCCATACGGCACCCACGCTGAGCGATAACCAGAGAAACCGGAGCGGGGCATTGAGAGTCGGCCGCCACCGCACTTGAATGACAAATGAAGTGTAGCAGTCGTTTAATTTTGCCGCCGGGTTATTCAAAATAGCTCTCGGCATGACAGAGGTGCGCGTCAGCCGTGATCAAAAACGGAACTCAGCGGGCATATAAGCGTCAGACCGTTCCTGAGGCGATGCACGTCACCGCGCAAAGCCTTGGCATCGGGAAGAATTTTCAGTAGGTTTGTCGAATGGCCAGCCAGTTGTCGACGCTTTGCCGGGCGTCGCAACATGACTTTGGTTTGTTCATACGAAGCACATGCCGACCAACCTATCACGATATGCTCAAAGACTTAAAACCCTTTGCGGATAACGCTCACGCGGACCAATGCATATCCGTTGATGGTCTTGACCGAGCACGCCGACATCGACCGAACCCATGTTCCCGCAAGTCATGGCGATGAATTCGCCGGGTAGGCGCTTTTTTTGCTGCCCTATTTAATCGATCGCCAGTACCGGCAAAGGAACTCTCATGGCCACTCCCGTTTTCGAGTCAGTTCGTCTGGATGACGTTCTGCTCAAGCCCGACCCGATCGACCCGGCGTGGATACTCGAGGGCAATCCCGTCGCGCGCAGCGGTCAGTGGTCGCAGAGTCCCGACACGACCACGACTTCCTGGGTCTGGGATTGCACCGCCGGGCGCTTCAACTGGTACTTCAATGCCGATGAGACCATCTACGTCATCGAAGGCGAAGTCATCATCACGGCCGAAGGTCAGGAACCGCGCACTCTGCGCGAAGGCCATGCCGCGCTGTTCTATGCCGGGACCCATTCTGAATGGTACGTTCCGAAATACGTGCGCAAGCATGCCATCTTGCGTCCGCATATCACCAAGCCTGCGCTGCTCGCGCTCAAGGTGAGCCGCAAGTTCAGCCGCAAACTCAACGGCTCCTTTCCCCGCTCGTCGTTCCGATCGTCAGGAGACGAGAGCGCTTAAGCGCTCATAAAGCCGCGCCCGAGTGATTGCCTCGATCTGCGCGAGCGCCTCGTCCATCTCCTGTGGCGTGTCACGCCCGGTACGGCGTTCGAACGCCGCGAAAATCCCCTCCCGCGTGTAATGCCGCACGCAGATAATGAATGGAAAGCCATGCCGCGCGAGATAGTCCGCGTTCATCCGGTCGAGCGCGGCCTCTTGCGCGGGCGTCAGCGCGTCCAGTCCGGCGCCCTTTTGTTCGGCATTCGAATCGCGCGTCATCGTGCCTGCACGAATGTTCGAACCCGACAATAGCGGATGCAAGTTCAGAAAGTCGCATTGGCCTCGCTCGTTCAGCGCGCGGATGACGTCCATCATCGCTCGATGCAGTTCCTGCGCGGAGCCGAACGGCCGCCGTTCCCACGCGCCGCTCGCTGCCTGTGGAAAGTGCTCGAAGACGCTCCCGAAGGCGCGCAGGAAGGTTGCATGATCGAGCGCATTGATCGGCGCGAGATCGATCGACTGAGACATGGAGTGCTCCCGTAAAGCCCGCTTGATCGAGGACAGGCGTGGATGACGATTACGGGCCGAGTATAGGAAGCGCACGCGCGGCGGGCGAGAACCGCGGCCTTATAGACCGCATAGCAGAAGCCGATAACGAGCGTCGGCTACCCTAACGCTTCATGTCGCGCAGTTCGCGCAGCGCTTGCGACGCCGCCGTCAACGTGCCGCGCAGCCACACATGCGATGCCGAGCGGTGCCGCGACGGATGCCACAGCTGATAGAACCGCATGAGCGGAAACTCGATCGGCGGTTCGAGCACGGCAACCGGCAGCGATTGCGCGTGATAGTTGGCGAAGTGGCGGCCCGTGGTCAGGATCAGGTCCGTGCCTGGAATGAGGCTAGGCGCGAGATTGAAGTACGGACAGCTCACGCGATTGTCCCGATGCACGCGCATCGTGCTGAGTCCGGTATCCACGACGCCACGTTGATCGCGCGAATATGGCGTCGGCACGATATGCGCCGCGTCCAGATAAGTCTGCGCGGTGAACTCGCCGGGTCGCGCATGCACGCTGTCCTCGGCCACGACGCACACCACCTCGTCCTCAAGCAGCACGGACAAATGCAGATGCTCCGGTGGATTCGGCCAATTGCCGATAACGATATCCGGCGAGCCTTCCGACAACGCCTGCTCGTAGTTGAAGGTCGCGGACAGCGGCATCGCGACGAGACGCGCCCTTGGCGCCGTGCGGCGGAACTCGCGCACCACATGCGCGAAGAACGGCGGCGCCAGATAGTCGGGCATGCCGACCGTGAAGGTCTGCTCGGTGGTGGCGGGATCGAACCGGTCGTCCGCTACCAGCAGGTTATCCAGCGCGCCGAGCGCGGCTTGCGCGTTCTCGGCGAGTTGTAGCGCCCGCTCGGTCGGGACCATCACGTTCTTCTCGCGCGTGAGAAGCGGGTCGTTGAAGATCGTGCGCAGCCGTTTGAGCGCGCTGCTGATGGCCGGCTGCGACTGATTCATGCGAATGGCCGTGCGAGACACGCTGCGCTCGGCAATCAACGTGCAAAGCACGCGCAACAGGTAGGTATCGAATGGATCGTCTGCGCGATTCATGTTTTGAGGTCCGTGGCCCGTGAACGGCGCAGCGTCGGGGCAGCGCCTGCCTGTTTGACGTTGTAACGTGTAGAAGCATCGAGGGCAACGTGCCGAATTAATTCGATGCGTTCGGCCGATTCCTGCACGAAGGCGGTGCAACGAGGCCTGAACGCGCGCTCCAAGGGTAATCCATAACGGCGAACGCACCTCTGTCGAACCCCGCAAACCCATGCGCCGCAAGGCTTTGCGGCGCATATCGAAGTTGCTATCGGGCTTATTCAAACGCCCGCCGTTCCCAAGCTTTTTTTGATTTTCAATACTGGCTCCATCGAACGCACCGCCGCGGCGGCTTACTTCATCGCGCTTGGAGGACTCATCATGTCGATCATCAAGGAAGTCATGCCGGCGTACGCCGATGGGCCGAACGGCGCAACGGTCAGCGCAACGGCTGACGTCATCGCGAATGCGGAGGCCAGCGCTTATCGCAAAGTCTCGTGGCGCCTGCTGCCGTTTCTGGGCGTGCTGTGGGTGCTGGCATGGCTCGACCGCGTGAACATCGGCTTCGCCAAACTGCAGATGCTGGACTCGCTGCATTTCTCCGAAGCGGTGTACGGGCTCGGCGCCGGTATCTTTTTTCTCGGCTACTTCTTCTTCGAAGTGCCCTCGAACATGCTTTTGCAGAAGATCGGCGCGAAGAAGACCATCATGCGCATCACGATCTGCTGGGGCGTCATCTGCATGCTGCAGACGACCGTCTCCACGCCGACACAGTTCTATCTCCTGCGCTTTCTGCTCGGCGCCTTCGAGGCGGGCTTCTATCCGGGCGTGATCCTCTATCTCACCTACTGGTATCCCACGCAGCGCCGTGCGCGCGCCTTCGGCACGTTCATGTCGGCATCCGCGATTGCGGGCGTGCTCGGCGGTCCCATCGCCGGCTGGATCATGACTTCGATGGGCGGCTTTCACGGCATGCACGGCTGGCAGTGGCTCTTCATCATCGAAGGCATTCCTTCCGTGCTGGCCGGCATCTTCGCGTACTTCTACATGACCGACAAGCCCGATGAAGCGCGCTGGCTCACGGCAGATGAAAAGCGCGTCGTGCTTGATGCCCTGCGGCGCGACAACGCCTCTATGGGCGAGCGCGGACACGACTGGCGCTCGCTCGTGACCAACCGCAAGGTGTGGCTGCTCATTGCGATCTTCTTCTGCCTGCTGTGCGCGAACTCCACGCTGACGTTCTGGATTCCGACCATCATCAAGGACGTGGGCTTTATCTCGCCGATTGCCGTGGGCTGGATTGCGGCGGTGGCCTATCTGTGCGGCGCGGCGGGCATGATCTTCAACGGCGCGCGCTCCGACCGGCGCAACGAGGTGCGCTGGCACTTCAGCGGCCCGGCGATAGCAGGCGGCGTGTCGATGGCCGCGCTCGCGCTGTTCATGGGCGTGCCGGGACTGCCCGCCATCGTCTCGCTCATCGCGATGACTCTGGCGCTTGCCGGCACCATGAGCGCCATTCCCGTGTTCTGGCAGTTGCCGAACCGCTATCTGGCGGGCAGCGCGGCCGCTGTCGGCGTGGCGCTGATCAACTCGGTCTCGAATCTCGCGGGCTTCGGCGCGCCGTATGTAATGGGACTCATCAAGAACGCCACCGGCAAGGTCACGACCGGGCTGTATCTCGTGGCCTTCATCGAAATTCTCGCCGCGGTGCTGGTCATCGCGGGTATCCGCAAGCTTGGCGGCACACGACAAGAGGCATGACATGAGCGACGACACCACCCTTCCCGCCTTCGATGCCCGCCGCCGGCGCTTCGCGCTGCAGTCCATGGCGCTCGGCAGCAGCGTGCTCTTTGCCGGAACCGCGCACGCCGCTGGCATGGAGGCCGCGCCCGCGCCGAATCAGAACACCGGTCCCGTGCAGCAGGACGGCCTGAGTCCGCGCCTGACCATGCATGGACTGGATACCTGGCACGGCACGCCGGCCGCGGGCATGCGCGTGGACCTGTTCAGCATTGAAAATGGCCAGCCGAAACTCATGCAGACGATCACGCTCGCCCCAAGCGGCCGCAGCGAACCGCCGCTTCTGATCGACGAAACCTACCGCGTCGGCACTTACGAACTACTGCTGCACGTCGACGACTACTTCGCCGAGCGCAAGACCGAACTGCCGACGCCGCTGTTCCTCTCGAAGATACCGCTGCGCTTTCGCATCACCGATGCCTCGCAGCGCATCCATCTGCCCGTGCTCTTCGGGCCGTGGAGCTACAACTATTATCGCGGCAGCTAATTCCGTAATTTCGAACAGGAGCATCACGATGGCCGCAGGCATCACCACACACGTCCTCGATGTATCCACCGGCAAGCCCGCTGCCGGCATGCAGATCGAGCTATTCGATACGACCACGCAGCCGCCGACGCTCATCGCGCGGACGCGGACGAATCGCGATGGCCGCACCGACGCGCCGATTTTGCCCGCCGCTCAGGCGCGCGCCGGGAGCTTCGAGTTGCGCTTCTGGGTCGCCGACTACTTTCGCACGCCGGATGTCTTCGCCGATGTCGTTCCCGTGCGCTTCACCGTCTCGGACGCGACACAGCATTACCATGTGCCGCTGCTCTGTTCGCCATGGAGCTTCGGGACTTATCGCGGGAGCTGAACATGGATCGGGGCAAGCACATCCACCTATAATGTCGTTCAGTTCGACCCACCGACGACGCCCCACCTTGAACCAAACTCTGCGAGCATCGTCCCGCGTTGCGCTTCAGCCGATGCCGCTTGAAGCGCTCGTAATTCCAGCGGAAATAGATGGCCGCGACGGCACGAACCGCGAGCTTCGCAAGCACGCGCAAATCGAGGCGGACAGCGACCTCGACGCCATCCGCGCTTGGCTGTCGCGCTTCCACGCAACGAAGACCACGTTCGAGAACTATCGCAAGGAAGCCGAACGCCTTCTGCTCTGGTCTATCGTGACGCTCGGCAAGCCGCTGTCGTCGCTCTCGCACGAGGATTGTCTGCGCTATCAGCACTTTCTCGCCGACCCGCAACCGGCGGCGACATGGGTCGCGGGCGGCGGGCGCAAGCATGCGCGCAGCGACGCGCGCTGGCGGCCGTTTTACGGGCCGCTATCGCCCGCGAGTCAGCGTCAGGCGGTCGTCATTTTGAACGCGCTGTTTTCGTGGCTGGTACAAGCCGGCTATCTCGCGGGCAATCCGCTCGCGCTGTCTCGTCAACGCGCAAAGCATGCCGCGCCGCGCATCACGCGTTATCTGGAACCGGCACTTTGGCAGGAAGTGAAGGACACCATCGCGGCCATGCCGCGCGAAACTGACCGCGCTCGCGCCCATGCGTCGCGCGCGCGTTGGCTCTTCACGCTGCTCTACCTCGGCGGCTTGCGTATAGCGGAAGTCGGCGGCAATCACATGGGGCAGTTTTTCGTGCGACGCGATGCGGACGGCACGATGCGCTGGTGGCTCACCATCCTCGGCAAAGGCGGCAAGGAGCGCCTCGTGCCCGCCACGCGCGAGATGATGACGGAGCTCTCGCGCTATCGTCAGCATCTGGGCTTGAGCGCAATGCCCTCGCCCAGCGAAGACACGCCGCTCGTGCTGCCCGTCGGCGCAACGGCCGCGAACGACGGCACGAAGACTTGCGCGCCGCTCACGCGCGCCGCGCTGCATTCCATCGTGAAAGATATTTTTGCGAGCGCAGCGGCCCGGCTCCGCGAACGCGACGGCGCATCCGCGAACGCGGACTTGCTGGAGAAGGCGTCGGCGCACTGGCTGCGTCACAGCGCCGGTTCGCATATGGCGGATCAAAAAGTCGATCTGCGGCTCGTGCGCGACAACCTTGGGCACGCATCGCTTGCCACGACGAGTCTTTATCTGCATATGGACGACGACCGGCGGCACCGCGAGACGGACGAGAAGCATCGCATCGACTGGTAGCGAACGCGTCCGTCTCGCGCGTCATAAGTCGAAGTTCGTCGGCATCAGGATAACGTCGCGAATGGTCACGCCGCGCGGTCGTGTCAGCATGAAGAGAATGGCGTTTGCGACTTCGCTCGCGTCGAGCAAACTGCCCGACTCCTTCGCTTCCCTGAGCTTCTCTTCCGGCCAATCGGCCAGCAATGCGCTGATCACCGGCCCTGGCGAAACCGAGCCGACGCGAATACCATGCTTGAACACCTGACGCCGCACGGTCTGGACGAAGCAGTTGATGGCCCATTTCGACGACGCATAAACCGGCTCCCACGGTGTCGGAAAATGAGCCGCGAGCGAACTCGTCACGACAATGTCGCCGGTGTTCCTGCCGATCATATGCGGCAGCACGTCGTGCACGTTCTTCATCACGACGTTGACATTGAGATTGAGCATGCGGTCGATGGCGCTCGTGTCGGCATCGACGAGATCGCCGCCCACGTAAGTGCCCGCGTTCGCATGCAGGATGTCGATCTGCCCCGCCATCTCGATGACACGCGGCGCGAGCGTCGCGCAGGCCTTGGGGTCGAGAAGGTCGATGACGAGCGCGAGCGCCGCATCGCCGCGTTCGGCGCAGAGCTTCGTCAGTGCCGCTTCGTCGCGGTCCACCAGCACGACGCGCGCCCCTGCCGCCAGCATTGCATTGGTGCTGGCAAGCCCGATGCCCGAGGCCGCGCCCGTCACCACGGCTACTTTGCCTTCCAGTTCTCTTGCCATATTCGTCGTCCTTGCGTTGACCGTCGTCGCGCGCCGATGAAACGCCGCGCATCAACGAACGATGATTGTGTAGGCCGGGAACACTGTCAAGACTAAAGTCGTTCGCGCCGTACTCAAGCCGCTTCGGCGGGCCACTCGAATGGCTGCAACAAGAGCGTCTTCAAGGCATCGGGCGTGAGCGGACGGCTGTATCGATACCCTTGAATCTCCGAACACGCGTTTTCCTGCAGGAACTTCAACTGTTGCTCGCTCTCCACGCCTTCGGCGATCACGTTCAGATCGAGCTGGCGTCCGAGCGAAATCACGGCCATGACGATGGCGCGATCGTCGTCGCCGCCCGGCAACTCGCGCACGAACGACTGATCGATCTTCAGACGCGCTATCGGAAAATGCTTCAGCGCCGAGAGACTCGAATACCCGGTGCCGAAGTCGTCGATGGAAAGCTTCACGCCCATTTCCTGCAACCGGCACATGGTCGCGATGGCGCCATCGAGATCCTGCATGATGACGCTCTCGGTAATCTCGAGTTCGAGATACTGCGGGTCGAGCCCGCTTTCATCGAGCGCATGCCGCACGCGTTCCACGAGTTCCTTTTGCAGAAACTGCCGCGCCGATACGTTCACCGCCACCGTCACCGGCGGCAGACCTTCGTCCTGCCACGCCTGATTTTGTCGGCAGGCCGCGTGTAGCACCCAGTCGCCAATCGGCAGAATCAAACCCGTTTCTTCCGCAATCGGGATGAAGGTCGCGGGCGAGATCAGGCCTTCGGTCGGATGCTCCCAGCGCAGCAGCGTCTCCACACCGAATACGCGATGCGTCTCCAGATCCACCTGCGGCTGATACACGAGCCGGAACTCGTCGTTGGCAAGCGCGTGACGCAACTGCTCCTGATAGCGCAGGCGTTCATGCACCTTCTGATTCATGTCCGCTGTGTAGGCCTGGTAATTGTTGCGGCCCATTTCCTTCGCGTGATACATCGCGGCGTCGGCGTTCATGAGGAGCGTGTCGGCGTCGCGGCCATCGTTCGGATAGCTCGCAAGCCCCATGCTGCAGCTCACCTGATAATGCTGTCCCTGCAATTCCGCAGGCTGCAAAATGGTCTGACGCAAGCGCTCGACCATGGCCGTGACGCCCGCGCCGCTCTGATCGTCTTCGAGCAACACGATCACGAATTCGTCGCCGCCCAGACGAACGACCGTGTCCGTGCTGCGCACCGATTGCACCATGCGCGAAGCGACCGTGCGCAGGAGATCGTCACCCGCGCGGTGGCCAAGGCTATCGTTGATGAGCTTGAAGTTATCGAGGTCGATAAATATCACCGTCACGCCGCGCCCATAACGCTCCGCCTGCAACAGCACCTGCTTCAGACGGTCGCTTAGAAGCGTGCGGTTGGGCAAACCGGTGAGCGCGTCGTGGTTCGCCATATGGCGAATGCGCTCCTCGGCCTCGCTGCGCTGAATCGCGATACCCGCAATGCGCGTCGACAGCGCAACCGCCTGCGATTCCGGCTCGCTCGGATAATGCTTCTCCTGCATATACAGCGTGATGACGCCGAGCGCGGAACCGTCGTGCGAGAGCACGGGAAAGGCCCAGCACGACATGACGTCGGCGAGGCCGCAGCGCGCGAGTTCGCGGCTCAGGGCCTCGTCGCGCGCCACGTCGATCACGCATACCGTCTGACGCGTATGAATGGCCTTGCCGCTCAACAACGCATCTTCGTCGATACGCGACTGGCCGACCACTTCGCGGTATCGCTCCGACATGCTCGGCGCCGCGCCGACGCGCAGCCAGTTGCTCGTGCCGTCGCGCAGCAGCACCGCGCAGCGCGACCCGGGAATCTGCGTTTCGAGCACGCTCACCACGCGCACGAGCACTTCTTCGAGCGGCACGCTCTTCGCGATCATTTCGAGGATTCGGCTCTGCTCCTGCCTGCGCGCTTCCGACCGCTTGCGCGCGCTCAGATCGCGCACGATGGCAACGACGCCGTCTTCCACCGGCACCACTTGCCGATGCAGCCACAGCGTCTCGCCATCCGCACGCCGATACTGCCATTCGTGCTCGCGCACCTGCAGCGTCTCGGCCACCTCGACGAACTCGTCGAAGACGCCGCCGTCGCGCGCGTCGACGAACGCTTCGTCGAGCGTGCTGCCGATCAACCGTTCGCGCGCCACGCCGAGAATCTCGACGCCGCGCCGGTTGGTGCCGGTCAGAATGAACTTCTCGATCTCGCCTGCCGGACCGCGCTCGTCGCGAAACACGAGGAACGCGTCGATGCTCGATTCGGATGCCGCGTAGTAAGTCTGTTGCGCGCGCCGTTCGCGTCGGCGGCTGACAGCGAGTTGCCAGCTCGAACGACTGAGAATGAACGCGATCGCGATGACGCCGAGACTCAGCACGCTCGTCCAGATGAAGTCGGCGCGCCGGCGGCTGCGAAAATCGGCGAGTTGTTCGTCCTGGTCGAGACCGACGAGCGCAATCAGCGCGTAGCCGTTCAGTTCGCGCACGCTGGTATAGCGGTGTGCGTCGTTGTCCCACTCATGCACGACCGCGTTGCTGACCGGCGTATCGCGCACCGCGCGCAATGCCGCGTCGGGATAGCGTTGGCCCCACGAGACCGTATCGCCGATCTGCTGCGCACGCACGACGCCGTCCGCGCCCAACACCGCGAGCAGACCATGCTTGCCCATGCGCGCCGTGTCGTAGTTGCTCGTCAGATAACCGGGGTCGAGCGAGAGCATGACCGCGCCGCCGAAGTGTCCCGATGCATCGCGCAGACGGCGACTGAAGATGATCTCCGGCATGTCCGCGTGTTCAAAAGGCGCGACGAGACTCATGTACGGCGCGCGCGCGTCGTCCTGGCGCTGACGTTGCGCGATGAACCACGGCTCGTCGGCCACGCTGAGCGGCATGCCCGAGCGGTTCGACGCGGCGAGCTGACCGTTTGCATCGGCGATAGCGACGCGAAACACGATCGCGGACGGCAGAAGCCCCTGATCGTTGAGGCGCTTGAAGCTTGCGGCGCCGTTCGTCTCGTACGCGAACTGAACGGTCTTGAGCGTCTGGTCGATGGTCGCGAGATTGCGCACCAGTTGCGCCTCGTAGGTATCGGCGAGTTCACGGCCGAGTTCGCTCGCGGCGATTTCGGCGGCCATGCGTTGCGTGTGGACGAGTTGCAGCACGATCACCCAGATGATCGCCAGCAGAAAGACCGCGAATACCGGAATCATCACGTGCGCTTCGAGCGCGCGGCGCATGGCCCGGCGCAGCGAAGGCGGCAAGCGCGCTTCCTGGCTGTCGCCTTGCACGTGCGAAGGCCCGCGCGCCGCGTCCGGTTCGATCAGCCGCTTGATCGCGCGCATCTTGTCGATGTTGAAGATCATGAACGGGCGCGCTTCACGGACGCAGGCTGAGGACGACCTTCACGCTCGCGTCCACATCCTTGCGGTCGATGTAGGCGATGGCGGACGGACGCGCTTGCAGATAACGCTTGACCGCGGCTGCGTCGGCCATCTCGCGCGGCGGTTGCGCGCGGCCAGTGAAGATGAGCTTCGACCAATACGCGCGCAATTGCGACGCCGACTTTCCCGTGCAATCGCGATAGAAATCGGCGCGCAAGGGCGAGTCGTCAGGCAAGTCGAGCGGCACGGCTTCGTCGCCCGAGGGGAATGCGCCCACGCGACCGAGGAAGATATCCGCGATCTGACTTTCGTTGAGCGACGTGAGCGGACTTTTTGCCGATACGACGACCACGACATCCGCCATCGCCGATGACGTGCACATACAAAGGGCCGCGAAGAGCGACGCTGTTCCGATGAGTTTGAGGAGTGGCATGTCGGGCTCCTCAGAAGACGAAGTCGAGCGCGGCGCTGAAGACATTGCTTCCGCTTCCCAACTGATAGCCCGGCTGCTGATTGAGGAACGTGCCCGTCGAATTGGACGGCACCCAGACATGATCGAACTGCACCTTGAGGTCGATATTCTTGACGACATCCCAGCGCGCACCGATGGAAACATCGCGCTGGCCGTTGTTGTAGTTGGGAATGGCGGTGGGCCGGTTGAGCCCGTGCGACTGCGCGTAGGTCGCGAAAAACGTGGCCTTCGCGTAGCGCACGCCGCCCGTGACGTAGCCGCTGATATAGCCAGGCGTCACCTGCTCGACCGTCACGCGTGCAAGTTCGGCCTGCACGAACCACGCGCCTGGATCGTAGGCGGCGGCGATGCTGTAGACGTTCACGGGTTGGTCGGCGAGGAATGGGAGCTTGACCGACGCGTGCTGATAACCGACGTGACCCGTGAAGTTGCCGATCTCCACGGTATCGTCGAAGGCGAGAATGTTTTTGCCCTCGGTGCGGAATGCGCCGGGGTTCACGTGAAAGACCGAGTAGCCGTAGACGAAGCGCACCGTGTTGGAGATGCCGCGCGCCGCGATGCGATAAGCAACGTCGGCGCCGTCGCTATTGGTGAGCGGTTGCGTGTTGTACATCTCGACCGGCAAACGCACCCACGGAAACGCGTAACCGACGTTGCGATATTCCGAGTTCAGAAAGGTGGGCAACTCGATACGGCCCACGCGCACGCTGAAGTCGGGCGTGAACGCGTACTTGACGTTCGCCCATTCGAGGCGCGGCTTGAAGGTGTTGTCGTATTCGTGCTGCGAGATCACCTGCACGACGGCCGAGAGCTTGTCCGTGAGGCGTGCGCTCAGTTGCAGGCCGATCTTCGAATCGTTCTCGAAGTCGTACTTGCGTGATGCACCCGCGCCGTTCGGTTCGAGCGGACTGCTCACATAGTCGGCGGTATCGAGAGACGAATGCGTCATGCCGAGCGTGCCGAAGCCGCTGAGCGTGAACATTTTGGGAGCATCGTCGGCGCGCGCGGTCATCGAGGCGAAAACGCCTCCGAGAAGAACCGCGACGCGTGCGATGCGAGCCAGCCGGTGTTCGAAAAAGATCATGTGACGAGCGACGAAGGCTTCTGATGGATGGACTCAGTTAAGCCTCCTTTAACGGCACGGATGGGTGCGGCTTTATCGTTTTCGAGCGTTGATTTCGCTTGGGAATGGGGGATTTTCAGGGATTCGGCGGATGTCGAATTTTCGTTTAGGCTGATTGCGAGTCTGGCGGCCGGAACTGGTACTGTCGTCGTCGAGCAAGTCGTTGCGTGTGAGCTTGACTCGCTAAGGTTTTAACATCGGGCAGATCGGCCAAAGCGGCGCTCGTCATACTGATTCCGACGACTGCCGACAATCAAGCGACGCTGCGTGCCGCCGGAATGCGGACGATTTATCTGAGCAACGAGTGCTGATCAGCAAGCCTGCATCTTAATTGCCTTCGCTATTTTTATAGGCTCGGGCAGTGAACGCTTCGAACAGGTCGTCGACCCTCAAAACAAATAAGTTCGCTCCTGCATCCCAAGAGAAGCTGCCTACTCGCGGAAAGGCAGCTTCTCTTTGTTCGAGCGGAGCTAAAGGGATATGAGGATTGATCGCTGATCCTGTATTTCATCTTGAATAAACGCGTCGCATGCTCACATAGGTCAGTCCCGGTGGTGAAGCATTATCCAGCGGATTGTAATAATCGACATATACATTGACAGGTCATCGTTCGGAACCTTGGTTTCAAGAGCCGATGTGAACACGGCGTCCGGCATTATCATTTTAAAAAGCTTACTAATTTGCGAAAAAATTGAATAATCGCTCGGGTATTGTCGCAAAAGTGCGGTCATCCAAAAGACCTGCTGGGAATGCCGCGATTCATGATAGAGCATGTCAGCAGTTGACTTAAGTTGCCCATTAAGCGCAGTCGAATCATCGGCAACAGCTAAAACCTTGGCAATTTCAGCTTCGTGAATTGCTATAACCCAGTAGTGACTGACAAACGACGCGCTCACATCAGGCCGCATGTTGTACCGATTGATCGCTTCGTCTAGCCTTGGAACCTCAATACGCGGCATGCTGCCACCGCTGCTCAGTGATCCTGAAGGCAACCCAAAAGGGCTGGCTCCTAGCGCTCTTGAGAGTACGAACTGGACAGAGCTTTCAATGATTTTTTTGAGTTCCGTCGATACCGAACCATCCGGCTGCTTAAAGCTTAACCAGTCTATGTTTTTGAGCGCCTCCTTAATCTCCGCCGTGTATGATTTTGCCACAGGGTATTCAACATCCCGCCGGATTGGCATCTCTGAATCTTCTAGCCTCGCGCCGCGTACAAAGTGGTATGAGCGCAGGCCATAATTCATCGGATCGCATGAAGCAAACAACGGTTGCTGTCCTTTTGAAGTAGCTCCTTGTTCCGGAGATTTGGAAGTCTGACCAGCAATCTGTGCGCTTTTAAAATTCGCATTCGGGATCGCACCACCAAAACTCCAATCCTTGTCGCGGAGCATGATGGACGTATTGAAAGCAATAACCTTCTCCGGTTCGCTGCTCGCAAATAGCTCGACTGTCGCCAGCGCGACCTCATTACTAGTGACGAGCGTTGTTTCCCCTAAGGCGTTGCTGACGCCTTCGATAACGCGACCATCATCAACGGTTATTCGGTAGGGCTGGTTTGGCAATGCGAAACCGGTGTCGTGTTCGATCAACACATAGTGAGCGGCGATCCGACCGGGATTTTCAGGCGTTACGGGAAGGCGGACCGATTTAGCCTGCGGCGCGTCGGTTGCATGAGTGCTCGCGTGGACCACGAACTCGCCACCGGTGAAACCTCGGAGCCCCTGCGGACTTATCTCGATGACACTGCCACCCCCGTTCAGCCGAATCCCCTTCGCAGCAGTCAGATTGATCCACCCGTCCGTGCTAACGACCTCGACGTCCTTCTTGCCGATGACCTGCATGCCATCGCCCTGCGCCTCGATCCGCACCTTCCCCGCCGCAGCGCTCAGCGTGATACCGGCCTTCTGCGCGAACACAGCGACCGATTCCAATACGCTTGCAAACATCGAACGCGCCGCCGCGAAGCTGACATTGCGCCCGCTCGTCACCGCAAGGTCTTCACCGCTTGCTACGTGCGTGCTGCCTGCCGTCGTGGTCTGAATGCCAGCCGGACTCGAAAGCGTCAAATGCGGCGCTTCATACTCGGGAAATTCGCCGGTATTGACGTTCGCTTTGCCGATGCCGCGTATCGATTCGTTCGCGGCCTTGATCGACTTCGCTACATCACTCTGATTCCGCGTGGCGTCTTGCGCACCATGTCGCTGTGCAAGACCCGAGAGACTCTCGTGAATGTCACGCGCCTGCGTCAGCCGCGCCACCGTCTCGCTCATGTCGAGTGCATGGCCACTCGCATTCTGGCGAGCCTCGGTCGTCAACAGCAAACCCTTCGCCGCTCGCGCCGCTCCGTGGCCGTCCGTGCGCAACTCGAACCCTGCACCACGCGCTTCGCGTCGGCCTTCGTTTCCGTCGATGCGCGTATTGAACCCCAGACTCAAACTCGACTTCGCGTAATCGCTTGCAAGCTGCGCCTGCATCCTGTCGTGTGTATCGTCCAGCGCGAGATGGTTCGAGGCGAAGCTATCGCCCAAACTCTGGCTGCGGATGCCACTCAGCGCGTTATTGCGCGGCAGCTTCCAGGGCGGCATGTTGTACTTATCGACCACGAACGCGGCGACGTAGGGGCGGTCCGGGTCGCCATGAATGTGCGACACAATGACCATCTGTCCCGCGCGCGCCGGCGTGACCACGCCCATCTCATTGCCTTGCCATTGCGTGGCGAGACGCATCCACACCGATGTCGAGCCGTCATACCGGGCTTCACGATCCCAATCGTACTGAATCAAGACGCGGTTCTTGTCATCGACCCATGACTCGTAGTTCTGGTTCTTGTGGTGTTCCGGCGTGACGATCACGGCGTATTCGTCGTCGACGTGCGGCCTTGGCGTCACCTGCGGCATGCGGTAATACTCGGTGGCCGGCTGAAGTTCGAACGCAGTGTTGACGGTGTACTGACGCCAGGCGCCCGATGACGTCCCAATCTCCGTGATGTCGAGCTCACACGCAAGCACGATGTACTCGCGATTCGCCTTCACCTGCGGATAGCCGGTCAGCGTGAAGGTGCGACCCGGCTGAAGCCCGCGCAAATGGCCCTTGCCGTGCGCGCGCAATCCCGTGCAACGTGCCGCCTGAAGCTTCACACGCGCGAGGTGCTGCCCTTCCTCGTCCATGTCGTTCGCTTCTGGAAAGGCATGGTCCGTCTCGGGTTGCGCAAACTCTGCAGGCGCGTAGATTTCGATGCGTGGGCTCGCGGTGCCCTGAGCATCCTCGAACTCGCGACGCATCGGCATATTGCTCTTTCTCAGGCGCGGTTGCATGTAGTCGTGATCGTTGACCGTCGCCTTGCCCGCCGTGACCGTATGAGTTACGGACAGCTCGCTGATGTGTTCCTCATCGACACGCTCGCCCGTGTGATAACGCAGCGTCTCATAGGCGATGCCGTGTCCCTGAAAGCCGCCGAGCGTGTCGGAGATAACCAGCGTATGGCGATTCTCGTCGTGCTCGAACCAAAAGAACAAGCCCCACTCCTCCATGAGCCGCATTGCCAGCGCCCAATCCGACTCCCATGCCTGTCGAATGAAGTCCCGCGGCGGATAAACCGGCTTGCCGCTCCACGGTCCGGCGATGCGCCAGTCGATCACGCCGTAGCGCCCTAAAAGCTGTTCGAGAACGTCGGTAACGGAACCTTTGAAGATGCGCGAATCTTTGTTGAGCGTTGCTCGCCATGCGGCCGGACGAAGCACGAACTCATAGACCGCCGCGCGATCCTCCGTGCAGATGATTCGGGCCGATGCAATGTGACCGCTGATATAGCGCGTGTCGGCGCCGAGATTGGCCAGCCCTGTATTGCCCTTCTGGCCCGCGCGGTAAGTTCCGATCCCCTCTATCTGGACGGCAACCGTGCCACGTGCTCCGGCAATGCGCTCCAGATCGACCTGCGCGGCATCGGCAGGGTTGCGTAGCAAGTCGGGGTTTTCGACTGCGGCTAGAACGGTGTATTCGAAGAGTTCGCCAACCGCCTCGCGTCCGCGGACACTACGGGCTGTGAGCATCTGGCTGCGATAAGGCTTGCGGTCCACTCCCCGGCTAATGGTCTCTGGTAGCGCGGGCGAGCTGAACGTGATGGTGCGCGTTTGAATATTCCACGACATACGCACCTCACGCAGCGACGAGCGTGGCGCCACACGTGGTCTTGTCGCCGATGAAGGCGACTCTCACGCCGCAGTGCTTGCGCGCATCGGTCGCGTCGATGGGATAAGTGCCGCCGCATTTCGGGCATTCAGTGAGGTGGCCGTCTAGCGCAACATCAATTCCCCTATGTTTAAGGTTAGGGGCGGCTTGAATGACTCGGCCGCCGTGATCCGTCGTATCACCCAAGCGGGCTACTTTGCGTCCTAATCCGTCTCTCATGGCTTTGCGATCCTTTGGAGTTCTTGTTGGTATAAGGAATCGAAAGACTACGATGAACGAATGGGATTCAGTCGCGCCACAACAAAATGTCACTTCTCCCGATGCGCAGGGAATGGGGCGCTTCCATTCGTCGGACCGCTGAACGACCGCCTAGCTTAACGTGCATCCGCACGATGCTAACCTTGCCTCATGCAACTCATCCGCGAAGGGAATGACGATGAACCGCACCGACTACGAACAAGCCCTCGCCCAACTGATTGGCGCCGCCGAACTCGTCGTCTCTGGAATGCCTGAAGACCAGAAGATGAGCGCGTTCCAGTCGCTCGCGTTCTTTCGTTTGCGGCAGCATCGACTGATAGAAACGACTACACCGCTGATCTCGAACGACGAGCTTTTCAAAGACTCCGCGATGGCCGCGCTGACGATGGCAGGCCGCAAGGAATTTCTCGCGGCCGCCGCGCTTCTGGAGCAGGCGCGCTCGTTGATGTCGAATTAGGGCAACGCAGACGCATCGGGCCTGCCGAGCGCGCAACTTCGTACCCGGCCTGACGGCGCTAAAAAAACAAAAAGCGCCGTGCGCGAGGAGAAGCGCACGGCGCGGAAATCGCTCGTCCCGGGGGTGGAAGAGCGTGGCAACAGAATGAATTCTAGCTACGTCCAGGAAATTCGAAGTCCCGATAAACGGACGAATTTCCCCGTAATTCCCGGAATCGGCACGGCAGCGGCATTTTTTGCCTGGTCAGGGGCACGGGCCTTCGCTCTCCTTTCCCGGCATCGGGCGGTTGGCTGCGGGCTGATCGCGGAAATGATCCGGAAACGCCTTGCCGATCAGCGCGTCGTAGTCGGCGGGGTCCGAGGAAACAATGGCATGGAGCATCTTGATGAACGCGTTGCCATCGGCGAGATTTTCGACGATGACACGTGCCGTACGCAGTGAAATGGCTTCCTCAAGTGGCTTTTCGTTGCCGTCTTCCAGCAGAAAGCGGAAGCGGTGGATCTCGGCGGCGGAGCCATGCGGCTCCTCGTGCGAAACAATCGTGGCTTTCATAATCGATGACAGGTAGATCCAGGCATCGAGCACTCAGCAAAAACCGCTCCTTACAAGGCTGGGCGGGCGCGACGAGGCGACCGCCGCCTGTTTGTCGACTCTTCAATGGCAATACAAATCGTTCTGTGCGTTGAACATTTCGAACGCGAGGCGAGTGGCCTGATCCTGCCGCACGGTGGTGAACCAGCGCTCGCGCCGCCACCCGTTCACCGTCCGTTCGATGAACGCCGCGCTCGCGATATCGCCGCCACGCGATGCGATGAACGCCGGCGCGGGCGCAACCGCGCCCGGCAGCGTCCGGTAGTACGACCAGTCGGCTTGCTTGAGGAGCGCGCGCACGACGAGTTCATCGTCCACGAGCGCGGCGCACTCTCCCGCCTGAAACGCGAGCAATGCGTCAAGCGGCCTGTCGAAGCCCTGCAATGCCGCCCGATACCGATGCGCGGCGCGCGCCGCAAACGGACTTTCGCGCGACGCGCAGATCGAGCGGCCTTCGAGATCGCGCCAGTCCTGAATGTTGCCGTGCCGAAGAACGAGCGCAACGCCTCGCCCCGAAGCGTAGTTGCCGGGCGCAAAGGCAACGGACGCATCCGGCGAAAACGCCAGCCCGGCGATGGCGACATCCGCGCGACCGTCTTGCACGGCGTGGCGCGCATCGGCTTGTTCGGCTAACACGAGTTCGACGGGCAGTCCGGCGCGGCGCCCGAGTGCCTCGGCGAGCGCGGCGGAGTATGCCTCGGGTGCGCGCACGGAACGGTCGACGTGGCCGACGGTCAGGATAGGCGCGGGTTGGGACGGCACGGCGACGATCAGCTTGCCGCGTGCATAGGCGGCGGCGAACGGCCGGTCATCGGCGAGTGAATTGCGCCAGCTTGCGCTCAAGGGCGACAACAAGTACGCGGCGAATAACGCGACTGCCGCAAGCGGCATCCACAGCCGCCAGCCGCCTTCATGCGACGCCGCTTGTCCGGCTCTAGCCATTCTGTGCGAGGCCCACACGCCAGCGCAGCAAACGCCGTTCGAGCAGCGAAAGGCTCTTGTTGATCAGAAGGCCGAACAGCGCGAGCAGCACGATGCCCGCATACATGTCGGGAATCTGGAACGTCTCCTGAGAGTTGAGCGTGTAGAAACCGAGACCCGAGCGCGCGCCGATCATCTCTGCCGCGACGAGCGCCGTGATGCTGTAGGCGCCCGCGAGCCGGATACCTGTCAGTATCTCGGGCAACGCGGCGGGCAACACGACCTTGGTAAAGATGAAGCCTTGCCCCGCCCCCATGGAACGCGCGCAATCGATGAACACGCGTTCGACTTGCTTCACACCAGAGATGGTGTTGAGCAGCACGGGCCAGAACGCCGCCCATACGATGATCGCGATCTTCGACGATTCACCGATCCCGAGAAAGAGCATGAACACCGGAAAGAGCGCGAACGCGGAAACTTGCCGCAGCAGTTGATAAAGCGGATCGACGATGCGCTCTGCGCGCCGGAACCAACCAAGCGCGAATCCGCACACCACGCCGCCGACAACGGCCAGCAAGAGCCCGCTAAGCGAGCGCAGCGCGCTTGCGCCGAGGTGCTTCCACACTTCGCCGCTATCGACGAGATGCGCGATGGCAACCGCCACTTGCGATGGCGGACTCAGATACGCCGTGCTCACGACACCGAGCCGCGGCAGCAACTCCCACAGCAGCACGAAGACGATAAGCGCGATGGAACGTTCGAAGGCCATGGAAAGCCGAATGCTCCGCCGCGGCGCGGCCGTGCGAACCCTGGGCGGTTGTGCCGTTTGCGGCGTCTGCGGTGCGATCAGACCCGGCAGCTCGCGGATGGTGTTTTGCTCAGGCACGGAATGCCCCCGTGTTCAGTTCATCGTGCTGCTCGCGCGACGGAACAAGCGCTTCGCCGAGTTCCAGACTCAGGCTTGCCCATGCACGCTGCCGCAACGCCATGAAAGCGGCGGAATGGCGCAAAGAGGCATCGCGCGGACGCGGCAAGTCGATATCGATAATTTCCTTCACGCGGCCCGGCCCGCGTCCCATGATGGCCACGCGATCCGCGAGAAAAATCGCCTCGTCGATGCTGTGCGTGACGAAGACGACCGTCTTTGCACTTTGCTCCCAGATAGCGAGCAACTCCTGCTGCAACGACTCGCGGGTTTGCGCATCGAGCGCGCCGAAGGGTTCGTCCATCAACAATATCTCGGGACCATAAGCCAACACGCGCGCAATGGCCACGCGCTGGCGCATGCCGCCCGATAGCTGATGCGGATAGTGATCGGCGAAGTCGAGCAGCCCGACGAGACGCAAGAAACGTTCGGCTTCGCTGCGTCGTTGCACGGCTTTCACGCCGCGAATCTCGAGCCCTGTCTCAACGTTCTTGCGCACCGTGCGCCAAGGAAAGAGCGCGTAGCCCTGAAACACGACGCCAAGCTTTTGCCGCGCGGCGCTGACAGGTTCGCCATCCACGGTAATCTCGCCCGCTGTCTGCGGCACGAGGCCGGCAAGAATGCTCAGGAACGTCGACTTGCCGCAACCGCTCGGTCCGAGCACGGCGAGAAACTCTCCCTCGCGCACGCTCAGATCGAAGTTATCGAGCACCGTGAGGCTCGAACCTGTCGCCTCGTTTTCATATGTGAGGCCGAGGCCACGCGCGACGATCTTCTCGCTCATGACGGATTGCCCTGCGCATGCGTGCTGGCGCTCGCTTGCGACGACTTGCCAGCGTACGGGTTGTAGTCGTTCGTGTAGACATCCTTGACTGCAACCTTGCCCTTCGGGATCTTGCCAGCCTGTTCGAGAATGTCGATGTAGTACTGGATCGGCGGCTCGGTTACGACGAGATCCTTCACATAGGCATAACGCTCGACCAGCTTCACGTCGATACCCAACCGCTCCGCCGTAAGCTGACGCGCTTCGTCAGGGTGCGCGTTGACCCAGTTCCCCGCCTTCGCAATAGCCGTGACAAAGTCCTTCACCGCTTGCGGATGCGCCCGCGCAAACGCGCCATTCACGCTATACGGCGCCATTCCGCCGAGGCCACCGTCTTCGTCCCAATCGCTCCATAACTTGTGCAATTGCGGATCGGCTTCCGCCGCGCCGGAAAACGGCGGGTGAATGATGGCGATATCCACGTTCTTCGTTACGAGCGCCTGCTGCGACTGATTGTCGGGCACGACGAGCCAATTCACCTTCGAGACATCCACGCCATGCTGCGACAAATACTTCTTCGTCACGAACTCCGCGCATGCGCCGAAGCTGTTGAACGCCACCGTCTTGCCTTCGAAGTCCTTTGGTCCGCGAATACCCGAATCGGCGCGGGAGAAATACTTCATGTGCGGTGCATCGGGCAGCGTCTCGCCGCCAGCCGAGACCACCTTGATGTCCGCGCCGCTTGCAATGGCCGAGATGACGAGCGGCACCATGCGCGTGCCGAAGTCGATCTCGCCCGTGCCGACGAGCGGAATGATCTGCGGTGCGGAGATTTTGCCGACGTACTTGGGCCGCGTGCTCGTGTTCTCGAAGTAGCCGAGCTTGTCGGCGAGATAGACGAGGTCGAACGCGGGGTTGTCGGGATATTTGAAGTAGGTGATTTCCTGCTTCGCCGACTTGTCTACCGATACCGACGAGCTCTGTACTTTCTCGGTGTCCGGCTTGCAGCCGCTTTGCAGAACGAGTACGGCAGCCGCGCAAGCCGCGACGAGAATCTTTCCGGCGCGACGGGGCCGGCGGTGCAAAAGGGACGCCATCATGATTTCCGCTGGGAGAGCACGGTTAGAGGCGGCGCTGGGTTCACACCAGCACCGTACTCCGCGATTCTCACTCAGCAGTCACGACGCGCAAACCAACAAAACATGCTTTGTTTAGATGGCAGCGTTCGAATACTTCAAGACTTTTGGCCGCGCCCCGTCTTCGCTTGCAATTCTTCGATCTTGAGCGAGGCGTCCGCTTTCGTCAGCGACGGGTCGAACTCTTCTTTTGCTTCCTCGGAAAGCGTCTTCAGATAGGAAGCCTGCGCGCCCGTCATCTTTTCGTCCCCCGTGACCCAATCGCTCGGGTCTTTTTCGGCATTCGATGTCGGGTGCGATTTCGGGTCGTCAGACGGGCCGGCTTGTGCATTGGTATCGTCGATGGTTTTATCGTTCATGGCGCAATCCTCTTGGCGTGGTGACATATAGAGGTCTGGCGCAAGGAGCGTGCCGCATCAGGTCACGTTCAGTTCGATCAGGCGCCCCAGCCGCGCCGATTCCTCCACGGCGAGCGTTGCCGCAAGCGTGCGTGCGGCGTCGTGTCCGTCTATGACGGGACGCACCGAACCTTTCACGACATCGACGAAATGTTCGAGTTGGTTTGCATACGTGTTCTCCTCGGGCACGGCAAGTCGCGCATCGTGAATAGGCTGGTCGCGTCCCTTCGCGCCTTGATACGACCACATCGTCAGGTCCGGCATGGTGACCGCGCCGTCTGTGCCCGCGAAAAAATGCGTGGGCACGGGACGATAAGCGAAGAGTTCACGGTCCTCGCCCGCTGCCGTGTCCCAGCCCCAAGGCGTCGCGGTCGTGTCGGAGAGACTGATGTTGGCAAGCGCGCCATTCGCGAGTCGCAGCGTGCAGGCCGCCGAGTCTTCCACGTCGAAACCGCGCACCTTGTTCGACGATACCGCCTGCACCGACACGATCTCGCCGCAGATGAACCGCAGCAAGTCGATCTCGTGAATCAGGTTGATGAGAATAGGACCGCCGCCTGGCTGTCTGCGCCACGGCACGTTGAAGTAGTCATCGGGCTTGTACAACAGGCACATGATGTTCGCCATGACGAGCGTGCCGATCTTTCCGCTTGCCACGGCTTCCTTCGCTGCACGCACCACCGGATTGTGCCGCCGATGATGCCCGACGAGCATGGCAACGCCCGCTTCCTTGGATGCATCCGCGAGCGCGTTTGCAGATTCGAGATCGTCTGCAATGGGCTTTTCCATCAGCACGGGGATTTTTCGCTCGATAAACGCGAGTCCCACTTCGAGATGGGTGTGATTGGGCGTGCACACGATAGCCGCGTCGATACGTTCGTGCTTCAGCAACTCGTGGTAATCGGCATAAAGCGGCACGGACAACGACGCCGCATAACTCGCCGACCCGGGCGATGGATCGGCGATAGCCACGAGCCTGCACGACTCGTTACGCGCGATCTCTTGGACGTGACGCCGGCCAATCACGCCCGCGCCGATAACGGCTATTCCGATCTTCTCCATGTATCCAACCTTTTGATCTATCACGATGAGGTGTGTTGCCGAAGGAACGGCACGAGGTCATGCAAGACTTCCTCGTGCGATTCTTCCGGTTGCAAATGGCCGCCGCCGATGCCGCGTCCGCTGACTTCATCGGCCCATGCGCGCCAGATTTCGATTGGCGTATGAGCCTGCCCTTTACGTTCTTCCAGGCTCCAGAGAACCATGACGGGACACACGAGCTTGCGGCCCGCCGCGCGATCCGCGCTGTCGTGCGCCGAGTCTTCATCGGCTGCCGCGCGATAGTCCTCGCACATTGCATGGCGCACGTCCGGGTTGCGAAAGGCGCGGCGATAGGCATCGAGTGCGTCGCTATCCATGCGTTCGAGGCCGCCTGCCATCTTGCCGAGCGCGCGTTCAATGAAGGCGTCGGGATCGGCGGCGAGCATGCGTTCAGGCAAGTCAGCCGGCTGCGCGAGAAAGAACCAGTGCCAAGCGTTGACGGCGAAGGCTTTATTCACGGATGCGAACGCGTCGATGGTCGGCACCACCGTCAACGAGGCATACGCCGCCACACGCTCGGGATGATCCAGCGCCAGCCGATAACCCGCGCGCGCGCCGCGATCGTGTCCGACGACAGCGAAGCGCTCATGGCCGAGTGCGCTCATGAGTTCGACGAGTGCCTGCGCCACGCGCCGCTTGGTCCAGCGTTGTTCGTGCGCGAGCGTGACACTTGCGCCATAGCCGGGCAAGTCGGGCGCAATCACCGTGTAGAAACGCGCAAGCACAGGCGCGATATAACGCCAGACGAAATGCGTCTGCGGATAGCCGTGCAACAACAACACAGGTGGGCCAGAGCCGCCAATCCTGCCGTTAAAGTGCACATCGCCCGCCGTGACATCCAGCTTCGAAAATCCTTCGAACCATTCATTCGCAGCTTGATTCATGGCTCATCCTTGCAGTGACTTGCCGTTCCAGTCGAACGATGCAGGCAAGCCAAAGAAGGACGCGGAAATGGGCATCGCGTAGTTCATCATGTTGCGTCCGTGATGAACCTTCAGACCGCGCGCCTGAGCCGCCTTCAACAGAGCCGTCATGCGCGGTTCCATGATTACATCGGCGACGACTGCTTGCGGTGCAAGTTCATCCAGCGCGAAGGGCAATGGGTCATGCGCATGCAAGCCAACGGGCGTTGCATTAATGGCGAGATCGATACCGCGCATATCCGGCGTGCCGGCTTCGATGCGCGCATCGCTGACCGAGGCGATGGCATCGGCCAATTCGCGCGCGCGCTCGGTGTCGATGTCGAAGATAGTCAGGCTCGCGATTTTCTCCAGCCCGACCGACCAGCCGATACTGCGCCCCACTCCACCGCAGCCATGCATATAGACGTGCGCGCCTTCCAGACGCACGCCATCCGCCTGCAGGCCCGCGACGAAGCCCGCGCCATCCACGTTGTCGCCTTCCCATCCGCCATCCGCGCAGCGCCGCAGCAGATTGATCGAGCCGATGCGCTCGGCGCGCTCCGTGAGCGTATCGGCATGACGCATGGCGGCCACTTTATGCGGCATGGTGAAGATGACGCCGTCCACGTTCGCAATGGCCTTGGTGCCGGCGAGCGCGGCATCGAAGTGCGCGCTATCGACATCGGCGGGCAGCATCAGCGCGTTGATGCCATAGCGCTTCATCAACGTGCTCCACACGACAGGGGCGCGCACATGCGCAATCGGCGAGCCGAAGATATGGAAGAGGCGCGTGAGCGCGTCGGCGGGTGCATCGAGCCTCAGCCTTTCCTCGGTCAAACCGGATGATGTCGTCGTCATTGCCTTCTCTTGTGTGTCGAACGCCGTCATGCGCCACGCTCCTGTCCGCTTAGCGGCTTCGCCGTATTGGCGCGCTCTTGCGTCGCTTCTTCGCGCAGGCGTTCATATTCGTGTTTGGGGACCGGCACCGCATCGCGCCGGCCAAGATCGTTCATATGGATGCGATACGTCTCGCGCGCCGAGTATGTCGCCAACGCGGACAACACCGTGATGCCGAACGTGATACCGCCAACGATCAGCCAGATGTTTTGCGAGCCGGGCGGCGCGACCGTCGTGAACAGCGCCGGCAGTAGGGCCGAAATGGCGACGCCTACGTTCTGCGAAATGGCCATCGACGTCACGCGCATGCGCGTTGGAAAGAGCTCGGGATAGAAGCTCGGATACACCGCGTTTTGCCCCTGATACACGAGGCCCCACATCAGTATCGACAAAACGATGGCGAGCGTCACGCTATGAATGCTGATGGCATAGAGATACGCAAACGAAAGCAGCCCGGAACCGACCGACCCGACGATGATCGGCAGCCTTCTGCCCACTCTGTCCGACAGACGTCCCCAGTAAGGAATGACGATCATGGCAGCGACATTGCCGAGCACCGGAATCCACAGATAAAGGCTCTTGCTGAAGCCGATGCCATAGGCCTGCTGCACCGCATACGCGCCGCCGAAGATGGTCGTGACCACGGGAATGACGTTCATGATCGACATGCACATCACGCGCAGCATGTCGTCCCAGCAATGCCTGAACGCGAGCTTGACGGGCGCATGCGGCACCGCGCCACGCTCGCCTTCCTGCGCGAACGCGGGCGTCTCGCGCACCTTGCGTCGAATGAAGTAACCGGCGACCAACACGAGCGCGCTCATCAGGAACGGCACGCGCCAGCCCCATGAATTGAAGGCGTCCTCGCGCATGAAGTGACTCAGCGGCAGGAACACGGCGGCCGCGAGCAATTGCCCGGCGGTGACGCCTTGCATGCCGAAGCTGCCGTAATAACCGCGCCGCCCAAACGGTGCGTGTTCGAGAATCATGGAACTCGCGCCCGAGATTTCTCCCGCCACCGCAAAGCCTTGAACGAGCCGCAGCACGACGAGCAACGCGGGCGCCCACAAGCCGACCTGATCGTAAGTGGGCAGGAACGCGACGGCCATCGTCGAGAAGCCCATCAGAAACATGCAGACGAGCAGGACCGACTTACGACCGTGCGTATCGCCCCAATGCCCGAGGACGACCGCGCCGATAGGACGCGCAACGTAGCCGATGCCGTAAGTCGCGAGCGACGCGGCAATCGCCACCTTGGGATCGCCCTTCGGAAAGAAGATCTGCGGAAAGATCAGCGCCGCGGCCTGCGCGTAAATGAAGAAGTCGTAGTACTCGAGCGCCGAACCGATCCAGCCGCTCGCGGCCGCCAGTTTCGACTGATGCCGTCCGTGCGGCTCATGGTCTGCTGCGTTGGACATCGATGTCTCCATTGGTGATGTAAGTGTGTTCTCATCCGTATTTTAGTTCCATCTTAGAAACTCACATCGAAAACTGTCAACGCGTTTTCACGCACAATTCCCGTATGAGAATAAACTAGGGATAGTCCCTACAAAGCCCAGATAACGCTTGACGGCACGGCCCGCGCTCACTCACCATGGAAACCACTTTCCATATGAGAACACGAGGTCACACAATGAACGAGACACTGCTGGAACGGCTGGCGATACGCGAGGCAATCGAGAATTGGGCCGTGTGGCGCGACGCGGGCGACTGGGAACGCTTCGCCACGCTCTGGCATCCCGAGGGCGTGATGATGGCCACGTGGTTTCAAGGCACGGGGCCGGAATTCATCCGCGTGACGCAAGAAGGCTGGGCGCGCGGCGTCAGTATTCTTCACTTCCTCGGCGGCACGGCTATCGATCTCGAAGGCACACGTGCCATTGCGCAGACGAAGATGACCATCTCGCAGCGCGGCGAGGTCGAAGGTCATCGTTGCGATGTCGTCTGCACCGGGCGCTTCTATGACTTCTACGAGAAAGTGGACGGCAAGTGGCTCTTGCGCCTGCGTCAGCCTATCTACGAGAAAGACCGTCTGGACCCCGTCGAAACGGGTGTGCGGCTCGAACTCGATCCCGAGACACTCGGGCTCTTTCCCGAGGGTTACCGGCATCTCGCGTACATTCAGACCAAGATCGGCTACAAGGTCAAGCGCGACATGCCGGGACTAACCGGTCCCGTGGTCGAAGCGCTTTATGCGCGTGGCCGTGCGTGGCTCGATACAGGCACGCTGTGATGAACGCCGTGGCAACAGAGTTCGTTTATAACGCGTTGCCCGCCCGCGTGATCTTCGGTGCGGGCCGGCGCTCGGAGACGGCCGCCGAAGCCGCACGGCTCGACTGTACGCGTCCGCTCATCGTGACGACGCGCGAACAGGCCGCATTGGGCGATGCCATCGCGCAGCAGTTCGATCCGGAATCGACACACCGTTTCGCCGATGCCACCATGCACACGCCCTGGGACGTCACGGCGCGCGCCTTGCAAGCCGTAGACCGCGCGCACGCCGATTGTGTGATCGCCATAGGCGGCGGCTCGGCGGTCGGTCTGTCCAAGGCCATTGCATTGCAGACGGACCTGCCGCAGATCGTGCTGCCGACCACGTATGCGGGCTCCGAAGTCACGCCGATCATCGGTGAGACGCGTGACGGCGAGAAACGCACACAGCGCACGCTCAAGGTGCTGCCCGAAATCGTCATCTACGATGTCGAGCTGACCTTGAGTCTTCCCGTCGCGATGAGCGCGGCAAGCGGGCTCAACGCCGTCGCGCATGCGGTCGAGGCGCTCTATGCTGTGGACGGCAATCCGATCACATCGCTGATGGCGGACGAAGGTATCGCGTCGCTGGCGGCGGCGTTACCCGAAGTGGCGCGCGCGCCCGAATCGATCGACGCAAGACGCGCCGCGCAATATGGCGCGTGGTTGTGCGGCACGTGTCTGGCTTCGGTCGGCATGGGTCTGCATCACAAGATCTGCCATGTGCTTGGCGGCGCATTCGATCTGCCGCACGCGCAGACCCATGCCATCATGATCGCGCATGTCGCCGCTTTCAACGCCGATGCCGCCGCGCCCGCAATGAAGCGCATTGCCCGCGCATTGAACACGGAGCATGCGTGGACCGGTCTCCACAATCTCGCGGCATCGCTTGGCGTGCCGCGTTCGCTCGAAGCGATCGGCATGCCTGAAGCGGGCATCGATCACGCAATCGACCTCGTCACGCGCAACGCCTATGCAAATCCGCGCGCGCCCGAAAGCCGACCGCTTCGCGCCATGCTCGAACGCGCATGGAAAGGCCTGCCGCCCGCGCTGGTCAAATAAGGACACTCGATGCGAAATTTCAACGAAGACAACATCACGCAAGCCGTGCTCGAACGCTTGAGCGGTTGCGAGAACGAACGGACACGGCAAATTAGCGAGGCACTCGTCCGGCATCTGCATGCGTTCGTGAAAGAGATCGAACCGACCGAAGCGGAATGGGCTGGCGCTATCGACTTTCTCACGCGCACGGGCCAAATGTGTTCGGAGACGCGCCAGGAATTCATCCTCCTCTCCGATACGCTTGGCGTGTCCATGCTCGTCGATGCGCTCAATCATCGCTTCACGGGCAACGCCACCGAGACCACCGTGCTCGGGCCGTTCTATGTCGAAGAGGCGCGCGATCTTCCGTTGGGCGCGAGCATTTCGCATGCATCGGACGGGCCGGCGATGATCGTGGAAGGCAGTGTGTCGGATCAACATGGCGAGCCGATTGCGGGCGCGCTCATCGAGACATGGCACGCGGACAATCACGGCTTCTACGACGTACAACGCGAGGCGGGCCTGACCGCGCTCGACATGCGCGCCCGTTTCCACGCCGATGAAAATGGACGTTTCTGGTTCCGTTCGATCGTGCCCGCCTTCTATCCGATTCCGAACGATGGCCCTGTAGGCAAGATGCTCGATGCGCAAGGGCGGCATCCTTACCGGCCGGCACATGTGCATTTCAAGGTCAGCGCGCCGGGCTTCGAAACGATCGTCACGCACGTGTTTCTTGAAGGCGACCGCTATCTGGATTCGGATGTCGTGTTCGGCGTGAAGGATGGCCTGATCGCGCGACTCGACACGATAGAAGGCAGCATGAGCCCGGCCGGACATGAAGTCACGCCGGGCACGGCCCTCCTTGCTTATCCCTTTGTTCTGCCCGCAAAGCGCTAAAGACTCACGAATACGACAATGCATAAACTGTCCTTGCATCACCTCACCATGCTGGATGCGCATCCGCTGCAACTCGTCGATGCCGCGCACGCCGGTGGCTTCGACTATTACGGCTTGCGCGTCGTGGCGCCCACGGCGGCGGATAGCATCGTCGATGTCGCGGGCAATCCGGCGCTCATCCGCGAACTCGCCGCGCGCATGGAGGCGACGGGCGTTCGCCTGCTCGATATCGAAGCCATCTGGCTGCAAGAGAGCACGAACATAGAACTTCTCTTGCCCGCGCTCGAAGCGGGGCATCGGCTTGGCGCGAAGCATGTGCTTACCGTTGGCTTCGATCAGGACCGCGAGCGTCTCATGCGCAATTTTCGGGCGCTGTGCGAAGCGGCTGCACGCTTCGAGATGACGGTTGGCCTGGAGTTGATCACGTATTGCGCCATAGGCACGCTGGACGATGCGCTCGCCACCATCCAGGCAAGCGGTCAGCCGAACGCGCGGCTTTTGATCGATGCCTTGCAGTACTTCCGCTCGGGCGCGAAGGTTGAGGACATCGATAGTATCGACCCCGCGCTTATCGAATACATGCAGATTTGCGATGGACCGCGTGCCTCGCCGGTTGCAGTGGCCGACCGGCGAAACGAAGCACGCACCGCGCGTTTGCTTCCCGGCGATGGCGAACTTCCGTTGCACGATTTGCTGGTCAAGCTGCCCGCTGACCTGACGCTCGCCGTCGAAGCGCCCACGCTCGCATTGCGCGGACAACCATTCGATGAGCAAGCACGCACGATCATGTCGAGCATGAAGCGCTTCCTTGCAAAAGCGCAGTAACTCTATTCCGCGAGATATTGACGCTGGATGCGCACCGCGGATGCCTTGAGTATTGCAATCGACCGCTCGCCGATTTCCGGCGAGTAACGCACGGCTGGTATCGCGAGATTGAGCGAACCGAGCGGGAACCCGGTGGACGACAAAATGGGCACGCCAAGACCCACGATGCCCGGCGTGAATTCTTCGAGCGAATGAGCGAAGCCGTTTGCACGCACGTATTCCAGCTCGTTCAGCAAGGCTTTCTTGGTGCCGATGGTGTTCTTCGTGAAGCGCTCGAACGACACCGAGCGCATGTATTCGGCGCGCATGACATCGGGCAGGAAGGCGAGTATTGCCTTGCCGCCCGATACCGCATACAAGGGCGCGAGATCGCCGAGCCGCATATGCGATTGCAGGCGCTGCTGACTCACGACAGTTGCAACGACTTCGACCTGCTCGCCCTTGAGTTGATTGAGCGCGCACGATTCCGCCGTTTGCTGCGTGATATCGCCGAGGACCGGTTCGGCGCATGCAATCAGACTGCGCAACTGATTCGACTGCTGCGCGAGTTTCAAAATGGCATCGCCCAGCCGATACCCCTTCGTTTCAGGCACGAAACGCAGATAGCCGCGATCCGTCAGATTGCGGATGAGCTTGGTGAGACTGCTCTTGGGAATGTCGAGCGCCTCGGCAATCTCCGCATGCGACATCTCGCGGCCCCAGCGCGCGAGCAACTCGAAGAGATCGAGTGTGCGGTCCGCCGACTTGACCGTGCTGCTGGCTTCGATTTCCTCACGACGCATGCGCTGCTCCTCGTTCATATAGAGGAACAGTTTAACTGCGCCGTGCTTCGTGTCAAGAATCCGCACGGTAAAGTGCAGATTTTTATTCACGAGTGGGAACTTTTTATTTACCCGATACGGAATCGACGAACGCACCAAGATCGTTATCGAATCGCTTCGGCTCCTCGATGAAAGGCGCATGGCCCGACTTCGCATACAGCACGCTCCGCAACTTCGGGTTGATCTGACGCGCCCGCGCGATAGCCGGTTGCGCCTTGACGAGCGCATCGCGCGCGCCGTAGATCAGCAGCACCGGAACCTGCGCCTGACCGAGACCATCGGCGGCCGCTACGCTCATCGACTGAACAGCAGCCTGCATGTCCCACGAAGCCATCGCGGCGTTGGCGAGCAGGCGCTCGAACGTGACCTTGTCCGGTTGCGTGTCGAAGCAAAGGCTCAGGAAGGTGCGCTCGCCGTCGAGATGCGTCTTGAGATCGGCCGATGTCATGTCGCGATAGACATCGGGATGCGCCACGATCTGCTCGGGCGTAAGCTCGATCACACCATCCACATACACGGCGCCCGCGATCTTGCCGTCACCATAGGCCGCGAGATAGTTCGAGATGACCGCGCCGCCGAGCGACCAGCCAACGAGCACCGGCTTCCTTGCATGCGACGTTTCGATGACTGTTGCAAGATCGTCGGCCCAGCGGCGGCCGTCGGTATAGGCATCGGCATTCGTGGGCTTGCCTGAGCGACCGTGGCCGCGCATGTCGTAAGTGATGAGACGGTAGCCCTTCAGTCGCGCGCTTTTCACCTGCGCATCCCAGTTCAGGCGGCTGCCCAGCAGTCCATGAATCAGCACGACGGCGGGGCCGTCCGGGTTGCCGGATTCCTGCACGGCGAGCGCGAAGCCATCCGGTGCATTGACGGTATAACTTTTTTCTTCCGCGAACGCAGCGGACGATACGGCGCTCAACGCGCCCGTCGCGATCAACGTGGAAACAAGGTAACGAACCATGCGAAAAGACACGATGACACTCCTCATTCATTCGAAAGTCCTGAGTGTCGCGCCTCACACTAATGTCAGGGTCAAGCGAAAAAGTGCTAGTCTTTTTGCATGACACGATCCGCTGAACACACGCTACTGACTATAGGCGAGCTATCTCGCGAAACCGGCGCGAGCGTTCGTTCGATTCGCCACTACGACGAGCATGGGCTGCTTACTTCGGTTCGCGCAAGCAACGGCTATCGCGTGTTCCCGCACGCGGCCATCTCTCAGGTGAAGCAGATACAGCGCATGATCGCGACCGGCTTCAGCCTCGCCGATATCCTCGCGTTTCCCGACTGCATGCGCCTAATCGAAGGCGCGGTGACGTGTCCGGAAACCACCGCATTGCAACGCGAACGCCTGGTGTCGATAGAGCGTCAGATCGCCGATCTGGAACGGCGCCGCGCGCGTCTGCTCAAAACCTTGAACGAAGGCGTCGTGCCGCCGCTGGATTGAGCTTTTTTGCCGTGGTCAACTGTCGGCTTGTTCAACCGACCGGCCATCCGGGCAAAGGAGTCGTCATGCAATCGCAGATTTCGCAGTTGTCGCGTTCCACGCTGACCGAACATATCGTCGATGCCAAGGCGCGCAAGGGACTCACGTACGCCGAACTCGCGGAAGGAACGAGCCTCAGCGTGCCCTACGTGACAGCCGCGCTTCTCGGCCAGCACCCGTTGCCGGAGCAAGCCGCAAAGAGCGTCGCGGACAAACTCGAACTCGGCGACGATGCCGCCGCGCTGCTTCAGACCATTCCCCTGCGCGGCAGCATTCCGGGCAACGTGCCGACGGACCCGACCATCTACCGCTTTTATGAAATGGTGCAGGTGTATGGCACGACGTTGAAGGCGCTCGTGCATGAGCAATTCGGCGACGGAATTATCAGTGCGATCAACTTTCGTATCGACATCAAGAAGGTGGAAGATTCCGAAGGCGGATCACGCGCCGTGATCACGCTCGACGGCAAGTTCCTGCCGTACAAGCCGTTCTGATCCTTCACGTCATGGCGCTGGCGCGTTGTGCACACAGCGGCGCGCCTTGCATAACCCTGCGACCATTCTCACCATAAACGCGGTGCCATGAGTCAGACGGCACAAGGCTTTCGCGGCGACATACGCGTTTGCCCCAGCGTTGACCTGCGCTATATCCGTCCGTATATTTTGCGCAGCCGGGCGCCATAACGAATCACAAGATCGCCCGCGCATCCCCCATGTCAAAGGTGACGCCGCATGATGTCCAGGGAAAGCATCGACTCCCATATGATCCGCGTTCTGCATACGCTCCTCACGGAGTCGAGCGTCTCGGGCGCCGCCAAGCTGCTCGGGCAATCGCAGCCGACTGTGAGCATTGCGCTGCGCAGGCTGCGTGAAATGACGGGTGATCCGCTTCTAGTGCGCAGCGGCAGCCGCATGGTGCCGACGAGTCATGCGCTCACGCTGATCGAGCCTGCCGCGCAGGCGCTCAGTCATATCGACGCGATCCTTCATCCCAACACCGAATTCGATCCGGCGTCGAGCAACTGCACGTTTCGAATCGGCTCGCCGGATTATCTCGATGTGTTCTTCGTGCCCGCCGTGATCGACGCGTTCCATCAAGCCGCGCCATCCGCGAAGCTCGAATTCAAACATCTCATGATGGTCGATGGCGGCTACGAAAACGGCCTCGAAACAGGCTTGCTCGATCTCGTGATCGGCAACTGGCGCACGCCGCCCGCGCATCTGCATCTGCAACCGCTGTGTCAGGACGAACTGGTTTGCCTGATGCGCGCGGATCATCCGGTCAAGCCGGGCGAACTCACGAAGGACGCCTTCGAGAAAGCCGAGCATCTCGCTGTCACGACCTACAACACGACCGCGTGGGGCACCATCGATACGGAACTCGCGCGCAACGGTCTTACGCGCACGGTCACGACCACGCTGCCTTACTTCGGCATGGCGCCCTATGTGCTCGTGCGCTCGGACCTTATCTTCACGACGACGCGCGCGCTCGCTTCCCACTACGCGCGCCTCTTGCCTTTGAAGATGGAGCCGATTCCCGGCGCAACGCCCGCACTCACGTATTACCAGTTATGGCATGAGAGAACGCATCGCAGCGCGGCCACGCGATGGCTTCGCCGCCTCGTCACGAACGTTGCGCGCAAGCTCGCGGTCACGCCCGATGCATAGCACCATGAAAAACGACGCCGCAAGCTTTTGGCTGCGGCGTCGAAACGTCTACCGTGCGGCATCGAAGTGACAGGTTCTTCAAGCCACCGGCAAGCGCGACGCTGGTCGGTCAGAGGCAAGCTGCGTCGTTATCGTTGTAGAGCGGACTCGAAACTGCCCGATGTCATCGCCTTGAGAAGCGCGGCCTTGGCTTGCGTGGCCGAACCCAGCAAGGCGAATCCGAGTGGCCGGCCATCGGCGGCATGTTCGCAAAGCGCGTGCAGACCGTCGAGCGATTCGTCGGATACGTTGCTTGCATAGCGCCATGTTCCGGTTTCGTCGGGCAGCACGACTACCGTTGGAGATGCGGGCGCTTTAACCGTCACCGGCATGATCGGAAACGCGACGCGCGTTGCCTCGCCCGCGAGCGTGCGGGCAAGCGCGCGTGCTGCGTGCATGATCGGCAACACATACGGCTGCACTTTTCCTTCGATAGCCGCGCAATCGCCGAGTGCGTAAATATCGGCCGCACTCGTGCGGCAATAGGCGTCCGTACGTATGCCGCCTTCTATCGCGATGCCCGCTTGTTCCGCGAGCTGCGTGCGCGGCGCGAGACCTATCGCCGATAACACGACGTCGGCATCGATTGCCTCGCCATCGGAAAGCGTGAGCGCGTAGCCGCGTTCCGCGCGATTCACCGTTGCCACCGAACGCCCGAGACGCAGCCGCACGCCATGTCGTTCGAGAGCTTGTGCAAACGCATGACCCGCGCGTTCGGGCAGCAGCCGTGACAGCGGCGTGGCCGCGGGATCGATCAGCGTGACCTTGTAATTCGCGAGCGCGAGATCGTTGGCGAACTCGCAGCCGATCAGGCCCGCGCCGAGCAGCGCGACCGACTGCGCGCCTTCGAGCCGCTTTCTGAAGCGCACGTAGTCGTCGAGCGAGTTCACCGACAGCACGTCGCCTGCGCTATCGCCCGCGAGCGGAATGCGCCGCGCATCCGCGCCCAATGCGAGCACGAGCTTGCCGTAACGAAAAGATTGTCCATCGACGATGAGTTCGTGCGTATCCGCGAGAACGCGCTCCACCTTGCTGTGCGACAAAATGCTCGCGTTCAGCTGCGTGCCCATGGCGCGCGCATCGAAAGTGACGAGCGCGTGCGGCGCCTTGTTCATGGCAAGCGCGTTGGAAAGCGTCGGCTTCGAATAGAAGCTGCCGTCGTCCTCGCTGATGAGCGTGATGGGCACTTGCGCGTCGAGCTTGCGCAACTCCCGCGCCACCGTATAACCGGCGAGCCCCGTTCCCACGATAACGACCGGTAGACCCATATCGTGACTCATGCCGACACCTCCTGCATCTCGAAGTCCTGCTTGCCCGTGCCGCAATCGGGACAGAGCCAGTCGTCCGGCACGTCTTCCCAGCGCGTGCCCGCGGCAAGACCCGCTTCCGGCAAGCCCAGCGTTTCGTCATAGCGAAAGCCGCAGATAACGCATTCCCAGATTCTCATGATGCTCTCCGTTTCCGCCATGGCGATCAGCGGACGTAAGCCTGACCGAGACCGATCTCGGCTAGCGCGCGGCGATATGCCCCCGAGGAACGATCCGCGAGAATCGGCGCTTCGGCGGCGCGGTCTATCGGCAGATCTTCGGGACATTGCAATTCGACGATCGCGCGATCTTCCTCGAACACCTGGCGATTGAACTCGTAGACGTCATCGAGCGGCAGATCCTTGTCGAAGTTGCGCGCAATCGGCACGAACAGACGCGTCAGACGCGCGGATACCGGGCTCGCGGCGTTGAGAATCGAGAGCCGGCCGCCTTCGGGAAAGAGCACAGTGAGACGTGCAAAGAACGGCACATCCACTTCGAAGATACGGCGCCACAAGAAGCCTTCGGGCGCGCGATGCTGCATCGACTTCGGAAAGTTGCTGACGGTGCTGACATACTCCGCGCGCATGCCGTTGCCGCGCCGCTCGACCGTGTAGCTCGGCACCACGGGATTGCGCCGGTCCGCGAAGCTGCGGTGATGAATCCACGCGAAATGCGCGACATCGATGAAGCCTTCCGTCTGACGTCCCGCGGATGCCTTGATGTCGATCGAAGGTGGCAAGATCTGCTGGAATCCTTCGCTGTTCCATGCGGGGAAATCGGGCAGCGCTTGCTCTCCACCGCCGAGCGACACCCAGATCAGGCCATAGGCTTCCTGCACCGCGTAAGTGGTCAGGCGCAGACGGTCGGGAATGGTGCCGCCTTCCTGCGACGGAATATGCTTGCACTTGCCGTCCGCACCGTATTCGAGGCCGTGATAAGGACACACGAGATGGCCGTTCTCGACCCAGCCTTGACTCAGCGGCGCGCCGCGATGCGGACACACATCGCGCGCGGCGACGAGTGTATCGTTCGCACGAAACACGACGAGCGGCTCATCGAGCAGCGTGACGCTCAACGGTTTGTCCGCGACCTGCGAAGCAAACGCGACCGGATGCCAGTACTGGCTGAGGATTTGCCAGTCGTGCGGATCGAAAGTGCAATTGCGTGGAAGATTGGGCGCGCGCTGAAACGTCAGCGGCGCGACGGTGGGGGTCGCCATTTTCGTGTCTCCAAGGAACTGGATCGTGTTGAAGCGGCCGGGATGGATTCGACCGCATGAACACTACGATAGCGACGCGCTACATGTCGCCCAATGGTTCGGGCGACATTGACTCTATGTTCGTTGGTCAATGAAACGATGCTTCGGCGGAGGTCACTTGCCAGGAATGAGCACTACTCGGAAACGCGCCTTGCCGCTCATCATGCGGTCGTAGGCTTCGGCCGCGCGCGAGAGCGGGTACTCTTCGGTCATCGGCTTCACGCCCGACAAAGCGCTGAACGCGAGCGTTTCCTGCGAGTCCGCCGCCGTGCCGGACGGCCAGCCTTGCACCGAGTTGCGACCCATGATGAACTGCGCGACGGGCACTTCCACGGGCTCTTGCGAGATGCCGACCATGATCAGCTTGCCGTTGATGCCGAGCCCGCCGATAGCCGCGCTCATCGCCTTGCCGCTCGTGGCGGTGGCGAGAATCACGCGTGCGCCGCCGAGTGCTTGCAGCGCTTCGCCGACGTTTTGCGATTCGCTGTCGATATAGTGATGCGCGCCGAGTTGCTTCGCGAGCGGTTCCTTGTCCTTGCCGCGCGCGATGGCGACCGTGACGAAGCCCATCTTGCGCGCGAACTGCACGCCGAGATGCCCGAGCCCGCCGATGCCGAGGATCGCCGCGACATCGCCCGCGCGGGTGCCGCTATTGCGCAGCGCGTTGAACGTCGTGATGCCGGCGCAGAGAAGCGGCGCGGCGTCGATATCGGAGAGATCGTCGGGCATGCGCGCGAGTGCTTCCTGCGGCGCCACCATGTATTCCGCGTAACCGCCGTCGTAGCTGATACCGGGAACGAGCGCGTTCTTGCAAAGCACGAAGTCGCCGTGACGGCAATTTTCGCAATGCCCGCAATGCCCGCCATGCCAACCGACGCCGACCCGCTGCCCGGCCTGCCATCCCTCGACGTTCGCACCGAGTTTCTCGATGACGCCTGCAATTTCGTGACCGGGTACGCGCGGAAACTCGAGACCCGGCCATTGGCCTTCTTTCGTGAGGGAATCGCTGTGGCAGATGCCACAGGCTTGCACTTTGATGAGCACGTGTCCTTCGGGCGGATCGGGTATTTCGCGCTCCACGAGTTCGAGCGGACCGCCGGCTTTTGCTACTTGCACTGCGTGCATCGTTGGCATCGTTTGCTCCTTGGTGTGGGAGGAACTTCGCGGCGTTGGGCGAGCCGCGCGCTTGCTGTTCGGCACTGCAATGGGGATGCTATACGTAGTTGGGGGAAAGTTCAGGAAAGAGTGTTGCTAAAGCGCGCTTCATGAATTCACATCACCCGCGCCCATCCCCGTCGTTCAAAGTGCGCCGTCTCGAACGCTTCGATCTGCGCCAGCGACTGAAGCGTCAAATCGACCGTATCCATTCCCTCCATCACCATGCGTTTATGACGCGCGCCGATGGAATACGCATATCGCTTACCCGATGCCGACACCACCGTCTGCCCTTCCAGATCGATGGAAATAACAGCACCCGGCGTCTCGGTCACTTCACGCGCAAGCATATCGACGACATCGCGTTCCAGTTGCACGAGCAGCAAGCGGTTATTCATCGCGTTCGAATAGAAAATCTCCGCGAAACTCGGCGCAATCACCGCAGCAAAACCATATTGCTGCAAACCCCACACCGCATGCTCCCGGCTGGAACCACATCCGAAATTCGCGCCGCCAATCAGAATGCGCGCCTTTGCAAACTCCGCCCGATTGAGCACGCAATCCCCACGCGGCGCGCCGTTTTCATCGAAACGCAAGTCGTACAGCAAACCATCCGCTAGACCCGCCTTGTCGATAATGCGCAGAAACTGCTTCGGCATGATCTGGTCGGTATCCAGGTTGTCGATGGACAACGGCGCCGCGCTGCCTGCAATCTTCGTCAGTCGCGTCATGATGCCTCTCCCATGAGCGTTCGAACGTCGGTGATACAGCCGGTCATCGCGGCCGCGGCCGCCATTGCCGGGCTCATCAGATGCGTGCGGCCGCCACGTCCCTGTCGACCTTCGAAGTTGCGGTTGGTGGTCGATGCGCAACGCTCGCCCGCGTCCAGCACATCGTCGTTCATGGCAAGGCACATCGAGCAGCCAGGCTCGCGCCATTCGAAACCCGCATCGATCAGCGTCTTCGCCAGACCTTCACGCTCCGCCGCGCGTCGCACGCTGCCCGAACCCGGCACGATCATCGCGCGCACGCCGGGCGCCACGCGCTTGCCGCGCACGATGTTCGCCACCACGCGCAGGTCTTCGATACGCCCATTCGTGCACGAGCCGATAAACACACGGTCGATCCGCGTTCCCGCCAACGAACGGCTCGCCGTGAGCCCCATGTAATCGAGCGCACGTCGCAACGATGCCGCCGCTTCGGGGGTGGCCTGCGCGGCTTCGTCGGGAATGGGCTCGTCTATCGCGACGGCCTGATCCGGACTCGTGCCCCATGTGACAAAAGGTGCGATGGCATGCGCGTCGAAGCGATATTCGGCATCGAAGGTCGCATCTGCGTCGGAGTAGAGTTCGCGCCAGTCCGCGAGTGCGGCTTGCCAGGCGGCCTCATCGAGTGATTTTGCATGGGCGCGCACATAGTCGAACGTGGTCCGATCCGGCGCGATGAGCGCGGCGCGCGCGCCCGCCTCGACGGTCATGTTGCACAAGGTCATGCGCGCCTCGGCCGACAGCGACGCAATGGTCGATCCACCGAACTCGACAGCATAGCCACGCGCGCCTTGTGCGCCGATCTGGCTGATGATCCAGATCACCACGTCCTTGGACGACGTGCCGTAAGGCAGCGCGCCATCGATATCGATGCGCATGGTTTTCGCCAGCCGATAGACGAGCGTCTGCGTGGCGAGCACATGCTCCACTTCCGATGTGCCAATTCCAAAGCCCAACGCGCCAAGCGCGCCGTATGTCGTGGTGTGACTGTCACCGCACAATACGACCATGCCCGGACGAATGAGCCCGAGTTCCGGCGCCACGATGTGTTCGATACCCTGCAAGGGATCATTGGCCGCGAGAAGCCGGATGCCCGCGCGCTCGCAATTGCGCGCGAGATTTTGCGCCTGCAAATACGACGCTTCATCGCGAATCACGCGCGGCGACTCGGCGTGCGTCGGAATGATGTGGCTCACGACCGCAAGCTGCTGATGCGGGCGTCGCACCGCGCGGCCACGCGCATCGAGCGCGCTGAACGCTTGCGGACTGGTGTACTCGTTCATCAGATGCAGATCGACATAGAGCAGCACGTTCTGTTCGTCGATACGCGAGACGAGGTGAGAATCGACGAGCTTCTGGTACAGGGTTCGGTTCGACATGGCGTTAGTTGGTCAGAAAGGGCAGGACGTGCTCGAGCAAGATCGCCGGCGCTTCCTCGGGAATGTAGTGGCCGCAAGACAGCGCCTCGCCCTCGACTTCCGGCGCGTAAGCACGCCATTCGCGCAGCGGATCGAAGCATTGTTCGATGACACCCTCCTCACCCCACAGCGCCATGAATGGGCATTCAATTCGCTCGTTCGAAGCCAGCGTCGCGCGATCATGTTCGAGGTCGATGCTCACGCTCGCGCGATAGTCCTCGCAAATGCCATGCGCCGTGGCGGGATCGGACAAGCAGCGCAGATACTCGGCGTAAGCCTCTGCCGTGAACGGCGCGAGACCCGCGCTGCGCGCGCCGATGGTCTGCCTGAGATACAGGTCCGGGTCCGCGCGAATGAGCGTTTCCGGAAATGGCGCGGGCCGCACGAGCATGAACCAGTGCCAGTAGGCACGCGCGAAATCGAACGAGGTCTGCTCGTACATGGCGAGCGTCGGCGCCACGTCGAGCGTGACCAGACGCGTCACGACAGCCGGATGATCCAGCGCCATGCGAGCCGCGACACGCCCGCCACGGTCATGTCCGATGACCGCGAACGACGCATGGCCCAATGCGCGCATCAGCCCGACCTGATCGAGCGCCATGCGGCGCTTCGAATAATTCGAGTGATCGGGCGCGCCTGCGGGTTTGTCGCTGTCGCCATAGCCGCGCAAGTCGGCGGCGATAACCGTGAAATGCTCGGCGAGTGCCGGCGCCACTTCGTGCCAAATCGCGTGCGTCTGCGGATGCCCGTGCAGTAGCAGCAACGCGGGGCCTTGGCCGCCCTTGATCGCGTGAATCCTGATGCCATCGACGGAAATCGATAGCTCATCGAAGCCTTCGAACATGGTTGTCTCCCAACGTTGATTCGAGTCTAATTGATGCCTTAAGAGATTGGGTTTCCGCGAAAGCATTTCGGTCGTAACCGGCAGGAACGAATCAGGCAGATTTTGGAGCGATGCGAGATGGATGGCTTTTCTGACCTCAACCTGTTTGCGCTTGTGGCGCGGCATCGCAATCTGGCTGCGGCGGCGCGCGAGTTGGGTGTGACGCCGCCAGCCGTGAGCAAGCGGCTCGCGCAACTGGAGCGGCGTCTGGGCGTGCGCCTGATGAATCGCACGACGCGGCGTCTGAGCCTCACGCCCGAGGGCGAGTTGTACCTGTCGAACGGCTCGCGCATTCTCGATGAGCTCTCGGAACTCGAACAGCTCGTCACGCAAAGTCGCGGCGAACCGACTGGTCTCCTGCGTGTGAACGCGTCGTTCGGATTCGGGCGGGCGCGCATAGCGCCTGCGGTGTCGGAGTTCATTGCGCGCTATCCGGCGATGAAGATCGTCCTGCATCTGACGGACCGTCCGGTGAGTCTTCAGGAAGAAGGTTTCGATGTCGGCATCCGCTTCGGCGAAGTGCCGGACGCGCGCATCAACGCGCGTCTGCTGCTGGCGAATCGGCGCATCTTGTGTGCATCGCCGGCTTACGTCGCGCGCCATGGCCGACCATCGGCGCCGCATGATCTCGCGCGTCACGCGTGCATCGTGTTGCGCGAAAACGAGTCGGCTTACGGCACGTGGCATTTCTCGCGCGGCAAGCGCACGGAGACGGTCAAGGTCGATGGCTCGTTATCGAGCAACGACGGCAGCGCGGTGTTGCAGTGGGCGCTGGACGGTCGCGGCATCGCGACGCGCTCGCAATGGGAGATAGACGAACATCTCGCGCGCGGTGAGCTCGTTTCCTTGCTCGATGAATGGGCTTTGCCGGACGCGAACATTCACGCCATTTATCTCGAACGCAATCAGCTTTCGGTCAAGCTCAGGACGTTCGTGGAATTTTTGGGGGAGTATTTGCGCGGGGCGTGATAGTCGTTTGAGCTTACCGTAGCGGCACATCTTCCGGCCAAATGATTTAGAGCGGCTTGGAATTTGGGTCCCGAATTCGTATCGGCCCGCTGGCCAGGGCCGGTTGCCCCGTCATTCGATCGATGCGAACCTTGGCTTTGTTGACCGCATCTGAACTTGCTCATCGGTGAAGCGGGTTTGATTGAGCGCAATTGGCACACCGCCGTTGTCGATTTCCGCTCCACTAATTCGTCGTCAGTGAACCTCATCAAAAGGATTTGCCATGAAATACCTCGGCCTCGCCTACTTCACCCCCGAAAAGTTCGCCGCAATGACACCAGACGAAATCAAGGCGCTAGTGAGTCAATGCCCGGCATTGGACGAGAAGATGCGTGCCACCGGCAAGGTCGTGGTTTCCGCCTCGCTCGGCGATCTGGAAAACTGGAAGACGCTTCGCCCACTTGGTGGCACGACACGCGTTACCGACGGGCCTTACACCGAAGCGAAGGAAGTGGTGGGCGGCATGTTCATCATCGAGGCAGATAGCCCTGACGAGGCGGTGCGCATCGCGTCCATGCATCCGGCCGCGACATTGGGCGAAGAAGGCGGATGGGCCGTGGAGCTTATTCCCCTGGATTTTTATCTGGCGCCATGAGTTGAACTGCTGCGCGGCGCTATTGCTCCGCAATGCCGTGACCCTTACCGCAGACAAAGACCGGAAAAAACGTTTTCCATATAAGTCGAAGTTTCGTTCATCTTCAGGTTTTCTCGAGGCTGCCGTAAGCGTTGCAATGACTGCTCTTTCGTCACCGCACTCTTGGTCTAAGCGCGCGGAGCCTGCCGTGCTCCCCGACCGATAGCGGACGATCGAGAAGGCGCGGACATGGACATCATGCTCGTACTCGCGCCACGGCGCCTATCCTGAAGACTCCGACTGAATCGCTCAATTCTTTGCTTTGAGAGGACGTATATGACTGCTTCCGTTCTGATCGTTGGCGCCGGTCCAGTCGGCATGACGCTCGCCTCCGAACTCGCCCGCTACGGTGTCCACGCGCGCATCGTAGACAAGGCGCCGCACCGTACCGATAAATCCAAAGCCATGGTGCTTTGGAGCAGAACGCTCGAATTGCTCGACCGGGGCGACGGCGGCGCCGCGCCATTCGTGAACGCTGGCTTCAAGATCGACGGCGTCGTCTTCATGGCGCAGGACGAGGTGGTTGGCCGGGTTGCAATGGACATGATCCCCAGCACGCACAACTACGCGCTGGCACTGCCGCAATCCGAGACCGAGCGATTGCTGGAGGAGCGTCTGGCGAGCCAAGGCGTATCTATCGAGCGCGGTGTCGAAGTAACGATGATCACGCCCGATGCCTCTGGCGCGGATGCGGTGTTGCGCCATCCGGACGGCCGCGAAGAGGCCGTGCGTGTCGACTGGCTGCTTGGTTGCGATGGCGCGCACAGCATCGTAAGACACGCCTTGAACGTGCCTTTCGAGGGCGAAACGCTGCTGAGCGATTGGTTCCTTGCTGACGTTCACATGACGGGGTATCCGCGCCCTGACACGGACGCTTCTGTCCACTGGCATAAGGATGGCGTCTTGCTGATTTTTCCCATCCAGGCTGGCCGTTACCGCGTCATCGGCGACTTGCCGGCGACGGCGGATAAGGTTTCACCGACGCCAACGCTCGCACAGGTGCAGCAGCTCGTAGACCGGCGCGGCCCGGCCGGTACCAAACTCCACGATCCCGTATGGTTGTCCGGCTTTCGCATCAACGGTCGCAAGGTGACGGGCTATCGACACGGCCACACGTTCCTTGCGGGGGACGCAGCGCATATTCACAGTCCCGCTGGCGGTCAAGGCATGAACACCGGCATGCAGGATGCGATCAACCTTGCCTGGAAACTTGCACTCGTGCTGCGCAACGAAGCGGATGAGTCGCTCCTCGACACCTACAGCCCGGAGCGCAGCGCGGTTGGCGACGAGGTACTGAAAGCCGCGGAACGACTGACATCGGTCGCCACGCTTCGCAACCCGATTGCACAGCGTTTGCGTAACCTTGCCGGGCACTTTGCCTTGGGCTTCTCGCATTTCACCCGTGGCGTTGCTCAAACCATGTCGGAAGTGACGGTCCACTATCCGCATAGCCCGCTCAACGGCCCATCCGTGCATGGGATGAAGCCTGGCGAACGCGTTGCGCCGACGTCCGACCACGCACCAGCAGGATCAGGCGTGCGGCCGGTGTTCGCGCTGTTCGCGGCGCCGACTGCGGCAGTGAAGCAGTTGATCAACGCCTATCCGGGCCTGCTCGACGACAACGTCCGACCACCATTGCAAGCCGACACGATCTCGCTCGTGCGGCCCGATGGATATCTCGCCTGCTCGGCTAGTGAAGCAGATACGATTGCCACGTATCTCGATCGTTTGACGGCACGGCATGGCGTTCCTGCCTGATCCATTCGTCGCTTGATCGGGGAGAAGCAGTCTCCAGCATTAACCGGCTTGCCGCGAGTGGTGGCGGCAAGCTGGCTGCATGTTGCTTGACGGCCGTTCGCTGCACGAAAATGCCGGCTTCTCGCAAAGGCTGCGAATCAGTCATTCACAGCCTCATACCGTGTTACTGCTCACCAAGCGCACGCGAATTCAACGCTCGCCCGGCAGCATCGCTAAATGCGTTGGCTAATCGTGGAACGGAACCCAGAGCATTTTTACATCGACGTTAAGCATGCCCGACTGTACTGTCGGATCATCGGTTGCTATTTTTCGGGCATCCGCAAGATCAGCAGCCTTGAAAATCGTCATGCCGCCGTCCGCCAGAACACCGGAGAGACCGCCGGCTTTCTCCATGAACGGACCGCTCATCACGGTCAGCCCTTTGTCCTGCATCTCGGCCATATAAGCCACGTGTTTCATGAAGTCCGGTTGCTCGTTGTACTTCACGCTTTGAATCCACTTCGGACCCGGCGTTTGAAACGCCACGAAATAATGAGGACCATTTTCATCGACCATTTTCTACTCCTGGGAAGGCTATTCGAAAGAGCACTTATCACTAAGACATGATGCGTTGCCGGAGCAAGTCATCGAAAAGTGCCTGAAGGGGAGGAGTTCGGCGAATGACGCCTCGACTCCGACTTCTGCCTGTCGCCGTATATTCTTTGCCGGCGGCTTGAAATCAAAGATAGTCTCGCGCGGACGCTTTCGGTAGAGGGCGTGTTGGCATAGAACGTATTCAGTCTCCGAATAGCGTCGCTTGCGCTATCCACACGAGAGTTATCGAACCTTCAACCGGGGATCGGCGGCGAACAGGTCCGCTAAAAATTCGATGAAAACGCGGGTCCTGCCAGGCAACTGCCTGCTTCCGGGCCACACTGCGTTGATCGGAAAAGGCGCGGGCCGAAATGCCTTGAGAAGCGGTACGAGCCTGCCCTCCTCGACGTCCCGCGAATAAAGCCAGCCCGCGTTATGCCCAATGCCCAAGCCCGCAATTACCGCCGCTCGAACATATTCGGCGTCGTTGCTTCTTACTGGACCTTGCGGCACGTGTTCCATCGCGCCGTCGGGGCCGGCAAACGGCCAGACTCGCGGAGAGTCGCGAGACATCAGAGCAATGCATTCGTGGTTGACGAGATCATCTACCGTCTTTGGCACGCCCATGCGTTCGGTATAAGCCGGCGAAGCGACAGTAAGGTACTCGGTGCTGCCAATTCGACGCGCAATTTGAGTCGAGTCGCTCAGCGGACCAATTCGTATGGCGACGTCGATGCCTTCTTCAATCAGATTGATGTAGCGCTGCGCAACCGTGAACTCGACGCGGACGTCCGGGAACTGAGCGCAAAAGCGCGGCAGGTGCGGAACAATGCACATACGCCCAAAGGCTGGAGACAGGGCAACCCGCACCATGCCGGACGGCGACGCTTCGCCACTGCCGACGCGAGCCTCGACATCGTCCACGCTCTCGACGATCGCAACCGCACCTTCGTAGAAGCTTTGGCCCGCCTCTGTCAGGCCCAGGCCTCGCGAGCTTCGGCGCAACAGTTGCGCGCCGAGCCGTGCTTCGAGACCCGCAATCGTCTTGCTTGCCGTTGGCTGACTGATCCCGGCCGCACGCGCCGCCTTCGAGAAGTTGCCGGTGTCGGCAACACGGATGAAGAGCCGCATGACATCGATTCGATCCACTGGAACTTTCCTCCTACGATATAAACGCGGCGGGACGAACGAGAAACGCAAGGCATCAGCACGGCTTATGGCATGCAGTTTATAGCTGGGTGATTCCTCCGTCCGCGATCAGATCGATGCCTGTGCTGTAGCTGCTTTCGTCCGAGGCGAGGAACAGCGCCGCCGCGGCGATCTCGTCAGCGCGGCCGATTCGGCCCAGTGGCGTGATCTGCTTGAACATTGCTCGTGCGCCGTCCGCCTCTTCCTTCGAACTGAACAGGCCGTCTACGATCGGCGTTTCGATCATTCCCGGACTCAGCGTGTTGACGCGAATGCCGCGGCCTTTGAATTCCGATGCCCAAGTCCGCGTGAACGAGCGGATCGCCGCCTTCGTTGCGGCATATACGCCGAAGTCCGGGAATCCCTTGATGTGCATCCCGGAAGAAACGATGACGATGGAGCCGTTATCGCGCAGCAGCGGCAGCGCCTTTTGCACCGTGAAGAACGTGCCCCGTGCGTTGATGCCGAAGGTCTTGTCGAAGTGTTCGGGTGTCACGGACTCTGTTGGCAACACCTCGACAAACCCCGCACTCGCGACGACGATGTCCAGGCCGCCTTTCGCGCGTCGCACCGTCTCGTAGAGGCGGTCGAGATCTTCAAGACTCGAGATGTCGCCCTGAACAGCCGTTACGTTCGAGCCGATGACAGTCTTCGCCTTGTCGAGTTCAGTTTGACGACGCCCCGTAATGAAGACATACGCGCCTTCCGCGACGAACCGCTTTGCGGTTGCGAGTCCAATCCCGCTACTTCCGCCCGTGATGACCGCAATCTTGCCTTGAAGCTTACCCATGATGATTCTCCGAATGACGTGGATGGTGCTCGACGCGAAGCTAGCTTCGCGACAAGCCGAGGCGAGAGAATGGAGTTGGCGGGCATGGATGAACAGAGGGCGCGGCGGCATAGCATGTATGCCGCGCATGCATGAGGTTCAGGAAGACTCGAAGGACGGCAAGGGCCTATGTTTTGAGTTGGACGAATCTCGACGGTTTCCCCCGCGCATCGGGGCCGATTAAACACGAGCGCGTAGAAAGCAGCCGACCGCCGCTCATAAAGAACCTCCAACGCGCGCCCACCGTGCGAATCGGCAACGACCGTGCGCCTTACGGAAATTGCCGCCTTCAAAAGCCCTAAGCTTCGTTCAACCCAACCGCACGCCGGCGCGCCAGTGCGTCACTCGAAACCATTGGAAACCGTCATGCGGATCGTCCGACTCGCCTTGAAAAGACCGCACACTTACATCGTGCTCGCCGTGCTGCTTATCATTCTCGGCTCGGTCGCGATCGTCCGTACGCCGACGGATATTTTCCCCATCGTCAGCATCGGCTGGTCGGATAACGGCAGTTGATACGGCAAACGCCTGCACCAACCCATCGGCAAGGAAACATGGCTCACGCAACCGAACCCGCGCCCGAGGAAGCAAGGCATCCTCTGCGCTTTCACGCACCCCACGCGCATCTGTCGAGCGTGTTCGGCAACGACTGGTTCGCATTGAAGGCCGAAGCCTTCGCGCGCTTCTTCGGCACGCCCACGTTTCTCATCGCGCAGACGCTGATCGTGGGCGGCTGGATCGTGGCGAACATGCTCGGCATATCGCGCTTCGATCCGTATCCGTTCATTCTCCTGAACCTCGCGTTCAGCTTGCAGGCCGCTTATGCCGCGCCGCTCATCTTGCTTGCGCAAACGCGTCAGGCCGATCGCGACAAGGCGCTCGCTGAAGCCGACGCGCATCATCGCGAAGATATCGCGCTCGCGTGCCAGCAACGTGAAACCGAGCTTGCGCGCGAGACGTCGCAGATGGCCGAACTCCTTCGACGCAACACCGAACTCACCGAGCTTACGCGCCAGTTGGCCGAGCGCATCGAAACCTTGACGCGCGAGCTTCACGAGCATCTGACACCAACCCGACACTTCTGAAGCAATCCGATTCCCGCGCGTTCGTCTGCCTGCTTTTCACACGCTCGTCAATTTTGACAAACCCCTACCGTCATTTTTGATTGTGCATTATGTGTTGTGCATCGCAATAACCGACGACTCGCGAGGATTGAAGATGAACCCCACCGAAGCACCCGCGCGTGCGGCGTCGCCCGACGCGAACCGGCTGCACGTGCGCCAGTTGAGTCACGCATTCCAGACCGCCGACGGCGTGAGCACCACCATCTTCGACCGCCTGGACTTCGCCGTGCGCGAAGGCGAGATCGTGTCCATCGTCGGGCGCAGCGGCGCGGGCAAGAGCACGCTCTTCAACCTGGTTTCGGGCCTGCTGACGCCGCAATCCGGCCACATAGCGATAGGCACGCGCGCCGACGGCTCGCCCGGACGCATCGCTTATATGCTGCAAAAAGACCTGATGATGCCGTGGCGCACCGTGCTGCAAAACGCGCTGCTCGGCGTCGAACTGTATCGCAAGGTGCGGCCCGACGACGTGACTCGCGCTCGCGACATGCTCGCGCGCTACGGTCTTGCAAGCGTCGCCGACGCATATCCGCATTCGCTGTCGGGCGGCATGCGTCAACGCGTGGCGCTCACTCGCACGCTGCTCGTCGAGCCGACGCTCGTATTGCTCGACGAGCCCTTCTCCGCGCTCGACTACGAGACGCGCCTCGCGCTCGAAGACGACATCATCGCGCTGCGCGAGCAAACCGGCACGAGCGTGGTGCTCGTCACGCACGACATCGAGGAAGCCATTGCCATGAGCGACCGCGTGATCCTGCTCGGCGGGCGCCCCGCACGCGTGCAGGACGAAATCGACATCACGCTGAGCACGCACGGCCCGCGCACCGCCGTCTCCGCGCGCGAAGCCCCCGAGTTCCGCGCCTATCACGCGCGCGTCTGGAACGGCTTGCGCAGCGGCGCCATCGTGCAATCCGACTCACGTACACCACAAGGAGCCGCACATGAGTGAAGCCGTGCTGTCCACCACCGTCACGCCCGGAAAGACCACGCGCCGCGCGCCGCGCAAGCTCGGCACGACTGGCGCCGTGATCGGCATCGTCGTGTTGCTGGTGGCGTTGTGGCAATTCGCCGTCGCCTCGGGCTGGATCAACGGCAAGCTGCTCGGCTCACCCGCCGGCATCTACGACGCCGCCGTGTTCGGGCTGTCGCAAGGCACGCTCGCATCCGATACCTGGGTCACGCTCTACGAGACGCTCGCGGGTCTTGCCATAGGCAGTGCGCTTGGGATCGGGCTCGGTTTGCTGCTGTGGTTCCTGCCCGCGATCTCCGGCGTCGCCGAAGGCCTCTCGGTCATCCTCAACAGCATTCCGAAGATCGCGCTCGGGCCGCTCATCGTCATCTGGTTCGGCTCGGACGCGTCGTCGAAAATCTGGCTCGCGGCGATCTCCACTTTCGCCGTCGCGATGATCTCTTCATGCGCCGCCGCGCGCGAAGTCGATCGCGATTTGCTCAACCTCTTCCGCTCGTTCAAGGCGCGGCGCTCGATGATCTTCATGAAGCTCATCGTGCCGAGCGCGTTGCCGTGGATCTTCTCGACACTGCGCGTGAACATCGGCTTCGCGCTGATCGGCGCCGTGGTCGGCGAGTACATCGCGTCGCAGGCGGGGCTCGGGCACGCCGTGTTCGTCGCGGGCTCGCTCTTCGATCTGAACACCGTCTGGCTCGGCATCATCGTGCTGACCTTGATGGCATCGGTTCTTAGCTGGATCGTTCAATTTGCCGAAGCAAAGATCATTTCATGGAAGAGAAAATGAAGAAAAACGTTCTGCTCACGGGTGTCGCGGCTGCCTGCATGGCCGTCTTTGGATTGCAAGGCGCGCAGGCGCAATCGTCCGAACCGGTCGTCGTCTATCAGGCGTTCCAGTCGATTCAATACTTGCCGCTCTATGTCGCCATCGACAAGGGCATCTTCACGAAGAACGGCCTCACCGTGCAGAAAATCACGGCGGGTAGCGGTGCAGCGGGCGTGGCGGCGGTGATCGGCGGTCACGCGGACTTCTCGTTGCAAGACCCGATGACCGCGATGCTCGCGAACCTCAAGGGCGCGTCGCTCATCAACGTGGCCAACGTCGTGGCCGGCGTGCCGGTGTGGGTGATCGCGCCGCAGGATTCGCCGGTCAGGAACCTGAAGGACTTGAACGGCAAGAGCGTCGCCACGGCCTTGCCGCCTTCTACGAGCACGTACCTGCTGCAACGGCTCATCAACGACGAAAAGCTTGCCGACGTGAAGATGAATACCGTGCAGATCGGCACCGAACTCGCGCCTGTCACGGCGGGACGTTCGGAAGCGGCCGCGCTGTACATGCCGCAAGCGGAAACCGGCATCTCGCAAGGCTATCGCATCGTGTATGCGTTTCCGAAGGCTTATCCGGGCGGCTATGCGTTCTCGACCATCGACACGCTTACGTCCACGATCAAGAACAAGCCGAAGATGGTGGAGGCCTTCGTGAAGTCGATAGGCGAAGCCGAAGCGCTGATTCAGCAATCGCACGATACGGCCAAGGCCGTGGCGCGCACGGAGTTCCCGTCGCTCGACCCGAAGATCGTGGATTCGGCGGTACAGCGTCTGATCGATCAGAACATCTACGCACCCACGCCTGAAATATCGGAACAGGCGTTCAAGAACGCGCTTGCGTTGCAGGAATCCATCGGCAACATCAAGCCCGGCGCGATTACCTATGCGAGCGGCGTCGACAACTCGTTCGCGGCTGCTTCGGTGAAGGCCAAGTAAGCGATGACCGATCAGCCTCGCTCATTGCTCGCGACTCTCTTCGCGAATCGCCACGACGAAGCGGCGGTGCGCGCCACCTTGCAAGAGGCGCAGACGCGCGCCGACTTGCTCGATCCGTGGCTGCGCGCCTTCGTGCATCGTCCGGATGTCTACAGCGTGCGCGATGCCGTAACGGCCCCGCTTGCGGGCGTGCCAATCGGCGTGAAGGATCTCGCCGATACGCACGACATGCCCACGTCCTATGGTTCGGCGATTTACAGCGGCCATCGGCCGGTTCATGACGCGCGCATCGTCGCTTCCATTCGCGCGCTCGGCGGCATCGTCTTCGGCAAGACCGCGACGACGGAGTTCGCCTGGCGCGGTCCGGCCGCGACGGTCAATCCGTGGAACCGCGCGCATACGCCGGGCGGTTCGTCGAGCGGCTCGGCGGCGGCGGTGGCAGCGGGCATCGTGCCGCTTGCCATCGGCACGCAGACGGTCGGCTCGGTCATTCGTCCGGCTGCTTATTGCGGCGTGGTCGGCTACAAGCCCACGTATCGCAAGATCGCGACCGAAGGCGTGCATCCGCTTGCGGCTTCGCTCGATCACATCGGCTTCTTCGCGCGCTCGGCGGAAGATGTCGCGGTAGCCCATGCCCTTTTCGTCGATGCCGCGCCCGAGACCATCGCCGATAAAGCCTCCTGGCGCGCCTATTTCGATGGCGGCAACGGAGCGCCCCGGCTTGGCGTCGTACGCACGCCATTCTGGGACCAACTGATCGCGCCGCATCAACGCGCGAGCTTCGAGGCATCGCTGCAACGTCTGCGCGAAGGCGGCGCGCGTATCGTCGAACTGGACTACGGCGCGGACCTGCAACAGATGCGCGAAGCCACGCTGACGATACTCGCGATCGAAGCGTATCGCGCTATTGGCGACGCGGCCGCGCGCAAGCCCGAACTGATCAGCGAGCACATGCGCGCATTGCTTGCCGAGGGTGCCGCCATGTCGCTCACACGCTATCAGGACGCGTTGCTGTTGCAAGCCGGACTGCGCGTGCGTTCGCAGCAATTGCTCGAAGGTTGCGACGCGCTCGTGACCTTGCCATCGAGCGGCGCGGCGCCCGAAGGTCTGGGCGATACGGGCGACGCACGCTTCTGCGCGCCGTGGAGTTTGATGGGTGCGCCCGCCGTCACGGTGCCGTCCGGTTGGACCGACGCTGGCTTGCCGCTCGGCTTGCAACTCGTCGGCGGATATGGCGACGATCTGAAGCTGCTCCGCATCGCTGCATGGGTCGAAGGCATGCTCGGGTTCGAGCGACGCGCGCTGCCCGACTGAACACACAAATCAAGGAGACGACGTTGAGCCAGCCATTTCGCACCATCGCGCAATATGTTCTCGGCACGCTGCGCGCGGAAATCTTGCAGGGTATTTATCCGCCGAACACGCGGCTTCGCCAGGAAGAAGTGGCCAAGCGGCTCAACGTCAGCACGACGCCTGTGCGCGAGGCGTTTCGCGACTTGCGCGCCGAAGGGCTCGTCGCTATCGATCCGAACAAGGGTGTCGTCACGCGTGAACTCACTGCCGCCGATGTCACCGAGATCTACGAACTGCGCATGGTGCTCGAACCGATGCTCGCCGAACGTGCCTGCGCCAACGCAAGCGAAACGAGTCTTACCGCCGCCGAAGCCGTGCATCAGACGATGTGCGCGACGACCTCTTCCGAGACCTGGGCCATTCTCAACGAAGAGTTCCATCAGCATCTGATGGCGAGCGAAACAGGCACGCGCCTCTTCGATCTGGTCGAAGGGTTGTCGCTCGTCGCACGGCCCTATGTGTCGCTGTCGATGTACGTCAAGGGCGATATCATGGACAGCAACAATCACGAGCACGCGGGCTTGCTGCATGCCTACCGCGCGCGCGATGGCCGCGCCGTGCACGAGCAGACACGCGCGCACCTCGAAAACACGCGCAATGCCATAGCCGCGTGCGTCGAACAATCTTTTGCCCAAGCGGCGGCCTGATCGATCATGGATGACACGCTCGCTTCTCTTTCCGCTGTCGATGCACGCAGGCTCATCGCCACTCGCGAAATCTCGCCGGTGGAATTGCTCGATGCGAGCATCGCGCGTATCGAGGCCCTCAACCCTTCGGTCAATGCGATGGCCGCGACATGCTTCGAGCGCGCACGCATCGAGGCACGGCACGCGGAACACGCGCTCATGCGCGGCGAAGCGCCGGGCTTGCTGCATGGTCTGCCCATCGGCGTGAAAGACCTCGAAGAGACTGCGGGCGTGCTCACGACATATGGCTCGGCGATGTATCGCGACCACGTGCCCGAGGCCGACAACGCCATGGTCGCGCGCATTCGCGCGGCAGGCGCCATCGTCACGGCCAAGACCAATACGCCGGAAATGGGCGCGGGCGCGAACACGCGCAACGTCGTGTGGGGCGCAACCGGCAACCCCTTCGCGCCGTTGCTCAACGCGGGAGGATCGTCGGGCGGGTCGGCAGTTGCGCTTGCCACCGGCATGTTGCCGCTGTGCACGGGCTCGGACACCGGCGGCTCGTTGCGCATTCCGGCTGCGTATTGCGGCGTCGTGGGCTTTCGGCCATCGCCGGGACTCGTGCCTGGCGATCGCAAGGACCTGGGCTGGGCGCCCATCACCGTCAGTGGACCAATGGCGCGTACCGTCGCCGACACGCGTCTGTTGCTCGCCGCGCAAGCGGGCTTCGATGCGCGCGATCCGCTTTCCCACGAAGTCGATGCCGATACCTTCACGAAGCATCGTCCAATCGATGCCGCTACGTTGCGCATCGGCTTCACGGAGGACTTCGGCACCTGCGCGCTCGACGACGCCACGCGCGCCACCTTTCGCAAGAAAATGGCAGCCGTCGCGCGGCATGTCGCGGTGTGCGAGCCGGTCGATATCGACATGCGTGACAGCGACCGCTGCTTCGACGTGATCCGCGCGCAGAACTTCGTCGCGCAGTTTCGCGAAGCCTATGAGCGCGATCGGTCGCTGCTCGGCCCGAACACGCGCGCGAACTACGAAATGGGCGTGAAGATGACGCTCGCCGATGTCGTGGGCGCGCACGTCACGCAGACCCGTTTGTACCGGCGCTTTCAGGAACATGTGCAACGGTATGACGTGATCGTGTCGCCGACCACTTCCATTACGCCATTTCCATGGTCGCAATGGCATCTGGAAGCGATCAACGGCCGGCCGCTCGACACGTACTATCGCTGGCTCGGACTCACATACGTCATCTCGATGATGACCAATCCCGCGCTCTCGTTGCCTTGCGGAATGGATCACGCGGGCATGCCCTTCGGTCTGCAACTGGTCGGCGCGCTGCGTGGCGACGCGCGCGTGCTCGATATCGCCGAAGCACTCGAAAGCGCGTTCGCCGGAGACGAATCGCTCGAGCGCCCGACGCCCGACTTGAGCGCCTTGCGCGCGCCGGTGCCGCAAATGAAGTCGATCGTGACGCATCCGCCTGTCATCGTCTGAAGGGAAGGTGTGGGCGATTCGCGAAGCGTCGTCTAGACTGCAGGTTCTTCCCATTCGCGAGGAGATGCACGGTGTCCCGGAATAACGACGCAACGTTTTGGCGCAACGCGAAGCAGCATCTGATCCGCTACGGCGGCACGTTCGAACCCATGATCATCGAACGTGCGAAGGGCAGCTTCGTCTACGACGCGGATGATCGTCCCATTCTCGACTTCACCTCGGGACAGATGAGCGCGGTGCTCGGCCACAGCCATCCCGAGATCGTCGCGGTCATCAGCGAATACGCCGGCAAGCTCGACCATCTCTTCAGCGGGATGCTTTCGCGGCCTGTCGTCGATCTGGCGATGCGCCTCGCCGACATCACGCCCGAAGGCCTCGACCGCGCGCTGTTGCTCAGCACGGGCGCCGAGTCGAACGAAGCAGCCATCCGCATGGCGAAGCTCGTCACCGGCGGTTATGAGGTCGTCGGCTTCGCGCAGTCGTGGCACGGCATGACCGGGCACGCGGCCGCCGCGACCTACAGCGCGGGCCGCAAGGGCGTGGGCCCGGCTGCGGTCGGCTCGTTCGCGATTCCGGCTCCGTTCACTTACCGGCCGCAGTTCGAGCGCAACGGCGCCTACGATTACCTCGCGGAACTGGACTACGCGTTCGCGCTCATCGACCGCCAGTCGAGCGGCAATCTCGCCGCGTTCATCGCGGAGCCGATCCTGAGTTCGGGCGGCATCATCGAATTGCCCGAAGGTTACATGGCAGCGCTCAAGCGCAAGTGCGAGGAGCGCGGCATGCTGCTGATTCTCGACGAAGCGCAAACGGGCATCGGCCGCACGGGCAACATGTTCGCGTGCCAGCGCGACGGCGTCACGCCCGACATTCTCACCTTGTCGAAGACACTCGGCGCGGGGCTGCCGCTCGCGGCCATCGTCACGTCGGCGGCCATCGAGGAGCGCGCGCACGAACTCGGCTATCTCTTCTATACGACGCACGTGTCCGACCCGCTCCCCGCCGCCGTCGGTCTGCGCGTGCTGGACGTCGTCGAGCGCGAAGGACTCGTCGCGCGTGCGAACATCATGGGCGAAAGACTCAGGCGCGGCTTGCAAAATCTGATGGAGCGCTTCGACTGTATCGGCGATGTTCGCGGACGCGGTCTTCTGCTCGGCGTGGAGATTGTCAAGGATCGCCGCACCAAGCAGCCCGATGACGGCCTCGGCGCGAAGATCACGCGCGAGTGCATGAATCTCGGCCTCAGCATGAATATCGTGCAGTTGCCGGGCATGGGCGGCGTGTTCCGCATTGCGCCGCCGCTGACCGTGCGCGAGGAAGAGATCGACCTCGGTCTCGATTTGCTCGGACAAGCCATTCAGCGCTCGCTCTGAGCGGGTCAATCTTCCAACCGGATCAACCCATGAGCCTTTTCGATGAAGACAGGATCGACTGTCATTGCCATATCTTCGATCCTGCGCGCTTTCCGTATCGCGACGACACGCCGTATCGCCCTGAAGGTCAGGAACTCGGCACCGCCGCGCAACTGATTCGCGTAATGGATGCCTACGGCGTGCGTCATGCGCTGCTGGTTGGCCCGACGAGCGGCTACCGGACCGACAACCGTTGTCTCGTCGACGCGTTGCAGACTTACCCGGCGCGGTTTCGCGGCATTGCGGTGGTGGATAACGACATCGGCCGAAGCGAACTGACTGCGCTGCGCAATGCGGGTGTGGTCGGCGTCGCGTTCAACCCGGCGATGGAAGGTGTCGAACTCGTGCTGAATGCAGGCGAGCTTTTCGCGTCGCTCGCGGACCTCGAGATGTTCGCGCAGGTTCAGGTGGTTGGCGATCAGATGGCGACGCTCGAGCCCTGGCTCGCGCGGCAACCGGTGAATGTCTTGATCGATCATGCCGGCCGGCCCGATAGCGCGGATGGCATCGATCAGAAAGGCTTTCAGGCGGTGCTTCGGCTCGCAGAGACCGGGCGCGCGACGGTCAAATTGTCGGGCTGGCAAAAGTATGCGCACGAAGCCTATCCGTATGAGGACGTGTGGCCCTACGCTCACGCGTTGTTGCGCGCATTCGGACCGGAGCATTGCATTTGGGGCTCCGATTGGCCGTTCTTGCGCGCGCCAGAGCGGATGGATTATGGGCCGCTGCTTGCGCTTTTCGAGAAGATCGTCCCGGACGCGCAGGTCCGGCGGCAGATTCAGTGGGAGTCGCCGCGTCGGCTATTTGGCTTTTGAAAGCGTGCGCCCGAACGCATTGAATCGAATCACCGAGGTAACGCAAGCCGCGAAACCACGTGCATGGCCTCCCGCAATTCCGCACGCGAGGCAAGCATCCGATACTGCTCGAACAACGCTTCATAAACATCCGCCGACGCGGCGTCCGGTTCGAAATGCTGGAACGCCCGCGCGCCGAAGCGAGCCGCACCGTCCGTGAAATCCCGCACCACGCCCGCCGCGACGGCGCCATGAATCGCGGCGCCGACCGCCGTTGCGTTGTGCATGTCGGGCACCGAGACCGGCTTGCCGAGCACGTCCGCCATCAACTGAAGCAGGAAGCGATTGTTCTCGCTCAAGCCGCTCGCGAGGATGGTCCGCGTGACCGGCGCGCCCTCGCTCTGCATCAGCTCGATGATCGTGCGTGCGCCGAAGCACAGCGATTCCATCATCGCCCGATAAATCTCCGCGCGTGTCGTGGTCGTGCGCAAGCCAAGCAGCATGCCGCTCACCTGCGGGTCGGAAAGCGGCACGCGGCAGCCGTTCCACCAGTCGAGCGCGAGCAGTCCCGACTCACCCGGCCGCAAACGCGCCGCGCTCGCGTTGTACGCCGAGAAGTTCGCCGGCAAGTCCTCCGCCAGCGGCGCGGTTTTGACGAACCACGCGAGCGCATCGCCGAAACCGGCCTGCCCTGCTTCGTAGCACCATAGACCGGGAAGCGCCGCATCCTTCGCCACGCCTTCGATACCGTCGGGCAAGGGACGCTCGGTGTCATCGAGCAACATGTACACCGCCGATGTCCCCAGCGCGCCGACGAGCGTGCCCGCTTGCGTCGCGCCGATCGCGGGAAGAATCACGTGCGAATCGATAGCCGCGACCGCCACGGCCGGTTCGCCGAGCATGCCTGTGCGCTCGATCCACTCGCGCCGCACCGTTCCCGCCGACGATCCAATACGCTTCGGCGCGCTCGATCGCGTGGCGAGTCCATCGACGCCAAGGGGTGGGTAACCCGCATCCGAATAGTGGGCCTTGTAGCGCGCCATATCGGAGCTTCGCGCCTCCGTTCCGGTGAGCTGCCACACGAGCCAGTCGCCCGCCTCGATGAATCGCTCCGTCTGCGCCCAAAGTGTGGGCGCTTCCGCGGCAAGCTGCGCCGCCTTCGCGGGCAACCATTCGCCGGAAGTCTTGCCTCCCGACTTAGTCAGATGCACGCCGCGTTCACGGCTGATCTCGTCGGCCCAGGGCTGCGCCGATTGATGCTTCCAGAGCTTGACGTAAGCGTGCGGATCGTCGGGGAATCGCGTGGAAAGCGGCGTGCCGTCCGCCGACGCGGGCAATGGCGAACTCGCCGTGAACCCGATGCCGATAGCCTCGATACGCTTCCCACGCCCGAGCGCCGCGAGAATGACCTCGGCGCATTCGAGATAATCCGGCGCGTTTTGCAAAGCCCAGCCCGCCTTCAGCGGCAACCCGCCCGGAAGCGCGTCTATGAGCGTGCCATGCCGATACCGATGCGCATGCGTCGCGCACACCTCGCCGCTTTCGATATCCACCAGCACGCCTCTTGCCGAATCCGTTCCGTAGTCCAGGCCGATCAGGTAGCCACCGCTCATCGTCGCGATCCATGAGTTGAAGAAATTGAAATATAGTGCAGCGAGGGTTCGCGCGTCATCGAAACGACGCGCATGAGGCCGAACCCGTTTCCCTATCTCAACACAACCCGTGGAAAGATTCGCATGAAAGTGGACAAGCAAAGCTTCGCAGGGCGGCACGCGTTCATCACCGGCGGCAGCCGGGGCATTGGCTTTCAGACCGCCATCGCGTTAGGCGAAGCGGGCGCGGCGGTGACCATATCGGACCTGACGGATCATGCGGTGAGCGAAGCCGTCGACAAGCTGCGCGCGGCCGGCGTCGATGCCAGCGGCGTGGTGCTCGACGTCACCGACCCGGATCAATGCGACCGCGTCGCGCTCGAACTGAATGGCGGCGCAGCGGTCGATGTGCTCGTCGCCAACGCAGGCATTGCGTGGCCCGACACGCCCGCCGAGGAGATGAGCAACGAAGCGTGGCTCAAGGTGATCGACACCAATCTCAACGGCACGTTCTGGACGTGCCGCGCGTTCGGGCGTCATATGCTCGCCAAGGGCAAAGGCTCGATCGTGACCGTGGGTTCCATGTCCGGCGTCATCTCCAACAAACCGCAACGGCAGGTGCAATACAACGCGTCGAAAGCGGCGGTGCATCATCTGACGAAGTCGCTCGCGGGCGAATGGGCGGAGCGCAACGTGCGCGTCAATTGCGTCGCGCCGACCTACGTCAACACGGTCATGTCGAACGTGACGGCAAAGGACGAGCGCTTCTTCAAGCCGTGGATGGACAACACGCCGATGCGCCGCATGGTGGAACCGGAGGAAGTGGCATTGGCGATTGCGTTTCTGGCGTCGGACGCGGCGAGCGCAATCACCGGCACCATCCTGCTCACCGATGCGGGCTACACCATCTGGTGACGCGTCACGCCGACAGCTTCGTCATCTCGGCGTAAAGGTCGGCCTTGCCCTCGAAACCGATGCCGGGCAAGTCGGGCATGGTGATATAGCCGTCTTCGACCTTCACGCCATCCGGGAAACCGCCGTAGGGCTGGAACAGATCAGGATACGACTCGTTGCCGCCAAGCCCCAGCCCGGCCGCGATATTCAACGACATCTGGTGCCCGCCGTGCGGAACGCAGCGGCTCGGCGACCAGCCGTGCTGATGCAGCATGTCGAGCGTGCGCAGATATTCGACGAGACCGTAACTCAGCGCGCAATCGAACTGCAGCCAGTCGCGGTCGGCACGCATGCCGCCGTAGCGAATCAGGTTGCGCGCGTCCTGCATCGAAAAGAGGTTTTCGCCGGTGGCCATCGGCTTGTCGTAGTAGTTGCGCAGCGTGGCTTGCAACTCGAAGTCGAGCGGATCGCCCGGCTCTTCGTACCAGAAGAGATCGTATTGCGAGAGCGCCTTGGCGTACTGAATAGCCGTGTCGAGATCGAAGCGGCCGTTGGCGTCCACCGCGAGCTTCTGGCCGTCCTGCAGAATGCTCAGGATCGAATCGATACGGCGCAGGTCTTCATCGAGCGAAGCGCCGCCAATCTTCTTTTTGACGACCGTATAGCCCCGGTCGATGTAGCTGCGCATCTCGTCCTTGAGCTTGCCGTGGTCCTGGCCCGGATAGTAGTAGCCGCCTGCCGCATACACGAACACCTTGCGGTCCGGCTGGCCATTGCCATGACGGTCCGCGAGCAACTGAAAAAGCGGCTTGCCTTCTATCTTCGCGACCGCGTCCCAGATCGCCATGTCGATGGTCCCAATAGCCACCGAACGCTCGCCGTGACCGCCCGGCTTCTCGTTCATGAACATGGTCGCCCACACCTTGTGGGGATCGATGTTGTTGCCGGTATCGTCGAGGAGCGTGCTTGGGTCTGCTTCGAGGATGCGCGGAATGAAGCGCTCGCGCATGAGCTTGCCCTGACCGTAGCGGCCGTTCGAGTTGAAGCCGTAACCGACGACAGGCTTGCCGTCGCGGATCACGTCGGTCACGACCGCGACGAGACTCAGCGTCATCTTGCTGAAGTCGATATATGCATTACGGATGGGCGAACTGATCGGAACGGTCTTTTCGCGGATTTCGACGATCTTCATGAATGTCTCCTGACGGCACTTGCTCATTGAAGACGTTAGGTTAGCCGCGAAATGCCGGGTTAAGATTCAACCACATTCATTTCATTTTTTTCTTAAAGTGAATACTGATTCGGCATCGGACTTCGAGTTCTTCATCTTGCTCGCGAAACTGAAGAGCATGTCCGGCGCGGCGCGCGCACTCGATCTCACGCCGCCCGCAGCGACCAAGCGGCTCGGCATCATGGAAAAGCGGCTGGGCGCGCAGCTCGTCAACCGCACCACGCGCAGCATCAGCCTCACGCCGGAAGGCGAAACCTATCTGCGCTATGCAACGCAGATCGTGGAGCAAGTGCGCGAAATGGAAGAAGCGATCACGGGCGCGCGCACCGATCCGCAAGGGCTGCTGCGCATCAACGCGACGCTCGGCTTCGGCCGCACGACCATTGCGCCGCTCGTGTCCGAGTTTGCAAAGCGCTTTCCTCGGGTCGAGGTTCAGTTCGAAGTGACGGATCGGCCCGTCGATCTGATCGAAGGTGCGTTCGATATGGCGATACGTTTCGGCGAACTGCCCGACAGCCGCTTGAGCGCGAGACGCATCATGAGCAACCGGCGCTTTCTTTGCGCATCGCCGAAATATCTCGAACGCTTCGGCACGCCCGAAAAGATCGAAGACTTGCTGCAGCACCGCTGCATCATCCATCGGCAGAACGACGATGCCTATGGCGTATGGCGATTCATCGACGAAGAGCACACGGAAGCGCTGAAAGTGCGCGGCGCGTTATCCAGCAACGATGGCGATATCGTCCTGCGCTGGGCGCTCGACGGACACGGCATTCTTATCCGCTCGGAATGGGACCTGGCGAAGTATGTACAGAGCGGACGGCTCGAAATCGTGCTGCCGAACGCCGTGCTGCCATCGGCCGATCTCTTCGTCTATTACCCGCGGCAACGCAACCAGACCGCACGCGCCCGTGCGTTTATCGACTTCCTGGTTGAGCGCTTTCAGGCGCCGTTCATTCCCGTCGATGCCGGCAAGCTCGTGCGCGAGCGCAAGAAACGCGGCGCCCGCCGTTGATCCGCTCGTGTACGGGCACGAACGTTCGCATCACGCGCCACGCGACTTGCCTCGTGCGTCGGACGATGCGAGACTCGGCACGCTGAAGTCGCCCGCAAAACGGAGGAGACATGCGGCCAGCCTATAGCCTGAAAACGCATTCACTCGCCGACACCGCGCCACTGCTCCCATGGGCTGCGGCGCTGGCGATTTTGCATATCGCGACCAATGGCGAATACGGCTTTCATCGCGATGAACTGTCCACGTTGGAAGACGCGCGCTCGCTCGCGTGGGGTTACGTCGGCGTCCCGCCGTTCATTCCGTTTCTTGCGCGAGGCGCGTTCGCGCTGTTCGGGCCGTCGCTGACCGGCTTGCGCTTTTTCTCGTCGCTGGCAATGGGCATCGCCTTCGTGCTCACGGGCCTGATTGCGCGCGAGCTCGGAGGAAGCAGACGGGCGCAGATCGTCGCCGCATTGGCCGCTGCTATTAGCAGTGTCGCGTTGAGCGCGGGCGCGCTTTATCAGTACGTCAGTTTCGACTATCTATGGTGGGTCGCGGCCGCATACTGCGCGGTGCGCCTGCTGTCCACGGACGATGCACGATGGTGTCTCGGCGTTGGCGCTGCCATCGGCATCGGCTTGTTGACGAAGTACACCATCGCGTTTCTGGCAGCGGGTATCGCCGCGGGCTTGCTCTTTACACCCGCCCGTCGATACTTCCGCAGCGCGTGGCTATGGCTCGGCGTCGCGCTCGTCGGCGTGATCGTGCTGCCTCACTTGATCTGGCAGTTTCAGCACGACTTCATCACACTGGATTTCCTGCAGAGCATTCACGCTCGCGACGTCCGCATGGGACGCGGCAACGGGTTCCTGCTCGGTCAGTTCTGGATCACGACAAGCCCGTTCACGGTTCCCTTGTGGCTCGCGGGACTCTACTATCTTTTCGCCGTCGGGGAAGGAAAGCGGTTTCGCGTGCTTGGCTGGATGTTCGTCGTGCCGCTCGTGTTGTTCGTCGTGGCGAAGGGCCGCGACTACTATATGGCGCCTGCTTATCCGATGTTGCTCGCGGCGGGCGCGGTGTGGGCGGAGCAACGGATGGCATCGCTCAACATGCGCCACGCAGCGGCGATTCGCTGGTCCGTGTGCGTCGTGCTCGCAATCGGCGCGGTGCTGGGCGCGGCACCCGTACTGCCGATTGCTCCGGTCGGATCGACATGGTGGCGCTTTGCGGATCGCGTCAATGGCGGCAACTTCAACGAAGAGCTCGGGTGGCCCGACATGGCGGAAAGCGTCGCGCGCATTCGCGACACACTTCCGGAGGGGCAACGTGCGAGCGTCGGCATTCTCGTCGCCGATACGGGCCAGGCCGGCGCCATCGATCTATTCGGCGCGCGCTTGAAGCTGCCGAGCCCGATCTCCGGCGCCAACTCACACTGGTTTCGCGGATACGGCGACCCGCCGCCGAAGCCGCTGATCGTCGTGGGTTTTCCGAGCGATATCGTGCAGCGTGAGTTGGCGTCGTGCCGTATGGCCGCGCGTCTCACGAACCGCTTCGGGATTGCAAACAGCACGGTAAGTGGCCGCGATATCTTCGTATGCGAAGCACCGCGCCAACCGTGGCCGCAATTCTGGCGCGGCATACAGGTCTATGGATAGCGCGCATCTTCATTGCGCGTCCGTGCCCGCAGTCGTCTGAATGATGGTCTCGAGTTGCGCGCTCATCGGCAGATTGATGCTCGTGCCCGATGGCAGGCGGCGCAAAAACCAGCGCTTGTATTGCCGGTCCATTTCGCCATCCGCCGCGAGTTCCTGGAACGTGTCCTTCACCACTTGCGCCAACTGCGGATCGTCCTTGCGAAACATGATGCCGTACGGCTCATACGAAAGGTAATCGCCGACCACCCGGTACGACCCGCCCGCGCCCGCGTGCTCGGCAATCAGCCCGTAGAGCAAGACGTCGTCGGTGGCGAATGCGTCGGCATGGCCGTCGGCCACTTGCGCGAAGCCTTGCGCGTGGTCTGGCACGATCTGCAACTGAATGCCGAGCCGGAACTTGCTGTCCAGATCGCGCAGCGCCTTCTCGTTCGTGGTGCCGGCGGTCAACGTGACCTTCTTGCCCGCGAGATCGCGAAACGAGCCGATAGGCGAGCCGCTCTTGACCATCACCTTCGTGCCCGCGACGAAGATGATCGGCGAAAACGCCACGCGTTTCTGGCGTTCGATATTGCTGGTCGTCGAGCCGCATTCGAGATCGACACGGCCGCTCGTCACGGCGTCGATACGATTATCAGGCGTAACCGGCACCCACAGGATGGTCGGCGTCAGGTTGATCGCATCGCCGATGGCCGTCACCAGCGACTTGCATAACTCGATGGAATAACCGATAGGTTCATGGCGCGCGTTCAGATACGAAAACGGCACCGATGCCTCGCGATAACCAATCGCGACGACACCGCTCTTTCGCACCTTCGCGAGCGTTCCCGTGAGCGCGACGGGCGCGAAGCTATCGGGAATAGCGCGTGACGTTTGCGGATCGTCCTGCGCTCGCGCTCCGGCACAGGCGATCAAGGTCCCCGCAAGCGCGAGCATCGAGCAGAATCGCTGCATCTTCATGGCGCGGCTCCGCTTAACCTTCTGCCGGATGGGCGATGGTCGCTTCGAGCTCGGTTTCGATGCGCGCCGCGTTGGCGTCGGCTTCCGCTTCCGTCATCAGTTCGCCCTCCCACTTGGCGACCACCGCGCTCGCAATCGAATTGCCCACCGCGTTCGTGGCGGAACGGCCCATGTCGAGGAACGTGTCCACGCCGAGAATCAACAACAAACCCGCTTCGGGAATGCCGAACTGGTTGAGCGTCGCCGCGATCACGACGAGCGACGCGCGCGGCACGCCGGCCATTCCCTTGGATGTCAGCATGAGCACCAGCAACATGGTCAGTTGCGTGCCGATGGAAAGCGGAATGTTGTAGGCCTGCGCGATAAACAACGTCGCGAAGGTGCAGTACATCATCGAGCCGTCGAGGTTGAACGAATAGCCCATCGGCATCACGAACGCGGAGATCTTGCGCTTCACGCCGAAGCGGTCGAGCGCATCGAGAATCTTCGGATACGCGGCTTCCGAACTCGCGGTCGCGAACGAGAGCATGAACGCTTCTCTTATCAGTCCCAGCAGCTTGAGCACGCGTGGTCCAAGAAACAGGAAACCCGCGAGCGCCAGCAACGCCCACAATATGAACAGGCTCAAGTAGAAGTCGCCCATGAAGACCGCGAACTTGAGCAGAATGGTCAGGCCATTGACGGCGACAGTGGACGCCATTGCGGCCAGCACGGCGAGCGGTGCGAGCTTCATCACGTAGCCGGTGATCTTCAGCATGACGTGCGAGAGCTGGTCGATGGCGGCGACGAGAATCTTGCCCTTGTCGCCCAGCGCGGCGAGCGCCACACCGAAGAACATGGAGAACACGACGATCTGCAGCACTTCGTTATTGGTCATCGCTTCGGCGAACGACCTCGGCACCATGTGACTCACGAAGTCCTTGAGCGTGAACTTGGAAGTCGCCAGATTCGCCGACGCGCCGATATCCGGCAAAGGCAGCCCGAGATTCTCGCCCGGCCTGAGCAGGTTCGACATCATGAGACCGAGCAGCAACGACACGAGCGACGCGGTGACGAACCAGCCGAGCGCCTTGGCAAACACGCGCCCGACCGAGGCTGCATCGCCCATATGCGCAATGCCCACGACGAGCGTGGAGAACACGAGCGGACCGATCACCATTTTGATCAGTCGCAGAAACACGTCCGATATGAGCGAGATGTAGCCCGCGATTTCAGTAGCAGTCTTCTTGTCCGGAAAGCTCGAGTAGATCATGTAGCCGATCCCGATGCCCAACAGCATGGCGACCAGGATCCAGATGGCCGCATTATTTTTTCGGTTCATCTCGAAGCCTCCATTCACTGCTTTGATGGTTTGCGGGATGCAAAGCTCGAAACCGGATGCTGCCGCTTAGTGTGCCTTAACAAAAAGGGAATTGCATTGGCGTAATCCGCCATGCAAGGTGTTTGAATTGCCGGAATCGAAATGCGCGGCGATGACATCGATGCATCGCGTATATATTCGCTACGCGTGCCGCAATGCAGCGACGAGATCGAGTCTCGCGCCTGCCGAACGGCGCCGCGACGCTGGTGCGCTGCGCAACGGCACGTTTGGCGCGTTGCCTAACGCGCGTCCTCGTCGAGCACGAGGAGATTCTCGTGCGAAAAGCCGAGCGCGACCGGCTGGCCGCGTTCGGGCAGCAACCGGTTCGGGTCGTTGAAGACATCGAGCGAGACTACCGCGTCTTTCACGCGCGCGCGGATACGCACCACCGCGCCGAGGAAGCTGATTTCCTCGACGGTTGCCGCCAGCGAATTGCGGCCGCTCGCGGGCGGTTCGAGCACGATCGCTTCGGGACGCAAGGCGAGAAGCCGCTCCCGGCCGGCATCGTCCGATGGCAACTGGCGCGACGTCACGAGTTCCTGACCGTCCACGGCCATGCGTCCGGTCGCGGGATCGATCACGCGGCCCGCAAGAATGTTGAGCGTGCCGACGAAGGAGGCGACAAAGCGCGTGCGCGGAAAGTTATAGATGTTGAGCGGCGGCCCGACCTGTTCGACGCGTCCCTCGTTCATCACGACGATGCGATCCGAAATGGATAGCGCCTCTTCCTGATCGTGCGTGACGAAGATCGACGTGATTCCAAGTTCGCGCTGTAACGCGCGAATGTCTTCGCGCAACGAGACGCGGATCTTCGCATCGAGCGCGGACAGCGGTTCATCGAGCAGCAACACTTGCGGCTTGCTCGCAAGCGCGCGCGCCAGCGCCACGCGCTGTTGCTGGCCACCCGACAGTTGCCACGGATAACGCTCGGCAAGATGCGGCAGCTTGATCAGTTCGAGCATTTGCGCCACGCGCTCGTCCATCTCCTTCTGCGGACGCTTCGCCACTCGCAGCGCGAAGCCTATGTTCTGCGCCACCGTCATGTTCGGAAAGAGCGCATACGATTGAAACACCATGCCGACGGCTCGTTCGCGCGTACGCAGATGCGTGACGTCGCGGCTATCGAGACGAATGGTGCCGCGCGTGGGCGTCTCGAAGCCCGCGATCATGCGCAGCACGGTCGTCTTGCCGCATCCAGAAGGACCGAGGAACGTGATGAACTCGCCGCGCTCGATCTTCATGTCGAACTGATGCAGCGCGATGTTCGGCCCGAACGCCTTGTGAAGATTGTCGATTTCGAGAAATGCCATGCGTCGCGTGCCTCAGGCTCAAGTTTTCTGGCCGGCCAGCGCGCGCGCCGAACCGAATACCTGGATCAGTCCCATCGAGGCCCAGGTGACGACGAACGCGATGATCGCGAGCGCCGACGGCTCGTAGGCACGGTTCGCACCGATCAACTGCAGATACGGGCCGAACGCCGGACGATCCAGCAGGCTCGCGAGCGTGAACTCGCCGATGACGACCGCAAAGGTAAGGAACGCGCCCGACAGAATGCCCGAGCGCACATTCGGGAAGATCACTTTGAAAAGTATGGTCGCGCGGCCCGCGCCCAGACATTCGGCGGCTTCGGTGAGCGAGCGGATATCGACGGCGCGCATGCCGGCGTCGACCGCGCGATACATATACGGCAGCGACAGCGTGACATAGCCGAACACGAGCAACAGGTCGGTCGCGCGTTCGTTGCCGGTGAGCGGCAGGATCGAACTGCTGTTGTAGATGCGCAGATAGCCGAACACGATGACGATGGCCGGAATCACGAGCGGCAGCAACGTGATGAACTCGACCACGGGGCGCAGCTTCGGCAAGCGCAGCTGCACCCAGTAAGCGGTCGGCACCACGAGCAGCACGCCGATCACGATGGTGAGAAAGCCCATCAGCACCGAATAGCCGAACGACGCCTGAAAATGCGGATCGCCGAGTACGACGCGATACGCGTCGAAGCTGTATTCGCCACGACGCATGCGCAGACTGAACTCGAACGTGGCGATGAGCGGAATCAGGAAGTACAGCGAGCCGACGATCATCGCGATGGCGGCGCCCGCGCGCGACTGCGATTTCATCGGCGTCCCCTTTCGGCGCGCGCACGCAACCAGATATAGCCGCCGTTCGAAAGCCCCGTCACCACGATCATGCCGAGCGCGAGCGCGTAACCCAGGTTCTGGTTATGCAGCACGTCGCCGCGAATCTGCGCGTACAGCAGAATGGTCACGATATTGAGCGAGCTGCCGGTCAACGCATAAGCCGTGGCGACCGCGCCGAACGCGTTGGCGAACAAGAGCAGCGCCGCGCCCAGCAAGCTCGGCCACAGCACCGGCAAGCCGACATAACGCCAGTACTGCGCCGATGTCCCGCCGAGGCAATCGCAGGCTTCGCGCCATTCGCGCTTCAGACCGTCGAGCGCGGGCGTGATGATGAGCACCATCAACGGAATCTGGAAATACAGGTATGTGATGGTCAGTCCGGCGAAGCTCAGAATGCTGAAGCCGGTGGAATAGAGATTGAAGCCGAGGTACTTGCGCGCCAGCACGGTGACGAGACCCACGCGCCCCAACGTGCAGATGAAAGCGAACGCGAGCGGCACGCCCGCGAAGTTCGACGCCACGCCGGAGAAGGTCATGAGCGTCGGGCGAATCCATGCGGGTAACTGGCCTTTCACCGCCGCCCACGCGAGCAGCGAGCCGAGTATCGCGCCGCCCGCGGCCGACGCCGCGCTGACTTTCATGCTGATCCAGTAGGCATCGAGCACGCCGGGCTGGAACAACTCGCGGAAATTGACGAGCGTGAAGTGTCCCTGCGGGTCCTGGAACGCGCCCACCATCAAGAAGCCCGTGGGCAGCAGAAGGAATAGCAGCGCGAACACGAAGAACGGCAGCACGCCGATATACGTGAGCCAACTCGCGCCGCCGCTTGCGCGCGCGGCACCGGCCGGCGGCACGGGCGCGGCCGGCGCCAGCAGATCCGGCCCGGCGCCTTGCGGAGGAGAGACGCTCATCGCGGGATCTCGTGCGTCACGCTTACTTCACGTTCGCGCCGACGATCTGATCCCAGCCCTTGGTGACGACGTCCTTGGTGGCGTCCTGCTGCGGCAGCGTCGGGAACACGACGCCTTTATACGCCGATGCGGGCGGCAGCTTGTCGAGCAGCGCCTGCGGCACCTTCTTCTGCGCCACGAGTTCGTTGTAGCGCATTGGGTGGCAATAGCCCGCGAGCCAGCCGAGTTGGCCTTCGTCGGAATAGAGGTATTCCATCCACAGCTTCGCGGCGTTCGGATGCGGCGCAAACGCGCTGATCGCCTGAACATAGACGCCCGCCACGACACCCGTCTTCGGCACGATTACCTGCACCTTCGGGTTGCCCTTGAGCGTGTCGCGGTCGGCGAGCGCGTTGTAGTCCCAGCGCACGATGATCGGCGTCGTGCCTTGCGCCAGCGACGCCGCCTTGCCGATCACCGGCACGAAGTTGCCGCTCTTGTTCAAATCGGCGAAAAATTTGAGTCCAGCCTGATCCGCCTTGCTTGCGTCGCCCTTGGTCTGCGACAAGCCCGCCGCATAGACACCCTGAATGGCCTGATTCGCCGAACGTGGATCGCCCGCGAGCGAAACCGCGTTGCGATAGTCGGCCTTCTGCAAGTCGCTCCAGTCGGCCGGCGGCTTGTCGATCATGTCGGTGTTGACTTCGAATGAAAGCACGCCGTAATAATCGCCGTACCAGTAGCCTTCGGCGTCCTTGGATTCGGCGGGAATCGCGCTCCACGTCGACACCTTGTACGGCTGCAACAGGCCTTCTTTCTTCGCCGTCGGGCCGAACGAAAGACCGACGTCGATCACGTCCGGTGCCTGCGGTCCCTTGTTGCCTTTGTTGGCCTTGATCGCTTCGATCTCGTCGCCCGAGCCTGCGTCGGGGTTGAGTTCGTTGACGCGAATGCCGTACTTCTTCTGGAACCCGGCGATGACCGCGCCGTAACCGCACCAGTCATGCGGCAGTGCGATGGTGGTCAACTGCCCTTCCTGCTTCGCGGCTGCGATGAGCGCATCCGTTGGCGCCGCCACAGCCTGACCGATGCTGCCCGCGGCCAATCCAGCCGTGGCGCAGATGCACAAAACACGGCCTGTCCCGATACGCTTCATCGTCATTCTTGTCCTATACCGGAAGGTATTGCGTTGATGAGTTCCGCCGATTGCCGATGCAGGCTAAAGTCAATCAGCGCGTTTGGCAAGCCGCCAAAAAAGCCGGCTCCATGCGCGGCATCGGCGGCACCCTTCAGTTCCTCGAAGGCTCGCTGGGCGGCGCGCGGCCCGTGCCGAACGTCGTCGCGACCACGATTGGACTCAGCGCCGCGAGGATCGCGCTGAAGCGCATCGTCGAAGCAATGCCGAGATGTTCGACGACCGCGCCGCCACCGAGCGAACCGAGCGCAATCGCGCCCACGCCGCTGCGTTCCGGCTTGACGCCGAGCGCGTGCCCATTCGCGCGGTGTCTCCCACGCGACGGCATCCGAGTCCGAAGGTGCGGCTCTTTATCGATCGACTCGTCGATGCATGGCAGCCCGAACCGCCGAGGGAACGCGAGCTGCGTTGAAGCACAATCCCGCAATGTGGACCACGCGCGAACGCGCTTCGAATGCGCTTTATTGAATCGCGCACGCCTGAGCGATACTGACACTGTCGGAACGCATGAGACGCGACGCTGTTGCTGACGAGCCGTGACAACCCACCGAGGATTCGCACGATGGCCAAGATCTCCGCAGGCGTAGGTCCGAAGTTTCCGCAAGTGGTCGTGCTGTTCGGCGCCACGGGCGATCTCGCACGACGCAAGCTGTTGCCTGGCCTCTTCCATCTGTCGAATGCGGGGTTTATCCCCGGCTGCAAGATCATTGCCGTCGCGCTCGACGACATTCACGTGGACGACTTCCGCGTCACGGCGAAAGGCGCGCTCGACGAGTTTTCGAGTCGTAAGGTGACGCCGCAAGAGTGGGACACGTTCGCCGCCAATCTCGATTACGTGCCCCTGACAGCCGGCGCCGCAACGTTGAAGGCGGCGGTCCTGAACGCCGAGAAAAGCTTCGGCGGCGAATGCCGGCGCCTGCATTATCTGAGCGTTCCGCCCAACGCCGCGCTTTCGGCGGTCGGCATGCTTCACGAAGCGGGACTCGTGGAACGCTCGCGCATCATCATGGAAAAGCCTTTCGGCACCGATCTGGCAAGTTCCGTGTCGCTCAACGCGCACTTGCACGAGGTCTTCGAAGAGGCGCAGATTTTTCGCATCGATCACTTTCTCGGCAAGGAACCGGCGCAGAACATCCTCGCATTCCGCTTCGCCAACGGCTTGTTCGAACCGATATGGAATCGCAATTTCATCGATCACGTGCAGATCGACGTGCCGGAAACGCTCGGCCTCGGCAAGCGCGCGGGCTTCTACGAGCAGACGGGCGCGTTTCGCGACATGGTCGTCACGCACCTGTTCCAGATTCTCGCGTTCATGGCAATGGAGCCGCCCACATCGCTGGAACCTTCGCCTATCAGCGAGGAAAAGAACAAGGTTTTTCGCAGCATGTTGCCGATTCAACCTAACGATGTCGTGCGCGGTCAGTACACGGGTTATCGGACCGAGGAAGGCGTGAGCGCCGAGTCGGAAACAGAGACCTTCATTGCGCTGAAATGCTCGATCGACAACTGGCGCTGGGCGGGTGTGCCCTTCTATCTGCGCACCGGCAAGCGGCTCGCGGAAGGCCAGCGAATCATTTCCATTGCGTTTCGCGAGCCGCCGAAGAGCATGTTTCCGGCCGGTTCGGGCGTGGGTTCGCAGGGACCGGACCATCTGACCTTCGATCTCGCCGATGCCTCGAAGATGTCGCTCTCGTTCTATGGCAAGCGGCCCGGCCCCGGCATGCGTCTCGACAAACTGAGCCTGCAGTTCGCCATGCGCGACACGGGCTTAATCGGCGAAGTGCTGGAAGCCTACGAGCGCCTGATTCTCGACGCCATGCGCGGGGATCGCACGCTGTTCACGACTGCGGAAGGCATCGAGCGGCTGTGGGAAGTATCCACGGCGCTGCTCGAATCGCCGCCGCCCGTGCGGTTTTACGCGCCGGGTTCGTGGGGGCCGAATGCGATTCATCAGCTCGTCGCGCCGCGTGCCTGGCGGCTGCCGTTTGAGCGTGCCTGGCGCGATCCGAACGCGCTCGGAAGCTGATCCTCAGGCGCGTCCGTTGGCTGCCTGAACCGTGTCGGCTTTCGATCTGAACCGGTCGCGATAATCCACCGGATTGATACTGAGCCGCCGAAAGAAGGTTCTGCGAAAGCCGTCGGTATCCTCGAAGCCGCAGCGGCGCGCAATTTCCCGCATCGGCAATTCCGTGGCTTCGAGATAGTGCCGCGCCGCGTCGATGCGCGCATTGGCAAGGAAGGTCATCGGCGTCGTGCCGCAGTCCTTCGCGAAGATGCGCGAGAGATTGCGCGCGCTCATATGCGCGCGGTCCGCAAGCGATGCCACCGTATGCGCGACATGCAGGTTGTCGAGCATGAACTCCTGCAGTGCCATGGTCTGCGATCCGGGCGCGGCCTGCGTTTCAAGGAGCGGGCTGAACTGCGACTGACCGCCCGCGCGCCGCAGATAAACGACCAGATACTTGGCGACATCCAGCGCCATCTGACGGCCGAAGTCGTCTTCGATCATTGCGAGCGACAAGTCGATACCGGCCGTGACGCCCGCCGTCGTGAAGATGTTGCCGTCACGAACGAAGATGTGGTCCGGCTCGATCCGCGCGCGCGGAAACGTCGCGGCGAGCCGCGGCACGTCCATCCAGTGCGTGGTCACGACTTTGTTGTCGAGCAGTCCCGCCGAACCGAGCGCGAAGAGACCATTGCAGATCGCCGATACGCGACGGCATTGCTTGTGCTGCGCGCGCAGCCACTCGCTGAGCGCGGGATCGTCGAAGGCGTCGAAGATACCGAGCCCGCCCGGAACGATGATGGTGTCGAACTCGGGGCAGCGGTCGAAGATGGTGCGATCCGGTACGGTCGTGAGGCCGCTCGACGACTGCACGCTGCCGCGCGTGGTGCCGACCGTCATCATTTCGTACTCGCATTCGCCCTTGCTCAACACGCGGACTTCGGCAAAGGCGTCCTTCGGCCCGGCGATATCGAGCAACTGGAACCCGGGAAAGACGAGCATGCCGACCTTGATGCGTTTCATCGGAGTTTTGGTGTCCGTCTGAAAGCGGGCGGCGGCGGAACACCGTCGCCCTGAACGATTAGTCTAACCGCCCAAAAACACGCGGTCGCGCATGTCATCGATTGCGCACCGCCGGCGCGAAAGCCGGTGCCTTGCGAGGCTGGCGAGCGCCGGCGAGTTCGCTACGCTCGGCGAGCACACCGAACAGCGCGCCAATGGTCGTCCAGACGATCGCCTGCATGCCGATGGACGCCATCCTGAACTTCCACAGCAGCGTGGCGGGAAAGCCGGCCGGCACTTCGTCGATCCCGGGCAGCACGACGATCATCACGGCAAGCATGACGCCGAACGCGAGAATACCGACGAGCGTTCCGTTCCACTGCCCGAGCTTCCTCGCCGCGACACTGCGCACGTTGAGCGACAACAGCATGATCGCAAGCGAGATGGCGATGGTCAGAAAGAACAGCGCCGTGCGATAACCGATGGTTTCCGGGTCCCCGACCGATGGCGGATTCGCCGGATAGACGAGGCTCGGCACCACGACGAGCGATACGAACGCCGCAAGCGCCATCCACGCGGCAAGCGGCCGTGCGCCGAGCTTGCCCACCCTGCCCCACGCATATGCGAAGGCAAGCGCGAAGAGCCCGCCGAAAGCCGCACCATAGGCCACGACACCCGTCAGCAAGCCCATGCCCGCCTGCGTCTCGCGACTGACGAGTTCGGGCTCAAGCGCATCGCCGTGAGCGGCGTGCGCGTGCTCTTCAATTGCAATCGCGCGTTCGACTTGCGGTTCGCCCACCACTCTCGCGAAACCGAACGCAAGCAGTCCCGCGACCACGCCCGCGAGCATGCCGCGCATCAACAGTTTGCCGACCATGATCGTCTCCGCGTCAATGACAGGGAAAGCCGAGCAGATGGCGTCCATCGTGCACGAACTCGTGAACGTACATGCCGGACACGATCGAGGTCGCGCCCTCTTCCGCGCCGACGAAATACAGCGCGAGCAACATCAAGAGACCGCCGAACACGATCCAGGGTAGTAGCTCGCGCAACGGGATTGGCGTGACCGGTTCGGTAGGAAAAGCAATAGCGTCGTTCATTGAAGACCTCGTTTGAATCGATGATGATGATTGGATGGATGCGCAAGACTCAGGCGTCAACGTTGACGCGCCGCGCCGTCACGACCTTCAGGAGTTCATCGCGCGACAACACGCCGCTCGTTTCGACCACGTTCAAAAGCGCTTCGAGAAAGCGTTCGTAGTAGTCCCAGCGCGGCTGGTCGATGCAACCGATAGCTTCCCACTGTGCAATCGATGCAATCAAGCTCTGCCGGAAGTCCTCCCACTCGAAGCAGCCCGCTTTCGATAACGACAGCGCAAGCCCGAACACATCGCGCTCCCAGCGGTTGGTGAAGAACAGCTTGCCGTCGAGACGCGGCGGCGAATCGGGCGCGCCGAGCATCGACGTCGCCGCGTATTCCTCGAATCGAGTGAACATGACGGGCCTCAGGTCGTGGGCGCTTCGATGAGGGCGACACCCATCATCGATTCCGGCGTCACGAGCGCGGCGAGTTCCGCTTCGCTCATGTGCTCCGTGTTGGCGGGACGCTCGGGCACGACGAACCAGCGGATTTGCGCGCTGCTGTCCCACACTTTCACTTCCTTGTCTGCAAGCACGTTCACGCCGAATTCCGCCAGCACGGCACGGGGCTCGCGCACGCCGCGTGCACGAAACACGGGGTCCTTGTACCAGTACGGCGGCAAGCCGAGAACCGGCCACGGATAGCACGAACACAACGTGCAGATGATGAGGTTATGCACGTTCTCGTCGTTGGCGACGGCGGCCATGTGCTCGCCTTCCGCACCCGTCATGCCGAGCGGCAGTGCAAGCTCCGCGATGGCCTTCGGTGTGTCGTCGACGAGGCGCTTCTTGTACTCCGGATCGGTCCATGCGCGCGCCACGATCTTCGCGCCATTGAACGGCCCGGCCATGGTTTCGAAGTGCTTGAGCACGGCATCGACGGAATCGCTCGCGATCACGCCCTTCTCGATCAACAATGCTTCCAGCGCGCGCACCTTTGCCGCGCTCGACGCTTCGCGGTCGTCGGGAAATTCAAAGAGTTGGCTCATGCTGCGGTGGCTCCGAATCAGTTGGCCGCTTGTACGTAGGCTTCGTACAAATCGGCATAAAGGGTGGTGTTCGCTTCGCTCTTGTCGGCGCCCCAGATGTCGGCGGTATCGAACGCAATGCGATACACGGGCATGGGCGCGCCTATACCGTCCGGTCCCGTCGATACGAAATACGAGAACGCGCCCGGATACACGAGATCGACGACGCCGGTCTTGTTGCGCAGATAGCCGGGCAGACGCGTGTGATCGACCGCTTCGGGGTCGGCTATGCGTACCGCGTCGCCCTTCGCAAAACGCGCGGCGCTTTCGAGCGCGTGATAACCGGAGTCGCCGTTCGTCAGATACGCGTCGATCTGCGCGGTGAGCGCGGCGTCGGGTTTCCCAGGCAGCGCGGCATCGGGGTTCGCGCGGTAGTGCGCGGTCTTTTGCGCGAGTTCGTCGGCCGAGATGTAGCCTTGATCGACGAAGAACTGCGAGATGCCGCCGAGCCACTTCTCGTAGTACCGATACTTGAAATACTCGAACGGCTGCATGTCTTCCGCGCCCGTGCGCAGCGACGCCCACGTCCAGTCGTTCTTGAATGTCGTCGGCAGCGTGTCGACAGGATAGCGATGCAGCGCATTGGAGAGATGCGCGCTTTCCGCCATCATCACGGTATGAATACCGAAGATGCGCGTCTCCCACGGTTCCACGAACACGCGCCGTTCGGTGCTGACGGGGCCGAGATTTTCGATGCCGCCAAGATGATGCTGTAGTTTCACGATGTGCTCCGTGCGTAAAGAAACGAGTTCAGCTCAGCCGATGCTCGCGTTTGAACAACAACGCTTCGCCGACCACTTCCGACACGAAGCCGAAGACCGCGCCCGTCACGAGCGCCGCTGCGGCCACGAGTGCAGGATTGCCGATGCCAGCGGTCGTGATCGCCTTGCCTGTCGCCACCGTCGTGCCGACCGTCGATGCAAAGCCCCACACGATGGCCGGCAAGACATCGAGTAATCTGATCTTTGCTGCCTGCACCATCGCCGCGCTGCCGATGCCGACGAACACCGCCGCCGCAAACGCGCCACCGCTCGTCGTCGCAATGCAGAGCAACGTGAGCGATGCGATGACCAGCCCCGTGAGATTCGACGCGACGCTCTTCACGAAGCCCGCGCGACCGCCGCCAAGCACGAAGAACGACGCCCATGCAATGAACGTCACCCAGACGGGTACGGGAAATACGGTCCCGGTAAGCCATGTATCCGCGACGGCCAGTACGCCAATGCTCAATGTGTATGCTTCGGGCTTTTTCATGCGCGTGCTCCTCTATAAGAAATGAATGAATGGGTCAATGCATGCAGGAAAGAAGTCCATCGCGCATGTGCCGTGCGTCGATGTTTCTGCCGATCATCACGAAGCGGTTCTCACGCGCTTCGTCGCGCTTCCATGCGCGGCCGAAGCTCGCATCGAGCAGCATGTGGACGCTATGAAAATGCAGACGCCTTGCTTCCTCGTGCACGTTGAGCACGCCTTTCATGCGCAGCAGTTGTTGCCCCTGCGTCTGCACGAGCTGGTTGATCCACTGATTGAAGCGGCTTGCGTCAATGGCGCCTGGAACGACGATCGCGCAAGAAGCGATGCTGTCGTCGTGTTCGTGATCGTGGCCTTCTTCATCGAGCAAACCGGGTTCGACGGCGAGCAGGTTATCGAGCGAGAAACTCCGCACGCCGAGCAATGCATCGACGTCGACGGCTGAATGGTTCGCGAAGTCGATCTGCGCGGTGGGATTGATTTGCCGGAGTTCTTCGACGAGCGCGGCCACTTTCGCGGGCACGGCCACATCCGTCTTGTTGATGATGATGCGGTCCGCAAACACGATTTGTTCGCGCGCGATGTCATCGTGAAGCTGGGCGGATGCGTGCATTGCATCGACAACGGCTATGACGGCTTCGAGTTCGAGACGTTCGCGTACGTCGGGGTCTGCGAGAAAGGTCTGTAGCACGGGCGCGGGATCGGCGAGCCCGGACGTTTCGATGATCAGCCGTTCGAGCCGGTCGCCGAAGCGCGTGAGCAGATCGCGCACGCTTGCGACGAGATCCGTTCGGACCGTGCAGCACACGCAACCGTTATTGATCTCGATGACGGCTTCTTCGTCGGCGACGATCAACTGACCGTCTATGCCGACTTCGCCGAACTCGTTGACGACGATGCCGATCTGCATCGGCCGCGTTGCATCGAGAATGTGATTGACGAGCGTGGTCTTGCCCGCGCCAAGAAAGCCGGTGACGACGGTAGTGGGAATTCTGCGGATTTGCATGGCGGAGTCATCCTTGGCGCGTGCTTCGCAGCGATGCGCAGTTTGTGAACGGATGACTCTTTAGCGACTTCCACGCCGTGTTTGGCGAGGTGGCTGTGTGCTGTCGATTGTTGGCGGGGTTGGGAAGGGTTTGTGGCCGTTTCGGTCGCTAGCGGCTGAGACGGACACAAGTGGCCGTTTGGTGGCGTGCTCGAGTTAGCGCCGCGTTGCGCGATGGCGGCGCATGGTGGAGCGGGAATGGTGCGGGACGTGCTGCCTGGGTGTGCACTTGAAGAGGTGTGAGGAATGGTTGCGATTGCTTCGTGAGAGCGCCACGATTCCCACCATCCACGCCTGCTGACGCGGATGGCTCGCTCGCTCGCGCTCTCAGAACGTCTGCCAGTCCCCTTCCGCGCTCGCAGTCGCTGCATGCGTCGGCGCAGGTTTCGGCGCTGTCTTCGCGGAGGCACGAGGCTTGGTCGGCGCTGGAGCGCGAGGTTTGAGAGCGACGCGAGACGAGCTCGTTGGCTTCGCCGCCGTGGATACCGGAACCGCGCGCGCAGCCGCTGCATCCACCTTGAATACCGCGACGAGATCACGCAACGAAGCCGACTGCGACGCCATGGACTGCGCGGCCGCCGATGCTTCCTCGACGAGCGCCGCGTTCTGCTGCGTCATTTCATCCATCTGCATGACTGCGGTGTTGACTTGTTCTATGCCATGATGCTGCTCGCCCGATGCCGAGCTGATCTCGCCCATCAGATCGGCCACGCGCTTCACGGCCTGCACGATCTCCGTCATCGTGCGGCCCGCGTTGTCCACGAGCGCCGAACCATTGTTCACGCGTTCCACGGACTCGGTGATCAGATCCTTGATCTCCTTTGCGGCCGTCGCGCTGCGCTGTGCAAGCGTGCGCACTTCGCCCGCCACCACCGCGAAACCGCGACCTTGTTCGCCTGCGCGCGCGGCTTCCACGGCCGCATTCAATGCGAGGATGTTGGTCTGGAACGCGATACCTTCGATGACCGAGATGATCTGCGCGACTTGCTCCGAGCTGCCGGAAATGCCGTGCATCGTATCGACTACGCGGCTGACCAGTTCGCCGCCGCGCGCTGCTGTTTCCGACGCCTGCGCGGCCAGCGCGTTGCCCTGACTCGCATTGTCGGCGTTTTGCTTGACCGTCGTGGTGAGCTCTTCCATGCTCGCGGCCGTTTCTTCAAGCGAAGCGGCCTGCTCTTCCGTGCGCTGACTCAGATCGGTGTTGCCCGATGCGATTTCCGCCGACGCCGTCGCGATGCCTGCGCTACTCGTCAGCACGCGGCTCACGAGATCGACGAGGCGCTCGTTCATGTGGCGCAGCGCGCCGAGCAACTGACTCGTCTCATCGCTGCCTTGCACTTCGATTACTGCGGTGAGATCGCCACGCGCGACCGTTTCCGCTATTTCCACCGAACGGCGGATGGGCCGCGTGATCGACACCGTGATTGCAGACGCGATTCCCGCGCCCAGCACGATTGCCACCGCGATGAGACCGACCGTCCATGCCATCGTGCTTTGATAGGACGCATGCGCCTTTTCCATCTCGGCGGTCGAGCCCTCGTGATTCAGCTTGATGTCGACGTCGATCAACTCCTGCACGTCTGCAAATGCCTTCGCGGAAGGGCCGCCGGCCAAGTTGCGAGCCTCGGCCATGCCTGTGTCGCCGGATTCGGTGAGCGACTGAATCTTCGCATCGAGTTCCAGATACTGCGCCCATGCCGACTTGATGCCGCTCGCAACCCGCTGCTCTTCGGGCGACGAGACGAGTTGCGCATAGCCGTCGAATGCCGCGGCAAATTTGGAAATTAGCTGCGTATGCTGGTTAATCACGGTCTTGCGATCGGACGCGTCGCTCGTGACGAGCGCACGTAAGGACGTGCGTCGCACATCGTCCGCGAAACCGCGCACCTTACCGAGCGCCTCGACGCTCGGCAGCCAGTTCTGGCCCATCTCGCGCGTACCGTCATAGATGCGCGATGCCTGAACGAGACCGATGCCACCGACCGCGCACAGCAGCAACAAAACGACTGCAAAACCAGCGCCCAGGCGCCGGCCGATTTTAATGTTGGAAAGGAATGCCATTGGAGATCGAGAGGGGACGTTGTAAAAGATCACTGCATATCGTCACTGCCCCCGCTCGACTGGAGCTTTGTTTCAAATCTGACTAAACACATACTGATTGCTTTCGATGCCATGTTTTGCTCGCGATGGCATTGAAGTAATCCATGCATATGCTGACAATTTTTCTAAGCGGCCTGTCAATCGCTATCGGCAGGGCCTATAACTTACTTGAGGCAGCATGCACTGCCCGGTTCATTTCTTCTGTTGAAGTTCCTCGATGCAATCACCGAGGCTTTGGCCATCGTCCAAAGTGGAGGTCGTATGCGACTCGTTATCGTGTTGCCGACAGCGGCTGCGGCCGTCTTCTATAGCGCGCTTGCAAACGCCTATTCGCAAGAAGAGGTGAATGTATTTGCGCCGCCTGGTAACGAGGTCGTGGAGAAACCGGGCGTTGGATCGATAAAGGCCGTGAGTGCGGAAATGAAAACGGGTGCGCCAACGGATGGAGCGATGCAAACCCCGCACGCCACGGCACCTGGACCTAACGGAACCAATCAGCCTGCTGCGCCTGAGATAGTGAAGTGACCCGGCTCAAACGCTCAAGCTGGCAACCCCGTCACCGACGCTCGGCCACGTTTTAGCACCGGCGTATCCGCGCGATGCGCGAGCACCCATTGCGCTATCTCGTCCTTTCGCGCGAACCATACGTCGGGTTTGGAGCGTGCATAAGTAAAGAAGCGGTCCAGCATGCGGATGCGATTTGCGTGACCGTTGATGCGGTCGTGGAAACCAACGAGCATCATGCGACGACGGTTCGCGCCTTCCTCGTATAACTGATCGAACTCGTCTTTCAAACCAGACCGAAACTACGCAGCGCGCGTCAATCCAGGATGCGCAGCAAAAGTTTCGATGATGCTTTCCGATACGCCACTCGATGCAGCGACGATGCTTGCCGACTTCAACCCATAAGGCTCGCCGATAGCGTTGGTCGCGCGACCGCCCGCCATTTCGACAAGCAAAGCGCCTGCAACACAGTTGAATGTATCTTCTCCGAATTCCCAGAAGCCATCGAGCCGCCCACACGCGACATAGGCGAGTTGCAGCGATGTGGGTCCGAGATTGCGGACAGCGCCCGATTTGGCAAGCATCGCGCTTAACGACTCGCCTGCGGCTTCGATAACTGCTGGTTTGTTCCCGATGAACGGCGGCTGACTGGTGGCGAGCATTGCGCCTGCGTGGTGTTTGCGGCCATTCACGGCTATGCGGCCGCCGTTCAGAAACGCGCCTTCATCGCGCACGGCGTGGAAACATTCGTTGCGGATGGCATCGTAGGTCATCGCGAAGACCGTGACGCCTTCTTCCACGAGCGCGATGGTGATGCACCATGAGGCGATGGAACGCAAGAACTAGACGGCGCCATCGATCGCGTCGCAGATCCAAAAGGCTTTCTTGTCGCTTGTCTGGGCGTCGGCTTCTACGAGTTCTCCTTCGAGCCACGCGATCTCAGGATAACGAGCGGCGAGCGCTTCGCGGATGGTGTTGGCGGCTTGATCGTCGAGGGACTTGAAAACGCGCATCATCTCGGCGTTTTCGTAGATGGGGTTTTGGGTGTTGAAAGTTTGAAGCAGTGATTGGCCGACGTCTCGCAGAAGGGCTTCTACTTGGGGTACGTCGATTTTTGGGGTCATTGGTGGGGCCTCCGGGGCGTTGTTTGTCGGTTGCCGGGAATGATGCCATTGATGGTTGGGAGGTGCACGGTGAAGGACCTGCGCCGCGACCTCACGGTTCTCAGCCGTGCTGCATTTTGCTCAACCTTTTAGCGCCTTCAGAGCGAGCGCTAGTTTGCGTCGAATTGGTCGACTTTAAACCCGCTATGCACGCTCCATGACGTTCGATTAATGGCGTTCGCCCGGTTTTGAGAAGGTCGAGGTTTGGGGATTGCGGCTTGCGGTTTGCGGTTTGCGGCTTGCGGCTTGCGGCTTGCGGCTTGCGTTCGCATGCTGCGGTGACGGCGTCTTTTCGGCCATAGCCGACCTTCCCCGGTTACGAACCGTGTGGCTGCAGTCCGTCCGTTTGCGGTAATTCGCCGGCTTGCACCGCTGAATCGAACGTCCGCAGGCGCGCATGAGTCTTCACGACCCTCAACGGCCCTTCTCCCCCACGTACCAACGACGACGGCTTTCAACGCTACAACGGCCATTCGACATTCAGCTATCGAGGCCCGAACGAAGACCGCAGCTATACGAACGTCATTCGAGCAATGATGCGATCTACATCTAAGTTTCCAACTCGAAGTCTGCATAAGACGCCCCGCTCTCCGTTTATCTGCTCGACGAGCGCGAAGCCAGGTAACGTTGTGGCGCCTCTCCCGTGACCTGACGAAACATGACGATGAAGGCACTGGCACTGCGATAGCCAAGCTTCTTCGAAACTTGCGTCACAGGCTGTCCCAGCGTAAGGAGCGTGATTGCCTCCGCGACTCGTATCTGCTGACGCCATGCGCCAAAGGTCAATCCAGTCTCGGCATTTAGATAGCGCGCCAATGTTCGCCCACTGGTGTGAAACTGCTCGCCCCAGAAATCGAGCGTCAGTTCGCTCGCCGGGTCGTTCATCATGTGCTCGCAGATCTGCAGCAGCCGTGCATCGCGCGGCAATGGCACGCCGGGCTCGGCGAGCGCGGGCGTCTCTCTCAACACCTTCAGCAACAGCGGCGCGCTGAGCGAGGCATGGCTTCCCTCGGCGTATCGCTCGCCCGCGGCGCCCAGCACGATGGCCAGCTCTCTCATCAACGGCGACACTGCAATCACGGCCGGTTGATGCCACGACCACGGAAACACACGCGGCTCGAAATACACACTGCATAGTTGCGTGTCGCCGACCGCGTGCAGTTCGTGATCGACATCGGATGGCAGCCAAACTGCGCGCGACTGCGGCAGCGTCCAGGTGCGCGAGGGCGTGAGCACGCGCACGACGCCGCGCACGGCGAACACCAGTTGTCCGTGCTTGTGTTGATGCCAGGTTATACGCTCGCCATGACGATAGTCGACGAGGGTCGCCATCACGTCTCGCGACAGCGGGACGCGTTCGATCGGATAGCGTTTGAGCAGGAACTCTTTCATGGTCGCGAAAAAGTGGTACGCAAAAAACTATCGATAAAACACCAATAGTTGTCAGAAATTCGATATTCGGTGTCGGCCTGATTTTTCGACGAAACGCTAAACTCGTCGTCACTCAACACTTAGCGCCGACCCATCGGTTGAAATGTTAATGGTTCGCATTCTCGCATTTTTGTTGCCGCCCAATGCGCTTTGCGGGCAGCCGCCTGCCTTGGCTGCTTTCAACGAGGGTGTGCGCACGTGTCTCTGATAGCCTCGTCGATCCGCAGCGCGCGCGGGTTGTTGCCTGTCGCGCTGGTCGTCAGTCTCGTCAGCGGCGCGGCGAACGCGGCGCTCGTCGCGCTGATCAATCAGGCGCTGCGCGCAACCGGCGACGAACTGCTCACGCTCGGCGTGCGCTTCGCGGCGCTGGGCGTCGTGGTCATTCTCACGCGGGTCGTTTCGCAGATGCTGTTCATGTATCTCGGACAGCACGCCAAGGCGAGGTTGCGCTTGCAGACGATCGGCCGCATCGCGGGCGCGTCGTACCGCGATCTCGAACGATGCGGCGCGTCGCGCGCCATCAACGCGCTCACGCAGGACCTCGACACCATCGTCGTGTTCTTCATCAGTCTGCCGTCGATCGTCATGCAGGGCGCGGTGATCGCGGGTTGTCTCGTCTATCTCGGCATGCTGTCCCTGCCGATTCTGCTGTTCGCGCTCGTCGCGATCGGCGCGGGATCGCTCGGCACGCATCTGATCGGCTCGCGGGCGCTTCTCCATCTGCGCGATTCGCGGCAGCGCGAAGACGGCCTGTTGCAACGCTTTCGCTCGCTCTTCGACGGCGCGAAGGAACTAAAGCTGCATCGCGCGCGTGCCGATGCGTTCGTCGCGCGTGATCTCGCCCCGCATGTCGAAGCGGTGCGCGCGCAGCGCACGCGCGGCTACATGCTGCACGCGTTGGCCGCGAGCTGGGGCAATCTGCTGCTGTTCGGCTTCGTCGGCCTGACCCTCTTCGTGCTCGCGCGTCTCTTCGATGCCGACGCGCACGTGATGTCCGGTTACGCGCTCGTCTTCCTTTACCTCATCATGCCGGTCGAAGGATTGCTGGCGGCCCTGCCCGCCATCGGCAGCGCGCGGATCGCGTTCGAGCGCATCGATCAGCTCGAACAAGCCCTGCCGCCCGAGCCCGCAAGCGCCTCGCTCGACGCCGATGCGTTCGAGAGCATTACGCTCGAAGGCGTCGAACATCGCTACGTGCGCGAAGCCGAGGACGGTTTTTTCACGCTCGGACCTATCGATCTGACGTTCCGGGCGGGCGAACTCGTTTATCTCGTGGGCGGCAACGGTAGCGGCAAGACCACGCTCGCGAAGGTGCTGGTCGGGCTGTATGCGCCGGAGTCGGGACGCATCGTCATCGACGAAACGGTGGTGGACGACGGCAATCGCGCCGCTTACCGCCAGCTTTTCTCCGTCGTCTTCAGCGATTTCCATTTGTTCGATTCGCTGCTCGGCCTGCCCGCGCACAGCGAGGCCACGGCGCGCGCGCTGCTCGTGGCGTTGCAACTGGAGCACAAGGTGCGCATCGACAACGGCCGTTTTTCGACGCTCGATCTGTCGCAAGGCCAGAGGAAGCGTCTTGCCTTGCTGGTGGCGTTTCTGGAAGACCGCCCGTTCTATCTCTTCGACGAATGGGCCGCCGACCAGGACCCCGCGTTCAAGGACGTCTTCTATCGCGTGCTGCTGCCGCAACTGAAGGCGCGCGCCAAGACGGTGCTCGTCATCACCCACGACGACCGTTATTTCGATCTCGCCGATCGTATCGTCAAGCTCGACAGCGGTCAGGTGAGTTCCACGAAAAAGGCGGCGCTCGCATGAACGGCCACGTCTACCAGACGGCGTACGCGACCGCGACGCCGCCCGCCTTCTCGCTCGAAGGCGTGTCGCGCTCGGCGGGCGGGCGCACGCTCTTGCATCCGCTGGATCTGCATATCGAACCGGGCCGCGTGACAGGGCTTGTCGGGCACAACGGCTCCGGCAAATCCACGCTCGTCAAGCTGCTCGCAGGACAGATTGCGCCGGATACGGGCGTCGTCCGATGCGCGGGCCGGCCGCTCGCCGACTGGAGCACGCGCGAGTTCGCGCGTGAAGTCGCCTGGCTTCCGCAGCAGACGCCATCGACCGATGGCATGACGGTGCGCGAACTCGTCGAGCTCGGCCGCTATCCGTGGCACGGCGCGCTCGGGCGCTTCACGGCCGGCGACGCCGCGCACGTCGACCGGGCGATGCAAGCCGCCGATGTTCATTGTTATGCCGACCGCACCGTGGACAGCCTGTCGGGCGGCGAGCGCCAGCGCGCGTGGATCGCGATGCTGGTCGCGCAGAACGGGCGCTGCATGCTGCTCGACGAACCGACGTCGGCGCTCGATGTCGGCCATCAGCTGACCGTGCTCGAACTCATCAGGACGCTGTGCGCCGAGCGCGCGATGACCGCTGTCATCGTCATGCACGACATCAACATGGCGACGCGCTTCTGCGACCGGATCGTCGCGTTGCGCGAGGGGCGTCTGCTGATGCGCGAGGACGCGGCGGTCATCGTCGATCCGGCGCGGCTCGAAGCCATCTACGGCGTGCCGATGTCGGTTACGACCGATGCGTCCACCGGCCGCCGCATGTGTTTTCCGTCATGAAGTCGCCACCGAGACGCACGCTGCTGCAAGGCGCCGCCGCGCTGCTCGCGTTCCCGCGCGCCGCGCGCGTCGTGGCCGGACCGGCGCCGCGACGTATCGTCGTATTGAACTGGGAGCTGACCGAGACGCTGCTCGCGCTCGGGCGCGCGCCGGTCGGCATTCCGCTGCCCGCGTGGTATGCGAACACGATCGCGGTGCCGCCGCTGCCGTCCGATGTCGCGGATATCGGCCTTCTCTATCAACCCAATTTCGATGCGCTGCTCGCGCTCGCGCCGGACCTGCTGATCGTCACGCCCGCGCATGCGGGACTGCTCGCGCCGCTGCGGCGTATCGCCCCGACGCTCACGCTCGGCGCGTATATGACCGACGGGCATCCCTACGCGAGCCTGTGCGCCGAAACCCGCGTGATGGCCGATGCCTTCGACGCCCGCGCCCGGGCCGACGCGCTCTTCGCTTCAACCGAGCGCGTCATGAGCGACGTCGCGGCGCGCGTGCCGCGCGGCCGGCCGGTGATCGTCGCGGACGTGATCGACGAGCGGCATCTGCGCGTGTACGGCGCGGGCAGTCTCTTCAACGATGTGCTCGCAAAGATCGGGCTGTCGAACGCCGCGACTGCGCGCGTGCGCTGGACGACGAACGCGATGGGTTCCACCGTCGTGCCGTTGCCCCGTCTCCTCGAAGCCGCCGACGCCGATATCGCGTTGACTCGGCCGCTCGCGCCCGACATCCGCGCGGCGCTGACGGCGAGCCCGCTCTGGCGCGCGCTGCCAGCGGTCCGCGAGAAACGCGTGGCCGTGTTGCCGGTGATCGCCCCGTACGGCGGCCTGATTTCGATGCAACGCTTCGCGACCGCAATGGCGAATGCACGCACCATCATCGATAACGGCGGAGGTGGGCTTGCGTAGCAGCCGCGTCGCACTCACTCACCCTTCGGCGCCGCCACGCGACTGGCGGCTTGCACTTTTCGCCGGCCTGATGCTGCCCGCCGTGTGCCTCGCCGCGTTGCATTTGCATGGCGCGCTCGACGGCGCATCGTTCTGGAAGGCGCTCGTTTCGCCCGATTTCACCGACATGCGCGACGTGCTGGTGCACGAAAGCGTGCTGCCGCGCATCGCCATGACGCTGCTGTGCGGCGCGGCGCTCGGGCTTGCGGGCGTGCTGGTGCAGCAGGTGTTGCGCAATCCGCTTGCCGAACCGATGACGCTCGGCATCTTCCCCGGCGCGTATCTCGGGCTCGCCGTCGTGAGCGTGTGGCTGCCGGGCTGGCTCGCAGCGGGCCGCGAAACCATCGCGCTCGCGGGTGGCGCGCTGGCAATGATCCTCGTGCTCGGCCTGGCATGGTTGCAACGCATGTCGTCGCTTGCAGTGATTCTCGCGGGCATGGTGGTGAATTTGTACTGCGGCGCGATCAGCCTCGCGATCGGCGTCATGCATTTCGATCTGCTGCAAGGCTTGCAAATCTGGGGCGGCGGCGCGCTCGATCAGACCGGCTGGCAAAGCGCCGCGCGCGTTGCGGCGAGCGTGGGCGGTTGCGCGCTGGCGTCAGCGCTGCTGCATCGACCGCTGCAACTCTTCGATGCCGGCGATGCCACCGCTCGCAATCTCGGCGCCGCGGTCGGCTGGATGCGCGGCGCGGCGCTGCTGGTCGCGGTCGTGCTCACGGCGAGCGTGGTGGCGCAGGTCGGCGTGATCGGGTTCGTCGGATTGGCGGCGCCGCTCTTCGCGCGGCTCACGGGCGCGCGCCGCCTGCGCGACCGCCTCGTGTGGGCGCCGCTTTTGGGCGCCGCCCTGCTTTTCCTCACCGACGAACTCGTGCGCATCGTCTCGCAGGGCGAGCTGTTCTCAGCGCATCTGATTCCCACCGGCACGGTCACGTCGATGATCGGCGTGCCGCTCCTGGTCGTCCTGCTGCCGCGCCTTCGCACCACGCCGGACATCCGCGAAACGCATGACCGCGGCACCCCGCCGCACGCAGTGCGCACGATGCCGCTCGTGTGGGCAGCGCTCTTCGCGATCACGTGCGCGTTGTCGTTCGTCGTCACGCGCGGACCGGACGGTTGGCGGTTCGCGCATCCGGCCGACATCGACGCGCTCCTCTTCTGGCGCGTGCCGCACCTGCTTGCCGCGCTCGCAGCGGGCAGTCTGCTGGGCGCGGCGGGCGCGCTGTTGCAGCGCATGACCGCGAATCCGATGGCAAGCCCAGACCTGCTCGGCGTCGGCTCGGGCGGCATGTTCGGCGTCGTCGCGGTGCTGCTGATCGCGGGCAGCTTCGAACCGGCCGCGCTGTTCGCCGGAAGCGTGGCCGGCGCGTGCACCACGCTTGGCTTGCTGCTCTGGCTCGGGCGGCGCGCGCGGTTCGCGCCAGAGCGGTTGCTGCTCGTTGGATTGTCGATCAGCGCGCTGTTCCAGGCGGTCGTCGGCGCGGTCATGGCGAGCGGCGATCCACGCGCGGGCGTGCTGCTCGATTTGCTGGTCGGGTCGACCTACTACATCGAGCCGGCGATGGCATTGCTCATGGCCGTGCTGGCGATGTCGGTACTCGCCGTGGCGCCGCTGTTCGCGCGCTGGCTGGCGGCGCTCGGCGCCGGTCCGCAGGTGGCGGCGAGCATCGGCGTACCGGTCGGGCGCGCGCGCTTCGGCCTGTTGCTGCTCGCGGCGGTATCGACGGCGGCGGCGACGGTCGTGGTCGGACCGCTGTCCTTCGTCGGGCTGATCGCGCCGCATATCGCGCGGCTCTCGGGCGGGCGGCGTCCGCTGCCGCAGGTCTACCTCGCAGCGATGCTCGGCGCGCTGCTGATGGTCGTCGCGGACTGGCTGGGACGGCAGATTCCTTATCCGGAGCAACTTCCGGCCGGTCTCGTCGCGACACTGCTCGGCGGTCCGTGGCTCGTCATGCTGATCCTGCTGCGCGGTGCGCGGCAAACATGACGGTTGCATCGAAGTCGATAGAACGGGGCCGCGCGTGCCTCGCACCACACAACCAATGTCCCCATCCGATTCAAGCCCGCATGCAGCGGGACGACGCCGTTTGTCTATTCAACGATGGGATGAGAAAACATGAGAAGAGGGAATGACCCGCGCGGCGCGATGCCCGCGCCGACGACGGGATGGCGCGTGCGCGCGCCGCGCATGACGCCACTTGCGCTCGCGCTTTTGACGATGCTCGGCGCGACATCGCCGCCCACACGCGCGCAAAACCCGGCGGGCAGCGATGTGACGTTGCCCGCCGTCGTGGTGACCGACAGCACCGGCACCGATGCGACGACCGAAGACAGCGGCTCGTACGCCGCGAAACGCGCGACCATCGCGGGCAAGAGCGCGCAATCGATCAAGGAGACGCCGTACTCGGTTTCCGTCGTCACGCGCCAGCAAATGGACGACCGCAACGACACGACCATCGAAGAAGCCTTGCGCTACGTGACGGGCGTCAGTTCGGTCAGCTACGGCGACGGCACGGCTTATTTCCGCGCGCGGGGCTCGCAACTCGGCATCGAATTCGATGGCACGCCCATCGTCAGCGGCCTGCAATATCTCACGCAATTCGACCTCGCGATGTACGACCGCGTGGAAGTGTTGCGCGGACCGGCCGGCGTGATCGACGGCGCAGGCGAGCCCGGCGGCGTCGTCAATCTCGTGCGCAAACGGCCGCAAAATCAATTCCATCTGACGACCGACACACAAGTCGATTCCTTCGGCAGCGTGCGGCAGATGATCGACGTCACCGGACCGCTCAACAAGGACGGCAGCCTGCGCGGGCGCGCGGTGATCGTCGGCGAGGCCGGGCATCAATCGATCGACCGGGCGCGCAGCAAGGAGTTCATGGCCTATGGCGCGATCGACTACGACTTCACGCCGCGCACGACGCTCTCGCTCTCGGGCGGCTACGAAGTCCTGCCGATGTACGGCCTCGACTACGGCGCGAGCGGCGTGCTCAATGCGGATCAGACCGCACTCGTCGGCCGCGTGCCGAGTTCGTATGCACAGAACTTCAGCCCGAGCTGGAACACGTCGTACACGTCGATTCAGGAAGCCAACGCGAACCTCGTGCATCGCTTCGAAAGCGGCTGGAAGTCCTCCACGACGCTGTTCTACCGGCACATGCTGACGCGGGCGTACTACGCGTACTCGGGACCGGGCGCGACCACCGATGGCCTCAGCTTCTACGGCGATCAGAATCAGCGCAACACGTACGACTGGTTCGGCGCGGACAGCAACGTGTCCGGTCCCATCCGGCTCTTCGGGCAGACGCACACGTTGACGGTCGGCGCAAATTATTCGGTGATGTCGTCGACGGCGCTCTCGGGCTTCCAGTCCGTCGATGGCCCGTTCAACGGCGGCACCTTCAGCCTGTTCGATCCCAACGCCGTGCCGCAGGTCGATACGCCCTTCAGCTTCGGCACGAACGAGCGCACCGTCCAGTACGGCATCTACGCGCAGGCGCGCATCAAGCTCGCGAATCCGCTGACACTCGTGCTCGGCGCGCGCGAGGCGTTCGTACAGGATCGCACGCAATCGACACTGCCCGACCTCTCGGACTGGGCGACGAACTCGCAGATCAACCATCGTTTTCTGCCGTCGGCGGGACTCGTCTGGGATATCGTGCCGGCGGTCACCGCGTACGCGAATTACGCGCGCTTCCTCGACGCCCAGACGCAGACGACATTCTCCGGCGCGGGCATTCCACCGCGTTCCGGCGAGCAATACGAAGTCGGCGTGAAGAGCAGCGTGCTCGGCGGACGCCTGAATACGAACATGGCGCTGTTCCGTATCAACGACAACAACCGCGCGGTCGACGATCCCGATCATCAGTTCTATTACCTTGCCGCCGGCAAGGCACGCAGTCAGGGCGTCGAACTCGAAGTCACCGGACAGCCGATGCCGGACTGGAACGTCTATGCGGGCTATACGTACCTGAACGAGCACTTCGAGAACGATGCGCCCGGCCTCACCGATGGCACGGACCCCAAGCATCTCTTCAAACTGTGGACGCGGTATCAGTTTACGCAGGGCGTCATGCGCGGGGTATCGGTCGGCGGCGGCATGCTCGCGCAGACACGCATATCGCGCGGCGTCGAACAGGGCGCGTATGCCATCTTCGATGCGCAGGTCGGATATCGCTTCAACAAGCATCTCGAAGCGACACTGCAGTTGAACAATATCTTCGATCGCGGCTATTACATTCGCCCACCCGGCCAGTTCTACAGTGTATTCGGCGACAGGCGTAACGTCATGTTGAGTGTGCGGACCGACTTCTAAGTTTACGATGACGCTTGGGCGACTGCCGGGACGGAAGCACTGACCTTCCACCGTCGGGTTGTCCGCAGACAGGCGATGATCGCCATCGGCTGTCTGCTTCTGAGTAGCATAAAGAATCAGCAAGAAATTTCGTGGGACGAAGTCGCCGCTAACGACATATGACGGAAGTTGGTAAGTCTCGGTCAAAGATTCTCAGTGACACCAAGCAACGCAAGTTGGTGCTCAGCAGCTCCGTCTTGGAAGGCCCCGGTTGAACGACTAAAACTCTGAGCGTTACTGCACACGTGCGGCTGATGTCTCTGATCAATACTAGTCGATTACGGCTGCCAACTTCGATAAGTGAGGGCCTACCCTCATCGAGGCGGATAGATTGACGCTTTAGAAGGTGAACGAAAAGATCTGTCCGTTTCTGCCTCGTTATGCAGCCACATACCGCTGCGCTGTGCCTGCCCGCATACGACATACATATCATCGATTCTCGCTCCTGGAGTATTCGCGGCTGAATACCACCACCCCATCCAACCCAGCAACCTAGAGTAGACTGCAACCTCAACATCAAAACCCCGCACCTCGGTCCTCACTGTTGGGAGCACTTCAAATGAAAGTTCTCGTAGTGGACGATTACACCGATACCACCGACATGCTCGCCGAAATCGCGGGGTCCATGGGTCATGCGGTCACTCGCGCCTACACCGGCACCGAGGCGCTGAAAGCGGCCGCAGGCGAAGGCGCGTTCGAACTCATTCTTCTGGATATCGGGCTTCCCGATATCAATGGCCACGCTCTGTGCATGCGACTCCGCGCATCCGAGAAATATGCCTCCCGGCGCATCTTCTCGCTGACCGCACACGACGACATCCACGAACATTTCGATATGTCGTGCTTCGATGGCCACTTGTCCAAACCGCTATCCGTCGCCGCCATCGAATCGTTGCTGTCGGGAAAGAAAGCCGAAGAGCCGGTTCGCTAATCGAAACTCCGTCGCTTGCACCATCGTGCGCTTCGACGTATCGAAACCACGGTGCAGACGATCAAATCAGGGAGGCCGCAGTGCCAGACATCAATGGATTCGCTGACGACCGTTCCGATCACAAACTCGAATCGTTACGCCCACTCGCCGATTATTTGGAACGCGCGCTCGACAAGGCGACAAGCGTCGTCCTTATTCGGCATACCGCCGACGTTTGCACGGTCTATCTCGGCGACCCATCCGGACCCAAGGAAGAGTTGAAACAAGTAGGCTCGATTCCAAAATCGCTCGCCGATGAAATGCTGGAACTGACCTCGTCAGGTGCAAATCGAATCGAGATCGACGAGCAGTCGTATCGCTTCGTGCGCAGCTTCACGCAGATCGACGACACAGCCGCCATCGTCTTCAAGGCTGACTAATCGCCGCTGCCACTTCAACTGCATCAAGCAACGGAGGCGTCGGTTGAGCAACGCTTTGGATGCAATCCTGGCGCAGACGTGGAGCCACCTGCTTTCAGGCGCCAATCCCGGCCGCGAGCGTTCCGCCTACACGTTGATGCAGTTCGCGACCATCGGGCTCGATGGCGCGCCGAAACTGCGCACGGTCGTAATGCGGCGTGCCATCCAGGACCGCGCGCTTGTGAGCTTTCACACGGACGTGAGATCGGAAAAGCTCGCTGAGATCGAACAGGAGCCGAACGTCTCCGCGCTTGTCGGCGACTGGCGTGCCGGCATCCAGATTCGACTCGAAGGGCGCGCGCAACGAGTCATCGACGACGACGAAAGACGCGCCGTGTGGAACGCGAGCCGCCCCGGATCGCTCACGCTTTATCGTGCGCCGTTGCCTCCGGGAACACTAGTGGACAGTCCGCCCGATGCGCGCCCGGAAGCCGACGACACAACAGCGCACACTCAGACGGATGGCTTCGAACACTTCTGCCTCATCGACGTCATCGTCAGTAAGATCGATTTCCTCGACGTCTCGGGCGAAATGCACCGGCGCGCAAACTTCTGGCTCAAACGCAACGAGTGGCACGGTCATTGGATCGCGCCATGAATGCGGCCAACTCTGACTTCATGCGTGTGAAACGAGCGGCAAGCGAATAATGAAGACGCAACCGTGGCCAGGAATGTCCTTCACTTCCACGGTTCCCCTCAAAGTCTCTACGTTGCGCCTCACAATCGTCAGTCCTAAGCCCAGTCCGCTGCGATCTGCGTTGAATTGCACGAAAGGATCGAACATCGACTCGCCGTTCTTACAAGGAAGTCCTCCGCACTGATCGTGGATTTCAATAAAGACGTCGTGATTCACATAGATTCTCAACGCGACCGCGCTTTTCTCCTTGGTGAACTTGAACGCATTCTGTAAGAGGTTGATTATCGCCTCATACAACAAGTCGCGATCTCCACGAACCTTGATGAGCGCGTCGACCGGAGTAACGGAAAAGCTTTTTCCACGGGCTGTCGCGTCCACTCGCGCCGCTCCCTCGATTTCGAGGATTAAGGGAGCAAGACTGAAGATAACGTCGTCGTAACGTACGGTCGCCGGGTCTGCGGAGTCGCGAAGCATTCGATCAGTCAGCTTGCCGAGTCGCAAAAGACTACGCTCAGCAAGTAGTCCGGTGGCTCCTTTCGCGCTGAGATTTCCTCTTTGTAAAGCGGTGAATGCAAGCAGCGTAGTGTGGATCAGATTGCGCATCTCGTGCGCAAGCATTCTGTTCTCATCGGTCTGCGTCTGAGCGCCGCTATTCGTGCGCGCGTTGTCTCGCGCGGCTGAATAAGCCATTACGGCATTGGCAACCGCCGTGTCGATGCACAGATTGAGTATTCGAAACTCCTGTACCTTGAAAGGCGCATCCCGTTCTACGGCCAGTTCGGTAATCGCCTGGCATAGATCGCCGTAACCTACGACGATGTCTTCGATCTTGAGTCCCGTTCCGAATAACACCCTGCCTGCTTCGCGTGCGGTTCTGCCTATCGGGGTATCCTTCGATTCACCCCGTTCGGGAAGCCCCGTTGTCGAATTCTGAGTTTCGGCGGTGCGGTGCTGGCGCAGAAGTTCGGTAATTTGCGTAAGCAGTTCGGGAAGGACGATCTTTATATCCGCCATCGCCGGAGATTCAGCGTTCCGCTTGAAAGTCATCATGCGGCAACGTTCAAGCAAGACGCTTCGATTATTCTTGAGAAACTCGTGCATCATGGCCCTGCTCCTGATGAAGTCCAAAGCCAGGAAGCGTCCTTCAGGGAGACGATCTCGCCTGCATCGACAAGAATCAATCAGACCTTGATCGCCCGCTTTGAAACTTCGTTGGTCAAACTAATGTCGCGTTGTCGTTCGAACCGTATCGTCTTTCTCTTGTCGTGGGCGACGGTTTCACCGCTGGACTAGCGCAATCGCTATTCCCGTGCCGTGCTCCCGTGCCCATAATTAACAGTTTGGCGACGTCCCGCAGGCAACGACTGATAATCGGCGATTTCGGCTGACGCACGACGAGAAGCGAGCGAATAACGCCCGCTCGCGTTCACACGAACTCGACTCCCTGCGCCGTTTACCGACCGGCATGACACCGCTCGGAACGCCGATTGCTCTTTCGTCGGTCCGTATGTGGTTCCAAAAAGGAGAAGCTAAATGGCAGGCGACAGTTCGTACAAGCCCGGTGAAATCGTCAAAGTATCGGGCATTTACTCAGTGGTCTATGAGGACGGGAAAGATACCTTTGAAGTCACCTGCGTCGAAGGCGAACATTTTCCGCCCACGCGAAACGGAAAAGGCGCGCACTTCGAGTTGAAATACGGAGCGACGCATTCGCACAAGCATGAAGCGTTGAAGGAAACTCAAGCGCAAGCCTGAGCGCATATAAGGTATTGGTCGCGGTACGTCCTACAGACTTGGGACGCACCGCGAACACTGCATCGGCGGATTAAAGCGCTCGTGCCTTGTTTTCGCGCGGCATAAGGAAAGCCAGCACGGCCGCGACAATAAATAGCGCAGGCACATCGCCGAGCAAATGACCGACGTGGCGCGTGCCGTCCATCTCGGCGCCGAACGACTGCACAACCATGATTGCGCCGTGCACGACGCTCGACCATACCGTGAACCAGATCAGGCTCAGATGCTTCATCGGGTTGCGCGATGCCATCAGTAGAAACACGCCGAGCGTCGCGTAGATGCCAACGATCATCAGCGGGTAGTCCGAATGGCTGCTTTGCCAACTCCATCCGGAAGGCCACAGGATCATGAGCGGCCATAACGCGAAGATGGCGATTAAACCCACGAGAATCAGCGCGATGCGCAAGGCGGCGAGTCGTCGGGTGTCGTTCATCGTGCGCTCCCAAAGAAGGCGTGCTTGTCGCACACGATACTCCCGCGCACCGCTCCCTACTCGGCTGCTCCTTCGCATCGGCAACGTAGTCGAGCGTCTGCGCGCCTGACGGACAATTACTCGCAACTCTCCGTCACAGAAAGCCGTCCCCGGAACGATAGGATCATCACAAAACCGGTCGATATTGTTGCGATTCTCCCGTTCAGAACACGAAAACTAGGGCTATCTGTTATTGACGCACCATTTACATGATGCGAAGATCACAACACAACACGCGGCCCGACCGCGAAAACATAAGAATTCGTCTATTTGACGAAGGAGACATCAGGATGAGTCAGCCGGTCGCGGCCGCTTCATCGCCGCCAGTTCCGTTGATCCGTGTGACCGGCGTCACCAAAAGGTTCGGTGGCGTCCAGGCGCTGCGCGGCGTCAATCTCGAAGTTCTGCCGGGTGAAGTGCACGCGCTGCTCGGCGAAAACGGCGCGGGCAAGTCCACGCTCATCAAGATATTGAGCGGCGTCCACGCCTACGACGAAGGATCGATCGAAATCGCGGGCAACCGGGTCGCATTCGAATCGCCCGCAAAGTCGCGCGAGGCAGGCGTTGCCGTCGTGTATCAGGACTTGAGTCTGGTCGAATCGTTGTCCGTCGGCGCCAACCTCATGCTCGGGCGCGAACCGCGCACGCGTCTCGGCTTCGTCCGGCAACGTGAACTCATGGCGCAGGTCAGCACCTTTTTGCGCGAACACAATATTCCGCTCGATCCGCGCGTGCCCGTGGATTCCTTGCCGTTCGCCTATCGCCAGATGACGGAGATTTGCAAGGCGCTGATGGGCGACGTGCGCGTGCTGATTCTCGACGAACCCACGTCCGCGTTGACAGGCGGCGAAGAACGAATTCTCTTCGATGCCATTCGCACCGTGACGGCGCGCGGCGTCGGCGTGATCTACGTGACGCATCGGCTGAACGAGGTCTTTCGCATCTCGCAGCGCGTGACCGTGTTCCGCGATGGTGCAAACGCCGGAAGTTTCGCCACCGCCGAAACCGACATGAAGCAACTCGTCGCGGCTATCGTCGGCCCGCGTCATGCGGCCATGCAGGCGCGTCAGGAAACCTCGGCGGGTGCGGCGGCGCAAACCAAAGTCGCGATGGCCGATCGCGCTGCAGATGCGCCCGTGCTGAAGCTGTCGAAGGTAAGCAACGCGCATCTTTGCGCCGTCGACTTGTCCGTGAGCAAGGGCGAAGTGCATGGCATTGCCGGACTGATCGGCAGCGGCCGCACGGAGATTCTGCAAACCATCTTCGGTCTGCTGCCCGTGGAGTCGGGCAGCATCGATCTCGACGGCGAACCGCTCGGCGCGCGCAATCCCTCCGATGCAATCCGGCGCGGCGTCGCGCTCGTGCCTGAAGACCGTCATGTGCAAGGGCTCGTGCTCGATCATTCGATCGAACGCAATCTGACCTTGCCGCGCCTGCCGCAGTTTTCGAGCGGCGGATGGCTGCGCGCGAAAGCCGCCGCGCAACAAGCACGCGTCGCGATGAAGCAGCTTTCCGTGAAAGCGCCCGATGTATCGACACACGTGAAGTTTCTCTCGGGCGGCAACCAGCAGAAGGTCGTATTCGCGAAGTGGAATCATCCGCGCCCGAAGTTGTTGTTGCTCGATGAACCCACGGTCGGCGTCGATGTCGGCGCGCGCGAGGAAATCTACGGCGTGGTACAGGACGCGGCGCGCGCAGGCACGGGCGTCGTGGTGGTGTCGTCGGATCTGGACGAACTGCTGCGGCTCTGCGACCGCATTTCCATCGTCGCCAATGGCGCGATTACACGCACTGTCGAGCGCGCCGAGATTCGTCACGCGGAAGAACTGCACCATCTCATACAACTGGCCCGCCCTACCGAAGAGCTTGCAACATGAACGAGTCTGTTTCGCCGATGCCCGCCGAGCAACAAAGCGCCCAGCGTCATTCGCGCGCACGGCGCATTGCGCAGCTTCTGCTGCAGGGCGACCGCCCCTACATGCTGTACTTTGCGTTCGCGATTCTGCTGGTGGTGTTCAGCTTCGCGTCGCCGTGGTTTCTCTCCATCGACAACTTCCTCAACATCGGCCGCCAGACGGCGCTCGTGTCGATCATCGCTATCGGCATGACATTCGTGATCATCGCGCGGCAGATCGACTTGTCGGTGGGATCGTCGCTCGCGCTGTCCGGCATGGCCGCCGCGCTCGCGATGTCGCATATCGGCGATAGCTGGGTCATCGGCGCGATCGCGGGCATTGGCACGGGCGCGATCGTCGGCGCGATCAACGGTCTCGTCACGACGCGTTTGAACATTCCCTCGTTTCTCGTGACGCTCGGCAGCTTGAGCGCGGCGCGCGGACTTGCATTGATGGTTACGACGACGCGGCCCGAGATCATCACGAACGATCATTTCATTGCGATCTTCGGCGAAGGCGACATTGCAGGCGTGCCGGTGCCGATCATCTGGACCTTGCTTGCCGTGATCGGCGGCATTCTGCTTCTGCATTACAGCGTGTTCGGCCGGCAAATCTATGCAGCCGGCGGCAATCCCACGGCCGCGCTCTACTCGGGCATCAACATTCGCCGCGTGACGACGCTCGCATTCGTGCTGACGGGCGCGCTTGCCGGCCTCGCCGCGCTCGTCTTGTCCGCGCGTTCGCATGCGGCGCGTCCGGACGTCGTGCAGGGCATGGAACTCGACGTGATTGCCTCCGTCACGCTCGGCGGGTGCAGTCTTTTCGGCGGACGCGGCTTCATTCTAGGCACGCTGCTAGGCAGTCTCATCATCGGCACGCTGAATAACGGGCTCGTGCTGCTCGGCGTGAGTTCGTCGCTGCAACTCGTCATCAAGGGCGTGATCATCGTCGCGGCAGTCGCGTTCACGCGCAAGTAGGTTTGGTTTCCCGCGCAGATCGACATCGCGTGAGAGACCACGAAAGGCAAGTCAAAAAAGCAGGAGACGAAGTACAACGCGACCAATGGAGGAAAGACATGAACTATCGTCGTGGATCAGGTGTAAAGCTGGCGAGTGTCGCGGCGGCGACTGCCATGGCTCTGTGCTGTGCGCAGGCGTTCGCGCAATCGTGCGAGAAGCTGAATGTGGCGTCGATCGGGCCGACGGGCATCGTCGGCCAGGGACCGAATGGCGAGAAGGCGGCAGCCGTCGATGCCGTCAAGCTGACCGATGCCGAAGCCGCCAAGGTCAAGGCCGGCAAGTTCAAGGTAGGCATTTCGATGCAGACGATGAACCTCGACTGGTCGCAACTTCAAGTGCAAGGCATTACGGATACGCTCAAGAAATACGGCGTGGAAGTGATCGGCACGGCATCGGCCGAGTATCAGGTCGACAAGCAGATCGCCGATATCGAGAACACGATACAGCGCCATCCGGACGGCATCATTTCCATTCCCGTGGATGGCACGGCAACGGCCGCGACCTACAAGAAGGTCTCGCAGGCGGGCATCAAGCTCGTGTTCATGGACAACGTGCCAACCGGCCTCAAGCATCCCGAGCAGTACGCGGCCATGGTCTCGGCCGATAGCGAAGGCAACGGCCAGATCGCGGCGAAGGTGCTTGCGTCGTGCGTGCCGAAAGGCGGCACGGTCGGTCTCGTGAACTTCGGCGTCGATTACTTCAGCACGACGGAGCGGACCAAAGCCGTCAACGACTGGCTGAAGAAGAATCGCGCGGACATCAAGATCAAGCAGGTCGCGTTCACCGATCCGTCGAAAGTCGGGCAGATTGCGGGCGACTTTCTGACGGCGAATCCGGACGTCAAGGGCGTGTTCGCCGTGTGGGATCAGCCCGCGCTGGACACGCTTACGTCGATGCGCGCGCAGGGTATCAACACGCCTGTGACGACGGTGGACCTGGGGCTCGAATCGGCAATCGAGATCGCCAAGGGCGGTCCGCTCAAGGCGACGGGCTCGCAACGTCCGTACGATCAGGGCGCAGCCGAAGCCATGGCGATGATGAAGGCGCTGATCGGCCAGACACCGCCCGCGTGGATTGGCGTGCAGTCGCTGCCGGTCGTGCAGTCGAATGTGCTCGAGTCTTACAAGACCGTGTTCAAGAAAGACCCGCCGCCGCAATTGGCCGATGCCTGCAAGAAGGCGGCGCCCGCTTGCGGTTGATCTTCTGACCGACAGCCAGCGCGGTACTGCGAGAGCGAAGCCTTTGCGGGCTTCGCTCTTTTTGCGTGAGGCTCGTCCGATGAAGCACCGCCGTATGCAAAGTACGCGTTTGCACGATCCCGCCTACAATCGAGCGACACCAAGATTCGCATCGATCCTCATCACAGGCACATCTCCATGCAAAAACGAGCACTTATCATCGGCGCGACGGGTATTGTCGGCGGCAATCTCGCGGAACATCTTCTAACGCTCGACGACTGGCACGTAACCGGTCTCTCGCGCGGCCGCTCGGCCCTACGCGAAGGCGTCGAATCCGTGACCGCCGACCTGACTTCAGCGGAGTCGGTCAGCGAAGCACTCAACGGGCAGCACTTCAGCCACGTGTTTTTCACGGCATGGGCGCGGCAAGCCACCGAGAAAGAAAACATCCGCGTGAATGGCGCCATGGTGCGACATGTACTCGATGCGCTTGGACCCACCGGCAAGCTCGAACATGCCGCGCTCGTGACCGGCCTCAAGCACTATCTCGGCCCGTTCGAAGCATATGGTAAAGGCAAGGTGCCGCTCACGCCGTTTCGCGAGGAACAAGGGCGGCAGGACGTCGACAACTTCTATTACGAGCAAGAAGACAAGGTCTTTGAAGCCGCGAAGAAATATGGCTTCGGCTGGAGCGTGCATCGGCCGCATACGATCATCGGCTTTGCGCTCGGCAACGCCATGAACATGGGCGTCACGCTTGCCGTGTACGCGACGCTTTGCAAGGAAACCGGCGCACCGTTCGTGTTCCCCGGTTCACCCGCGCAATGGAACAGTCTCACGGACATGACCGATGCACGCCTTCTGGCGCGTCATCTCGAATGGGCGTCGACTTCGCCCAATGCGCGTAACGAAGACTTCAACGTGGTCAATGGCGATGTCTTCCGCTGGAACTGGATGTGGTCGCAGCTCGCGGAATACTTCGGCATCGAGGCCGCGCCGTTCGATGGCGAAACGCGTCCGCTCGAATCGCGCATGCAGGACGCGCCGCGTTTGTGGGCCGATATCGCGGCGCGCTTCGGTCTTATTGAAGCGAACGTGGAGAAGCTGGCTTCGTGGTGGCATACCGACGCCGACCTTGGCCGGCCAATGGAAGTGCTCACCGATATGACCAAGAGCCGCAAAGCCGGATTTCTCGACTATCAAAGCACGCCTGATTCATTCTTTGAGTTGTTCGAGAAGTTGAAGGCGGCGAAGGTTATTCCTGGTTGAGTTTCGTACTTGGGGCAGGCCATCGAGACGGATGGCCTGCCCTGTGATGTTGCCGTCGCTGGCGACGCTAGCGCTTCCCGCAGACGCGGCAATCGTGCATTCCATGCGTTCGCGAAGAATCACGCCGCAACTGCTCGACCGCTTACGGATGCGCGCTCGCCGCACCGCCTTCAGTCACACGCGATGCACTCACATCTTCGCGTCGAATCGCTCTTGCGAACACCGGAATGAGCGCCAGTCCAAGCACGGACGCCCCGAGAATCACCATGAAACCCGAATCGCTGCGGCCCGTGATGGTCTCGGTCATACCGAACAGATACGGCCCGACGAAACCGCCGATCAGCCCGACGGTGTTGATGAAAGCAAGCCCCGCCGCCGCCTGAATGCCTTGCAGTCGCTTCATTGCGATAGCCCAGTACGAAGGCAACACGCCGCCCGCGAAGAACGCCGTAACCGCGAGCAACACCATGCGCGCCGCGGGAACAGATGTCGCGACGAACACGCATCCGGCCGCGACGAGTCCCGCCGTCAGAATGCCGAGATACACGCAGTCGTTGCCGTAGCGCCGATGAATACGCGGCAAGATCAACACGCCCAGCAGAAAGCCGATACCCACGCTGCTCGACAACAAGCCGACGATAAACGGCGTCTTCACATGCATCTGCTGAATCATTGCAGGCGTGAAGAAGTAAAGCCCGACGAACGCCACCTGATTCAAGAAATAGATGAGGCCGATGAGCACGGTCGTCGGCCGCTTGATCGCGGCGAGCCAGTCTTCCGAAGTGAGTTCGGAATGACCGTGCGTATCGATGACGGCGCGTGCTTCCAGCACTTGCGCTTCATCGGTCGAAAGCCAGCGGGCATCGCGCGGACGCTCCGGCAGCTTGAAGTAGAGCAGCACGCCCGCCAGCACGCTCGGGATGCCTTCGATCATGAACATCCATTGCCAGCCGTGCAGACCGCCCGTGCCGCTTAGTTGCATCAGCGCGCCGCCGAGCGGATTGCCGAGAACGAGTGCAAGCGCGGGCGCCGTGTAGATCCAGCCGACCGCGATGGGCCGGTCGGCGGGCGCGAACCATAACGTCACCATGTACATGAGCGCCGGAAAGAGCCCGGCCTCGGCGATGCCCAAGAGCACGCGCAGCGCATAGAACGACCATTCGCCTTGCACGAACATCATCGCGGTGGAAAGAATGCCCCAGCTCACCGCGATACGCGCGATCCATCGCCGTGGACCCACGCGATGCGCCGCGAGATTGCTCGGCACTTCCAGCAACGCATAGCCGATGAAAAAGATGCCCGAGCCGAGCCCATATGCCGCCGCGCTGATGCCGACATCGGCGGCAAGCTGCGCCTTTGCAAGCGCGACGTTCGTGCGATCGAGAAAGGACATGAAGTAGATCGCGCACATGAGCGGGATCAGCTTCAACATCGCCTTCTTCGTCGCCACGCGATGCAACGCATCGATACTGTCTTTGACCAAGCCGTGGTTCATGTTGTCTCCTGATAAGTCCGCTGCTGTTCTTTTATGTGGCAGCGTTGAGCATGGGATTCAGAGCGTGACTTCGTCGCGTCCCTTGAGACCGAGCATTTGCCGTGCATCGGCAGGTGTCGCGATCTCGAACGAAAGCTCTTCCAGAATGCGGCGAATCTTTCTGACCTGCTGCGCGTTCGATTCGGCCTTCACGCCCTTCGCGATATACACGCTGTCCTCCAGACCCACGCGCACATTGCCACCAAGAATGGCGCTCATGGTGACGAGCGGCATCTGATGACGTCCGGCGCCAAGCACCGAGAAGTGATAGTTGTCGCGTCCGAAGAGACGATCCGCGGTTGTGCGCATGACCGTCATGTTCTCCGGGTCCGCGCCCATGCCGCCGAGAATGCCGAACACGGATTGAATGAAGAACGGCGGCTTGACGAGCCCCTGATCGACGAAATGCGCGAGATTGTAGAGATGCCCGAGGTCGTAGCATTCGAACTCGAAGCGCGTGCCCTTGTCGCCGAGTTGCTGGAGGATTCGCTTGATATCCCTGAAGGTATTGCGAAAGATCATGTCCTCCATGCCTTCGACGTAGTCCTTCTCCCAGTCGTAACGCCACGTCGACATCTTCGCGGCGAGTGGATGAATCGAGAAGTTCATCGAGCCCATGTTGAGCGAGCACATCTCCGGCGCGGCATGCAGCGGATAAGCAAGCCGTTCTTCGAGCGTCATGCGCGTGCTGCCGCCTGTCGTGATGTTGATGACAGCGTCGGTCGCCTCCGCGATGGCGGGCGCGAACTGCCTGAAGATATCGGGGCTTGGCGTGGGCCGTCCGTCTACGGGGTCGCGCGCATGCAGATGGATGATCGCGGCACCCGCCTCAGCTGCTTCGATTGCCTGATCGCGAATGTCCGCAGGCGTGAGCGGAAGATATTCCGACATCGACGGAACGTGAGTCGCGCCCGTGACGGCGCACGAAATGATGACCTTGCGGGCCGGATTGCTCATCTGACTATCCTTGTCTCCATTGAGTTTTCATCGGGTCTCGATGCCGTCCGTATCGACGGACGAACTCTTGTGACACTGATAGTAGTGAGATAGCATCTCGTCGAAAAGGTCATTTTCGGACACACGGAAGTCCCGCGAGGACATTGCGAGGAGAGTCATGGCGACGACCCGCCCGCCGCTCAACGAGCGCATCTACGCGCCCTACAAGATCGCCGCGCTGGTCGAGGTGCTGGCGGAACAAGGCATTGCTGTGGCGGACAGTCTGCGCGGCGTGGGCGTGAGCGCGGAGGAGTTGCAAGACGCTTCCGTGCTGACCTCCATCGGGCAATACGCTACCGTTTGCCGGAATGCAGTGGCGCTATCGTGCGAACCGGCCACGCCGTTCAAGGTCGGCGGCAAGCTGCATCTGTCGGCTTATGGCATGTATGGATACGCGCTGATGTCGTGTCTCTCGTTGCGCGACTACTTCAAGCTGGGTGTGCGCTATCACCGGCTCGCGACACCGACAGTCGCTATCGAATGGACCGAATATCCCGACAGAATGGTCTGGACTTTCCCGGATGCATTTATCTCGAGCCCATCGCGTGAACTGCGCGAGTTCATCATCGAACAGCAATACACGCAGCATGTGACGCATCTTCAGGATGTTGCGGGCAGCGTCTGTCCGCCGGTCAAGGCGTGCTTTTCGTATCCTGCGCCCGCGCATGCGGATATCTATCCGAAATATCTCGGCTGCCCGTGCTATTTCGATCAGCCGCAATGCGAGCTCGTCTACGACAGCGCCATTCTCGACCGCAAGCCGCAACTCGCGCACAAGCTCACGGCAGCGCTGCTTCAGGAGACGTGCGACCGGTTGATCGGTCAGGCGAAGACATCGAGCGGTGTATCGGGCGAGGTGTATCAGGTCCTGATGAGCACACCCGGCGTCTTTCCGGGCATGGAAGCGGTCGCCGAATCGATGCATCTCACCACGCGCACGTTGCGGCGTCGTCTGGATGAGGAAGGGACGTCGTTCGTGGCTATCGTGGACGATGTGAAACGTTCGCTCGCGCTCGAATATCTGAAGACGACGAAGATGAGCACCGACGACGTCGCGATGCTTCTCGGCTTCAGCGATGCGGCGAACTTCCGCCGCGCGCTCAAACGGTGGACGGGCAAAGGGCCTGGCGAGCTGCGACGATAAATACATTGCGGACACGTTCGCACTCTGCCGGTGCACTACTCACTCAAAGCTTTCCCTTTTAGTTCGGTTACCTAAGGTATAATCTGCAATTCCATTCGAGGCCTTGCAACCCGAAGGCCTTCGTCTTCGGACCACGCTTCGGTCCTGAACTCGTGCGCAACCGCGAGGCAAAGATCATGGACGCAGACAATAAACCGGTCGGACATCAAGACCGGCTCGGTCCGGTAATCAGCCTTCTCTACGATGCCGCGCTCGACGACGCTCAATGGGCCGGCGTGGCTTCGGCCATTGCACGAGCGTTCGACGCCACGAGCGGCGTGCTCAAGACATGCGGCGGTCCTCGCGGTCCAAAGCTCGCAAGCGTGACCGACAATCTGCGTGTCGCGCCGAACGAACAGGCCTGGGCGGATTACTGGCATCGGAACGATCTATGGGTCGAACACTCCGCGCGGCTTCATCCGGGCGAAGTATTCACGAGCCAAAGCCTCATGCCCGATACGCAATTCGAGCGCACTGGCTTCTATCAGGACTGGACGCGGCGGCTCGATATTTATCATATGGTTGGGGTGCTGTTTCCCGTTGGCAATGGTGAGACAGGTGTGCTTGGCGTGCATCGGCCGCTTTCCGCAGGGCGTTTCGTAGAGAACGATCGTCAGGAACTGGGCATGTTGTTTCCGCATGTGCGCCGCGCGCTCGGCTTGCGCGAACGGTTGCGCGACACCGCGCTCGCACAACGCGCGGCAGTGGATGCGCTCGATTGCATCGAGACCAGCGTGCTCGTGGTCGATGCATCGTGCATGGTCTTGTATGCGAACCGCGCTGCCGAGAATCTACTGGCTTCGTCATCCGAGATTCGCACGCATGCACGGCGCGTGTGCATGAACAGTCCCGCATTGAACAGCCGGCTTGCAAAGCTGATACGCGACGCCGTGCAAACCTCGAACGGCGCGGCTCACGCCGCTGGCGCGGCGCTCGCCGTGCCACGGCAAGGCAGATTGCCGCTCACCTTGCTCGTGGCGCCGTGGCGTGCCAATTGGGCGTCGGCGGATGTGTCACGCCCAGCGGCAAGCGTTTTCATTCGCGATCCTGAGGTTTCCGGAGATTCCGCCACGCGCACGCTTCGGGACCTGTTCGGACTGACGCGCGCGGAAGCGGCAATAGCGGTCGCTATCGGCGAAGGACAATCGCTCGATCAGATTGCCGCCACGCTCGGCATCGGACTCGGCACCGTGCGCTCGCATCTGAAGAAAGTGCTTGCCAAGACCGGCACCAGCAGACAAGGCGCGCTTGCCGCACTGGTGGCCCGTAGCGTCGCGAGCATTTCGCCTCATCCGTAAGCCCTCACGCATCTCCTATTTGGGAGACGACTGCCCGCCCCGTCCGCCGTAGATTCATAGCGTCTCGCGTTTCGACCGCGTCATTCACGACCGAGCGCGATCACGACATGGCCGCCCTGTTCTGGGTGAGCCGCCCTGCGTTTTCATGCTGGCGCGACGAATCGTATCGCGAGGAGACCATGCATTACGAGCGGCCCGCGCCGGTTGATCGTCGCGTGGTCTTCGTGCTGTACATCCTTCATAAGATCCGGATACCAGGGCAATTCATCAGTCATTTGGGAGAGCGAACATGATTACCGCCCGGAATACGGCGCGCGCTGGCGTCGTAGCAAGTTCGTTGTCGTTGCGCCGCACCGGCGTCGTGCTCGCCGGTTTCTGTTGTGCGGCGCTCGCGCCCGATGCCTTCGCCGAAGGCCTCAATTTCGGCCAGATCATGAACAGTCTGCGTGGCGGCGGAGCGAACCTTCATGTGCAACCGCTCGTCAACGCAGCGAAGGGACAATACGAGAAATACGAAGCAAAGGCGCAGTGCGACGACGTAAAAACGTGGCTCACATCCGGACCGCTTCCCGCTGGCGGCGGTGGCATGAGTGCGGCGCAATCGCCGCAATCGGACCCGGCCGTGACAGCGCTGATTCAGGACGCGCGCTTTGCTCCCGTGTTCGGCAAGACCTACGATCAGATAGACCCGAAGATGCTGACGGAGTACACCAGCAAGATCTTGCCGCACTGTTTCAGCACGACCGGACCGCTCGCATCGATTCCGCCCGATCAGAAGGCCGCCGCCACTCGCGCGATGACTTCTTTCCGCTATAACAGCAATCTGCGCCTGCTCGCGCAGTCGCGCGCCGCGACTGGCGGACTCACGGAACTCGCGACGGAAGCGGAGTCGCTCAAAGCCGATGAAACGGGCCACGCGCGTTTGATCGAGATCGAAGCATCGGCGCAAAAGATTCTGCCGCAAGCACCCCGCGCCGAGCGCGATGAGTTCGCGAAACGCATGACGGTTGTCGAGCAACGCGTGGCGATACCTGTCGAGGACGCGCAGACGGCGCAGGCCATCGACAACGCGCGCGGTTATCCCGGCATGGTGGAACTGGCGAAGTTGTATCGCATGCAAAACCGGCCAGCGTTCTCCACGGCGCTCACGACATCGCGCAACGCCGAGATGGCGAAGATCGGCGTCGCGCTCAATCAGTTGGGCACGGCGCAGGAAGCCGTCGAGCGGCAGAGCATCGATGCGCTCGGCACCGGGTTGGCCGGCCTGCAGCAGGGGCGTACGTGGAGCGCGGACTTCCGCCGGCGCTACGACGGCATGGAGCGTGTGCCGAGCGTTCAGGAAACCTACCAATATTTTCTGAGCCGGCGCGCCCAGGCGCTCGAAAGCTCGCGAGGAGAAATCGAGCAGCAGATCAGGCACGCTCGTTCGGGCGAGGAGATCGCGCAGATCAAGTCGCGTTATCTGATGGATAGCGATGCCAACGCGCCGGCCGGCGTGGCGATTGCCACAGCGATGGTCGCGCAGCAAGAAGACTTGCGCAAACGCAGCGCGCTCGGCGATGCGTACGAGACATCGTCCGGCAACGACTCGGCGCGTCCGGTCGCCGTCGCCGATGCACAGCCGCGCGCCACATCGAAGTCATCCGAGCGGGCATCGCATTCGGGCGGCGAACCCACGGCGGCGGAAATGTACGATGCGGTCAACAATCGGGCGCAGGCCATCGCGCAAGGTATCTCGTCGCAAAACGAGCGTTGCCAGCAGGCCGACCGTTCAAGGCTCACGAGCGGCGATGCCATGCTCTGCCTGACCACCATGTTCATGGGCAGCAAGTCGGTGCGCGGTAACGAACCCATGCGGATCGACTCGTTTCAGAAGCTCGGTTGCGCGCCGGCATCGGGCAAGCCGGGTTACGTCTGCGACTATTCGATGAACATATCGGGCGGACCCGCCGATGCCATGCGTGGCATGTTCACGACGCTTGGCAGCGGTGGCGGCGAGACTTCCGAGGCGCGGTTTCTCAATGCGGGCGGCCACTGGATCATGCAGGTGGATGACAAGAAGGAGTAGCAGACGAGGGCGACGCGTTTCGGCGTTCACCCGTTTTATATCAACACTTAAAACCCAGTCCACCTAAACATACTAGGAAATAACCAACATAAAAAACCGTATTTCCACGGAGATTCCGAGAGAGACCGGTTTTGCCTGTGGCCCACCCCACACGTCGGGGCTTGCGCGGCGCGTATTCTGGGAGCGATGTACTCACGGAAAGGGACGGCCGCCATGACTCAAGCCGATACTGACATTCAGTCGACTTTCCTCGAGACCTTGATCGCCGAGCGAAAAACCGTATGGGTCTTTCTCGTGAGCGGAATCAAGCTGACAGGACTGATCGAATCGTTCGATAAATACGTGCTCGCGGTGCAATCGCCGAACGGCATACAGACCATCTACAAGAACGCGATATCGACCGTTTGCGAACCGCACACGCTCCCGCCCAAACGGACGGACGAACGCGCTTCGATGACGCGCGTCGAGCGCGCGCATCGAACATAGACCGCAGTACCTTTACGCCGGTCTGACGCCGGTGCCTCGCCCGCGACGCTTCGCTGCAACGGCCGGTGTCACCACGGGCGCTGGCGCCGTCTCGATCACACCGAGCGGCGACGCTGGCGCAGCCAACCCCAGCACCGTGCTCACGCGACTGACGAAAGGCACCGCGAGCTTGCCGTATCCGGCTTCGGTCGCGTGAATTTCGTTTTCCCAATCATTGCTGATGCCCGATGCTTGCGCATCGGCGCGCGTGAGGATGCCTCGCGTATCGATCACATGAAAATTTTGCAACGTGAGGCTCATGCTGATCGAAGCGAGTTTGTCGATGAACGCGTCCGCAATTGCGTTCCAGTCGTTCGCAGGGATTTTATAGTCTGTCAGCGCAGGCAAGAGCCACGGTCCAATTCCCAAACCCGCGCCGCTCGCGCGAGGCGTCGCGTAGTCATAGGTGTGCGTGAAGATCGGCGTATTCGTGTTGTGTTTGCTCTTCGAGCGCATGAAGTCCAGCGCCTTGAATTGCTGCTCCAGATGCAGCCTGAAGGTCTCCCAACCTTGCGCCGAGATGTAGCGATTATCGGCGGCGGCGAGCGGCCCACCCCATTCGTCGCTCGTGAGAAGCAGTCTTTCGTGCGGCGCGACAGGCACACCGTTGTCGCCGATCGCCGCGACCTGCACGGCATCGATGAGGTCGTTGCCGCCGCCCGAAAGCAAAATCGCGCTCCACGGTTGTTCCTTTGGACCGGCCAGCAGCGAGTAAAACAAAGGGTCTCGACGAAGGTCGACCATGTGAGTGAGCGTATCGCCGGGGTCGGCGCAATTCACGGCGACCGCAGCCTGCGCGAACTCCAGGTTTTTTAGCAGATTCGACGAACTCCAATGCTCGACCGTATTGGTCGTGAACCACGAGTCCCCTTGCGCCAAGAACTGCCAGTTGAACGTGCCCACGTCCGGCTCGCCGTGCGCGTTCATCTGCTGCGACTGAATCACTGTCAGTTTGTCCGGCATCGTCTCCCCCGCCCTTTTCGTCATGGAAGCTCAAGGCAGCCAGGACGAACCCGGCGCTCTGAAAGCTTAGGCGATAGGCGACGAACCCTCGCGATTTGCATTCGTCTGCGTACGCAAGCGCACACATTCGCCGATGCCGCGCACCGCTCAGATAGCAGGCCGCCGCTCGCCGAGGCCGCCCTTGCGCTCGATGAGCGCGCCGAGCCGCAAGATCGTGGCTTCATCGAGCCACTTCGCGACCAACTGAACGCCGATCGGCAAGTTCTCCGAGCTGAAGCCGAAGGGCACCGAAAGCGCCGGCAAGCCGGTCAGATTAAACGGTGACGTTGCGCTCATCACATGCGTCCACGGCACCGTCACGCCATTGACCACGAGTTCCTGCGCGCCGTGCGGCGTTGCGGTCATCGGATTCACGGGGCAAAGCAGCACATCGTATTGCTCGAAGAATCCGGCGAACGCAGACCTGAGCGCTTCCGCTTTCGCTTCGGCGCCGATGAAGTCGGCGAACGCAGGGTCCGGCGTCTCGACGATGCCCTTGCCTATCGCGTGCAAGTCGTTCTCGCGGCCTTTCACTATGGCCTTGACGGACGGCACGAGTTCGCCGAAGACAAGCGTCATCAGCGCACTGAGCGGCTCGCCGAGAAACGGCAGGCGTACCTCTTCGACATCGCAGCCGAGATCGGCAAGACGCGCGGCGGCAGCCTTGACCGCGGCGGTGATCTCGGGATCGACCGGGCCGAACGCGGCATCCGATACCCATCCTACCCGCACGGGCTGACCTGCAATCCCGGCACGGTCCGCGTCGGCGTTGCGGGCATGCACGGCGTAACCATCGAAGCCATCGGAGCCTTTCAGAATCGAGTAACCGAGCGCGACATCGCCGACCGTGCGAGCCATCGGCCCGACATGCCACCAGCGCGCGATCACGCCCGGATAGTGGCCCGTATAAGGCACGCGGCCATGCGTGGCCTTGAGTGCGGCGATGCCAGTGAACGCCGCCGGCCCGCGCACCGAAATGGCGACATCGCTGCCGATACCGATTGGCGACATGCCAGCCGCGATCGCCGCCGACTCGCCGCCTGATGAACCACCCGGCGTGCGTTCGAGATTCCACGGATTATTGGTTCGGCCGGTAACGAGGTTATCGGTCTCGGTCCACGCCGAGAACTCGGGCAAGTTGGTTTTCATGAGCGGGATGCCGCCTGCAGCCTTGAAGCGCGCGACCGACGTAGCGTCCTGCGCGGGTACGTTGCCGGCAAAGAGCCGCGAGCCGCGCTGCGTGAGCACGCCGGCGGTATCGAGTGCATCCTTGATGGAGAAAGGCACGCCATGCAGCGGCCCGAGCGTGGCGCCGCTCATCACGGCTCGTTGCGCCTGCCTGGCGGCTTCGAGGGCCTGTTCGCCCATTAGCGTCACCACGGCATTCACTTTGGGATTCACGGCCTCGATGCGATGCAAATGAGCCTCGATCACTTCGACACTCGACAATTCGCGAGTGCGAATGAGGCGCGCGAGTTCGGTTGCGCTTGCGTAGTGAATGCGGGTTCGATCGTTGGAATTCATCTGATACTCCTTTGATGGTTTTTCGGTGCGTGCGCTTGAGCGTTGCGACGACGATGCAGCGAACGAAGCCAGAGTACATCCATCCGCCAACTCGATTAACATCGCCAGCGTGGATATGAGAAATCGAGGAAACGCATGAATGGCACAGGCTTGCTGGAAGCCGAAACGTTTCTCTTCGTCGCCGAATACGGTGGGTTCGGCGCTGCGGCGCGCGAACTGGGTGTCACGCAATCCACCATCAGCCGGCGCATTTCGCTTCTGGAGAGCAGAATTGGCGTTCGCCTCATCGAACGCACGACGCGACACGTCGCATTGACCGATGCCGGCAAGTCCTACGCGAGCGAATTACGCGACATCCTCTTGCGTCTTCGACACGCCGAAGCGCAAGCGCAACGCGGCGCGGCCGAACCCGAAGGCCTGTTGCGCATCACGATGCCGACCGCATTCGGCCGCGCCTGCGTCATTCCATGTCTTACGCGGCTTGCAAACCGTCATACGCGGCTGCGTTTCGAGGTCGATCTCTCGGATCGCTATGCCGACCTGCTCGAAGGCAATTTCGATGTCGCCGTGCGCCTTGCATCGACATCGCAATCGGGAATCAGCGAGCGGCACATTACCTCGGCGGATCTTTGCTTGTGCGCGTCGTCGGCGTACGTGGCGATGCATGGGCCGATCACCGAGCCTGCGCAGATCGTCGCGCACGAATGCCTCGCGCTGCAGACCTACGCGCCGCGCACGAGCTGGAACGTCATCTGGCAGGGCAAACGAACCGAGATCAGCTTCACGCCGAAGATGGTCGTGAGCGATCTGTTTGCGCTTGCGGACTTTTGCCGCGCGGGTCTGGGCGTCGCGGTCCTGCCCATGTATGCGATAGGGTCTGCGTTGGCCGATGGCAGTGTCGTCGATGCCGCGCCTGAACTTTCCTTCGTGCCGCTCGAAGTCTTCGCAGCTTACGCGCATGGCCGCGAAAAATTGCCGAAGGTCGCGGCCTTTCTCGAAGCGTTGAACGACATCGGCAGCGTGGGCGCGCCTTTGAAAAAGCGTTGAAGATGCGATTGGTCACGCACGCTTTTGGATGTTAAATTACATCCATTTGGAAGAGAGATAGACACGTCATGCGCAAGTCCCGACAGGAAGCAGCCGAAACGCGCGAACGCATAGTGGAGTCGGCGTCCACGCGCTTTCGTGAGAACGGTATAGATGGCACCGCGCTCGCCGATCTCATGGCGCAAGCCGGCCTCTCGCACGGCGGCTTCTATAAGCATTTCGGATCGAAAGAACAAGTGGTGCTGGAGTCGCTCGAACTGGCGAGCGACACGTTGCGCGAGACCATGTCGTCGGCGCTTACGCGCAAGAGCGGCATCAACGCCGCCGTTGCGGATTACCTTTCGCCGGAGCATCGCGACAACGCGGGCGCGGGTTGTCCGTTCGTCGCGCTGTCGAGCGAACTCGCGCGTTCCAGCGACGAAGTGCGCACCGCCGCGACCGCGGGCATCGAGCGCCTGGTCGAACTGTTCGCCGGTAGTCTCGACGAGCCGCCCGCCGCCGCGAGGAAGCAGGCGCTCGTCATGCTCTCCACCATGATCGGCGCGCTGACACTGGCGCGCATGGTCAACGAGCCAGCGCTATCTGACACCATCCTTCGCGAGGCCAGAAAGGCGCTCGCTCAGTGAGGCATCGTCTGCGGTAGCGGCGGGTTGCGTGCGCCAGCCGCCGCCAAGCGCGCGGAATGCGCCGACCGCCGCACGCGCTGCATCGGCGCGCGTGGCATCGAGATCGTCGCGTGCCACGAGCAACTGACGGTCTGCATCCAGCACGTCCGTGAGCGTGATCGCACCGGCCTTATAAGCGCGCTGCGACAAGTCGCGTGCGCGCGTGAGCGCGGCCACCTCGGCATCGAGTTCAATACCCCGGTTCTGCGTTTCGCTCAACGCGACGAACGCGTTCTCGACATCTTCCGCCGCACGCAACACGCTCTGCCGATAAACCGCCAGCGCCTCCGCATTCGCGCCACGCGCCGCCGCGACTTCCGCATCCACCTTGCCGAAGTCGAAGAGACGCCAGCGCAGTCCCGCCGTAATCGCCGGTTGAAACGCGCGCGCCGTGAACAGCTCATGCGAGCCGCCGCTATCGAAGCCGAGCAGACCAGTTAGCGAAAGCTTCGGATAATAGTCGGCAATCGCAGCGCCAATACGTTCATTCGATGCCGCGAGACGCCGCTCCGCCGCGATCACATCGGGACGATGACGCAAAAGCGCGGTGGCATCGGGCGACGCATCGATGGATGGAATGCCGGGGATATCCGCCGCTGTCGCCAATTCGCTCGCATACGTGCCGGGCTGCACGCCCATCAGCACGTCCAGTCGATTCAACTGCGCGTTGAGTTGCACACGCAGCGTAGGAACCACGGTGCGCGCTTGTTTGAGCAGTGCATCGGCTTGCGCGACTTCGCGTTCGTCGGCAGCGCCCGCGGCCACACGCAGACGCACGATGTCGAGCAGTCTCGCATCCGTCGATATCTGGTCCTGCGCCACCGCAAGACGTGCCTGAAAGCCGCGCACTTGCAGATAGGCATCGGCGGCATCGGCGGCGACTGTCACGCGTGTGCCGGCCTGCTCGGCCTGCGCGGCTTCTTCCTCGCGCGTGGCGGCGGCCGCATCGCGACGCAGACCGCCTGCCAGATCGATTTCCCAGCTTGCCGCCGCGCCTACCGTGTATTCGCGCTGATCGCGGCTATAGCCGGGGAAAGTGCGCGCAAGCGAGCCGAGCGGGCTGACGAGGCTTTGATGCTGAGCGCTCGCCGATGCATCGAGGTCCACCGTCGGCAACAACTGCGCGCCCGCCGATGCCGCCGCCGCCCGCGCCTGCTGTACCCGTGCGAACGACGCCGCGAGATCGAGGTTCTGCGACAACGCGCGCTCGACCACGGTGACGAGCATGGGATCGTCGAAGCCGGTCCACCAGGTATCGAGCGGTGGAGCGGTCTTGCCGGTTTGTGCGGGCACGTGCTGCAGCGGTTGCAGGGCCGTTTGAGGCGTGACGTAGTCGGGGCCGACCGCGCAACCGGCAAGCGCCGCGAATAACGTCGATGACGCAATCCATGTGAGCGATGGCTTCATCATGCACGCCCCTTGCCGAACCGGCGAATGAATACATAGAAGGCTGGCGTGAAGAGCAGACCGAAGCCTGTCACGCCCAGCATGCCGAACAACACGGCGGTGCCGAGCGACTGCCGCATCTCCGCGCCCGCGCCGGTTGCCACGGCCAACGGCGCGACGCCGAGAATGAACGCGAAAGAGGTCATGAGAATGGGCCGCAAACGGGTACGCGCCGCATGCACCGCAGCGGTGACGGCGGACACGCCCTCGTCTTCCTTCTGCTTCGCAAACTCGACGATCAGAATCGCGTTTTTCGCCGCCAACCCGACGAGCACGACGAAGCCGATCTGCGCGAGGATATCTATCGGCATGCCACGCAACGAAAGCCCGGTGACTGACGCGAGAATACACATCGGCACGATCAGCACGATGGCAAGCGGCAACTTCCAGCTCTCGTATTGCGCCACGAGCACGAGGAACACGAAGAGCGCCGCCGCGCCGAACACGACGAGCGTGGGTGTGCCGCGTTGTTGCTGTTGATATGCAAGCTCGGTCCATTCGAAGCCGATGCCCTGCGGCAGCACCTGATGCGCAAGCTCTTCCATGCGATGCAGCGCGGTGCCCGTCGCCACGCCCGGCGCTGCAACGCCCTGCACTTCCGCTGCCGGATAGAGGTTATAGCGCGGCACGCGATACGGAATCGTGCGGTCTTCCAGATGCGCGACGGTTCCTATCGGCACCATATCGCCGGCCTGATTGCGCGCCTTCAGCCGCGTAATGTCCTCACCTGTCCGCCGGAAACGCCCGTCCGCCTGCACGATCACTTCATACGTGCGGCCCAGATAGTTGAAGTCGTTCACGTATTGCGAGCCGAGATAGACCTGCAAGGTGGAGAACACATCCGTGGGCGTCAAGCCGACCTTTTGCGCCTTGACCCGGTCGATGTTCGCGAACACCGATGGCGAGCCCGCATTGAAGAGCGTGAACACGCCCGCGAGATTCGGATCTCGATTGGCCGCCGCGACGAGTGCGTTCGCGGCCTTCACGAGCGCTTCCGGTCCAAGGCCCGCACGATCTTCGAGCATCATCTTGAAGCCGCCTGCATTGCCGATGCCTTGCACCGGCGGCGGCGGAATGGTCAACACGTATGCGTCCTTGATGACCGAGAGGCGCTTGCGCATATCGGCGAGTACGGTGTTGGCCGTCACGCCCGGCAGCGAGTGGCTATAGAGCGAAGGCAAGCCTGAAAACACCGTGCCAGAATTCGATGCCACCGTGAGCGTGGTTGCATCGAGCCCGACGAAGGGCGCTACGTGCTCGATACCATGTGTCGACAAGATGATATCGATGGCCTCACGCACGACCTTCTCCGTGCGTTGCAGCGAGGAACCTGGCGGCAACTGCACGACTGTAATCAGGTAACCTTGATCCTGCTCGGGGATGAAGCCCGTCGGCGTGCGCGCGAATTGCAGCGCGGTCAATCCGATGAGCGCGACATACACTGCAAGCACCACGGTCAACCCGCGCACGAGCCTTCGCGTGACGTTACCGTACCCGAACGAAAGGCGCTCGAAGCCGCGATTGAAGCGCGCAAAGCCGCCGTGCATGATGCGTGAAGCCCAGTTCGAACGCTCGGCATCGTGTTCGCTATGCGGCTTGAAAAGCACGGCGCACAGTGCCGGACTCAGCGTGAGCGAAACGAAACACGAGATCACCGTCGATGCCGCGATGGTCACTGCGAACTGCCGGAAGAAAAGTCCCGAGATGCCGCTCAGAAACGCCGATGGCACGAACACCGCGCACAACGTGAGCGCAATCGAAAGCAGCGCGCCGCCCACTTCGTCCATCGTGCGATGCGCGGCTTCCACAGGCAACATGCCCGCGCGCATGTTCCGCTCGACGTTCTCGACGACAACGATGGCATCGTCCACCACGATCCCCACCGCAAGCACGAGCCCGAACAGCGAGAGATTATTCAGCGATATCCCGAACGCAGCGAGCACGATGAAAGAGCCGAGCAACGACACGGGAATGGCCACCACGGGAATGATCGTCGCGCGCCAGTTCTGCAGGAACACGAAGACCACGGCCACCACGAGCAGGATCGCAACGAAGATGGTCGTCACGACTTCATCGACGGACTTGCCGATGAAGATCGTCGGGTCATAGATGATCTTGTAGTCGAGACCCGCCGGAAAGTCGCGCTTGAGTTCACGCATCTCGCCGAGCACAGCCTTCTCGACCGCAAGCGAATTCGCGCCGGGTTCGGCATAGATGAGCAAGGTCGACGCATCGCTGCGATCCATGAAGGCGGTCGAACCGTAATCCGCCGCGCCCACTTCCACGCGGCCGATATCGCGAATACGCGTGATGCGCCCCTGTCCGTCCGACTTCACGACGATATCGCCGAACTGCTCCGGCGTGGCGAGACGCCCCAGTGCCTCGACGTTGATTTGATACGCCTCGCTGTTGCCCGATGGCGGCTGGTTCAGCACGCCCGCGGAGACCTGCAGGTTCTGCGCACGCAGTGCCGTCAGCACTTCGCTTGCAGTGAGGTTGCTCGCCGCGACACGGTCGGGGTCGATCCAGATGCGCATCGCGTATTCGCGTGCGCCCTGGAACTGCACATCGCCCACGCCCTGAATACGTGCGAGCGCGTCCTTCACATGCAGCGTCGCGTAATTCGAGAGATACAACGTGTCGCGCAGCTTGTCGGGCGAATAGAGATGCACCGCGAGCAGAATGCTCGGCGTGGACTTGCGCACTTGCACGCCGAGTCTTTGCACGTCTTCAGGCAAGCGCGGCAAGGCATCCTGCACGCGGTTCTGCGTGAGCATCTGCGCAACGTTCAGATCGGTGCCGATGCGAAACGTGACCGTTACGGTGAGCCTGCCGTCGCCGGTCGACTGGCTGCCCATGTAGAGCATGTTTTCGACGCCGTTGATCTGCTGTTCGAGCGGCGTCGCTACCGTACGCGCGATCGTCTCCGCCGACGCACCCGGATACGATGTCGTCACCTGCACGGTCGGCGGCACGATCTCGGGATACTGCGCAACCGGCAGCACGTACATCGCGCCGAGTCCGATCAACGTCAGGAAGGCACTGACGACCGTCGCGAATCGTGGACGGTCGATAAAGAAGTGAGCAATACGCATGAGTGTGTCGTTCCGCTATTTCGATTGCGCTGTCTGCGTGGTCCGCGTCGTCTGCGCGTCGTTCGCTTCATAGCGGACGGTACCGTCGCGCGTAGTCACCTTCGAGCCGGGCGCGGCGAATGGCAGACCATCCACGATCACACGGTCATCGCGTGTCAGTCCCGCACGGATCACGCGCAAGCCGCCGCGCATCTCGCCGATCTCCACGCGCTTGGGCGTGACGGTGCCGTCGTTTGCAACGGTCATCACGACATGCTCGGATTGATCCGGCAACACGGATGCATCCGGCACCAGCAAGGTCGCCGCGGGATGCGCCACGGCAAGCCGCACGCGCGAGAACTCGCCGGGCGTGAGCCGCAAGTCGGCGTTCGGCACGGTGGCGCGTGCATGGATGGTGCCGCTCGCGCGGTCGATCACGTTATCGAGGAAGTCGAGCGTGCCCTGACGCGAATAGTCCGCGTCCGTGCCCTCGCCGGAGGCCAGCTCGACCCTGTTCGCAAGCGGCCCTTTCGTATCCGCGCGATAGCGTGAGAACGACTGAAAGTCAGACTCGCTCATGTCGAAGTCGAGATAGATGGGATCGAGCGAAACGAGCGTGGCGAGCAGCGTGGTGGGACTCGTCGCCGCGCGGCTGCCCGCGATCAGATTGCCCGCCGACACCAGGTGCCTGCCAATGCGTCCCGTGAACGGCGCGAAGATCTTGCAGTGATCGAGATCGAAGCGCGCGTCGCGAATCTGCGCGGCGGCATCGTCCAACGCGGCCTCTGCGCCGTGCAGTTCGGAAGTGCGTTGTTCGACGCTTTGCCGCGTGCCGGCATCGCCTCGCTGCAACTCCTGCGCGCGCTCCAGTTCCTGCTTCGCAAGCACGAGACGCGCTTGCGCGGTCTGCTGCTGCGCCTTTGCCTGAGAGAGCCGAATCTCGTACGGCACGGAATCGATAGTGAAGAGCAGATCGCCTTTGCGGACCACATCGCCATCCTTGAAGTGGATGCCCGTGAGCGTTCCGCCCACTTGCGCGCGAAGCTCGACCTGATCCACAGCCGAGAACTGACCGAGAAACCCTAAGCGCGTATCGAGGTCGCGCACCACTGGCTTGCTCACGGTCACGTCATGACGAGGCGGTGCGGCTTGCACACTTGCGGTGCTTCCGGCATTGCGATGGTTGATGTAGAACCATCCGCCGCCTATGGCCAGCATGGCTGCAATGGCGATCCACGTGGCGGTGCGGCGCCGGGCTGGCGGACGATGGCTTTGCCGCGCCTCTGCCTCGTCATCGAGTTTTGCTTTCGTATCCACCTGCGTTCACCTCAAGAGAGTTGGGATCGTCCGCCGAGCGCCGCTCGGGAAGACGTGTCCCGTCCGGCTCGTTTGGATGTCGACCATCGTCTAAAGGCGTTTAGATTACGTATACAATCTTATTGGTCAAGCGTTTTCAATAGTCCCAACCGGAATATGAAAACCGGAACGTGCGCAAGCTTCGGCCGGACAAGGCTCTGCGCGATTGTTCGCGCGCCGTGTCATGTGTGTTCAGACAGAGCGATTTATGCGGCGAATGCCGTGCTGTAGTGTGGCGAGTGATGGCTCTCGTCATGGAGCCGTCAACGGTTGCGGATAGAGGTTGTTTCTCGTCCGCTTTGCAGGCATCGATGGGTGGACTCCTCCAACCCCCGCCCTTTGCTGCCGGAGCGCACGGCATTGCGCCGTGCGCTTTTTTTTGTTCAGTACTGCAGGCCCAGGCTTGCCGACCAACCCCGGATGTTTGGTCCGAACAAATAGCTCACGCCTAGTTTCACGCTGGTTCCACCCTGAGCTTTGGCGCTCAACGGAGTCAGCAAGCCGAGGCCGACTTCGGCAACAGTGGAAAAGCCGAGCGCACTTCGGTTCGCGCCGAAGAAGCCGCCGTAGCCGCTGCGCACGAACCAGTCGAGCCTGCGCTCGAACACGCTGAGCGATGTCGGCCGTGCATATTCCACACGCAGCGAGTACACGCCGGCGGTTTCCCGAAAGCCCTCGAGTCCCGGCGATTCATCGAAGGTCGAGATCCACGACCATGCAATATGTGCCTTGACGCTGAGGCTTTGCTCGTCCTGCTCACGCATCCATTCGATGCCGGCGTTCGGCGTGACGAGCCATGCATTCGTATGCCAGTTGAAGAGCACACCATCGGTGAGTGAACTCAGCGGCTTCGCGGAGCCTTCGTAGCTGGCGCCGTTGATGAGGCGCGCGAGTCCGGCATCGATGGCGGGCGTGAGTGTAAAGCCATAGCCGAGCTTCTGGCGCCACACTACGCCGCCGCCCAGACTGAAAGCGGACCATTTGCTTCCGATACTGCCCGCTCCGGGCGATGGCGAATCCACTGGCAAGGTCGCGCGATTGGAAAGATAGCCCGCGGAAACACGCCAGAAGATATCGCTTCCGGGTGTGATCGTCAGAAGCTTCGACTCATACGGCACGCGAAAGATGTCGATGGTGGGCTTGATGCCCGCATTGGAGAGGTCGAAGTGAGCGGAATTGATATCCGGCGTGGCGGCGAGGTTCAGCAGTTGCGCATAGCCCGAGCCGAGCCGGACGCCCGCGACCTGATCCGCGACCGACTGCGCAAACGCGACCCGTGGCATGGCCACGCTCGCAAGAACGCCAGCAACGATGCAACCGCCAAGAGGCATTCGACGCACGCTCGGGCTCCTTCGGGCTATACGTCGCATCATCGCACAGCGGCGCGCTTGTCACGTGACTATCAGGCGATGCGTTGCATATACGCCGGCAAGTCGGGATCGGGCAAGACCGCCAGCACTTTCAAGCGCTGCAGCGTGCGCTTCTGTCCGGCGCGAAGATGTTGCGTGAGCGCATCGGCGGCAGCCTGCGCATTGCCCTTCAGAAGAAGACGAACGACCTCGCGATGCTCGCTCAACATACCCGCTTCCGGATGCAGATTGAAGGCATCGTAGAAGGCATGATTCACGATGAGCGGCATGTGCGCATGACCGATGGCCGCGCGTAATTTGCGGTTGCGCGAAAAACTCAGCAAGCTGTCGTGCAGCGTGGTTTCGATGCGATAGAGCGCTGCGGCATCGACGGAATCGGGCAACGCAATCGCACGCTCGATCTCAACTAGCGCCGCTTCCAGTTGCGCGCGTGACAACGAAGGCGCGCTTGCCAGCAGCGCAGCAGGTTCGAGCAACACGCGCAACTCGTAGTCTTCCGCCACGGCACGCGCGGTAAGCGGTCCACATAGCCAATGCGAATACGCCGACTTCTCCACTAACCCGCGATCGCGCAAACGGTTGAGCGCTTCACGTACCGTGCCGCGACTCACGCCGAACGCTTCGGCCGCGTCGCTTTCGTCGATCCGAAAATGTCCGAACACGATGCCAAGCGAAATCGCGCCTTCGAGCGCGTCGTAAATGCGCTCGCTATTCGAGGGAATGTCGAGCGGCTCGGGCGGGCGGTCGAAGCCGAGCGCATCTTCGGAAAGCGGCGCACGTAGCGGCTCCGGCACGCCGCCGTCAGGATGCGCCACAAGATAACCGCGTCCGTCGAAGGTATGCAATAAGCCGCCCGCATGCAGCATCTCAAAGGCCTTTCTCACCGGCACGCGGCTCGTGCCGAAGATACGCGCGACGGGACCTTCGAGCAGCACGAGACCCGGCGCGATATTGCCGAGCGCAATCGCGGTCTTGAGATGATCGTGAATCAGCCGGTAACGCAGACGGCTGTCCGGTTCGATAGAGTCGACCGATGCCATCGATGCGTCTGCCGTGTCCTCTGCGTCTGCGAGAGGAGCGGTGGTTCGGGAAGCGCTTGCGCGTCTTGTCATCGTTGAACGAACTTCGCTGTCAGGACCGCATGAATTCGGTCCAGCGGCGTACGAGATAGTTATGCTCGTCCATCACCGAGTCCCACACGGCGACCCGGCTCATGCGCGAGACGTAGTTGCCGCCGTCGCGCATCTGTCCGGCAGGCACGAGATGCTTGCGCGTCGGACCGGGAAGGTCCTTGGGCGCTTCTCTGCCATCGTACCAGTACGCCCATTCCGCGTCGCTCATGTGCTCGCGCGAACGCTCCGGGTTCGAGATATAAAAGCCCTGACGCGCCATAGTCGCGCCTGCCCATCCTTCGAGCCACCAGTTGAGATATTCGTAGGAGGCATCGAGCATGCGTCCATGCGCGAGCCGCGATATACCGATACCGCCGAACCAAGCACGATACCCCTCACGCGGCCGCGCGAGCCGAAAGCGCAAACCGGCGCGTTCGAGTTCGACCGTCGCCGGCGACCAGATGCTTTGAATCACCACCTTGCCCGCGATCATCAATTGCGCGGCTTCGGCGAAGCTCGACCAGAAGCCCGCGAAATGACCGCGCCGTTTGAAGTCGATGAGCGTGGCGATCAACGCATCGATCTCTTCGATACTCAGGTTGCCGATATCCTCGAAGCGTATCAGCCCGCAGGCTTGCACCGCCAGCGCGGCATCGATCGCGCCGATGGCCGCATCCGCCTGCAGCGCGACGCGTCCCGCAAGTTCGGGCGCAAGCAGCCATGCCCAGCTTTCCTCGCCTGCAAGAAGCGAAGGCGGCATGGCATCTTCGAGGTAGACGAAGCTGTCTGCATTGTGCGTGAGCGGCAGCATGCTGATGCGTTTGCTCGGCTTGCGCGCAAGCGATCCGTCCGTCTGCACGAAGAGGCGGTCGGCGGGCACGCAGCCCACGCCATTGCTCAAATTGCGTCCGGTATGTCCGGTGCGCGCAAGTGTGTTGACCTCGTCCCAACGACGAATGCGCGCGACATCGATAGGCTGCAACGCATGCGCGGGCCACAGGCATTCGATGCTATGAAACCATTGATCGTAGAGTTCGTAGCGGTCCGGGTGCATCACGCCTTCACGCTGCACACTCGAACCGTCATCGACGATGAAGCGCAGTTTGATACCCAGGTCCTGCTCCGCGCGCTTGCGCAGATGTTCCTGTAGCGTGACGGATGTGCCGAGCACGCGCAGCTCGACCTTCGACGGATGCACGGCGGGCGCTTGTGGACCGGAGAGATTCGAGCGGACGGGATTCAATCTATGGCTTCTGTCTCGAGGTGCCGGCAAAAGCGCCGGTAGGAAGCAGCCACTGCGTCGCGATCCAGTCCTTCCGCAATGAACACGAGTCGCGAAAGCGGCGCGCCGCCGGGCCAAGCGTCGAGATGCAATACGGGATGCACGAGATGATGCACGGCATGCAGCACGACCGGTTGGGACTCGCCGCGAATGGCGAGCAGTCCCTTGACGCGCAGGATGTTATCACCGTGACGGTTGAGCAGCATGGTGAACCATAACGTGAACACGGGCCAGTCGGGTGCCTCGTCGAAATCGATAGAGAAGGAAGTCAGCGTCGAGAGGTTCTCCCGGTGTTGCGAAAGACGCGCCAATGGACGCTCGCCATCGTCACGTCGTGCGTTCGATGTCATGCCCGTGCGACGCACGAAGTCCGCGAAATCCGGCACATGCGCTGCAAGGCCGAGCACCGCGGATGCATCGTCGGTAACGGTACGGCGCGCCATGCTCGCGGCCGGATTCACGCGTTCGAGTTCGGCTTCGAGTGCCGCGACGTGAGCTTCATCCACGAGGTCCGTCTTGCTGATGAGTAGACGGTCCGCAGCCGCCACTTGCGCGAGCCATTCGGAATGCCGCTCGCGTTGCTGACGCGCGTTGACGGCATCGACCACAGTGACGACCGACGCGATCGAATAATGACTCGATACCACGCGATCGCCGAGCAAGGTCGCCATGATCGGCGCGGGCGTGGCAAGCCCCGTCGTTTCCAGCACCACACGCGAGAACGGCGGCACTTCACCGCGTGCGCGTCGTGAGAACAGGTGCGCAAGCGCGTCCTTCAACTCGCCGCGAATGGCGCAGCAGACGCAACCGTTGTCGAGCAGCACGGTCTCCATTTCCACCTTGCCGATCAACAAATGGTCCAGCCCGACTTCGCCGAATTCGTTGACGAGCACGGCCGTATCGCGCGCGGCATCGCCCTTGAGGACATCTGCAAGCAAGGTCGATTTACCGCTGCCGAGAAAGCCCGTCACGACGATCACCGGAATCACATCGTAGGCAAGGCTCATGGCGCGGTCTCGTCATCGGCGAAAAGTGTCAGCGGATCGAGCGGACGCCCGAGCATGCTTTCCGCGGCCTTCCATATCTGCATGAAGTCTTCGATCATCAATTGCGCGCCGGTCGGCGAAGAGAGTACGAACGATTGGCCGTGAAAGTCGGCAAGACGCAGACGAAACGTTTCGAGCACGCGGTTCGCATGCGCGACCTGCGCATAGCGCTGCGCGCGCGCATTCACGCCCGCGCCCGCCGAAACCGTGTTCGACCAGTGCCGTCCGCCGCCCAGTAATCCGCACATGCCGCACATGAAACCTCCCTCTTAAGGCATGACGTCGCCGGAATTCGGTCCGAGCGTCTGCCCGACGAACAGGTTGCCGCCCGGGTCGGAGGCGAGCAAGACCGCTGTGGGCGCAACTTCTTCCGCGCGGCCGAAGCGGCGCAGCGGCAGTTCTTTCGCCTTCATCTCCTTCCATGATGCGCTGATTCCATCGACGAGCGGTGTCTCTATCGGCCCCGGCGCAATGGCGTTGACGAGCACGTTGTCGGGCGCGGCTTCCAGCGCGAGCGATTTGGTGAAGCCGATCACGCCCGCCTTGGCCGCCGCGTAATGTGTGAGTTCCGCGCCGCCCTTGATGCCGAGCTGCGACGCCACGTTGATGATGCGTCCCCAGCGCTGCGCGGTCATCGAAGGCAATGCGCGACGCGAGCAGAGAAACACGCTGCGTAAGTCCACGCGCATCATGTCGTCCCACATTGACGTGGTGAGGTCCGTGCAGCGTGCCTGCGTGAGCATGCCCGCATTGTTCACGAGAATGTCGATGCCGCCATAAGCCTCGATACAACGATCCACGATACCGTGCGCGCCCGCCTCTTCGCCGACATCGGCGATCACGGTTTGCACTGTGACGCCGAGCGCGCGGCATGCGTCCGCTTGTGTGGCCAGACGCGTTTCGTTGAGATCCGCGAGCACGAGACGCGCGCCCGCTTCCGCATAAGCGAGCGCAATTGCCGCGCCGATACCGCTTGCCGCACCGGTCACGACCGCGCGACGGTCTTCGAGTGAAAAGGATGCCATGTGCTGTTGTTCCTGTGCGTGAGAATCAGCCGGGCCAGCGCACGGTGAGTCCGCCATCCGCGATGATCGACTGGCCGGTGATGTAGGAGGCGTCGTCGCTCGTCAGATAGCGAATCAGCGCGGCAATTTCTTGCGGCCTGCCGACGCGTCCGAGCGGAATGCCCTTCGCGGCTTCGCGCAAGCCATCGGGGCCGAGCGAATTGACAGCATCGAGCGATTGGGGCGTTTCGATCAGACCCGGAATGACCGCGTTACAACGGATGTTGCGCGGCGCGAGTTCCATCGCCACTGCGCGGCACAGTCCCGGCACGCCCGACTTCGCCGCGGAATAATGCGTGTGGTTCTCCCATCCATAGACGCCACCCGCTATGGACGATATCGCGACCATCGCGCCGCCATCGGTCATATGCCGCGCTGCCGCACGGAAGGTGCGCATGACACCGGACAGATCGACATCGAGCATCTGATGCCATTGTTCGTCGCTCATCTCCGTGAGCGGCGATGCGCGCAGCAAGCCCGCATTCGCCACCGCATAGTCGATGCGTCCGAAGCGCGTGATCGCTTCGTTCGCGAAGGCTTCGACTTCCTCGGCGGAAGTCACGTCCACTGCGTGCATCACGCACTGACCGCCCGCCTTCTCGACTTCGGCTGCCGTGACTTGCGGGTCATGCGGATCGCCAGGAAAGTATCCGCCGACCACGGCCACGCCGATCTGCGCATATGCCACGGCCAGCGCTTGCCCAATGCCGCTCGCCGCGCCCGTTACCAATGCTGCTTTCACGAAAGACCTCCAGTGGAGTTACTTGATTTCGGTGGGATCGACATGACGCGCGAACAGAATCAGCACGCCGGAAAGGAAACACGGCAATGCGCCGAACCAGAGCGCCGCGTGCAGCCAGTCGCTACCGTGATTGAGCATCGAGGTGACGCCGACGCCCGCGAGGATCGCGCCGATGGGACCCATTGCATGGACGATCGAGCTGCCCGTGCCGCGAATGGCCGTCGGATAACTTTCGCCGATGAAGAACAGCGCCGCCGAATACGGTCCGATCAGGAAGAAGAGACCGAGGCTATAGAGCGCGACGACCACGCCCTGGCTGCTCGGACCATAAAGCATGCCCGCGAACGACAGACCGCCGAGCATCCAGCCGATGGCGAGCGTGTTGCGCCGGCCGATCTTGTCGCCGATCCATCCGTGACTCAGATAACCGCAATAGCCGATCACGTTCGACAACACGAGAATCAGCAGCGAGCTTTCGAACGACACGTTATGCACGCGAGTGAGCACCGTCGTGCCGAGCACGCTGAACACCTGAATCGCGGACCAGTTCAGCAAAATGCCGCCGCCGAGCACGAGCGTCGCACGCAATGCGCTGCCGCGAAACGCTTCGGAAAGACCTGCGCGGCTGTGCTCCTCGTAGTCCACCGAATGCGTGCCCGCGAGACTGCGCGCTTCGCCGTCGTGACCGGCTTCGCGCAACTGTTTGATGCGCTTGTGCAGCAGGAATTGCGGGCTTTCCTTCAGACGCCGCGTCATGAAGAAGATGACGATGGCCGGGAACGTCGCGAAGATGAAGCAGCCTTGCCAACCGATTCGCGGCAACAAGAGCGCCGTGAGACCAGACGCGATCAGCGCGCCAATAGGCCAGCCGCCTTGCACGAGGCTATAAATGAAGCCCTTGTTGCGATTGAGCTTCGGATCGTTGGCGGCCGAATACAGTTCGTTGAGGTAAGTCGCGTTGACGGTTTCCTCGGCATAACCGAGACCCGAGAGTGCGCGGATGAACACGAGCGGCCACTGACCCATTGCGCCGCCCACGACCGTCAGTCCCGAGCACAACGCCGCGCCAGCCACCGTCCACAAGAGCCCTGCCTTGCGGCCGAGACGATCCAGTAATGGCCCGATGGCGAAGGCGATCACCGCCGTGCCTATCGCCACCAGCGTGGCGATCTCGGCTTGCGAGGCGGCGTCCCAGTTGTAGTGCTTGCCGATCTCGGGCAAGAGCGTGCCGAACAGGATGAAGTCGTACACGGCAAACACCCACGCGAAAAAAGCGACCACGGTTGCGCGTTTTACGTCGCCGGGCGTTATCTGTTCGAGTTTGAAACTTGATGCCGACAGCGGGTTCGCTTTCGCCGGCGCGCTCTTGCTGAGCTCGGAAGGAGTCATGGGATGGGCTCGTATCGGTAGGGTCAGGACTTGCGTGGCTGGCGGCGCAGGAAGTCGTCGGCGATTTCATCGCAGGTGCAAAAGCGCACGCCTTCGTGCTTGCGGAAATGCGCGATCAGACGTTCGAGCATGAGCAATACTTGCGCGCGGCCGGATACATCGGGATGGATGGTGATGGGAAACACCGCGTAGTCGTGCTCGCGGTACACCCAGTCGAATTGATCGCGCCACATTTCCTCGATATCGCGCGGATTGACGAAGCCGTGACTGTTGGGCGCCTTCTTGATGAACATCATCGGCGGGAGATCGTCGAGATACCAGTTCGCGGGAATCTCCACGAGATCCGTTTCCTGTCCGCGCGAAAGCGGCTTCATCCACGTATCCGGATGCTTGCTGTAGTCGATCTTCGTCCAGCTGTCGCCGACGCGCACGTAGTACGGGTGGTAGTCGTTGTGCATCAGGCTGTGGTCGTACTTGATGCCCTTCTTCACCAGTAACTCGTTCGTCACGTTACTGAACTCCCACCACGGCGCGACGTAGCCCGTCGGCCGCTTGCCCGCGAGTTTCGTCACCAGGTCGATGCTGCGATCCAGCACGGCTTCTTCCTGCTCCGGCGTCATCGCGATGGGGTTTTCGTGGCTATAGCCGTGGATGCCGATCTCGTGGCCCGCGTCCGCAACCGCCTGCATCTGCGTGGGAAACGTCTCGATCGAATGGCCGGGAATGAACCATGTGGTCTTGATCTTCTCGCGCTCGAAGAGCTTGAGAAGGCGCATGGAGCCGACTTCGCCCGCAAAGAGGCCGCGCGAGATGTCGTCGGGCGAGTCTTCGCCGCCGTATGAGCCGAGCCATCCGGCGACCGCATCGACGTCGATGCCGAATGCTACGAGTATTTCCTTGGCCATCTGCTTTTCTCCTTTGAGCGCTGCGTTCTCGGTTCGAAGCGTTGCTTCGCTTTCACCGGGCACTTAAATGTACATCGTTGACAACATACGTTTACGATGCCGGGTTCAAAAATAATCGGCAAATGAGGGATTACCCTTAGCAACGATTTCAAAGATGAAAAGGAACGGACGTGCGGAGGCGCGGCCCGTGTATTGAGTGCGGGCCGGATTGAACGGAGGCGACGGCGAGGGTTTAAATTTGCGCGTGCAGCGTTAGTAAGGCATCGGCGAATGCCTTGGGTTTTTCTTGCGGCAGGTTGTGTCCCGCGCCTTCGACGACGCGATATTCAAAAGGTCCGCTGAAATGCACCGAGTGATGCGCGGTGCCGCCGGTGGACATGACACCGTCGTCCGCGGCGTCGAACGAGATCGTGGGAACGGAGATGGGCGGCGCCTTCGCGAGTTGCTGTTCGAGCGCGTCGAAACGCGGATCGCCATTCACGAGCCCATAGCGATGCCGATACGAATGGATCACGACATCGATGAAGTCTTCGTTGTCGAACGATGCGGCCGTCGCGGCGTAAGTGTCGTCGTCGAAGCGCCAGCTCGGTGACCATAACGTCCACAGCAAGCGGCAGAGTTCTCGGCGGTTCGCGGTCAGGCCGGCACGGCCGCGCTCGCCATGAAAGTAATACTGATACCAGTAGCGAAGCTCGTTTTCCGGCGACGACGGCTTGCCCGATGCCGCGATGTCCTGAATGTTGTAGCCGTTGAGCGTGACGAGCGCCCTGACGCGTTCGGGATGCAACGCCGCGACGATGCACGCGGCGCGTCCACCCCAGTCGTAGCCGCCGAGCATTGCGCGCCCGATGTCGAGCGCATCGAGCAATGCGAGCAGGTCAGCGCCCAACGCCGCTTGCTGACCGGAACGCGGGGTATCGGCGGAAAGGAAGCGCGTTGGACCGTAACCACGCAGATAAGGAACGATGACGCGTGCGCCTTGTGCCACGAGGAGCGGCGCGACTTCATCGAATGAATGAATGTCGTAGGGAAAGCCATGCAGCAACACAACGGGCCAGCCGTCTGTCGGCCCGGACTCTTCATAAGCGATATCAAGCAAGTCGGTCTTGATGCAGTTGATCATGCGCTTATCCTCGACGTAGACGTTCGATGACAGCTAGCGTATACGATCCGCATGATTCGCGTGGCGCTTACTGGATCTCGAACACGCTCGAAAGCGGAGGTCATTCGCGATAGAGACTAAGCAATCCGCAAATGCTCGCTGATGTAGTCGATGAACACGCGCAGCTTCGGCGATGCATAACGCGTCGCCGGCCAGAGAATCCAGAATGTCACCGTCTGATCGATGTAATCGTCCAGCACGATTTGCAGCGCGCCGCTCGCAAGCGCATCGCGCACGAGAAAGGTTGGCACGAAGATAAGCCCTTTATCTTGCAGCGCCAGGAACGCCAGCACTTCGATAGTGTTGCTCACGAACGTCTGCGGCAACTCGGGCTCCGCTTCCGCCGTGCCGAGCTGAAACGGCCAGCGTTCGAGCTTGCCGGTGGCGGGAAACTTATGCAGCAGGCACGCGTGATTCACGAGTTCCGCCGGATGACGCGGCACGCCATGCTGCTTCAGATATCCGGGTGACGCGACGACCACTTGCCCGCATGAACCAAGACGCCGCGAAACGAGCCGCGAATCGTGCTGCGCGCCCGTGCGGATCACGGTGTCGAAACCTTCCTCGATGATATCGACCATACGGTCTGACAAATCGACATCGATTTCGATATCCGGATACTTCGCCATGAACCCGTCCAGCGCGGGCATGATGAGCGCGGACAATTGCGGCGTGCTGATTCGCAAACGCCCGCGCGGGCTGCCCGCTGCATTGGACAGTTCGGCTTCGGCGGCTTCGACTTCGCCGAGGATGCGCCTGCAACGTTCGAGAAAGAGCGCGCCCTCGGCGGTCAGCGTAATGCTGCGCGTGCTGCGATGAAAAAGCCGCACGCCGAGACGCTCTTCCATGCGTGCAATGCCCTTGCCCACCGCCGACGACGACACGCCCAATTGCCGTCCGGTCTCCGTGAAGCTGCGCGTTTCAGCGACCTGCACGAACATCGAAATGCCGCCTAGGCTGTCCATGAGTATCCCGAAGAACTGGCCGACTCGCGCGACGCGATCCGCCGATTAAGGAAGTTCTTGTCCGATATATTCGGAACCTTAGCCCATTTTTCTTCTGTCGTCCGGTTCATACACTCTCTTCAAGCCTTAACACCTGCCGTCGAAGAATTCGACGGTCATCCGCATTCCGGAGAGAGAACATGTCCAAACTTCATTCAGCCGTTAGAGTCGGTCCCTACGAGTTTTCGCATCGCGTCGTGCTGGCGCCGCTCACACGCATGCGTGCCGAGGAAGGCGCCATCCCCGGCCCGTTGATGGCCGAGTACTATGCGCAACGCACGTCGAAAGGCGGCTTCCTGATCACCGAAGCGACCATTGCCGCGCCGAACGGCAACGGCTACCTCGGCGCGCCCGGCCTTTACGACGACAGCCAGATCGAAGGCTGGAAGCAAGTCACGGAAGCCGTGCATGAAAGAGGCGGCCGCATCTTCCTTCAGCTTTATCACGCGGGCCGCCAGTCCAATAGCCAGTTGCAGCCGGATGGCGGCGCGCCGGTGGCACCGTCGGCGGTATTGCATGGCGGCGTCGCTTATACGGAAGCTGGCTGGATTCCCAACACCCCGGCCCGCGCGCTCACCATTCCGGAAATCGCGCAACTCGTCGAGCGCTTCCGCACGGCAGCGGAGCGTGGCAAGAAAGCCGGTTTCGATGGCGTCGAACTGCACGCCGCGAACGGCTATCTCTTCGATCAGTTCCTTCAAGACGGCAGCAACAAGCGCACCGACATCTACGGCGGCTCGTTCGAAAACCGCGCGCGCTTTCTGCTGGAGGTCACGCGCGCCGTCATATCCGTGTGGGGCAGCCAGCGCGTCGCGGTGCGCCTCGGGCCGAGCGGCACGTGGGGCGATATGTCGGACAGCAATCCCGAAGCGCTCTTCTCCTACGTGGCGCGTGAATTGTCGAAGCTCGATCTGGCGTATCTGCACTTGATCGAACCGCGCGTGCTCGGCAATGTCGATGACGACAGCAAAGACCCCGCACCCGTGGCCGCGCAACTGATCCGCAAGCATTACGACGGTGTCATCATCGCGGCGGGCGGCTTCAAGGGGCCGACGGCCGAAGCCATCCTGCAAGCAGGCGATGCCGATCTAGTGGCGTTCGGACGCGACTTCATCGCCAATCCGGATTTGCCCGAACGCCTTCGCAATCGGTGGCCGCTCAATGCGTATGACCGTCCCACGTTCTTTGGCGGAACCGAAGCTGGCTATACCGACTATCCGTTCCATCGCGCCGAAGCACGGGCCGCGTAAGCCGGACGCCGCCATGAACGCTACTTCCCCGCCGGTGTCTCTCTGACGCCACTCTGCTGGCTCGCGCTCGGCATGTTGCGGGGTTGCGCGGTGCGCCTGTCGCGTTATCGCTCAATGCATGGTTCATGTGTCTCGGCTTCTCACTCGGCGCCGCGCTCGGGTCGATCACGCTGAATGTTGCGTCGTGACCGATCTTGGCTTGACCGCGTCGGTCTGCAAGATCGCGGCGTTCACGCTGACCTTGTGCGAAGCGGCGCCCGCCGCGGCATGACTAACGAAAGCGCCTGAAGAACGTGCGCATTTCGACGGCAAGAAGTTCGGGCTCTTCCATCGCGGCGAAGTGGCCGCCGCGCGGCATCTCGGTCCATTGCGCGACATCGAAGACACGTTCGAGCCATTCGCGCGGCGGCCGGCTCAATTCTTTGGGAAAGCGCGCGTAACCCACTGGCGGCAACACGCGCTGACCCGCAGCGAAACGCATGGGTTGCAGGCGGTTTTCGTAGTACATCTGCACCGCCGTGCCAATGCTCTGCGTGTGCCAGTAGAGCGAGAGATTCGTCAGCAACTCGTCCTTCGAGAAACTGCGCTCCACATCGCCGTCGCAATCGCTCCATGCGCGGAATTTCTCGCAGATCCATGCGGCGAGTCCCACGGGGGAATCGTTGAGCGATGCAGCAAGCGTCTGCGGCTTCGTGCTGTGCATGTGCGCGTAGGCGCCTTCTAGTGCGACCCACTCGCTTCGCGCGCGCACGAAGTCTTGTTCGGCAGCATTCGTCGGCGCCTTTGCCGGATCCACCGATGGTTCGTAAGAGCCTGGCAGAAAGTTTAGATGAATACCATCGACATGCCGTCGATGCCGTAACGCCAGCGCAACCGACACCGCCGAACCCAGGTCGCCGCCTTGCGCACCGAAGCGCTCGTAGCCTAGACCTTGCATCAGCGCGGCCCAGATATCGGCGACTTGAAACGCGGACGTGCCGGGCTGCGCGGGCGCGGCGGAAAACGCGAAGCCCGGCAGCGACGGCACGATGACATCGAAGGAATCGGCCGGGTCCGCTCCGAACGATGCGGGATCGCACAGCATCTCCGTCAGCGCATGAAACTCGAAGAACGATCCCGGCCAGCCGTGCGTGATGATGACCGGATACGGCTTTGGACCCACGCCCCGCCGATGCACGAAGTGCACGCGCTGGCCGTTCACATCCGCAATGAATTGCGGTTGCCGGTTGAGCTCGCGTTCGGCGGCGCGCCAGTCGAACGTTTCGGTCCAGTACTGCACGAGTTCGCGCAGCCACGCGATATCGATACCTTGCCTCCAAGACTCGGATGGCGTCATGGGTGGCCAGCGGGTATCGCGTAGCCGGCGGCGCAGGTCGTCGATCGCTGCGTCGGGAACGGCAATCTTGAATGGCTCGATGTGCATGGCGGGTCGCTACTCCAGCAAGGTCGGAGGTTCAGTGTAACTCGACCTTTTGCCCCGCTCCCGTCTTCTCGTGATTCAGGCAAAGCGCCGCCGCGAGGCTGATCGCCGCGTTGATCGCGAGCCACACGCCGACCATCGCGCTGCTATGAAACGTGTGCGTGAGCCATGTGAGGATGGCGGGCGTGAAGCCGCCCAGCACGGCCGCTGCGATAGCCTGCGCGAACGCATAGCCGGATGTGCGCGCATTGGGCGGCACGAGTTCGACCATGGCCGCGACCTGAACGGCGCTGTAGGCTGCATAGATGAACGAGAACCACAGTTCGACCACCGCGAACCTCAGCACGGTTGCATGCGTGGCGAGCCATGACATCAGCGGATACGCGGTGACGGCGGCCAGCAACGTGACGACGATCAGCACCGTGCGACGGTTGAAGCGATCGGCCACGAGCGCCATGATCGGCAGCCAGACGAGCACCGACAAACCGCCGAAGAAGAGAATGATGAAGCCCGCGGATGCGCCCAGATTCAGGCTCTTGATGAAGGTCGGCGCGTAAGTGGTGATGGTCTGCGAAGTCACAGTCGCCATCGACACCATGCCCATGCACAGCACGATGGTGCGCCAGTCCGAGACCAGGCTCGTGCAGATCTCGGACATCTTCGGCGCGCGCTTTCTGGCCGCGAACACCGACGTTTCCTGAAGACTCGAGCGCAGCCAGAACATGACGGGAATGACCATGCAGCCGAGCAGAAGCGGCACGCGCCATCCCCATGCGTGCAGTTCGTCTTGCGTCAGCCAGTAAAGCAGAACGAGTCCGACGAGCGACGCCACCATCACGGAGATTTGCTGGCTGCCGGCTTGCCAGCACGTATAAAACGCGCGGCGTCTGGCCGGCGCGATCTCCGCGAGATAGACCACTACGCCGCCGAGTTCGGCGCCTGCGGAGAACCCTTGCATCAGCCGTCCAAGCAAGACGATGATCGGCGCCGCGATACCGATACTCGCGTAGGAAGGCGTGCATGCCACGGAGATGATGCCGAGCGACATCAACGACAACGCGAGAATCAGACCCTTGCGGCGCCCATGACGGTCCGTATAAGCGCCGAGCACGATAGCGCCCACGGGCCGCGCGAGAAAGCCGAACGCGAAGGTCATGAGCGACATCATCAGCGAGATGTATTCGTTGTCGCTCGGAAAGTACGTCTGCGCAATGTATCTCGCGTAATAGCCGTAAATCATGAAGTCGTAGATTTCCAGCGCATTGCCGGCGACGACCTGAATGATCGGCTTGATCGCGACTCTCGATCTGTCGACGTCCGGCGCACTCACTGACGCGAGGCCTGGGCTTGCAACCGCGGAATCCTTCATCGCTACTCCTGTCGAAAAGCGTTCTTTCTGGCCGATGGAAACGTCAGGCGCGTGCGCCGATCTCCACTTCCTGCGCGGTCCAGCCCGCAACGCGGTCGCTGAGCGTGAGACCGAGACCGGGACGCGTCGGCACGAGCATGCGGCCATCGCGCGTTTCGAGCCGTTCGTTGAAGAGCGGTTCGAGCCATTCGAAATGTTCGACCCACGGCTCGCGTGCATAGCTTGCCGCGAGATGCACATGCAGTTCCATGGCGAAATGCGGCGCGAGCATGAGACCCGCGTGATCCGCGAGCGTCGCGACTTTAAGAAACGGCGTGATGCCGCCGACGCGCGGTGCATCCGGCATCAGATAATCCGCCCCGCGCAACCGGATGAACTCCCAGTGTTCCGACACGCTCGTCAGCATCTCGCCTGTGGCGATCGGTGTATCGAATTGCGTGGCGAGCGCTGCATGGCCTTCGGCGTCGTAGCAATCGAGCGGCTCCTCGATCCAGACGAGATTGAACTGTTCGAACGTTCGGCACATGCGTTGTGCGGTCGGACGGTCCCATTGCTGGTTGGCGTCGACCATGAGCGGGAAGGCATCGCCCAGATGCTTGCGCACGGTTTGCACGCGATGAATGTCGAGCGCCGAGTCCGGCTGGCCCACTTTGAGCTTGATGCCACCGATGCCTTTTTCGCGCGATATGTCGGTGTTGGTCATCAACTGATCGAGCGGCGTATGCAGGAAACCGCCCGACGTGTTGTAGCAGCGCACCGACTCGCGTTGCGCGCCCAGCAGCTTGGCAAGCGAAAGGTTCGCGCGCTTTGCCTTCAGGTCCCACAGCGCGACATCGAACGCGCCGATGGCTTGCGCCGCCATGCCGCTGCGCCCCACCGACGCCCCCGCCCACGCGAGCTTGTCCCACAGCCGCGCGATGTCGCTCGGGTCCTCGCCGATCAGCACGGGCGCGATCTCCTTCGCATGCGCGAACTGGCCCGGACCGCCCGCGCGTTTTGAATAGCTGAAGCCGAGTCCGCGATGACCATCGGCCGTTTCGATCTCCACGAAAAGAATGGCGATCTCGGTCATCGGCTTCTGCCGGCCGGTCAGCACCTTGGCGTCGCTGATGGGATTGGCGAGCGGCAAGAACGTGGAGGCGACGCGAATCCACCTTATTGAATCGTTCGATGTTCCTGCGAGAAGCGAAGACGTTGCGTTCATGTGCCGATTCCTTGAATGACGAGTTCGAAGCCTTTAGCGATGAGTCGATCATACAATGATTGCGCAATCATTCAAGCTTTATTGATTGCGCAATCATCATGGTTTACGCTTAATGCATGGGTGCGAACGTCTTTGATCGGTGGGCCTTCATGGTCTAATCCGATGCGTGGCGCTTTGAAGAAAACGAAGTCGGGGAAATATGGCGAAGAAAGACGAAGGTATTCAGGCGACGGCGGAAAGCGTGACGCTTATCGATGTCGCGCGCGTGGCGGGCGTCGCGCCGATGACCGTGTCGCGCGCACTGAACCGGCCGGAACTCGTGCGCAGCGACACGCAGAAGAAGGTGCTCGACGCCGTTCGCGCGACGGGTTACGTGCCCAACCTGCTCGCTGGCGGACTGGCGAGCAGCAAGAGCCGTCTCGTGGCCATTCTGTTGCCGACCATTGCCAACTCCATCTTCGCCGACACCGTGCAGGCGCTGGTGGACCGTCTGACGGCATCGGGATATCAAACGTTGCTGGGCGTGACCGCTTATTCAACCTCGCGCGAGGAAGCGCTAGTCGAAGCCATTCTCGGACGCCGCCCGGATGGCATCGTGCTCGCTGGCACCAGTCACAGCAAGGCCACCGTCGCGCGGCTGGTGAAGGCCAACATACCCGTTGTCGAGATATGGGATCTCACGAGCAAACCTATCGATACGGTCATCGGTTTCTCGCACGAACAGGTGGGTAAAGAGGTCGCGCAACATCTCATCGCGAAGGGCTATCGTGACTTCGGCGTGTTGTCCGTGGATGATCCACGTGGTTTGCGGCGCTGCAAGAGTCTGATCGCGCAACTCGCGGCACAGGGAATCAGGAACACCGCGTTCGAGATAATGCCCGCGCCGGCAACGTTGCAGGCAGGACGAGAAGGCACGGCAAAGCTGTTGCAGGCACGGCCGCCGCGCATCGTCGTATGCAGTTCGGACACGCTCGCGCAGGGCGTGCTCGCGGAAGCCGCCAGCCGCAAGTTGAACGTACCGGACGATATCGCCGTGATGGGCTTCGGCGACTTGAGCACCGCCGCGCACGTGTACCCTGCACTCTCGACAGTGCGTGTGGATGGCGCGACCATCGGCATGAAAGCGGCCGATACCTTGCTCGCGCGTTTTTTGCAGGGCCGCACGGGCGCCGTTTCCTCGCGCGTGAAGATCGACACGGGCTTTACGATCATCGACCGCGAAAGCACATGACACGCCCGCAAGCAGCGGGGTATACGATAGTGACATCGTCCAATTCGTCGTCCATATTTACTTGGCTATCCTTACAGGATGGTCAAATAAATAACGGAGACATCCATGAGCGAACGTCTGTTCTTCCGCGCGGCTGGCCGCGCGATGGCGCTGCTATGCGCAGCGTATTTCGTTCTCGCCGCGCCGAACGTCTCGGCATCGCGAGGAGACGGCCGCGACGATGGATGGATCTCCACATGGACAGCAAGTGCCGATCGCAATAACAACCTGACCACGCCGCAGAGCTTCAATGCGTCGACGACGATTCGCCAGGTCGTGCACTTGAGCGTTGGCGGCGACCGCGTTCGCGTGCGTCTCACCAACGAGTTCGGCACGACACCAGTAACGGTGGGACCGGTACATATTGCGTTATCCGTCGGCGGCGCGAAGATCGCGCCAAACTCCGATCGCACGCTTACCTTCGGCGGAAAGACCACGGTGACGCTTTATGCGGGTGCGCCGATTCTCAGCGATCCGGTAGATATCAAGCTGCCGCCGTTCGCGGACATTGCCGTGAGCTTCTTCCTGCCTGACGCCACGCAAGCACAAACCGTGCATCAACTGGCCGTGCAGAACGCGTATGTATCGAGTGGCGACAACACCGCCACGGCCGATCAACCTTCTCCGCAAAAATACACGAACCGCTTTTTCCTGTCCGGCGTGCTGATCGATACCGACCGCGACACGCCCGCCGTCGTGACCTTCGGCGATTCGATCACGGATGGCTACGCCTCCACCGTCGATGCGAACCGCCGCTGGCCCGACGATCTCTCGCAACGGCTGAATGGCGGCTCGGCGCGGCGCAGCTATGCCGTGCTGAATCAGGGGATCAGCGGCAATCGCGTGATCAAGGATGGCTCGGGCATCAGTGCGCTCGCGCGCTATGACCGCGATGTCCTCAGCCAGTCGAACGTCAAGCTGGTGATCTTCCTCGAAGGCATCAACGATATCGGCTGGCCTCAGACCGTGCTCGACCCGACGGCGGGACTCGTTCCGGCGCAGGACATCATCGACGGATACAAGCAGATCATCGCGCGGACTCATCTGCGCGGCATCAAGATCGTGGGCGGCACACTGACACCGTTCCACAACGCGCTGCAAGGCACGCCGAACCAAGGCTACTGGACGCAGCAAAAGGAAGCGATCCGTCAGACCGTCAATGCCTGGATACGTACGAGCCGCGCGTTCGATGCAGTCGTGGATTTCGATGCGGTGCTGCGCGATCCGGCGCATCCAATCGACATTCGCGCAGTGTATGACAGCGGCGATCATCTGCATCCCAACGATGCGGGCTATGCGGCCATGGCCAATGCTGTCGATCTCTCGCTGCTCTACAGGGCCGACGACGACCGCGATCACGATCACGACCATCATTGATTGAGGAGCATGCGGACGCGCATCGCGCGCGTTCGCATTCGCGTCTTCCCGCGCACTACCCACCTGTCCGCGCTATCCTGCTGATTCGCCCATTCTTTGCATGGACCCTGCACCCGCACGGCCTGTCGACTCTCATGCTATTAGCGCAAATCAGCGATCTCCATATCAAGCGGCCCGGCAAGCTCGCCTATGGACGTGTCGATACCGCCGCCTATCTCAGCCGATGCATCGAGCACCTCAACGCACTCGATCCGCGACCCGACGCCGTGCTGATCACGGGCGATCTCGTGGATTTCGGCGATACCGAGGAATACGCCTATCTACGTACGCTACTGAATCCGCTTGCCATTCCGTATTACCTTTGCATCGGTAATCACGATGGACGAGAAGCGCTGCGCGAGGTATTCGGCGATCATGCGTATCTGCGAGACCAAGCGCGTTTTGTTCAGTATGCGTTCGAGCTAGGCGGCGTACGCATTGTCGTCGCGGACTCGCAAGACCCGCCACACGGAGGCGGCCGGCTGTGCGATGAACGGCTCGACTGGATTGCAGAGACGCTGGCAAGAAGCGCTGCGCAGCCGACCTTGCTTGCCATGCATCATCCGCCGTTCGACTGCGGTATCGAGCATATGGACGAGCAAAAGCTCGATGCCGCCGATGCAGCGAAGCTCGCGGCTATCGTCGCGCGTCATCCGCAGATCGAGCGTCTACTGTGCGGGCACGTGCATCGCGCCATTCAAATGCGCTTTGCCGGCACGATCGCGAGCGTGTGTCCGTCGACCGCGCATCAAGTCGCGCTCGACTTGCGCAAACGCGGCCCGTCCCGCTTCGTGATGGAACCGCCTGCATTCCAGTTGCATCGCTATGTCGCGGGCGAAGGGCTCGTCACGCATACGGCATTCATCGGCGATTACGGCGGTGCTTATCCGTTCTATGACGAGAACGACGCGCTCATCGACTAAGCGGTGCTTTTAGCGTCGCGCCATGCCGAGATCATCGGCTGCGTCCGACGCACTCGCCGCGCGCTTGCCTTTGTTCCCTTCTTCGAGCGCGTTCAGTTGTTCGAGGCTCAGATTGCGCGTTTCCGGCGCGAGCCACACGGAGATCAGCAAGCCCGCGAGCGCGATGCCGAAGAAGAACCACAGCGCCGCACTCGCGCCCCACCACGCTACGAAATTGGGGAACACGAGTACGCCGAGAATCGAGCCGATGCGGCTTACGGAAGTCGCGAGACCCGATGCGCCCGCGCGCACGTTCGTCGGAAAGAGCTCGGTCGGATAGACGAAGTTGAGAATGCCGCCGCCCGAATTGGCGAACAGAACCGCGCAACTGAACAGCACGACGAGAAAGCCGAAGGTCGGCTTCGAGTTGAGCGCGAGCACGAGAAGCGCGGCGGAAAGCCCGGCAAACGACGTGATCAGCAGCGGCCTGCGTCCCCAGCGATCCACCAGATTCATGCCGATGATCGCGCCGATCATCCCGAGAATGGCGATGAGACCCGACCCGATGATGGTCAGCACGCGCGAGCCATGCGAGAACGGCGAGATGATGGTCGGCGCGTACATCGAGATGCCGTAATAGGCAGTTGCATAACAAAACCAGAAACCAAGCACGAATATCGTACGGCGTAGCATGGGCCTGGAAAAGAGCGAGGCGAGACTGCCCTTCGACTCGACCTCGCGCGCAAGCACGACACGCTCGCCCGTTACCGCGAGCATGACGGCTTCGGCTTCCTCGTGACGGCCTTTGGATTGCAGCCAGCGCGGCGATTCCGGCAGCGTCATGCGAAAGAAGAACACGATCAACGCGAAGATGGCGCCCACGCCCAGCATGTAACGCCATGCGTTATCGCCAAGCGGCAGGCACGCAAGCCCCACGACATACGCGGCCACCGCGCCGACAAACCACATCGCCGCAAGAAAGGTGCCGTGCTGTCCGCGCTTGTGCCGCGAACTGAATTCGGCGACGAGCGTGGCGGAGATAGGATAGTCCGCGCCGATGCCCACGCCCAGCAAGAAGCGAAACAGGATGAGTTGCCACGCGCTCTGTGAGACGGCCGTCAAGAGCGCGAACAGCACGAACGCCAGCAGATCGACGACATACATGGCCTTGCGGCCGAAGCGATCCGTCAGCCGCCCCAGCCAGGCCGCGCCGATGAAGGCCCCGATGATCGCCGACGACACCACGAGACTCTGCACGCCCGCGCCGAGATGCCACTGCTTGATCACCGAAGGCAGCGCGACGGCGACGATCGTCAAGTCGAAGCCATCGAGGAAAGTGCCTCCGGCGGACAGCAGCGTGACCTTGCGTTGAAAGCGCCGGACCTGCTGTGAGTCCAGATGATCGAAGCTCATTGCGTGACTCCCATACGTAAGCGATTCGTCAGCGTGACGACTTGAGACGGACGAAAATTCGTGTGGCGCGAGTGTGACGGAGGTCTGTGACAGGCCGATGATGTCGATAACGTGTACCGCGCGTGAATCAGCGTATTCCCTCACCTTCGAGCCATGAGCAGAACAGGACGACGAGTTCGTCGTCGGACTTCGCATCCGGCACGTAGGTGCAATAGCTCCGCGACGGCAGGCGCGGCTCGGCAAACGGCGTGACGAGACGGCCAGCGGCCAGATCGTCGGCAACGAGCGCGGTCGGTCCCATCGCAATGCCGAGTCCGTCGATGGCCGCCTGCAAGGTGAGATAAAAGTGATCGAAGGTCAGGATCGCGGCAGGCCGCAGCGCGGGAATCTCCGCACGCGCGAGCCAGTCCGGCCATAAACGCGGGAGGCTCGACGTATGCAACAACGTATGCTGCCGCAAATCTTCCGGCGTGCGCAGCGCGACGCGTTGCATTAACGCGGGGCTGCATACAGGCACTCTTTCCTCGACGAGGAACGGCCGCATAGAGTAGCCATAGAACGTGTCGGGACCGCCGCGAATCACGATGTCGTGAATATCTTTAACGCTCTCGACCGATGCGTTCGATGTCTCCACCTTGACGTCTACATCGAGATGCTCGGCGTGGAACTTCGCGAGCCTTGGAACCAGCCAACGCAACGTGAAAGTGGCGGGCGCATTCACGGACAGCGTGCGCGAAACCGTTCCAGGGTAACCGTATCGCGCAGTGGCTTGCGACAATTGCTCGAAGAGCGGACCGATTTCATCCAGGTAGGCCTTTGCCTTGGGAGTCAACACCACGCGCCGGTTATGCCGCTCGAACAGCGGTTCGCCGAGCCACTCTTCGAGCAGGCGCACTTGCTGACTGATTGCGCCATGCGTCACATGCAATTCGGCTGCGGCTTCCTTGAAGCTGGCAAGACGCCCTGCGGCTTCGAACGCGCGCAGTGCATTGAGCGGAGGCAGGACTCGTTTCATTCGAAAGAGTTTATCTAACGCGAGCGGCCAATTTAACTGGTTTGCCGCACGCTCACAAGATAGATAACCTGCTTACATCCCTCTTTCGCGTCCTTAGCCTGGAATCCGCATGCTCAGTTATACCGGCGGTCTCGTCCTTATCGCCGCCGTGCTTCACGCCAGTTGGAACGCGATGTTGCATGGCAATCGCGACCGCTTCCTCTCCATGACGTGGATGAGCATTGCCATCGCGGTGGTCTCGACCATCGTGATCGTTTTTTTGCCGATGCCCGCTTCCGCCGCGTGGCCATGCATCGTTGCATCGGGGCTCGTGCATATCGTCTATAACGTGAGCCTCGTGCGGTCGTATCGGCGAGGCGATCTCGCGCAGGCTTACCCGATTGCGCGTGGTTCGTCGCCGCTGCTCGTCACGCTCGGCGCAGCGCTCTTCGCGCACGAGGCCATCGGGCCGCTGCATGCGTTCGGCATCGTGATGATCTCGGGCGGAATCATCTCGCTGGCGCTGCAAGGTAGCCACGTATCGCGCGCAGGTGCGTTGGCGGCATTTCTGACTGGCGTGACCATCGCGGTCTATACCGTGATCGACGGTATCGGCGTGCGCTTGTCGGAGGGCAACGCGCTTGCCTATACCGCGTGGATGTTCATGTTCTACTGGCTGATGCCGCTGCTCTTCATGGCGACGCGCGGGCTCTCTGCACTATGGACGCCGATACGCACCGCCCCGATGTCGATCGGCTCATCGCTTGCGGGCGGGTTGGTATCGATCGGCGCATATGGCATCGTCATTTGGGCGATGCAGTCGGGTGCGATGGGCGCGGTATCGGCATTGCGCGAGACGAGCGTGGTGTTCGCGGTGCTGATCGGTAGAGTGTTTCTGCGTGAAGCGGTCAGCGTGAAGCGCTGGCTCGCATGCATGGTCGTCGCGGCGGGCGCGATATGTCTCGGGCTTTGACCGCTCGCTTCCAGTGTCGCTTCTTTCGTCGCTTCAGTCGAAGTCGATATGACCGCTTCGTCTCAGCTCATCCAGCCTGAAAATTTGCTGCGGCAGCACGCGCCCAAGCGATAGTGCGGGAAGATCGTCGAGACTGAAGAATCCGACGGCACTCGTTTCCGCACCGATGACCTCGCCCGCCTCCACGATCTCGCCGAGAAAAATCAGCTTCCAGATGTGAAAGACCGATGGTGGATGCGGATGTCGGTCTGCATCCCATACCGCGAGCAAGCGCTGAATCTTAACCGTATAGCCACTTTCTTCCCGCACTTCCTTCGCCGCGTTCTCGGCGGGCGAAACGCCTATGTCGGCCCAGCCGCCTGGAAGCGACCACATGCCGTCCGCCATTTCGCGCACGAGCAGAATCTGCCCCGTTTCATTGAATACCGCGGTACGCACATCGAGCTTTGGATTGGCATAGCCTGTTTCCAACGCGAAAAGTTCGGCTATCTTGGTCGAATCAGTCGATGAGAGCGCGGCGAGTTCAGCGTGCGCGATCTGCGCGATCTCATCGTAACGTTCGGTATCGAAGACGCTCGTTGCGTAGTGCAATCCGGTTTGCGCCAGTGCAAGCAGGCGGCGAGCGCGTTCCAAAGATGCCATGTAGTCGGTTCCGATGCGGCCTCAGTTCACGTCAAATGGCCTCTCACGAATTGCAAGGAGCGGCGTGCGCGCTCGTCCATTTGTTCGTCTGTCGCGCCGCTCGACATGTCGCGCCAGACTCCTACTGCGCGGCTCACGTTTCCGCCCTTGCGCATGAAAGGCTCCATGACGATTGTCCCGTCATATTCGATCTCTTTCAACGCGCCAAAAATCTCGTCCCACGGCAGACGCCCTTCGCCTGGCGGCAAGCGGTTCGCTTCGCCCAGATGGAAGTGTCCGAGCTTTCCCTTGCAGGCGAGGATTGCATCGCGAAAAGAGTGCTCTTCAATATTCATGTGGAACGTGTCGAGCTGCACCTTGCAGTAAGGGTTGTCGACCGCATCGCAGAACGCGAGCGCTTCGCGCGCATCGTTGGCAAGCCATTGCTCGAAGCGGTTGACCACTTCCAGCGCGTAGATGATCCCATAGCCTTCCGCTACCTTGATGACGCGACGCACGCTGTCCACGGCACGCTCCACGTAGGGACGCTTGTCCGTCATGCCGGGTGGCGGCGATTGCGGCCACGCGCAGAAAGTGAGTCCCGCAAAAACGGGCGCACCGAGCATATGGCAATCGTCGAGCAAGCGCTTGACGTACTCCGTGCCTGCATCTCTCACGCTTTGCTCGGGAGAAGCGAAATCGTACTCGGGCTTGAGACCGATACAGCACATCACGGTGAGGCCGAGATCGTCGGCGACGGTCTTCAGTTCGCGCTTCTTCGCATCGGGAAGATTGTTGAATTCGCCGAGCGAAATTTCCATCATGTCGAAGCCCAAGCCGGATATGCGCTTCGCCACGGCCGGAAAATCGACCAGCCATTCGGTCGACCAATACGTGTAGAACATGCCGACTTTATTCAAGGCACGACTCCTTTGATGTTTGCCTGACTTGCTAGGCCACGAAGCCTTTTGGCTTGACCTCGGGATGTGCCGGGTCAGCATGTTCGAGCGCGGCCAGCGACATGATGCGTTCCTCGGAGGCGTCGTCGAAGCCGACTTCACCCGCAAGCTGACCGCCGCGCATGACAAGGATGCGGTCGGAGATGGTCAGTATCTCCGGGAGGTCGCTGGAGATGACGAGAATGGCGAGACCTTCTCGGGCAAGTTCGCGCATGAGCGCGTAAATCTCGGCTTTAGTGCCGACGTCCACGCCGCGCGTGGGTTCATCGACGATCAGGACACGCGGCTTCGACGCGAGCCATTTCGCCAGCACCACCTTCTGCTGATTGCCGCCGCTCAAGAGACCCACGAGTTGTTCGACGGTCGGCGTCTTGATGTTGAAGCGCCCGACGTAACTGTCGATCATGCGCGCTTCCTGCAACGGGCGAATGACCGTGCCCCTCGAAAGACGCCCAAGCCCCAGCGCAGCGAGCGACAGGTTGCTGCCCACCGACATGCCGAGCACGAGCCCCTGATCCTTGCGGTCCTCGGGCACGAGCCCGATTCCGAGCTTCATTGCATCGCGAGGCTTCGCGATCCTGACCGGCTTGCCTTCGATGGTGACGTTGCCATGCTTCGGCGGCGGCGCACCGAAGATACCCATCGCCACTTCTGAACGTCCTGCGCCGATCAGTCCGGCAAGTCCCACGATCTCGCCGCGTCGCAACGAAAACGATACGTCGCGATAACGCTCGTCGTCGCCCAGACTATCCACTTGCAGCACGATTGGCTGATGCGCGTTATCGGGCTTGATACGCCGTACTTCGGCGAGATCGCGGCCCACCATCAGGCGCACGACTTCATCGGGTGAGGTATCGACAAGACGCGCGGTACGCACGTGCTTGCCGTCGCGAAGAACGGTCACCGCGTCGCAGTTGTCGAACACTTCGCGCATGCGATGCGAGATATAGAGAATGGTCACGCCGCTCGCGCGCAGTTCGTGAACCACTTTGAAGAGCGTCAGGGAGTCGGCTTCGGAAAGACTCGAAGTCGGTTCATCGAGAATCAAAAGGCGCGGCTCGTGAATCAACGCCTTGCATATCTCGATCAACTGCTGCTGCGCGATGGTGAGATCGCCGAGACGCGTATCGGGATCGAGTGCGATGCCGAGCCGTTTCATCGCGGCCTTCGCTCTCGTCAACAGCACGCCGCGATCGACCAGCACGCGCGCCATGCGCGGCTCCGCGCCGAGAAAGATGTTCTCGGCAATCGTCATGTTCGGCGCGAGCATCAACTCCTGAAAGACGATGGAGATGCCCTTGGCGGCGGCATCGCGCGTACTCGAAAACTCGACCTCCTGACCGTCGAACATCATGCGTCCCGAGGTCGGCGCATGTGCCCCTGCGATCACTTGCATCAAGGTCGACTTGCCCGCGCCGTTCTCGCCCATGACCGCATGCACGGTGCCGGCCTCGACATTGAAGGACACTTCCTGCAGCGCTTTCACGCCGGGATAGGTCTTCGTTATCTGCTCAACGCTCAACAGCACGGTCATGGCAGCACTCTTTCTCACGAATGACGCGGGGCGCAGCGCGTGGCCAGCCCCGCGCGCGGTTCATTTACCGCCGACGAATTTATCGACGTTCGACGAGTTGACGATATCCACGCCCGTATCCGTGACCGGTGGCACCTTGCCACCCTTGGTCAGCGCATCGAGTTGCTTGACGGATTCGGTGCCCATCGTGAGCGGCCGCTGACCGATCAGCGTCGTCGCATAACCTTCCTTCAGCAGCTTGATCTGCGATGGCAAGGTATCGAACGAAACGATCACGAACTTGCCCGCCTTGATATCGGCAGCCTTGTTGCGAACCGCGCGAATATAGGCCTCGGGCGCGAACATGGGCCAGCCGCCAGCGAAGAAGATGCCGTCGAGTTTCGGGTTCTTCGCGAGCATGTCCTGAATGAGCTGCACGCCCGTGCTCGAATCGTCGTTGCAGGCGAAAGGCGAGCCCGACACTTCCTTGAAGTCGCCATTGAGCTTCGACTTGAAGCCCTTGATGCGCTCGTTGAGATTCGCCGCCGACAAGCCGCCTGTCAGAACCGCATACGTGCCGCCCTTGGGCAGCGCCTTAGCAAACGCTTCGCCCGCCGCTTCGCCGCCCGCTTCGTTGTTCGTGCCGATGAAAGCAATGCGTTTGGACTTCGGCGCGTCCGAGTCGAAGGTCACGACCGGTATGTTCTTCGCCAATGCCGCGCTGATGACGCCGCTGATCGAATCCGCATTGTTCGGCGCGATGGCGATACCCGCGACCTTCTTGGTGATCAGATCGCGCACGATGCGGCCTTGTTCTGCGTCGTCGAGCTGGGCCGGGCCGGTGAACAGACATTCGGCGCCGATCTTCGCGGCTTCTTCCTTGCAGCCTTTTTCCGCGTCGGCATAGAACGCGACGCCGAGCGCTTTCGGTACGACGGCGAACACCTTCTTGTCCGCCGCCTGCGACTGGGCAATGCCTATCCCGAGCAGGAGCGTAGCGGCTACGGCACTGAGCATGGTGCGTGTCATGGTCTTCTCCAGAGTCGTTGTAATACAGCTTTCATCGACGTCGCCAGACGCCTTTTCTAAGTTGATCGATAAACACGGCAAGAACGATCACCGAACCGACGAACACCCCTTGCCAGTAAGCGTCCGTGCCGAGCAGAACGAGACCGTTGCGCAGCACTTCGAGAATGACGGTGCCGACGAATACGCCGATCACGGTACCTTCGCCGCCGGACAACGCCGTTCCGCCGATGACAGCCGCCGCGATCACGCTCAGCTCCTTGCCCAATCCTTGATTGGAGATTGCCGACGAGAGATAGCTCACTTCGATGATGCCCGCGAGACCCGCGAGCACCGACGACATCACGTAGACGCTCATCTTGAGGCGGTCGACGTTGAGGCCGGTGAGCATGGCCGCGCGTTCGTTGCCGCCTACCGCGTATAACTGGCGGCCATAGACGGTACGCTTCAGAACGATGGCGGACACGATGGCGAGCGCCACGAAAATCAGAAACGGTACGGGCAGATCGAGAAAGTCGCCGCCGCCGAGGGCAAAAAACGAATCGCCGTCGGGACGAAAGCCATCGATAGCCTTGCCGCGCGTAATGACGAGCGCCAACGCCCGCGCAATGCTCATGGTGGCAAGCGTAGGCACGAAGGGCAGCATGCGCAGTTTGGTGACGCAGAAGCCGTTGAAGAGGCCGACGCACGCGGCTATGAGCAGCGTCAGCACGCAAGCGGGAAACACAGGCATGCCGGCCTGCATCATCGCGGCTGACGCGACGGCGGCCAGTCCCCATACGCTGCCGACCGAGAGATCGATGCCGCCGGTGATCATCACCGCCGCCTGCCCCAGCACCACGATGCCGATGAAGGACAGGTTGCGTGCGTCGTTGAGGAGGTTGCCCTTGCTCGCGAAGTCGGGCGCGAAGATCGACAGAAGCACGACCATGATCAGCAGGGCGCCGACGATACCGGTTTCGCGCGAGTGCAGCAATTGAGCGGCGAACCCGCGACGGGGTCTCGCCCGCTCGCTGGCTGCCAGCGTTGGCTTGCTCATGGTGTCGCCTCCAGTGCCTCTGTGCGCCCGTCGCGTGTCATGGACAAGCTGTTTTTGTGCTGAAAGAGTTTAGTTTCGGGTCGAAACCCAGTCAAAGCGGGTTTTCCCTGCCGGGCTTGAGGCGCGATCCGGTTCACCTATGAACCTGCTTTCAAATATTGGATTCCTTAGTTTTCATTCGATCACTTTGCCTACGTATGCATGCGGCAGGCCTCCGCATAAACACGGATTACGTCGCGGACCTTGCTGTAAATAAGGCTCATGGGCGATGCATCGATCGACCCCCGCCTCACCTGCCAGTATTGCTCCGGCAGATAGCGGCTGATGAGGTTTTCCCGTATGCCGATGTTCGCGAGGTTCGCCACCAGCTTGCGCGTCGACTCATCGATATCATGGTCGGACCAGTAGTAGCGCACGCGGTCGCTATAGCTATAGGTTCGCAGCAACCGCTTCTCCGCGTCGCTGCCGCGATAGTACTTCTCCCAGTTGTTGGGTTTCTCGCGCATCACGCGTTCGACTATCTCACGCAGATTCGACCGGACATTCGGCGCGAGGAGTTCGCACTCGATGTCCGCCAATGCATAAAGCGCTTCACGCAAAGCGAAGGTTACGCCCGGTCCCACCTTGAGAATGGCGAAGCCATCATCGACCAGCGCCGAGAGCGCTTCGGGCTTTTGATAATCGGTGGAATGCGCTTCGAACACGATACCCGGTAGCCTTTCGAGCACCTTGGAAAGTCCGCTTGCAAGCGCGGGGGCGTAGTCGACGACCCTCGTATGATCGAACTCCACGCCGGGTTGAACGACGAGTCCCACCACACGCTCCCACGCCGCGCCGAGTCCGCGTGCATGCCAAGCCTTGCGATGCACGGCGACGGTATCGAGCGCAGCGCTCGCGTGCGTAACCTCCACGGTGGCGAGTTCTTCCGATGCACCGCCCGGAACGGGCACTTCAGTGCCGATGATATACACCGGACCTTCGGCGAGCCCCACGCGCGCGGCAGCCGCTTCGGCGACGGCGCACATACGCGCGGCACGTTCGGCCACGACCTCGTCGGATAGACGCGCGGGGTCATCGGCGCAGGGCATGCTTGCATCGAGATGGAGCTTTCTGAAACCTGCGGCGGCATAAGCATCGATCAAGGCATCGGCGCGTTGCATGGCATCTTCGGCAGGCAGATTACGCCATGCGTTAGGGCCTAGATGATCGCCACCGAGAAGCAATCTATGGCAATCAAATCCCATGCGATCGGCAAGCCCATGCACGAAGCGAACGAAATCCGCAGGCTTCATGCCGGTGTAACCACCATACTGATCCACCTGATTCGATGTCGATTCCAGGAGCAAGGGCGTGTCGTCATCGAGCGCCTGCTTCATCGCGGCTTCGATCACCCAGTGATGCGCCGAACAAATCGAATAGATGCCTTTCAGGCGCTCGGCGGCGCGCTCGTCGCCGGTCAAGCGCGTGACGATGTCAGTCATGCTTTGCCTCCGATGTCGCGGCGATGAACGCATCGAGTTCGGCAAGTGTCGCCGTGCCTTCCATCGGACCACGGAACGTCACGGCCCGCGCGCCCGCCGCGCTTGCATACTCGAGCGCGCGCTCCACGGAAAAGCCCTGCGCGCGGCACGCAATGTATGTCCCGCCGAAGCAATCGCCCGCGCCGGTAGGATCGACCTCCGTAACCGACAACGCCGCGAAATGGCTCGCGTGATTGCCGTCGTAATGACTACAGCCGTCCTTGCCGCGCTTGATGACGACCTCGCGCACGCCGCGCGCAAGCAGTTCGTCGATTGCGCCTTGCTCCGTTCGCGCATTCGCAAGCAGCATTACTTCGTGGCCGCTCGGAAGAAACACATCGGTGTAATCGAGAATGAAGTCGAGCGCCTCGCGCATCTCCGGAATGCGCAGCATTTCCTTGCGAATGTTTGGATCGAAGCTAACCGTACCGCCGTTTGCCTTCACGGTCTCGATCACCTTCTTCATCGCCTCGATGATGCGAAACGAGAACAGCGATGAGCCCATCACATGAAAGTGACCGCACTCTTTCAGCAAGTGCTCGCGGATCTCGCCGACTGATAAATGCCCCGATGCGCTATTCGCAATGTTGTAGATGAAGTCGCGGTCGCCGTCTTCGCGATACGTCACGAAGGCACTACCTGTCGTCGCGGATTTGATCACGGAGATGCCCGACACATCGACGCCGTCGTCACGCAACCGTTCGACGTTGAGCACGCCGAAGTCGTCGTCGCCGACGCAGCCGATGATCGCGCAACGACTGCCCGACTTCGCCACCTGATCGATGAAGATGGCAGGCGCGCCGCTCGCATACGGTCCCATCAACGTGCCTGGCCGGCGAAACGACTGCCCGATTTGAGTCGCCAGGATTTCGACGAGGATCTCGCCCATCGTTACGATGTAGCCGGTGCGGCCGGCCTCTTGCGCTTGAGCTTGAGCTTCGTCCATGGCGTTCTTTGGTCAGGATGCCAACAAGGCAGATTGACGTTCAGGGCGTACCGCGCTTTCAACTTAATTCTGCCTAAACTCCAGAATGCCGCTATCCCTTCGCTGCAATTGCAGACCGTTGCGCGACACGGTGTCGAGCGTCGGCGAATCGATACCGTCATCCATTATCAACGTGTCGATCTCTGCCACGCTTGCGAAGACTTCGCCGTTGCGCTCGTCGAGCAGCGGCTGATAAGCGACGACGACCGTCCGCTTGGCCGTACGTCTTGCCGCTTGCGCAACGCGTGCCTGCGCAGGGTCGGCAGCCAGCAGATTGCCGTCGCGATCGAGTCCCGACGCCTGAAGAATGCACAGATCGAGCGAATGACGCGCCACCGAAGCCTCGGCGTCGGGTCCAGTCATGGCAGTTGCGCCATGCTCCAGTTGGCCGCCGGTCAGAAGCAACTCGCAATGCAGAAAGCGCTGCGCCATGCCGGCGACCGCGACGTCCTGCACGAGAAGCGACAGGTTGGCGCGGTCCGACAAAAACGGAATGATCTTGTGAATGATCTCTCCCGCCCCCAGCAAGAGTGCTTCGTGATCGCCCACGGCTTCAGCGGCAATGCGCGCGATCATGGTCTCGGACGCCTTGCGCGTGGCGCCATCCGACGCCGGCACGAGAATGTCGTCGCCCGTTTTCTGCACGAGATAGCGCGCCTTGCCAAACGAGCGCAGCAAATAACGCTGCTGCTCGAGATACGTCAGATCACTTCGAATGGTGACGCTCGAAACGTCGAACGCCTGACTGAGTTCCTCGACAGACACTTCGCCGCGCTTGCGCACAAGCTCGACGATCTGTAGCCGCCGCTTAAGCGAACTCTTGTTGGTGAGCATCGAATCGTCGAGTCGAAATGTCTTTTGTTCCGTAAGAGTCTAGTTTCGATTGGAAAGAAGGTCAAAGGCATTTCCTTTCGTGATCCGTAGGTGTTTTCCCGCTTGGTACTTAGCGGTTTTTTGCTAATGCGCCGCGCAATGTCATTACCGTGCTCGCGACGCTCGCCATGATTTTGCCGTCTTCGCGCTGAATGTCGCATCGGTAATGACTGATAGTCCTGCCGCGATGCTCGGCCCATGCGCGCGCCGAAAGCCTCGACTTCCACACGGGGCGCAAAAAGGTCGCCCTCAGGTCGATGCTCGTGAAGCTCTCCTCGATGTCCATCACAGTGGAATGCGCCGTGCCGATAGCCGCATCGGCGAGTTCGCACAAAAGACCGCCGTGCACGGTGCCTTGTTGATTGCCGTGAATGGCGCAATTGGCATCGAGCTCGATAACGGCCAGCGCTTCGCCTATTTCGACGATGCGAAACCTGAGCAGCGCCGATATCGCGGTGGGATAACGCATGTGCGTGACGGTATCGGCAGTGAGGCTGCCGTCTAGTTGACGCTTCAGGAACTCGAGGACGGGAACGTGGCGGTGTGCGCTATCGGTCATGTCGGCTCCAACTCGGTGTTTTGCCGAAGATAATCGCTTAAAGTAGGACAATCAAATAATTGTCCTACATACACATGAGCGCAACGACACAGGTCAGGAAAGTTGCAGCCACGCTTGAAGCCGATATACGCAATGGCAAACTGCACCCGGGAGCGCTATTGCCCACGCATCGGCAGCTTGCCACGCGTTACGGCATTGCCATCGCGTCGGCGACCAAGGTCTATGCGGAGCTGAAGTCGTTGGGTCTAGTTGTCGGCGAAACCGGTCGTGGCACCTTCGTGCGCGACCGACCGCAAAAACGCGAGTGGGATATCGGCGATGAAGCGCGGCTTTCAGGCAGCACCGCCGATCTGTCGTTCAATCATCCAACGTGGCCGGGTCAGGCCGACCTATTGCGCTCGATGCTGCGCGAACTCGCATCTTCAGGCGACCTTGCCGCGCTCATGCATCAGCAGCCGCCTGGTGGCCGGCTTCATGAGCGCGCCATTGTCGCCAAGTTTCTGGCCAAGGCGCGTGGAATTCGCGTGGAAGCCGAGCAAATCTTCTTAGTGCTTGGTGCGCAGCAAGGTCTCGACATCACGACGCGCGCACTGCTCGAGCCGCACGATTCCGTTGCGGCTGACGCGCTGACTTATCCGGGATTCAAGATGCTCGCGCATGCGCAAGGCCGCGATGTGCATGCGATCCCCGCCCTGGATGACGGTCCCGATCTCGACGCGCTCGACAAGCTATGCCGCCGTCACCGCATACGCGCGATCTACACCATGCCGACCGTGCACAATCCGCTCGGCTGGGTGCTGTCGGCTAAACAGCGTCATCGTCTGGTCGAGAGCGCACGGCGTCACGACTGTATGTTGATCGAAGACGCCGCCTACGCGTATCTCGTGAACGACACACCGCCGCCGCTCGTGGCGCTGGCGCCTGAGCGAACGGTGTATGTATCGAGTTTGGCCAAGAGTCTCGCAAGCGGCCTGCGCTTTGGCTTTATTGTCGCGCCAGAAGACTGCACGAGCCGCATCAAGGCCACGATCCGCGCAAGTTACTGGAGCATGCCGAGCATAGTCACTGCGATAGCCACGCGCTGGATGGCCGACGGCACCGTCGCGCGGCACGAAGTCATGCTGCGCCGCGAAGCGCGCCGCAGACAAGCGATCGCGCGAGACGTGTTCGCGAACATGGAGATGCTCGCGCACCCGTCCTCGCTGTTCCTCTGGCTACGCTTGCCCGAAGACTTACGCGCGGATCGCGTAGCGACGGCGCTGGCTTCGCAGGGCATCGCCGTATCGAAAGCAGAGTCTTATGCGACGACGCGGCATGCACCGCGAGCCTTACGTATAGGCTTGAGTTCAGTGTCCATGGAAACGCTCGAACACGTACTGAAGCAGGTACGCGACACCATCGAGCGCTTTCCAATCTGAGCGCTTTGGCCTTTAGACAAGCGCCTCGGCTTGACGCGTGCGCGGCAGCATGCGTTCGAACTCACGCTTGACGATGCCGTAGCATTCGCACGCACGCTCTTCCAGACCGGCGCGGTCGAGCACCTTGATACAGCCACGGCTGTGGTGGATCAGACCCGCGTCGTGCAGCTTGCCTGCGGCTTCCGTCACGCCTTCGCGACGCACGCCGAGCATGTCCGCGATCATTTGCTGCGTCACCCGCAGTTGATCCGACGGGGTGCGGTCCGTTTGAATCAGGAGCCAGCGGCACAGTTGCTTCGAGAGCGAATGGTGACGATTGCAAGCGGCCGTTTGCGCGACTTGCGTCAGCAGGGCTTGCATATACAGCAGCATCACACGACGCAGAAAGTCCGACTTGCCGAAGTGTTCACGCAAGGCGCCCGCGCTCATGCGATACGCAAAACCCGCGCACTGCACTTGAACGCGCGTCGGCATGGTGTCGCCGCCCGTGAGCACCGGAACACCCGTCATGCCTTCACGGCCCACTGCCGCGACTTCCACCGAGCCGCCGTCTTCCATCGTATGCAGAAGCGAGACGATAGCCGTGGTCGGGAAGTACACGTGGTGAATGCGTTGTCCGGAATCGCAAAGCAACTGCTCCGTGCGCAACTGGACGAGTTCGAGATGAGGAGCGATTGCTTGCCATTCTTGCGCCGGAAGCGCGCCCAACAAATGGTTGCCGTGCAGGTCTGATTGAAGGCTCAACATGATTTTGACTTTTTGGTCTGTGCGCATTGCGCTGTGCTTTTTTCTGGCCACTTGAGGTTTCGTGATCGCATCTGACGGCGATCATCGAAACCTCAGGGCCAGCCCCGTAGCACCGTTAGCCGCTTGTTCGATTCCCGTTCGCGACTATTTACCGTGCTTTGTCATACATAAGCGAGAGGCGTGCCAGGAGCCCTCAATCCTCATACCAGCAAGGGGTCAGCCGGAATGTGCCGGGCCATACGAAGTGCGGGCGATGAAAAATGATTCAGTTTCGAACACGTTAAATCGCCGCTTAATGATCCTGCTTACATTTCAAGCGTCTTTCAGTGTTTCTCGAATACCGGTTTTAGCGTTTGCGCGCCTTTATCGGCCAGTGGTGCTTTTTTAATGGCAATGTTTTTGAGCCCGTTAAAGACTTGCTTCAAAATTGTTGCAGTGCTGCACGATAGATGCGCGCTGAAACCAAGATAGGGAAGAACTAGACTGCAGAACGCCCCGCCGAGGCAGGCGGTGCAAGCAGTTGCGGCATCTCGGCGGCCCGAGCGCCTTGAGGAGAAGGGATGACAAAACCCGGCCAAAATTGTTGCATTGCAGATACCCGCTCTCGTTTTCGCCTGCCGACAACCTTTTGTGAAGAACCGCCGAATCACATCTGGATTCAAGTTTTGCGGAAACAATTCCGCCTCACGGGTGGTAACTCTGTCGTTTTTATACATCAGGCGAAAGAAATTTTTACGGAACATTTTGCCGAAAGTGACTTTTTCAACGATCAAAGGCCTGAGCAGCTTTTTCTTTAACCAGCGGAAATATTTACGATTGATCAGACTAGAAGCGTCACTGGTGGACCTATATTCCGTCCATGCGAGAAGATTCTTTCGCCGGATAGGACGCCAATAAAGTATTTATCTTCTCTCCATAAACGTTTGCCTACTCAAAATAGTCCGATCGCAAAGGTTTGCCTCTGTAACATTGTGTTGCATGGCAAATAGAATCGCCTCACAATCGGTTCCGTGCTATGAAACAACTGATGTTTCCGACACTCCCCGTCACAGTCAACTTCGGTCCAACACCATGACGCACGACAGCCAAACCCTCGATTCGATTCGTGAATTGAACCTGTCTTATCTGCTGCTTGCGCAGCGTGTGCTGACCGACGACCGGGACGCGGCGCAGGCTCATCTCGGCCTGTCCGCCGAAATGGCTCAAACGCTGACGCAGTTGTCGCCCGATCAGACAGTGCGGCTGGCTTCGTCGTCGCAACTGCTGTGCTTCTTCCGCCTTGGCGGCGATGCGCTGCTCACAGGCCTCGCCAGTCTCACGGAACGCGCGCAAAGCGCTTCTGCCGCATCCAACGCATCGCTTCTGGTGGCCTGAACATGAGCACGACTGCATCGACGAAGAGTCTCGCCGACGACGCCAGCCAGGTGCTGCGCGCGGTTACGCTGATCAAACTCGGCGCACGCATGCAAGTGCTCGAGTCGGAGTTTCCGAAGCTCTCGCGCGACCGTCTCATTCGCCTCTATCGCGAAGTGAAGGGTGCTTCACCGCCCAAGGGCATGCTGCCCTTCTCCGCCGACTGGTATCTGACATGGGGGCCGAACATCCATGCATCCATGTTCGCCAATGTCTATGCGTTTCTCGAAGCCAACAGCCGCGAACTCGACCGCGTCGATCTCTTGAGCCGCGCCTATGGTCTTTATGCCGAGCATTTCACGATGCAAGGCGAGCCGCTGCAAATGGACCTGACGCGCGCATGGACGCTGGTGCGCTTCAAGGAAGCCGGCATGCTGCGCCTCGCGGGCTGCAAGCGCTGCCACGGCAAGTTCGTGGCGCACTCGCAGGACATCACGACCGGCATGGTCTGCGGAATCTGCCAGCCGCCGTCGCGTGCAGGCAAGACCAAGGCCGCGAAGGCCGCGCGCGAAGAAAGCGCCGCGTTGCAGGCGCGTGCCGCATAACACCAAGCCTTCTTCCAAGGTCATTCGCATCGCAGTTCCTCGGGCAAAGTGAGAGACTTCTTCGTGTCTCTCACCGCTCACATGGCCGTCTCACGCCAGACCAACACATGGAACTGCGCCATCTTCGTTACTTCATTGCCGTTGCCGAATTGCGCAGCGTGCGCGCCGCGTCCGAGCATCTGCATGTCACGCAGCCCGCCATTTCCCGGCAGATTCAAGATCTCGAACAGACCATCGGCGCGACGCTTTTCGAACGCACGCCGCGCGGCCTGAAGCTGACCGCTGCCGGCATTGCCTATCTCTCCGAAGCACGCGCGATCCTCGCCCATGTCGATGCCGCGAATCGGCTCGCGCATCGCATTGCATCGGGCGAACAAGGACGTTTGCGTGTGGGCTTCGTCGAGAACGCGTCGTGGAGCGGTCTCGTGCTGTCCGCGCTCAACGCGTTTCAGCAGAACGCTCGCGACATAGCGCTCGAATTGCAGCCGATGAACACGCCCGAGCAACTCGATGCCATCGCCGCCGAACGGCTCGAAGGCGGCTTTTGTTACCGCTTCGGCGCGCTGCCCGATGGCTTCGCCAGCATCCGGCTGCTCGAACAGAACGTGGTGCTTGCGGTGCCCGAGCAATGTCCGCTCGCCGCGCAAGCCAGGGTGCGTGCAAGCGAGCTTGCTGCGCTGCCGTTCATCGCGTTTCCGCGACACGTCTATGCGGCCTACTATGACCGCCTCATCTCCGCGTGCGCCGAGCGCGGTCTCACGCTGAATATTCGCCAGGAAGCCTCCACCGAAACCGCGATTCTCTCGCTCGTGGCGGCAGGCGTCGGCGCGGCGCTCGTAAATGCGGCCAATCGCGAACGTCCGCCCGCACGCGTGCGCTTCGTCGAAGTGGAGGACCTGTCGGTGCCGTTGCCGCTCGAATTCTGCTTTCTTGCGCAGCACGGCAGCGCGGCATTGCAACGCTTCATCGAACTGCTCGAAGCGCAAAAGCACCCTGAAGCGTGATGCCCTGAAGGCATCGCCCGCTGCAGAAAACGGCATTGGCCAGCGGATATTTCGTCGGCAATAGTGGATACGAACCTACTCGATTCGAGATCCGCTCATGTCCACTACAGCCTCGCTCATTGCAACCGATATCGACTACGAACGCCACGGTTTTCAGACCGGCACACTGCGTCTACCGTGGTCGCATGACCGTTCCGCATACGGTCATATTCCCATTCCGCTCGCCGTCCTGAACGCGGGCGACGGCCCCACGGTGCTTCTTACCGGCGGCAATCACGGCGACGAATACGAAGGCCCCGTCGCGCTGATGAAGCTCATGCAGCGCATGCCATCGCTTTCGATTCGAGGTCGTCTCATCGTCATACCGGGGCTGAATTTTCCGGCGTTCGTGAATGGCTCGCGCACATCGCCTATCGACGGCGGCAATCTCAACCGGCTCTTCCCCGGCTCACGTCACGGCAAGCAGACCGAGATGATTGCGCATTATGTCGAGACAGAACTGCTGCCGCGCGCCGATGTCGTCATCGACCTGCACGCGGGCGGCGCGAGCTTCGAACATGCGCCGACACTGCTTGCATCGCCGCCATCGGGCGATGCCGCACGTCGCGCGCGCTATCTCGATCTAGTGCGCGCGTTTGGCGCGCCCTACACCATGATCATGGATCTGCTCGGCGAGGATCGCACCTTCGCAGCCGCGGCCGAACGCCACGACACGCTCTTCCTATGCGGCGAATTCGGCGGCCATGCCGGCTGCGACGCGGCGAATCTCGCTATCGTCGAAAGCGGTTTGCAGCGCGTGCTGCATCGCCTCGATGTATTGCACGATGCCGCGCACGATGCGCCGCCCAGGACGCGTTATTTACGCGTGGAAGGCACGCAGCATTACGTGTATGCGCCGCATGCGGGCGTATTCGAACCCGCCTTCGCCTTGAACGACGAAGTGCGCTCGGGTCAGCTCGCGGGCCGTCTCTTCGATCCACAAGAACCGTGGCGCGCGCCGCGCGAAATCGCATTTCGTGGCGATGGTCGCGTGATGTGTGCGCGCACCTTTGCCCGCGTCGAAGCTGGCGATTGCATTGCGCTTCTTGCCGCCGAAGCATCCCTCGACTGATTTCAAGGAGCATTCGCATGAGCGCTCATCCGCTTGCGTCGGCTTCTAACGCCGATGCCCCGCTCGACGTCCGTCATCCGCTGTACGTCGTGCTGTTGTTCTTCACGTGCTTCGCGTTTTCGTATCTGGACCGTCAGATCGTCAGCATTCTCGTGCAGCCGATCAAGCTCACGCTCGGCATCACCGATACTCAAATCGGACTGCTGCAAGGCTTCTCGTTCACCATGTGCTATGCGACTGCGGGTGTGTTCGTCGCGCGTCTCGTGGATCGCGCTAATCGCGTCAGGCTGATCGCCCTATGCGTCGCGATCTGGGCCATTTCCACGGCTCTTTGCGGCTTCGCGACGAGCTTCACGGAACTGCTGTTCGCGCGCGCGGGAACAGCCATCGCGGAAGCGGCGCTGAGTCCTGCGGCGCTCTCCATCTTCAGCGATATCTTCGCGCCGCGTAAGGTCGCGCGAGCGAGCAGCGTCTTCATGCTGGGACCGTATATCGGCGGCGGGCTTGCACTCTTCGGCGGCGGCATGCTGCTATCCGCCGCTGGCGGCGACGTGAGTACATGGCTCGCCGCGCATGGCTTTCAGCCGTGGCAAGCGGTTTTCGTGCTCGTCGGATCACCAGGACTCGTGCTGGCAGCACTCGTTGCCTTGACGATCCGCGAGCCGGCAAGACGCGAAGCCACGACTGCCAGCATCGCCAATACAGATTTTGATGAAGCCCTGCCCTCGCTACGCGAAGTGCTCGCCGAACTGTTCGTGCGCAATCGCTTCTGCGCACCGTACTTTGCCGCTTATGTCGCGCTCATCACGCTGTTCTATTCGCATGCCGCGTGGTTTCCCACCTTGCTCATGCGGCACTTTCATCTTGCGCCCGCCATGGTCGGAAAGATGGCCGCGCCTGCATACATGACCGGCGGCATGATGGGCGTGGCGCTTGCTGGCATGCTCGCCGCGCGCGTCACCGACGAACGCACGCTACACAAAGTCCTCATGCTGTCGACATGCGCCGTGACCGCGCTGGTGCCCGCCGCCATCGCCATGCCGCTCGTGACCAACAGCACGCTCGCGATCTTGCTCTACGGCGCATGCGCGCTCGCCGCGAGCATTGCGATGGCGCTCGCCCCTGTGCCGCTGCAAATCGCCGTGCCTAATCGCATGCGCGGCCGTTCGATCGCGCTGCTCGTCTTCATGACCAATGCGATAAGCGGCGGCGTCGGTCCGCTCGCGGTAGGCTACCTCAACGAGCATCTCGCGGGTGCGCATGCCGGCTTAGGCACGGCGCTCGCCATCGTCGGCGGTGTATCCGCGCTTGCGAGCGCCCTGCTTTACGCATTGGCGACGACGCGCATTGCATCGACTACGAGGAAGAACGCATGAACACAGCGCTCGACTGGCGTCTTAATGAAATGCGGGTCACGCGTATCGACGAAACGGAATTTTCGTTAAAGGCCGACGTGCTGTTTCCCAACGAGAATTTGGCGAGCATCGGTTCGGACAATCAGCAAGTGACGCTACGCACACATCTATGGGTCGTCGAGATCGACGGGCTGACGCTCGTGGTGGATACGGGCATCGGCAACGGAAAGCCAAGACCCTTCAGTGCGCTATTCGACCGGCTCGACAACCCTGTGCTGCAGCGTTTCGAAGCGGCGGGCTTCGACCGGCATCGCGTGGACTATGTGCTGCTCACGCATTTGCATGTCGATCACGTCGGTTGGAATACGCATTGGGAGAACGGGCGCTGGACGCCTGTGTTTCCCAACGCGACTCATGTATTCGGCGAACGTGAGCGCGCGTTCTTCGACACGCCCGCGGGCGCACCGCGACGCATGGTGTTCGATGACAGCGTTGCGCCTTTGATCGATGCGGGCATCGCGCTTACCGTGCCGGACGAAGGCGCAATCCTTCGCGAAGGCATCCGGTTTTGGCCAACCTTCGGGCATAGCGCGGGACACATGGCGATAGAGATAACGTCCGGCAACGAGCGTGCGCTCTTCTCGGGCGATGTCATGCATAGCCCGTTGCAAGTTTCAAGACCGCAGTTCGGTTCGACCTTCTGCCTTCGACCTGATCTCGCACGCGCTTCGCGCGAATGGCTCTTGAACCATGCAGCCGAGACGAATGCAACGGTCTTTCCCGCGCATTTCCCGATGACCTCAGCAGGCAAGGTGCAGCGCATCGGCGATGAATTCGCCTGGCGCTATCTTGCGTACAACGCGAGCCATTGAGCTTGCGCTAAAGCGTCGTCATGCCCATGCCTTGCGGATACGCTTCGTATCACAGCGTATCCGCATCCTGAAGCGACACACGCCGATTCATAACCACCACAAGCGAGATACACCGCCGCGATCCAATACGACCTGCAATCGACTCCAAAGGAGTAAATCATGTTCAGTCGTTTCAGGATCGCCGCTGTTGCAGCGGGCATCGCGGGCAGCGCGGCGTTCGCGGTCTTCGCATCCGCTCATGTCTCGTTGCCCGCTACCGCAACCGTAGCGAACGGTGCAAACGCGCCGGACTTCAAGGGTATCGACAACTGGTTCAACAGCGCGCCGCTCGATCTTAAGCAACTGCGCGGCAAGGTGGTGCTCGTCGAGTTCTGGACTTTCGACTGCATCAATTGCGCTCACACGCTGCCCTACGTGAAAGACTTGCATGCGCGCTATCGCGACAAAGGGCTCGTCGTGGTGGGCGTGCATTCGCCCGAGTATGGCTTCGAACGCGATACGGGCAATCTCAGGAAAGCCATCGTTCGCAATGGCATTGAATACCCCGTTGCGCAAGACAACGAGTTCGCGACGTGGCGAGCCTATGGGAATCGATACTGGCCAGCTTTCTATCTCATCGATCAGAACGGCAAACTCGTCTATAGCCACTTCGGCGAAGGTCAATACGCGCAGACCGAGCAAAAGATTCGCGCACTGCTCGCACGTGACGACAAAGCGAAGTAACCAACCCTCAGTCAGCAAGCACGTTCATGCCGAAAATTCTCGGGAATAGATTCGCCGCAACGGTTGTTTGTCTACATGCAAGCCCATTAAACACGCTCAAGGAGCCGAACATGAACCTCGTCAAACTCGCCGCTGTATCCGCCGCACTCGTCCTCTCCTCAGGCGCTTTCGCGCAGAGCCTCACACGCGCCGAAGTCCGCGCACAACTCGTTCAGGCGGAGCAAAACGGCTCGCGACTCGTGGTCGATGCCTCGTATCCCGACGTCAGCCCGATCTATCAGAACCAGGTTGCGCATGCAAAGTCGGCAGATACGACCTCATACGGCGGCGCCGCGTCCACGAGAGACTCGGGCAACGCACGCATGAACATGAGCGCCTCGCAATGCGTGGGGCCCTACAGCTTCTGCCATATCTACGCCGGTTCCTGATGGCCGCAAGCTCGCCCGCCGCTGCATTCAAAAATATTTCGCGTCTTGCGGAATAAACGCGGCGTGGCGCTGTTTGCGTCATTGACCCGATCTTCGAACAGGCCCGCAATCGTGAATCCGCCCTCTGAAATGCGTCTATCCGAAGCCGATGTTCAGGCTTTCGCGGACGGCGTGCTCGCGTCGGAAAGGACGGAGCGCTTGCACGCCTATCTGGCGCGGCGGCCGGACGAAGCACGCAGAGTCGTGTTTTACGATCGACTGAACGTGCAACTGCGTTCGATGTACGACGTCAGCCACGCTCAACCAGCATCGCGCCGTCCCACGATCGACCTGCGCTTCCGGTTACTCGCGGCGATCCTGGCGTGTTTCGCGCTCATGATCTCGGCGATCTGGGTCACCGTGCGCGTCCCTGATGAGGCGCTCGAACGCGCAGCCGTCGAAGCACTATCGATAGATGCACCGACAGCGACAACGCCCGTTCCCGCCGCTGCCGCGCCCGATCTTTCGTCGCTTGGATTTCGCGCTACCTGCATACGCAACGTGACGCTCGGCGCTTTCTCGACCGTCAGCGTCATCACGTATCGCAACGCTTTAAATGAACCGCTCGTCCTGCTCTCGATGCGCGCACCCGCGGCATCCATGCGAACGCCGTGGCAGGCGCATAGAATCGATGCGGCGCGCCTTCTCGAATGGACCTCGACCGCTGGCGTGCGCACAGTGGTGGGCGCTAGAGCGGGTACGCAAGGACTGATGCGCGCGGCCGACTTGCTGGCGAAGCAACAGAACATGCAAGGGAATGCCTCGTGAACGCCCGCGTCACCAATCGAACCGCCCGCTGCAAGGAGCCGCAATGAGCGTGCGAGACCAATTGATGGACCACGTACCGCGTTTGCGGCGCTATTCGCGTGCGCTCATCCGCAATCAGGAACTCGCCGACGATCTCGTTCAGGACACGCTCGAACGCGCCCTGCGCAACACCGAAAAATTCGAGTCCGGCACCGACCTGCGCGCGTGGCTTTTCACGATCATGCACAACGTGTTCGCCAACCAAACGCGCCGTGCGGATGCGCGAGCCGTGCATGTGTCCGTCGATGAAGAAGCTATCGACGAAAGCGAGTTCGCGGTGGCTAGCCGCGACACGCAATCGCTGGAAATGCGCGATCTCGACTACGCGCTACAGCGTCTGCCCATCGAACAGCGGCAAGTGGTGCTGCTTGTCGGGCTCGAAGAGATGAGCTATGCGGAAGTGGCGCTCGCCCTCGAAATACCGCTCGGCACGGTAATGTCGCGGCTTTCGCGCGGACGCGAGCGGCTTCGCGCGCTAATGGCAGGCAAGCAGGACAGCGCTCAATTGAAGGTGGTGCGATGAACAGACAATCGACTCCCGTCAGCGAGGACGAAATCCAGGCCTACGTGGATGGCGTGATCGCCGAACACCGGCGCGAGGAAATCGATCGGCTGCTCGAAACCGACGACGCGCTCGCGGGCCGCGTGAGCGACTACTTTTCGCTCAACAGCATGCTGCATGATCGTTACGATCGCGTATTGCAAGAGCCGCTGCCGCAACGTCTCGTGCTGCCGCTCGAATCGGCATCCAGCACTGTCACGAAGGTCGATGCGGGTCGACGTGAAGCCGCGAATTGGCCGCGCTTTGCGGGACTTGCTGCGGCACTTGTGCTGGGTATCGGCATCGGCGTGGGCGGCATGTTCAGCGAAACAGCGCGCGACATGCTCATGCCGAATGGCGAGAACGCGTCGCTTCGTCACGTCAGCCTCTCCCGCGACGAATCGTTCGCGCGGCAATCGGCTATCGCCTATGTCACGTATGCGCCGATGGTCACGCGTCCTGTCGAAGTCGGCGCGGATCAGGAAGAAGAACTCGTGAAGTGGCTATCGAGCCGCCTCGGCACCGACGTGCACGCGCCCGTGCTCACGCGCGTGGGCTTCAATCTGATGGGCGGCCGTCTCTTGCCCGGCGATGAAGGTCCTATCGCGCAGTTCATGTATCACGATGCCAATGGCGAACGCATCACGCTCAACGTGTCTCATCGCAAAGTGAGCCGCGACGTCACCGCGTTCAAGCTGTATCAGGACGGCTCGGTCAACGTGTTCTATTGGGTCGATGGCGACTTCGGCTATGCGGTATCGGGCGCGATTGCACGGCCGCAATTGCTCGCGGTGTCGCACGACGTGTACGAGCAACTCACCGCGAGAAACGGACAGAAATCAACGCAGTGAGCGCGGCTTATGGGGCGTCCGCGGCAAGTTCGACGCGCATCTCGCCGATGGATATCGCCGTTCCCTTAACCGCATTCACACCGCTCACGCGCACGAACGACACGACCACTTCATTCGGGTTCGCCACGCCCGCGCGCGCGAGCAATTCAGTCACGGGAAACTCGATCGAGCTGCCGCCGTGATGCGTCGCTGTCGATACCTCGAACGCGCCGAGCGTGCCGACGAAGTGAGCATCGCGTTGAGCATCCGGGTCGCCGGTTGCGGGCAAATTTACATAGACGTTGTAGAAGAATCCGCCGGCACGTGCCGCCGCCGGCATGGACACGCCGTCCAGCACGAGATTCACATGACGAAATCCCGAAGCGGCGGGCCTGGCCGCTTGCGACTGCGCTTGCGATTCGACCGCGCTGCTGTCGTCCGCTTCCGGAGCCACGGCAAGCGTATCGCGCAGCAACGTAGCATTGGCGGCTTGAAGCGGAATGCGCGCGCTGATGGAGTTGTCGGCAAGGGCCACGCCCTTCACGCCGCCAAGCGAACGCCGCGTGGATGACACCGTGCGCCCCGCGCTTGCGGTAAAGGTGCCGATCTGAGGACGTCCGCTTATGGGTGACATTTGCGCCTGAACCCGAATGATTCCGCCGCGTTCTGCTTGCGGCGGCAAAATGACTGGAACGGTATCGTTGGCGTAATCGTATCCCAGCCCCGTGGTCGTCCGCGTCTTGGCCTTCGTCATCGTGAGGTTGGTCGCATACGTGAAGCTGCCGGACCAGTACTTGTTGTTGGCTGCAGGAACCTTGCTCGTCGAGCGCAACGACCACGCATTCCACAGGCGGTCGAGATTCGCATGATGCAGATAGAAAATGGGATCGAGCGGCGCGGTCATGATATCCGCCATGTATCCGCCGATGATGTCATGCACCGGATTGTGCGGTGCATTCTCCAGTTTAGTCTCGAACGCGTTGCTCGTGCCGCGCTGAAAATTGGCGACGCTGCGCGCGAACGGGCTCAAATCGAGCGCCTGATAGACGTTCGTGTTCACACGCGATGTGTATAAGGGATTGCCGCTCGCCGTATCGGTGAATTCGGAGGGCATCACGGGATACGTGTAGTAATCCCAGTACGGAAGCGTCAGCGTGTTATCGCCTGACACAGTGCGCAGTTGTTGCTCGAAGTAATAGATATAACCGCGATGCCACGTCAGGAAATACGCCACGCCATGCGGGCAATAATTCGAATGCACGTTGCTCCAGTACTGCCATGATGCCGGTTTGCTGCTGTCGGCCGTGGCTCGCATGGTGCGGATGGCATTGAGAAACGACGCGTAGTGAGGCGTTGTCTTGAAGACTTGCCATTCGAGCCGTATGACATTGGGCGTCGCGGCGAAACCGAGTTCGGGTATGGACGCGAGCGCAAGCGCCGACGCCGTCCCCGTGACGAACGAGCGCCGGGTAATCGTGGAAGCCATGTTTGTCCCCTCGTGCCCGCGGATTGCCCGCGAACGCTCCGCGTCCGACTCTTCTTATGAGTCAGCCGACGTGGCGGTAGTGATCGGAAAATGCCAAGGAAGTATGGTTCACTTCGCGCAGGGTTCAACGAATATTTAGAATACCCAACGAAAGTGAACGTGTACTAGCGCACATTGCCGGAACTCAAACGTCCGTTCGTGCTGCGTTGCTCCAGACGATCACAGTCTGCTCCGACTCTGCCCCATAGCCTATTTCTTGACTGTCATAGGGAATCGAGCGCGAGAGGTGTCGCGTCAAGATCGGCGATTGATCGAAGACATGCGCGCAGACGGGGTAGATATAAACCACCGTGAGTTTGCGGATAGTTGCATCTGCAACCGCTTTCTCCAGATTGTTCAGAAGCGTCGCCATGAGCGCGGCGCCGAAGGGATTGAACAGGAAGACAACGAGATCGCCCTTCGGAAATGCGAGTTCGAGCGCATTCTCGACGAAGGCCTGCATGCGTATCCTCTGCGGAAACCGGCGCGCAACGATCTCGGCATTGCGGTTCGCTATCTCGATGAGCGGCTCGGCCAGGTCATAACCGAGCACGGCGTCGAAGGGAAACTCGGTGGCCACGATCATCGGCCGCCCTTTTCCGCAGCCGATATCGATGAACGTGCTGCCACGCACGTCTCCGAGTTGCTGCAGCGCATGCCGCACAATGCTTGGCTGCGATCCCATATACGGTAGATTGCCCGCATCGGCGCCGGGGCCGCTGTCGGATTCGGGCGGATAGACGCCGCCTGTATCGGTGCCGAGCATGCGGTCGATAGGATGCGTTCTATAACAGCCGTTATAAAGCACGCGCAAGACAGGCACGCGTTCGCCGAAGCGCCTGATCCACGAGACGAAGAGCAGCGTCTGAACCCAGTCCGGCAACGCGGCGACCACGGCGATCAGCCGCCATTTGATCGTGCGTTTCATTCGGGTTTTGAAGCTCATGCTCATCGTCGTGTTCATGGAAACTCCGTTGGGGGCGGGCTGCGAATGTACGCAAGTACGACGAATGACGCGCAACGTCTCGATGGTCGCGACCAGTCTTTATAGACTCGCGCCTGGCGATTGAATGTGACGTGACGCACATAGCGTCGCGGGACATGAGTGGCGTTTTCCCGAACGCGAGGCCAGTTCGTGATCCCAGTGTGCCATGCCTCGCAGGCATGGCACACTGCCTCGAAAGTCTTTTTCTTGAGCAAGCACGCACCCTACATTTGATTCCACCGACGGGTCTGCAACACAACCCCGTCTCTCTCAGACCTCATGGAGTCACGAAATGGACAAGCCAGTCATTCTCATCACGGGCGCGCTCACCGGCATTGGCCGCGCAACGGCGTTTGCTTTTGCCGACAGCGGCGCGCGCATCGTCGTATCGGGCCGGCGTGAAGCCGAAGGACGCGCGCTCGAAGCCGAACTGCGCGAACGCGGTGCAGAAGCGTTCTTCGTTGCCGCCGACGTACGCCACGAAGACAGCGTGCGCGATCTCGTCGATGCAGCCGTCGCGCACCTCGGCCGTATCGATGCCGCCGTGAACAACGCGGGCACCGAAGGCCAGCCCGGTGCGATCGTCGATCAGAGCGCCGCAAGCTATGCATCGACTTTCGATACCAACGTGCTCGGCACGCTCCTTAGCATGAAGCACGAACTGCGCGTCATGCAGGCGCAGAAGCACGGCAGCATCGTGAACGTGTCGTCGACTTACGGGCATGAAGGCGCGGCGTTCGCGTCGGTCTATGCGGGCAGCAAGCATGCGGTCGAAGGCATGACGAAGTCCGCCGCCCTCGAAGTCGCGGCGCTCGGCGTGCGCGTCAACGCAGTGGCGCCCGGCCCCACGGATACCGGCATGCTCGACCGCTTCACCGGAACAGCCGAACGCAAGGCCGCGCTTGCATCGAAGGTGCCGCTTGGACGTGTTGGCACGCCCGTCGATATCGCGCGCGCAATAGTCTTTCTTGCTTCGGATACGGCCTCGTTCGTTACGGGTCAGATCGTCACCGTCGATGGTGGCAAGACCGCGGGCTGACGCGTTCTCTTACTGATTCAAAGGAGCAACGACATGAACGATCTTTCAGGCAAAACCGCGCTCGTCACGGGCGCATCGCGCGGTATCGGTCGCGCAACGGCTATCGCGCTGTCGCGTGCGGGGGCAAGCGTGCTGGTTCACTACAGCAGCGGCGAACAGGAAGCCGAAGCCGTCGTCGCGCAGATTCGCGCCGCAGGCGGCACCGCGCAGAAAGTGCAGGCGAATTTGCGCGATGCAGACGGACCGCATCAACTCGCACGGCGTGTACGTGAAGTGGTCGGCGACAGGCTCGACATCCTGGTTGCCAACGCGGGCATCTCGAAGGCCGCGAGCATTGAGAATACGACCGTCGATGACTTCGACGCGCTCTACGCCGTGAACGTGCGCGCGCCCTACTTCCTCGTGCAGCAACTGCTTCCCGCGATGTGCAAGGGCAGCAGCGTGGTGTTGCTGTCGTCGCTCGTCGCGCGCGCATCCGTGAACTCGCTGTCCGCTTACGCCGCGACCAAAGGCGCGGTCGATACGCTCGTCAAGCACTTCGCGGCGACGCTCGGCGAACGCGGCATTCGCGTGAATGCGGTGGCGCCGGGCGTCGTGGAAACCGATATGTCGAACTTCACGAAGACCGACGATGGCCGCGCATTCACGCTCGGCATGCAGGCGCTCAAACGCATTGCGCAGCCGGACGACATCGGCGACGCCGTGGCCTTTCTTGCTTCGAATGCCGCACGCTGGGTCACGGGCGAGACGCTACACGTGGACGGCGGCTCGAAGCTTTGACCGTTGAACGCGCATGACGACTCGTGCAGTTGGACGATTGCCCGGATAATCTCCGGGTGATACGTTCAACGACTCGCACGGGAAGCCCATGGAACTGCGGCATCTGCGGTACTTCATTGCAGTGGCGGAAACCGGCAGTCTGACCGAAGCGGCGGAACAGCGGCTGTTCACGTCGCAGCCTTCGCTCAGCAGACAGATCCGCGATCTGGAAGATCAGGTCGGCACGCGCCTCTTCGAGCGTAGCGCGCGCGGCGTGGATCTGACGCCCGCTGGCAAGGCCTTCATGGAGCACGCGAAAATCGCCTTGAATCAGGTCGATGCCGCCGTCGAAGCCGCGCGCCGTGCCGCGACGCCAAGCAAACAACGTTTCGCGCTCGGCTTTCTCACGGGCCAAGAGATGAACTGGCTTCCGGGCGCCATGCATATTCTTCGCGACGAATTGCTCAACGTCGATGTCACGGTATCGAGCGATTATTCGACCGAACTCGCGGAAGGTGTCGCGCGCGGCAAGCTCGACCTCGCCTTCATGCGCGCGGAGCCGGACTTCGATCTGGCGTATTACATCGTCGATAAAGAACCGCTCGTCGTGTTGATGCCGAGCGATCACGCGTTGACCGAACGCGCCGAGATTGCGCCGCAAGACCTCGTGGGCGAACCGTTCATTGCCATGGCGGGCAAGGCGAAGGTGCTGCGTTCCGTCGTCGACGATTATCTCGAACGCTCGGGCGTGCATATCGTGCCATCGCAGAGCGTCGATAACCCGGCGATGGTCATGTCGCTCGTGGCATCGACACGCGGTCTCGTGCTGATTCCATCGTACGTTCAGAACCTGATGCCGTGGTCCGTTGTCAGCCGTCCCTTGGCGGGCGATGCACCGACCATCGACCTGGCTGTCGGCTATAGCAAGTCGAATCAGTCGCCGACCTTGCGCCTCTTCCTATCGCGGCTCGACGAGCTCATCGCGCGTCACGCCGCCGAGCGTCGAATGAACGTAAACAACACTTAACGGCCGGAGCGAATCGTCGCGACCGCGACGCCTCCCGCTGCGAACGCGCATAGCGCGGACAGCAACGCGACGGCGCGCAATGCGCCGGCGACCGCGCTGGCATCGCTGACAGATGCTGCCTTGGAAGCCATCGCGGCGTCGTGCGACCACACGAACACAATGCCGAGCAGCGCAATCGCAAGCAGGCTCGCCACGCGCGCAACCGCATTGTTGATCCCCGATGCCACGCCCACGCGTTCGCTTTCGACCGACGCCATGACTACCGACGTGAGCGGCGCGACCGTGATCGTGAGGCCGATGCCGAGCACGACGAGCGCGGGAAGAAAGCTCGTCCAGTAGCTGCCGCTCACGAAAGGCAGCGCGAGCATGCCGAAGCCGAAGCCCGCGACGCACGGCCCCACGGTCAACAATGTGCGCGCGCCGAAGCGCCCCGTCACGCCGCCTGTCACGCGCGACAGCAGTCCGATGATGAGCGGCATCGGCAAGAGCGCTGCGCCCGCTTGCGTCGCCGTATAGCCATAGGCGCGAATCAGCGTGAACGGCAGGAAGAACAACACGCCGCCCAAGCCGAAGTACAGCAGCAACGTGACGACGTTCGCGCCGCTGAAGTCGCGCGAGCGGAAGACATCGAGCGGCATCATCGGCGCCGCGCTTTTCGCTTCTATCGCGACGAACACGGCAAGCACGAGCACGCCGACGCCCAGCGCGCACAGCACGAGCGGATTCCCGAAACCGCGTGCCGATGCTTCCGTGAGTCCATAGGTCAGCGCCGCGAGTCCCGCCGCCGCGCAGGCCGCGCCGGGCCAGTCGAGGCGCTGTGTCGCGTCGGGCTTGTGGCTGTCGGGAACGGCCAGCATGGCGAGCGCGATGGTCGCGGCGGCCAGCGGCACATTGAGGAAGAAGATCGCGCGCCATGAGTAGGCATCGACGAGCCAGCCGCCCGCCGCCGGACCGAGCGCCGACGTAATTGCGCCAACGCCCGCCCATGTGCCGATGGCGCGTCCGCGCGCTTCGCCCTCGAACACGGCGCCGATGATCGCGAGACTGCTCGGCACGAGGAGCGCCGCGCCGATGCCCTGCACCGCCCGCGCGCCGATGAGCCACGCGGTATCGGGCGCGAAGCCGCATACCGCCGAAGCCAGCATGAAGATGGCGATGCCCGCGATGAACACGGTGCGACGGCCGAGCTTGTCGCCCATCGACCCGCCGACCAGCACGAGCGAGCCGAGCGAAAGCAGATACGCGTTCACGACCCACTGCATGGCCGCGACGCTCGCGCCAAGCTGGCTTTGAATGGACGAGAGCGCGACGTTGACGACCGAGCCGTCGATGAAGGCCATGCTGGAACCGAGGATCGTCGCCGCCAGCGCGAGCCGTTTGCGCCGGCAGGGTCGATCGGTCGCTTCAGGCTGCGTGCGAATGATCAGTTCATCGCACGGACCTTGCGGCGCGGCGTGCCGCACCACGGGAGGCGACACCGCGCGCTCTTTCAAGTCCTGACTCGTCACATTCGCTCCTCGATGGCGTGAACCATCAAGGATACGTCCGCGCGCGGCTAGCCGCCGAAGAGCTTCGTGATGGCCGGCACGCTCAGGACCGCCGTGTAGTAGCCCATGAACTGCACGCCGGTGTTGAAGCCGAATAAGCGCGACAATAGTCCGCCGATCAGCCCCACGGTCAGGATCACGAGCAGCCCGAGCAGTTGCCCTTCCCACACGCTGATCACCACGATCAAGCCGACGAAGGTCGCGATGATCGCCTCGTGACTCAGCTTGCGTGCGACGAACGACGCCGCGCGATGCGCGTAGTTCATCGACAGCGGATAGGCCACGAGCGCCGCCAGCACCACCGCAAGCAAGCCGAAGCCGAGAAACTGCCAGGTCGTCATCATCGTGTGAAGATTGTTGATGTGACCCGTCGCGGTATCCACGGTAAAGCGCGGCGGCGCGTTGAAGAGCGGCGCGGCCGGTCCCGCCGCCACCGGACTCAGCGGCAGACCGAAAGCAATGAGCGGAATCAGCGCCTCGGCGATATACGTGGCCTCGGTCACACCGTTACGCGCCGAAATCACGGTCGTGAGCCGGTGATACGCATGCTTCACGCGCGAGCCGACGAGTTCGCCGAGCACGACCGTCATCGCGACCGGGCTGAACACGAAGGTCGCGCTGGAGATGGCGGCGGTCGCGACGACCCAGCCGCGTTGCTGGCCATCGAGCACCTTCAGCGGATTCGGGAAGTAACCGCTCCAGCCCTTTACATCGGGCGCGAGCGAAAACGTGCGCGGACGATCGCGCCGCATATGCGTGCGGCCCACGGGCGAGAGTATCGAAAAGAGATCGGCGATAAGCGGCCCGATGGCGATGCCGAGAAAGTAGCTAACCGAGAGCTTGACGCCGTATTTGCCCGTGAGCGCCTGCAAGCCGATGATCAAAAGCACGAACGGCACGAGCAGCAGCACCGAAGCCCAGCGTCCCGACGAAAAGTATGCAATGGCAATGGCCGCCGCCAGAAACACCCACGGCGCGGCCTTCGTGATGACCGGCCCGAACGGTGCGAGCAGCACGGCGAACAGCACCGCGAGCGGGACCGCGACGAATGCCGCGATGATCGCGCCCGAGATCATCTTGCGCAGCGCAATGTGCGGCACGCCGAGATTGCGCAGCATCGTCGCTTGTTGCAGAAGCGGCGTGGCGAGCGTGTCGCCGGGAATGCCGAGCAGCGCGGTGGGTATCGCGTGTGTCATGTGCTTGGAGACCGCGCCCGCCATGAAGAACGAGAACACGCCGACGGGCGGCACACCCAGCAACACGACGAGCAGCGTAAGCGGCGCGAGCGTGGTGGTTTCGTCCGTGCCCGAGATGAGGCCGATGCCCGCAAAGACGACCGCGCCGATGAGACCCATCGACAGCGCGACGAGCAGTTGTTGAACGAGCGGTTCCATCAGCGCGCTCCTTCGCGCACATCGGCGCGCTTTTCGTAATCGGCAAAGAGCTCGTAGAGGCCGAGTTCCTTCATTTCCGCCGCCACCGCGGGCGGCAGATCCGCGACGCGTCCGAGCCCACCCGCTTCGCTCGCAAGTTGCGCGAGCACTTCCTCGCGGCCCGCCGCGCCATGCGCTTCCTCGATCACTTCGCGCTTCGGGCGGAACAGCTTCGCGCAGACCGCGCCCGCAATCAGGCATCCCGCGAGACCGACGAGCATCGCGTAGGCGCGCGCCATCGCCGGGTCGGGTACATAGGCCGCGAGCACGCGATTGGCCGCCGCGAACGCGCCATAGCTGATCGCGATGCCGAGCACGACCGACCAAGCGAGATGCCGCGTATCGACGGTATCGCCCCAGATTTCGACGAGCTTGTAGTCGGCCTCGGCCGCGTTCGTCGTTGCCCGATGACCGCGCTGAGGCGCGGCGAGTTGTTGTTCCATGTCTCCTCCTTATACGGAGTTCGTATCGTATTGATGTCGTGCGTCAAACCTTGCGCGCAGCGCTTTCCCGCTGGCGTTTGCCCTCCAGTGCACGCGCCACGCGCGACGATGTTCCGCGTCCGAGCGCTGCCGAAATGAACGCGCCCGCATCCGCAAGTTTGTCGAGGTCGATGCCCGTCGTCATGCCCATGCCTTCGCACAGGTAGACGATGTCCTCGGTCGCGACATTGCCCGTCGCGCCCGGCGAATAAGGGCATCCGCCAATACCGGATACCGAGCTGTCGAAGGTCGTCACGCCGCGTTGCAGCGCGGCCAGCACGTTGGCGGCACCCATGCCCCACGTGTCGTGGAAGTGGCCGGCGAGCGCATGCAGCGGAACCTGCGCGGCGCACGCGTCGAGCATGGCTTGCGTCTTGAGCGGCGTGCCCGCACCGATGGTGTCGCCCAGGCTGATCTCGTAGCAGCCGAGATCGTAAAGCCGTTTGGCGACGCGCGCGACCGCCTCCGGCGCGATCTCGCCTTCGAACGGGCAGCCGAGCACGCACGACACGTAGCCGCGCACGCGCACGCCCGCCTCGCGCGCGGCGCCGATCACCGGCTCGAAGCGCGCGATGCTTTCGTCGATCGAGCAGTTGATGTTCTTCTGCGAGAACGACTCGGACGCCGCCGCGAACACCGCGACTTCATCCGCGTGTGCGGCGAGCGCGGCTTCGAGTCCCTTGAGATTCGGCACGAGCGCGGCGAGCGTCGTACCCGTGCGGCGCGCGGACGGCAACACGCGCTCGAGCACTTGCGCGCCATCGGCCATTTGCGGCACCCATTTCGGCGAGACGAACGACGCGGCTTCGACATAGCGCACGCCAGCATCGATCAGACGCTCGATCAGTTCGGCCTTCACCGTTGCCGAGACGGGCGACGGCTCGTTTTGCAAGCCATCGCGCGGACCGACTTCGACAATCCGCACGCGCTTCGGAAGCTCATGCATCGCGCGGCCCCTGCAGCAGGCTCATGCCGTAGTCGACGCTCACGTTGCGCGCGGCGACCATCTTCTTCACGACCCAGTCGATATCCGCGCCGCTCGCGCCCGCCGCCAGCGCAATATTGCGCGCGTGCAGCGCCATGTGGCCGCGCTGGATGCCTTCCGTGGAAAGCGCGCGCAACGCGCCCATGTTCTGTGCGAGGCCGACGGCCACGGCGATTTCGCCGAGATCCTGCGCCGATTCGACTTGCATGATCTTCAACGCGAGCCGCGCGAGCGGATGCGTCTTGGTCGCGCCGCCGACGAGCCCCACGGGCATCGGCATTTCAATGGTGCCGACGAGGTCGCCGTTGTTCGCCACCTCCCACGTGGTCAGCGACGTATAGCGGCCGCCGCGGCTCGCATAGGCATGCGCGCCCGCTTCGACCGCGCGCCAGTCGTTGCCGGTCGCGACGATCACCGGATCGATACCGTTCATGATGCCCTTGTTATGCGTCGCCGCGCGATACGGATCGATGGCGGCGAAGAGATAGGCATCGACCACACCGGCGATCACGTCTTCGCCCGAATACTCCTTCGTTTGCAGCGTGGCGGCGCTGTAGCGCACGGAGGCGCGCGCAAGCCGCAAGTCCGCGAGATTCGAGAGGATGCGCAACCGCACCTTGCCGCCCGTGATTTCCTCGATACGCCCGGCTACGGTTTCGGCCATCGTGTTGACGGTGTTGGCGCCCATGGCGTCGCGAACATCGACGATCAGATGCGCGACGACCATCGCGCCGCGCGGCGTATCCGGAAACACGTGTACTTCGATATCGCGGCAACCGCCGCCAAGACCGATCAGCACCTTGTCGCGTGCGTTCGCCATCTCGATCAACTCGTCGCGATGCTTGAGGATAGCGAGACGCGCGCCGTACGGGTCCGACACGCCGACCACCTGCACCTGCGCGCGCATCAGCGGACCGGTGCTCGACGTGCGAAAGCCGCCTTCCACGCGCGCGAGCTTCGCCATATAAGAGGCTGCGGCGACGATAGACGGCTCTTCCACCGCCATCGGCACCAGCACGTCGCGACCGTTGATCTGAAAGTAGCCTGCGACGGCCATCGGCAATTCGAAGGTGCCGATCACGTTTTCGATCATGCCGTCCGCCGTTTCGAGCGGCAGCGCGCCGGGCGTCTTCAGTAGCGCGTGCTCGGCGTCGTCCATGCCCGTCGCCTGGGCAATATGGCTCAGGCGCTGCGCGGGTGACATCGCGCGAAAGTTGGGCAATTGCGAATCTGTCATGTGTCTTCCTCTTATCTCTTTCGATGGATGTCCGATCCGTCGCCCGCGAAGCTTGCGGGCGTGCGGCGGTTGGGCGAATAATAGGCTTGCTGTACCCAATGGAAAGGTACAATTCGAGAAGACAGCGCGCGTACTGTACCCATGACAGACGCGAACATGCGACGAGAGGAAGATGCTATGCGCCATGAGAAGCCCAGCCTGTCAGGAACACTGGCGGACAATCTGGCCAGACAGATCGAGGACGGGCTCCTGCGCGCCGGCGACAAACTGCCTTCCATCAGGGAATACGCTGAGGCGAACGGTTGCTCGAAGAACACCGTCATCAGCGCGTTCGACGCGTTGACCGCGCGCGGTCTGATCGAACCGAGACGCGGCGCGGGCTTTTTCGTCGCGAGCGTCGCCGGGCAGCAACCAGCGGATGAAGACGCGCCCACACTCGATCGCGCGATGGATTCCGTCTGGCTCATGCGCGAACAGTTGCAGAGCAAGCCCGACTTTCTCAACGTGGGCGAAGGCTTTCCGCCCGTCGCGTGGCTCGAAGAGACGCGGCTCGATCACTTTCATCAGCGCGTGGTGCGCACGGGCGTCGCGTCGCTCTTTCGGTACGGCAGCCGCTTCGGTTATCTGCCGTTGCGCCAACATTTGCAGCAAAAGCTGGCCGGATACGAGATCGAGGCCGCGCCGCCGCAGATCGTCCTCACGCATGGCGCGAATCAGGCCATGGACATGGTCGTGCGTTACTTCGTGCGCGCGGGCGACACGGTTCTCGTCGATGACCCCGGTTACTACGCGCTCTTCGGCAAGCTCAAGCTCTCGGGCGCGAATATCGTCGGCGTGCCGCGCGGTGTGGACGGGCCCGATATCGTGGCGCTCGAAGAGCAGCTCAAGACGCATCGTCCGAAGCTCTTCTTCACGCAATCGGTCGGCCATAATCCGACCGCGACCGATATCAGCGCGGCCAAGGCCCATCGCATCTTGCGGCTTGCCGAAGCGCACGATCTGATCGTCGTCGAAAACGATGCCCTCGCCGATCTCAAGCCGCGCTCGGCCACGCGCATCTGCGCGCTCGATCAATTGCGGCGCACGATCTATGTCGGCAGCTTTTCGAAGTCGGTATCGGCAGCACTGCGGGTCGGCTTTCTGGCGTGCGGCGCGGATCTGGCAAGCGATCTGGCCGACGTGAAAATGCTCACACACGTCAGCAGCTCGGAATACTGCGAACGCACGCTAGACGCCATCGTCAGCGACGGTCATTTCCTGCGGCATACCAATCGCCTGCAAGACCGGCTACGGCGCGCGACGGCCAATGGCGTCGAAGTGCTCACGCGTTGCGGCGCGACGCTTTACAAGGTGAGCGATCAGAGTCTGTACCTGTGGGCCAGGCTGCCCGGTTGCGACGACTCCATCGCCTTCGCACGCGAGATGCTCGACAAGCACGTGATTCTCGCGCCCGGCACCATTTTCTCGGCGCACGCGAATAGCGTCTCGCCGTGGTTCCGCTTCAACGTCGGCTATCTCGGCGATCCGCGCTTCGAAAAGGCAATGGAACGGTTTGCGGGCCGCGCGAAGTAACGGCACGTTCCGCGTCGCACGTTACGTGGCATTCGCGTTTGTCCGTGCAGCATTTGGCCATGCCCGCGTCCGTCATCCTTCCCTGGTCCACCAAGCTTATCGACCCGTTGCTTGCGCCATAAGCGTCGCGTTGAGCGGATACCGCTTTCTTTCATCCTGTCGAAACCCGCACGGCAAGGCAGCCGATGACTGGAACGGTTAGTGCTGAGTAGTCAGTACTCGCACCGCTCGTCGGGAAGATCAACAAACCCGAGCGGCGCGATGCTCAAACCGTTGCCCCGGTGTCCGGCTGCTTCCCGGCGAGCCCTCGTACGCTACCGATGAAGATCATGACTGGACGAAGACCGAAGCTCGTGCTTTCCCCCTCCCGCTATACCGGTCCCGCGCCTGGCGTCAGCGCCGGCGACTTCGAAATTTATGCGTCTTACCGCGGCTCGCCCACCTCCGGGTTTTTCGGCACGCTCAAAGTCGTCAGAAAGACCGACGGCCGTCTGCTCTTTCCGTTCGATGGCGCCGAAACCATTGGTCCATATAGCAAGAAGGACGAAGCCGTCAACGCCGCATCGGCGCGCGGCAGCGAAATCGTCCAGGCGGATATCCGCATTCCGGAGATGTAATCCGCGTCTGCCGCTCAGGCACACGGTGTGCGATTGCATCGCTTCGAAAACGACATGGCGCGCCGGATGATCGGCAGCCAGCGTCGAATCGCGCTCGATGCGCCCGTTCTGCCCACGACTACTTGCTCCACATGCTCAAACCTAAAACCAAGGTGCCTGATTCCGAAAGCCGTCAGGACATCCTGAAGCTCAAGCGCAACGCCAAGATGGCGCGCTCGACGCACGCCTATGTGCGCGGTAACACGATCAAGTTTTACGACTGGCTCGAAGAAGCCGAGATTCGCAGTTTGCCGCACGGTCCGGCCATCTGGATTTGCGGCGATTGTCATACCGGCAATCTCGGCCCGATCGCGGACGCGAAAGGGAAGATCGAAATCCAGATACGCGATCTGGACCAGACGGTTATCGGCAATCCCGCGCACGATTTGATCCGGCTTGGCTTGTCGCTCGCGACGGCCGCGCGCGGATCGGCGCTGCCCGGCGTTACGACCATCAACATGATCGAAGCGCTATTCGCGGGTTACGCCGAAGCCTTCGACAAGGATAGCGACGCCAATTCCGTGCGCAGGCCCGAAGTCGTGCGCGTGGTGATGCGCGAAGCGGTACGCCGTTCGTGGAAGCATCTTGCCCGCGAGCGGCTCGACGACGTGCAGCCCACCATTCCATTCGGCAACCGTTTCTGGCCGATCAGCAAGAAAGAGCGCGCCGAAATCGTATCGCTCTTCGAAAAGGCCAGCGTGACGCAACTCGCGACGAGCCTGCGCGGACGCCCGGATACCGGCGAAGTCACGGTGCTCGACGCCGCCTACTGGGTCAAAGGTTGTAGCTCGCTCGGACGTCTGCGCTACGCCGTGCTGCTGGATGTCGACGGCGGCGTGATCGAAGGCGACGACCTGTGCATCATGGACATCAAGGAAGGCGTCAAGGCCGCCGCGCCGCGCTATCCCGGCACGTCGATGCCGCGCGATCACGCCGAACGCGTCGTGGAAGGCGCGCGCCATCTCTCGCCTCATCTCGGCGAACGCATGCGCGCCGCGAGTCTGCAGGGACGGCCGGTAATCCTGCGCGAATTGTTGCCGCAGGATTTGAAGCTGGAGATCGAGCAGATCGGACAAACGGAGGCGATGGAAGTCGCGCGTTATCTCGCGCTCGTCGTCGGTCAGGCGCACGCGCGCCAAATGGACAAGAACACGCGCCGTAGCTGGCTCTCGGAGCTACGGCGCACGAAGACCAAATCGATCGACGCGCCGTTGTGGCTTTGGAGCAGCATCGTCGAACTCGTGGGCAGTCACGAAACCGGCTATCTCGAACATTGCCGGCGCTACGCGCTTGCGGCAGCCTGAGCATGGGTTACGGGCGGGTTCGGAGCCGGGTTTTTGGACCTCCGGTCCGCCTTTTATTCACGGTGACAAATATATACTTGACTAAAATATGTGGAATTGTGATAATCCTTTCTGAAGTTCAAGAAGTTGATTGCTGCTCATCAATAGTGCGTTTTCCGCGGTATTCGTTGTCCATTCCCTCCTTGCAGCTTCGCTGTTTCAAAGCAATTTACATCCAAATTTTTTCCAAGGAATATCATGGATACCGGTACCGTCAAGTGGTTTAACGACACCAAGGGCTTCGGCTTTATCAGCCCGGATAACGGCGGCGACGACCTCTTCGCCCATTTCTCCGAAATCCGTTCGGAAGGCTTCAAGACCCTGGTCGAAGCACAGAAGGTAAGCTTCGAAACGAAGCGCGGCCCGAAGGGCATGCAAGCTTCGAACATCACGCCGCTGTAAGCTCCAAGTAGCTTCGTAGCGTGAGGACCCGGGAAACCGGGTCCTTTTTTATATCAGTTGGGTTTTAGTTGAGCCTCGCAGTCCAAATCTCGCAGTCCAGATTTTCTCCCGCGCAGTTCATCAAACAGGCTAATTCGCCTGACATCCTTCAGTTTTCGTTTTTGCGGCATTAGTCCGCTGACTTTCCGTGTTTATTGCCGGAAGGCCTCTTCATTAAAATTAAAATGGCACATTCTCAAAACTACCGCGGTTATGCGGTATATCCGTCCGCGCATCGTTTGCGCGATCAAAGCTTCTCGGCGAATCTCCTCCTCGAGCGTTCCGACGAAGATCCCATCGACACGCAGTATCGTTTTTATTCGCTCGGCTATTTTTCGAAAGAAGCCGACGCCGTGAATTACTCACGCATCTGGGCACGCGACTGGATCGACGCGCGCGGCTGATCCAGCCTGCGACATGGATCCACGCAGCATTTCTTATAGCGGGAATTTTTCACGCTAGCGGCGTGTAAAGACAGTTAGCCGGATGGCATAATCGGCTGACTTTCATCTGCCTCCCCGCCTGGGCCTCCATGCGCAGCCGCACTCATCAACGAACGGGTTCTCTGCTGGCATTGCTTGCAATGCTGCTGATCACATTCGCGCCGATGGTCTCGCAGCTGATCGCAGCCAATACGCATGACGGCGTTCCGCTCGCCGAATTGTGTTCCGCACATGCGGCATCGAGCGATGCTGCTTCCGGTCATCACTCGCCCGACGCGCTCTCGCAATTCGACGGCAAAGCGTGTGGCTATTGTCACTTCTTCGCGCATACACCCGTCGTACCGGGCGCAAGCGCGAGCTTCGCGCTCGATGTTCCCGCAGCACGCGGTATCGCGGTCGCACGGACCGAGATCGAGCGTCCCGCACAGCCGTTCACCACCGCGCAACCGCGCGCGCCTCCCGTTCTGATCTGACTTCGTTTTGCCAACGCAATGCCGCATTGCCGTGAGGTGTTGCGCGGTCTCGCACGTTCGTCTGTTCGTGCGAGTCCCGATCAATCGAACTCGGAGATGAACCATGTTCACCACACTCGAACGTGGCGGCGCTTTGCCGTCCACGCGTCATACGCACGTCCCCGCCGGGACGTCTTCCGCGTCTTCCGCACGGGAGACGCAATCATGAGACGACTTGCCAGAAAGGGCGCGCTGATGACAGGCATGACGGCGCTCTTCGCAACGCGCGCCATTGCGCAGACGCCGCAAGACGACGCGACCGCCACGCTTCCCGCAGTCATCGTCCAGGGCCAGTCCGCGAACTCGCTGACATCGCAAACTGTGGTCAAGCAAAAGCAGACGCTCGATCAGACCGTCGGCTCCGTGGGCTTCGTGGATAGCGCCGATTACCGCGACACCTACGCGTTCACGTTGCGCGACGTGCTCAAGAACGTGCCCGGCGTGTTCGTGCAGACGCGCTACGGACAAGAGTTGCGCTTGTCGATTCGCGGCTCGGGCATCGCACGCGGCTATCACACGCGCGGCCTCGAAATTCTTCAGGACGGCATTCCCACCAATCTCGCCGATGGCAGCGGCGACTACTACCAGATCGACCCGCTCGCGCTGCAATCCGCCGAGGTCTATAAAGGCGGCAACGGTCTCGCGTATGGCTCGTCGACGCTCGGCGGCGCCATCGATTTCCTCACGCCCACCGCCTACACGGCGGATGCGCCCAACATCGTGCGGCTGGAAGGCGGCAGTTACGGCACCATCCGGGGCAGCGCGCAGTTCTCGCGCGTGGTCGGGCCGCTGGACTTCATCGGCACTTTCTCGGTAAATCATGCGGACGGTTATCGCGATCACGATCGCGGCCAGTACGAGCAGTTCAACGCGAATATCGGTTATAAATTTTCGCCCGATGTCGAAACGCGCTTCTATCTCGGCGCGTACATCATCGATCAGCAACTGCCCGGCACGCTGTCGCTAAGCGATGCCCTGAACAATCCCACGAAGGCTTCCGCGAGCGCGCTTGCCGGCGATCAGGCGCGCGACACGCGCACCGAGCGCATTGCCAATCGCACGACGGTCAAGCTCGATGTCGGACAGCTCGATTTCGTCACGTGGGCCATTCACAAGAGCCTTTATCACCCGATCTTCCAGGTGATCGATCAGGATGGCTGGACCTACGGCTTCGCGCCGCGTTATACGGCGACCATCGACGTGGGCGGCATGCGCAACGATGTGATCGCGGGCGCGCGCTTCTTCGGCGGCAACACCCAGGCGCGGCAGTACGTGAACGTGTCGGGCGAGCGCGGCACGCAAACGCTCGACTCGACGCAAAGCGCCTATAACTACGAAGCGTATGTCGAAGACCGGCTCTTCTTTCTGCCGACCTTCGCCGTGATGGCCGGCTTCAAGGCGCTGCGCGACGTGCGCAAATATGTCGATCATGGCGGTCTCGCCGCCGATCCGAACTACAAGTCGGCGAGCGAAAATTTCAGCGGCGTGAATCCGAAGCTCGGCCTGCTGTGGCAACCGAACAAGGACATTCAGGCATTCGTGGATGTCACGCGCAGCCAGGATGTTCCGGACTTCACCGACCTCACGCAGACCTTCTCGAACACCACGCGCTTCACGCCGCTGGCATCGCAACATGCATGGACGCTCGAGATCGGCACGCGCGGCACGCGCGATCGCGTGAGTTGGGACCTGACCGCATATCGCTCGCTCGTGCGCGATCAGCTGCTTCAATACACGACCGATCCCGACATTCCCGCCTCCACGTTCAACGCCAACAAGACCGTGCTGCAAGGCATCGAGGCGGGCGTATCGGTGGATGTGCTGCGCGACATCACGCATGCCGGCGCGGGCGACAAGATCACGTTGTCCGGGCTCTGGAATCTGAGCGATTTCCGTTTCAAGGACGATCCGCAATACGGTTCCAACCGCATCGCAGGCGTGCCGGTGAACGTGATCCGCGCGGCGCTCGGCTATTCGCGGCCCAACGGGTTTCATATATCGGCATCGGTGGACTGGGTTCCGGCGGGCGCATGGGCGGACGACGCCAACACCTTGCGCGTGCCCGGTTACACGCTCCTCGGCGTGCAGGCGGGAATGGATTTTCGCAATGGTCTCTCGGTTTTCGTCGATGCGCGCAACTTGACGAACAAGCGTTACGTGAGCGACATCAGCACGGTCGCCGATGCTCGCACGACCTCGAACGCAATCTTCTATCCGGGCGAAGGACGTAGCATTTTCGCGGGCATGCGCTACGCTTTCTAAGGCATCTTCATTGACCCACCGCGACATGCAGAGCCGTTTCTTTCGGACATGGTGCAGCTTGCTGGGATTGCTTGCGATCCTCATGGCAACGCTCGCGCCTACGGTTTCGCAACTCGTCGTCGCCGCGCGCATGCCGGCCATGACGATGGACGCGGACTGCCCGATGGAACGAATGCAATCGATGAGCGACGACGCAGACCACGCGTCTCACTCGCACACCACGATGCCGGATGGACAAGCATGCGGTTATTGCGGCCTGCTTGCGCATGTGCCCTTCATTCCGGGCTTGCCGGTGAGCTTTGCGGTCACCGCTCGCACCATCGCGCAACTCGTCGCCACGCGTTTTGTCAGCACGTTACGCATCGAGCCGCGCACCTCGCGCCATGCGCGCGCCCCGCCCGCTTTCTCCTGAAGCCGATATCCGCTTGATCGATGCCGAACGCCGCGCAGGCATGCGCGCGCACTCGCATCGTGATGTCCCGATCCCACGGTACGCCACCGAAAGTGGCATGGAGAAACACAATGCACGCGAAGACCAGCAGCGCCGCCTTAAGTGCGGCCCAGGCGGCCAGCGCATTCCAGGGCAGTTATCGAACGCTATGGCGCTGGCACTTTTACGCGGGGCTCTTCGTGATGCCCTTTCTGATCGTCCTCGCCATCACGGGAACGATCTATTGTTTTCAGCCGCAAATCGAGCCGTTGTTATACAGACAACAAATGGTGGTTGCACCGCGAACCACGCCACGTTTGCCTCCCGATCAACTGATGCACGATGCACGCGCGGCGGTGCCGCATGGCGCGGTCATATCGACGGTGCATGTTCTCGACGATCCTTCTCGCAGCGCCGAATTCGTCTTCAAGCTGCCGAGCGGCGAAAAGGAAAGTGTCTACCTCAATCCGTACACCGGCGCGGTGCTCGGCACGCTAAGCGTCGAGAACCGGTTCATCCAGCTCGATCGCATGGTGCATCGCAAACTGTTGCTCGGCAAGGCTGGCGAGCTGTTGATGGAACTCGCCGCATGCTGGACGCTCGTGATGATCGGCACCGGGGTTGCGTTATGGTGGCCACGCACGAAGACCACCGCGCGCGATGCGCTGCTGCCGCGGCTCTCGCTTACAGGCCGGCCCTTGTGGAAGAACGTGCATGCGGTGATGGGCATTTGGCTTGCGCTCGGCGCGCTGTTCTTCGTGGTCACGGGTTTGCCGTGGTCGGGCTCGTGGGGCAAAAACTTCAATGCGCTTGCGACGAGCGCGAATATCGGTACGCCGGCGGGCGCTTGGGGCGGCTTGCCCCTGCAATCATCCGTGCCGGGCAAGGCCAGCGTCGCGACCGCTTCGAACAATGCCGGCGAACATCGTCACGACGCCGGCAACGGCGATTCCATGCCCGGCATGGTGATGAGCGATCTACCCGTGACGCAAACACCGTGGGCCGTCACGAACGCCGCTGTTCCCGAGTCGCACGCAGCGGAAGGCACACGCCTGCCGTTGCAGCGCGTGATGGATATCGCGGCATCGCTTGGCGTGGGAAGCGGCTATGAAATCGTGGTGCCATCGACGGCAACGGGCGTCTACACCGTCTCCTGGTTCCCCGCTGATCCGAAACTCGAACGCACCCTCTACGTGGATCAATACAGCGGCGCGGTGCTCAAGGACATCCGCTATCGAGACTATGGCGCAGTTGCGCAGGCGGTTTCGTACGGCACGTCGCTGCACATGGGCCGATACTTCGGCTTCTGGAATCAACTTGCATGCGCGTCGATTTCGCTCGGCCTCGCGGCAATGGCCGTCACCGGCTTCGTCATGTGGTGGAAGCGTCGTCCGCAACGCACGCTCGGCGCACCGGCGCGTGAGCGACTGGCGCCGCCCATGCGCGCATGGAAGACCGGACTCGCGCTGCTTGGCATCGTATTCCCGTTGATGGGGCTCACCATGCTCGCCGTCTGGCTGATGGACCGGCTGATGTTCGATCGCGCGTTTCGCCGCATCGCATCATAAGGACATGACGCGCGTCACTTCGCCGACGCTGCACGGCTCGCGTTGAGTGACGTCTGATCGATGAACGCGGTGACGTCGTCGAGCACCGGTGCGACCTTGATGAGCGGCGACAGCGCGCGCACCGGTCGCCCCACGCTCCCGACGATCATCGCGTGATTGATGCCCGCGTACTGCTTCACCTCGACGCTGTCGCCTGCTTCGTTGGCACGCGCCGCGAACCGAAACGTGTTGCCGGGATCGACCGTTACATCCGACAAACCGACGCCCAGAAAGAGCGGCGGCTCGTGGCCGCTTACATGGTTGATCGGCTGGCTCGCCGCTCTGAGACTCGCGGGAAAGATGCTCCTGAGCGCATCGTCCTTCAAGGGCAGGAAGTCATATGGACCGGACAATCCTATCGCGCCAGCAAGCGAACTCGTCTCCACGCCATCGGCGGCCAGATAGTGCTTGTCCGTGACGAGCAGCATGACGATATGCGCGCCCGCCGAGTGTCCCATCAGGAAGATGCGCTCAGGGTCTGCGCCGTAGTCTTTCGCATGCGCCTTCGCCCATGCAACGGCGGCAGCCGCGTCCTCGACGAAACCTGGAAAAAGGGTGGACGGATATAAGCGGTAATCGGGAATGACCGTGACGATGCCGCGCGACGCCAGCGCCTCGCCCACGAAGAGGTAGTCACGACGGCTTCCCGATTGCCAGCTTCCGCCATAGAAGAACACGACCATCGGCCGGCCGCGTGGGTTATCCGTGGATGCGCGCGGCACATAGATATCGGCTTCGTGCCTGTCGCCTTCTGCATAAGGAACGGCGCGTTGTACATCGAAATCATTGCTTGGCACGAGTGCATTCAGGAGCCTGACGGGACTGCATGCGGTCAGCGCCGACAACACGGCAAAGCAGGAAACGAGCTTGAGCGATAAGCGGCGAGACTGTAGATACGGCATGTCGGATGAAGAAGTTGAAGAGAGCGATTGATGCCACTTACGCTATACGCGAGTGCGTGTCTTGCGGATGCAGAAACATCTTTATTCGAGCACCGTCATGTTTCCCGATGCTCGTCCCGCATCGAGTAAAGAACTCGTCAATCACCGAATAGATGCAAGCATGTGTTACAGCGCGAATCTCTTCGCACGATCTTCAACGTATTCGTCGACGTGGCTGCCAGACATATCGGTCGAGTCTGCTCACCATCGAAACAGTCCGTTGGAGAAGCGCGGCGCATGCCCCTTCGTCCATGCGGAAAACATGTACGCCCATCTACCTGAGATAAAGGAGACTGACATGCTCGAAGATATTGCGGTGACATCGGTGCTCGACCGTCGAGTGGAACGACGTGAAAAGCGGCGCCAGTTCTTTCGGAGTGCTGGTGGCCTGGGACTAGGGCTCGTCGGCGGCACGATTCTTGGCGCCTGCGGAGGCGGCTCGGGCGATAACGCCAATGCCGCGACCGGCCCAACCGATGCCGAGATTCTCAACTTCGCATTGAATCTCGAATATCTCGAAGCAACGTTCTATGCCTACGCAACGACCGGCGCAGGACTCCCCGCCAATCTCATGAGCGGCGTGGGCACGCCAGGCAAGGTCGTGGCCGGACAACAAGTCCAGTTCTCCGATCCCGTCGTCGCCGCTTATGCACGCGAGATTGCCAAGGATGAACTGGAGCACGTGGCGTTCCTTCGCACGGCGTTGGGCGCATCCGCCGTGGCCATGCCCGCGCTCGATGTCGGCGGTGTCGATCCGAATGGGGCCTTCTCGCTCGCGGCCCAAGCGGCGGGCCTGGCTCCGGCTGGCACGGCGTTCAACCCTTATCTGAACGACAACAACTTCCTCCTCGGCGCCTATATCTTCGAGGACGTGGGCGTGACCGCTTATAAGGGCGCGTCGCCGCTCATTACGAACAAGACCTATCTGGAAGCGGCAGCGGGCATTCTCGCGGCCGAGGCCTATCACGCGGGTCTCGTTCGCACGGTGCTCTATACGAAGGGAATTCAGACACCGAGCCTCGTGACCGCGACACAAGCCATTTCCGATGCGCGCGATTCGCTCGATTCATCCAGCGATGTCGATCAGGGTATTGCGGGCGCGTCGTCGCAAATCTCGAACATCGTCCCGCTCGATAGCAACGGCATCGCGTTCAGCCGCTCGTATGACGATGTGCTCAACATCGTTTATCTGAGCAAGGCGGCAGTGAACAAAGGCGGCTTTTTCCCGGCAGGCGTCAATGGCAGTCTGAACATGAGCAGTGCCTTCGTGTAAGTCTTCGCATCACGGGTAGGTTCATCGCGCGGCTCGCTTGCATGGGAGTCGCGCGGAATTGCTTTTACCGCTCAAAGGAGCGCCGAATCATGGGTGACACATCGGTCGAAGACTGGAGAATGCGCGTGCGGCTCAGCGTCGTCGTGTGTTTTCTCGCTGGCGGTGCGCTGTTGCAATGCATGGCGTCGCTGCACTTGTTGCGAGGCGGCTTTTAGCAGATTCGCGCGCCTTCTCGCAAGTTCAGGCGCCGAGCATGGCGCGTACGCGATCAAGCAGCGCCTCCGTCGAAAACGGCTTGGTGAGCATCTGCATGCCTGTATCCAGCGAGTTGTTCGCGGTCGCCGCTTGCGCATAGCCCGTGATGAACAACACCGGCAACGCGGGATGATGCATACGGGCGGCATCGGCCATCTGTCTGCCGTTTAGGCCAGGCAGGCCCACGTCCGTAATCAGCAAGTCGACCGGCGTCTTGCTCTGCAAGACAGCGAGCCCCGAGGGACCGTCGTGCGCGGTCATTGTCCTGTAGCCCAGGCGCTCGAATAAATCCTGGAGCACCTGGCGAACGGTTTCGTCGTCATCGACGATGAGGATGGTTTCGCCCGCGCCCGTGCCGATCTCCTTGCGGTGGACCGACGCGTCCGGTGCAGCGTCCGCCTGTTCCATCTCTTCAGGAAGAAACAGTCGCACCACGGTGCCGACGCCGACGCTGCTATCGATGGTCACGAAGCCGCCGGACTGGCCGACGAAGCCATAGACCATCGACAGTCCGAGGCCCGTGCCCTGCCCGAGCGGCTTGGTCGTAAAAAACGGCTCGAACGCCTGATTGACGACGTATTGCGGCATGCCGGAGCCGGTGTCCTTGACCGCGATGCAAACGTACTGTCCGGGGCGCGCATCCTTGTGCATGCGTGCCTCTTTCTCGCTGATCGTCTTGCGCGATGTCTCGATGGACAACGACCCGCCGTCGGGCATGGCGTCGCACGCGTTGATCGCGAGATTGAGCAAGGCGCTTTCGAGCTGGTTCGTATCGCAGAGCACGAAGCACGGCTCGGCATCCGCGACGACGGAAAGCGCGATGGTCTCCTTCGCCATCTGCTGAATCAGGTCTTCGAGCGATACGACGAGCTCGCGAATATCCACCGACTTCGGCGCGAGCGGCTGCCTGCGCGAAAACGCAGCAGACGATGCGTGAGCCCCGCCGCGCGCTTGGCCGAAGAGATCGCCATCTCGATGAAGCGATCGAGGCCAGCGGTATTGCCCTTCGTGACGAGATGCCGGATGAGTTCGAGCGGTCCGATCACGCCTTGCAGCATGTTGTTGAAGTCGTGCGCGATGCCGCCGGTCAGATGCCCGACCGCTTCCATTTTCTGACTCTGGCGCAGCTGCTGTTCGAGGTCCCGCTGCGAAGTCATGTCGATGCCGACGCCCGTGCGCCGCACCGGCACGCCTGCGTCGTTGAAATGCGTATTGCCGCGCGACAAGACCCAACGGGTAGAACCGTCGGGATGACGAATGCGGTACTCGAGTTCGAGATCGCCGCTGCGCACGAGGCCGCCCGACATCGTGGACTGCAACGCGGCGCGGTCGTCCGGATGGACATTCGCGAGAAATCCCTCGCGCCTGATGCCGCGCGCGGCTTCCTTGGCGTCGATGCCGTAGAGCTCCGACACGGCTGCATCGCAGAAGAAGCAGTCGCTTGCGACCTCATACGTCCACGCGCCCACGCCGCTGACCGCCGACAGCGCAAGCCGCGCGAAGTCTCGAGAATCGTTCAGTGCGATCTCGCGCTCGCGCAGTTCCGTGATGTCGCGCGCCACGATGAAAATGCGTCCGCGCATGCGATCCACTCGACCGTCCAGCAGACGATAACTGCCCGAAGCCGTGCGCATGCGACTTTTGAATTCAGCGGTGGAACCGTCGCGATCGAGCTTTTGCAGTGCATCCAGCGTTTCCTCGCGATCTTCCTCATGCACGAACTCGCCGAGATTCTGGCCGATGATTTCGTCGAGCGACCAGCCGAGATTGCGCGTCCACGCGGGATTGACGTTCGCGAGCGAGCCTTGTTCGTCGGCGACGGCCAATAGATCGCGACTGAGTTGCCACAGCACTTGTTCGTGCGCGTTGTCGCGTGAATTCAGTTGCGCACGCAAGGACTCGATTTCGGCCTGAAGCGCCGCAACGTCCTGATGCGAGGAAGATTCGTCTGTCATCGACTAAAGGCTAAAGGCTTTCAAAAGAAACTCTGCGTGCCGAATGCAAGCGATTCGCCGACGATAATACCGTTTTGTCGGCAACGTGAAGGCGTGCGTCGCGGCAACCGACGAGTTTAAGCGGATATGGGTTTTCGCGCGGGATTCGGCCGGCGCGTGGCGCGACTTACCGTCGCATGCAATCGATGTCATACGGCGCGTTCGCGTCGAATACGCGGCGGCGGTCAGCAGAATTCAAGGCGCGGTTGATACCATGCACGCCATTCACACTCGCACTCTCGCCTGTCTTCTTATGTCGCTCATCAGTTTGCTCGAACCGTGGGAGCCGTCGTACGCGCTGGTTGCCGTGTTTATCGTCGTGGCCGGGCTGTTTGCGCGCGGCGCGCGAAAGGCGCGCATGAGCGTGGCGCGGCGCATCGCGTTCTGGACCGGACTCGTCCTCTTCTACATCGCGCTGCACACGAAAGTGGACTACTACGCCGAGCATCAGTTCTTCGTGCATCGGCTGCAGCATCTCGTGCTGCATCATCTGGCGCCGCTCGTTCTCATGGCTTCGTATCCGGGCGCCGCGCTGCGTGTGGGCCTGCCGTTCGCCTGGCGGCCCCTGCTACGGAACTGGCAACGCAGTCGCGGCGCGCGTCTGCTCGGAGCGGTACTGCTGAATCCTACGGTCATCGGCATGGCGTTCATCGTGTCGGTGCTCGTGTGGCTGCTGCCTTCAATCCAATTCGTGTCGATGCTCGACTGGCGCATTTATCGCTTCATGAACTGGTCCGTCGCGATCAGCGGACTCATGTACTGGTGGATGATCCTCGATCATCGCCCGAGCCCGCCGAGCCGCGCGCGGCCTGGCTTGCGCGTGCTGTCGCCCGTCATCACCATGACGCCGCAAATTCTGGCGGGTGCGTTGATCACCTTCAGCTCGCGCGATCTCTACCCAGTGTTCGAAGTTTGCGGTCGCGCGTTCACGTCCGTTCCGCCCGCGCTCGATCAGAGCCTCGGCGGACTCATCATGTGGGTGCCAGCCGCCGTACTGGAAACCGTCGGCGCGATGATGGCGCTGCGCTTGATGATGCGTCTGTCGAACTCGCCGCGCGAAAAGGCGCGTCAGGCATCGAGGAGAAGGTCGGCACGACAGGACCGCGTTCACCCGGTCACACGCTAGGCCGCGTGCCCGTGTTTGCAGAAAAGCGCGACGCCACGAAGGCCGGGATGTTTTCGGGCGTGACCACCACGACCGACGACGACAGCGCCACGCCCGAAGCAGGAAGCAGCTTGTGAAACTGCATCACGTGCTGACAGGCCGAACGCATGTCTTGCCGAAGATCGTGGTGCAGCACAGCGGAGATCGCGCCCTCGCGCAGCAGATGCGTGTTCTCCCGGTCCAGATCGTGCGCGACGAAACACTTCGGCCGAAGCCCCAATGCTTCGAGCGCTCGGAGTATCGCGACATTGCCACCGCCGATCGAATAGACCGCCGCGATTTTTTGGCCACCGCCGACAGCCTGCCTCACGCGTTCTTCCGTCGCCGCGTCGAGACCGTGGCCACCGCTGGCATCGATCAAGGCGAGCCGCGGGTTGCGCGCGCGTAGTGCCTGCCGGAAGCTCAGTTCGCGTTCCTCTTCGCCGCGAAAACGTTCGTGGCTCAACGTGACGAGCACATTGCCCGGCCGCCGACCCAGCCACTGTCCGATGAGATACGCCGCCGTGGCGCCTGCCGCGCGGTTATCGAGGCCCGCGTAGGTGATTCGGCCGGACGACGGGATGTCGGTGAAAACCGTCACCACCGGAATGCCACACGACTGAAGCTCGGCAATCGCGCTCGAAATCTCCGGCACATCGCGCGCTTTCAGGAAGACGCCGTGACTGCCCCGGCGCGCAATGTCGCGCAGCGCCTGAACCACCTCGGACGCAACCATGCTTTCGCGCATGAGATAGCGCATACGGAACACGGCGGGATGCAGGCCCGGCACTTCGGCTTCCAGCGCCTCGCGAATCTCGTCGGCGAATCGGCGCGGCGCTTCCACGACGACATCGACGACGATCTTGCGGCCCGTCGTCGCCAACTGGAATTGCTGCTGTTCCAGTTCCCTGATCGCCTGTTCGATACGCCGCCGCGTATGTTCGCGCACGTGCGCCCGCCCGTTCAGCGCGCGGTCCACGGTGGCGGTGCCGACACCCGCCTGAAGCGCGATTTCCTTGATCAGAAACGGGTGAGACATGGCTTCGCGTCCCGGCGTTTTGATGTGTTTTTGATGTTTCGATGATAACGCAGCCCGCGTCGATAAGACTAAGCTTGTCGCCAGAGTGGAGGAGACACCATGACGTCGGCACAGCGGTCGGGCTGGTATCGGGAAGAGGATTGTTCGGTGAGCGACTTCGTGGCGCAGGTCGAAGCCGCGGATGACATTGAAGCGCTCGAGTACTGCGCCGAAGTGCGCGAGCGCATCCCTGTTTATGCGTGCTCCGAACTCGAGGACGTGCTCGGCGATGCCGCGCGTCGCCGGTCCTTGCTCGCGGAATGGGCGCACGTGCTGTCGAAGGGCGCCGGTGTTTTCGTGCTTCGGGAAGCGTATGCGGATACCGCGCCCATCGACGAAGCTACCGAAGTCTTCGAGGCAATCATTCGCGAGGAACGCGCTGCGGGCGGCGGCAAGGCGGACCACTTCGCCAAGGCCGGAGCGAACGACCGCATCTGGAACGCGCAGGAAAAGCTCTGCCTGAAAGCGCCAGCCGTCTTCGCTCGATACTTCGCCAACCCCGTCATCGCGGCTGCATCGGAAGCGTGGCTGGGGCCGGGTTATCAGATGACATCGCAAGTCAATGTCGTGCGGCCGGGCGGTGCGGCGCAGCAAGCGCATCGCGACTTCCACCTCGGTTTCCTCACGGTCGACGAGGCGCAGCGCGTTCCCGCGCACGTTCACGCAATGTCGCCGTTTCTCACTTTGCAAGGCGCGGTCGCGCATGGCGACATGCCGGTTGAAAGCGGTCCCACCAAGCTGCTGCCCTGTTCGCAGCGCTATGTCGAAGGCTACGTCGCGTGGCGGCGGCAAGACTTCCGCGACTACTTCGAAGCGAACTTCGTGCAGTTGCCGCTGAAAAAGGGCGATGCAATCTTCTTCAGCCCCGCGCTATTTCATGCGGCCGGCTCGAACCGGACCACGGACGTTCAGCGCATGGCGAATCTGCTACAGGTGTCGTCGGCGTATGGACGTGCGATGGAGTCGCTCGACCGCAACCGCATGTGCGCCGCGCTTTATTCCGTGCTGCGCGAGATGCGTGCCGAAGGACGCATCACGAATACGGAAACGCGGACGATCATCGCTTCCTGCGCGGAAGGCTACGCGTTCCCGACGAACCTCGATCTCAATCCGCCGCTCAACGGTCTTGCGCCGGCCACACAGCAGGATCTGTTCAACCAGGCAATCGAAGAAGCCTGGTCCGCGCAACGGTTCGATGACGCGCTCACCCACTACGCGTCGCTCGGGCGCACCGCTTGACCTTCCAACGGGACTCGACAATGACGATCGACATCATCGGACGGCGCATCCGTCTTGGACTCGTAGGCGGCGGACCGGGCTCGATAATCGGCGAGACGCATAGGATCGCGGCGCGGCTCGATGGTCAATACGAGGTTGTCGCGTGTGCGCTGACTTCGGACGCCGTGCGCTCGCGCGAGGCGGGCATTGCGCTTGGCATCGTTGCAGAACGCGCGTATGGCTCGTGGCAGGAGATGCTGCAAGCCGAAGCTCAACGTCCCGACCGGATGGACGTGGTCGCCGTCATGACGCCCAACGACTCGCACTACGACATCTGCATGCAGGCGCTGGATCGCGGATTTCATATCATCTGCGACAAGCCGCTCGCGCACGGGCTCGCCGCCGCGCGGGACATTGCGCGCAAAGTCGCCGAGACACACGCCGAATTCTGCGTGACCTACTGCTATACCGGTTACCCGATGGTGCGACAAGCGCGCGACATGGTGGCGGCGGGCGAACTGGGCGAGATCAGGCAAGTGCATCTGCAATACATCCAGGGCTATTTCGCGGACCACGACTTGCCCTCGGGATGGCGCACCGAGGGCAAACGCGGTGGCGAGTCGCTCGTCCTCATGGATATCGGCACGCACGCGTTTCATCTTGGCGGCTTCGTCACGGGACTCGACGTCACGCAAATCTGCGCGGACCTCGGCTCGGCCATTCCCGGCCGCCAGGTGGACGACTATGTCGGCGCGTTGACGCACTACGGCAACGGCGCGCGTGGCTCGTTATACGTGACCAATGCGGCCGCGGGTTCCGAGCATGGCCTGAGCTTTCGAATTCATGGCGACGCGGGCGGCCTGGAATGGCATCAGGAAGAGCCGAACCGGTTGATCCATCGGCGCAAGGATGGCTTCGAACAGATCATCACGCGCAGACTCGGGCCCGCCACGAGCCAAGGCGCGCAGCAATCGACACGCATTGCGATAGGGCATCCCGAAGGTTACTTCGAGGCGTTTGCGAATCTGTACACCGAGTTCGCGAAGCGCGTCGCCAACCGATTGGCCGGGCGCGATGTCTCCGGCGAAGCGACGCTCTACCCGGGTGTCATCGACGGCGTGAAGGGCCTCGCTTTCGTCGCGGCGGCGGTGCAAAGCGCGAACGCCGGACGCTGGACGGATGTGGCCATCTAGAGCGTCTTATCCGGCACGACGATAAAGCCTCCGGCCTCGTCGCCGAAGGCGCGCGTGTTGCCTTCGACAAAGCGCTGCGCCGTGACCGCGCAGAGCGCTGCATCCACGAAGTCGATCGATTTCAGCCGCGTCGTTTCAAAGCCCAGGTCTTCGAGAAGGCGTCGGCGCTGCACGCGCTTCAGCTTCGCCGACGCGACTTCGCGCCCAAGGAGCGCACATGTCGTCGCGTGCGGAAACGTCTCGATGGCGACTGCCTTGCCCGAGTATCGATTCGTTTCGAGAATGGGATGAGTGTTCGCGAATGCATCGTACACACGCGCGCCGTTGATCATCCAGTCGAAGAACCCGCTCGGATTCGATTCCGCGCGTTCGAGCGTTGGCGTCGAGAAACAGGAGATGCGTTCGCGCGCCAGTTGCCGCTCGGCCGTGCGCCCAACGCCTTCCGCTCCCCAACGACAAGGGGCATCGATGGCGACGACAGCGACGCCGAAGCGCAGGCACTGCTCGTGTAATTCGAGCGGATGCGTGCTGGTCAAAACGCATTCGATCCCGCGGTCCCTCACGATGACCAGATGAAACCCCTTCTTCGTCCCGCCGACATCGATACCGGCCACGAATTTTTGATCGACAACGCTCAACTTGTTCCTCTACTCTTATCAGGAAGTACTGCCGCGTGCGCAAATGCGACCTGCTGGTGCCTGTTTGCGCGGTATGACGATTGCTACGGATTACGAATAAGCCTCGCCGCGAAATAAAGGCGAAGCTCAAGAGCCGACCTGAGAGACCGGCTCGGGATGTCAGACAAAGAGCGAAAGCCGCATTGAAATGCGAAGTTTTCGCCTATTCCGAGGACAGTGACATGCGTACCAATATCGGCCCGCCATCCGACATGGCTAATCGGGTGCGCTCGTCCGGAGGTCTTCAATGACCGGCGCCGCCACGTCCTCCAAAGACGCATCCGACGAAGTTTCGAGACATACCCCCGACTTCCAGACCGCGCGCCGGCGACTCATGGCCGCGCTCGTCACCTCCGTTACGGTTCCCCTGCTGTGCGCGGCATTGTACGGCTACGTTACGTACGATCGCGCCATTCACGAAAAGCAAATTGCGCTCGACCGTCTTGCGTGGATCGCCGAGTGCAAGCTCGTCAACCTTCTCGATCTGAATCGCGAACTTTTTGCACGTGTCGGAGAGGCAATCGGCTCGACCGACGAGGTAACGCTGCGCACCCAACAGGTGCAGTTGCACGACACGCTGAGTGCGCTCGTCACCAAGCTGCCGCACGTGGCGGCGCTTTCCGTGGTTGGACGAACCGGCCAGATACTCGCGACAAGTAAGCAGACGCCCGCGCCTGCCGTATCGATAGGCGACCGGGACGACTTTCTGGCCACGCGCGCCGCTCACGCACCGCTGTATGTGTCGATGCCGGTGCGCGGCCGGATGGCAGGCCTTGATATCGTGAACGAACTCGTTGCGCGGACCGCGAGCGACGGGCGCTTTATCGGCGCGGTGGTCGTTTCGCTCGACCGGAAATATCTGCTCGACTTCTATCGCCAGCTGCTCGTGGACAATCCTCGACTTACGCTCGGTCTGTATCGACAGGACGGCGGCATCCTCGTGCGTCTGCCGGCGCCGAAGCTCATGAATGCGCCGACGCATCATGTGCCGCTCGCCAACGCGTTCGCGCGCAAGGTGTCCATCGGCTCCCTGCGAGGCGACTCACCGCTCGATGGCGGCCAGAGCATGATGGCGTTTCGCGAGGCATCGAACTACCCGGTCTATGTATCGGCGAGTTATGCGATGAGCGACGTGATACACGACTGGTGGCACGACGACATGCTGGTGGCCGGACTTGCGCTCGTGCCATGCGTCTGCCTGTGGTTTCTCGTCGTATTCTCGCTGCGCCGCCTCAAGGCGGAAGAGGCGGCTTGGCTCAACTGGCGCCGCGAACTGGCGATGCGCCAGCGCGCCGAAGACGCGACGCGGCATCTGCAACGCATGGGCGCGCTCGGTAATCTCGTGGCGAGCGTGGCACACGACTTCAACAACCTGCTGATGGTCGTCACGGCCAACATGGAGCTCGTGCGGCGCAAGAACTATATCGGCGTCAGGAACGAGGTGAACGCGGTCGAGCGCGCGTCCATCAATGCGCGAGTCTTGGCTCGCCGGCTGATGAGCGTCGCACGCAAGCAGCCGTTGCAACAGCGCGTGCTCAATCTGAACCGCTGGCTCGAACAGGCGGAGCCGCTGCTCCATTCGGCCATGAGCAGCAAGATCACGGTGCAAATCAATGCGCCGGACGCGCTCTGGATGGTCAAGGTCGATCCTGTCGAGCTCACGTCCGCGCTCGTCAATCTTGCCGTCAATGCGAAAGACGCGATGCGTGGCGGCGGCCATTTCATCGTCACCGCGCGCAATACCTCGTTCAGCAGCCGGCGCTACAGCGTTCCGCCCGGCGATTACGTGGTGATCGAAAGCCGCGACACCGGAACCGGCATGAGCGACGAAGTGGCGCACCAGGCTTTCGAGCCGCTCTTCACCACGAAGGCAGCGGGCGCGGGCACGGGCCTCGGACTCGCTCAGGTACTGGCCATGGCCGAGCAAGCCGGAGGCACGGCGCGACTGGAGACGACATGGGGAAAAGGCACGACCGTTTTCATCTACCTTCCACGCTGGACGGGCGCCGCGCCGCTCGAAGCAGACGAAGCGGAACCGGTCAGCGTGCCTTTGATCGACAATGAGACGTCCGTGCTGCTGGTCGAGGACAACGAGGAAGTGGCTGCGGGACTCGTCGCGGTGCTGGACGTGCTCGGCTGGCACGCGCGCCACGAGTCGGACGGAGACGCGGCCATGCGCGTATTAAAGGAGGGAAACCGATTCACTCTGGTACTGTCCGACATTCAGATGCCGGGCTGCGACGGAATTTGCCTGGCCGAATGGATAAGAAAACATTTGCCCCGGCAAGCGGTCGTGCTTATGACAGGTTACGCTGATCATCTCGCCGAGGCGCGTCGCCTGGGTGTAACCGTTCTGGCGAAACCGTTTAATACCGACGACCTCAGGGCGCTCCTTACCGGAGTACCGATGACTTACCCGGAATGAGCGCCGGCACATATGCTTTACTACACAGATACGCCCCTGTGATAACAATTTTTAGGCGAATAACGCAAGTCGAGGATGGCCGCTATGTCACAAGTCGAACATGAAATTCAATCCGCATTCTTGGATGCCCTGATAGCCGAACGAAAAACCGTCTGGGTTTTTCTCGTGAACGGTATAAAACTCACCGGCGTCATCGAGTCTTTCGATCAGTACGTCATTGCCGTGCAGTCGCCGGTAGGCTCGCAGGCCATTTACAAGAACGCGATCTCCACGGTGTGCGAGCCGCATACGCTGCCGCCGAGAAGGACGGACGAACGTACGCCGATGGCGCGCGTGCAGCGTCCGCGACGCGCGTAACCAACAACGCGTTGCGCAATTTATCCGTGAAGACCGGCTCCCTGTTTGTTTTACTGTGGTTGTGGGCCGGCGCGGTCCGGGCCGACGTGGCGTGCTATCCGGTCGGCACGGCAATCACGCTTTTCGGCACCGCCGTGCGTGAAGACGTGGAATCGAGCGATGGCTCCGTCAGGACCGCCTGGATGCTCGCAATGGACCCGCCCCTGTGCGTCGTGGACAGGCGGTTTTCGCAGGACGCGCTGGGACGGCTCATGGTCCCGCGCATACAGCTCATTGGCGTGCCGCCGCCTCCGGTGCGGGTTCCTATCGCCGTTACTGGCACGCTCTCCACGCGCAATGCGCCGCAGTATTTCATCGTGCCGAGCGCCATGTGGGTAACGCCACCCCGGCCACCCCGGCCACCCCAGCCGCCCGTATCGCGATAAAACCGCCAAAGCCGCATCCAGCGGTCGTTTCAGGGCCTGTGGGATAATATTGGGATTGCCCGCGGCGAAGCTCAAAAGGTCGTTCGCACGGGCGCATGTCCGGCCGCTCATCCCCTGGCCCGCATTCTTCCCCGCGACTCCTCGAAATTACAATGCCCGCATACCGTTCCAAAACCTCCACCGCCGGCCGCAACATGGCGGGAGCGCGCTCGCTGTGGCGCGCCACCGGCATGAAAGACGAAGACTTTTCGAAGCCGATCATCGCCGTCGTCAATTCGTTCACGCAGTTCGTTCCCGGACATGTTCACCTGAAAGATCTTGGTCAGCTCGTCGCGCGCGAGATCGAGGCGGCGGGCGGCGTCGCCAAGGAATTCAACACCATTGCGGTCGATGACGGCATCGCCATGGGTCACGACGGCATGCTGTATTCGCTGCCGAGCCGTGAAATCATCGCGGATTCGGTCGAGTACATGGTCAACGCGCACTGCGCCGACGCCATGGTCTGCATTTCCAATTGCGACAAAATCACGCCGGGCATGTTGATGGCCGCCATGCGCCTCAACATTCCGGTTGTCTTCGTGTCCGGCGGACCGATGGAAGCCGGCAAGACGCATCTTGCCAATCCGAAGACCAAGGCAATCGAGTTCAAGAAGCTCGATCTGGTCGATGCCATGGTGATCGCCGCCGACGCCTCCTACTCCGACGCCGATGTCGCCGAGGTCGAACGCTCCGCGTGCCCGACGTGCGGTTCGTGCTCGGGCATGTTCACGGCCAACTCGATGAACTGCCTGACCGAAGCGCTCGGTCTGTCGCTGCCGGGCAACGGCACGGTGGTCGCCACGCACGCGGATCGCGAGCAGCTTTTCAAGCGCGCGGGGCGCCGTATCGTCGGTCTGGCGCGGCAGTATTACGAGCACGAGGAAGACCGCGTGCTGCCACGCTCGGTCGGCTTCAAGGCGTTCGAAAACGCGATGACGCTCGACATCGCCATGGGCGGCTCGACCAACACGATCCTGCACTTGCTGGCCATTGCGCGCGAGGCGGAAATCGACTTCACCATGACGGACATCGACCGCCTTTCGCGCGTCGTGCCGCAACTGTGCAAGGTCGCGCCGAACACGAACAAGTATCACATCGAGGACGTGCATCGCGCGGGCGGCATCATGGCTATCCTCGGCGAACTGGATCGAGCGGGCAAGCTGCATACCGACGTGCCGACGGTCCACGCGCACACGCTCAAGGACGCGCTCGACGAGTGGGACATCAAGCGCAATCCCGACGATGCCGTGAAGACCTTCTACATGGCCGGTCCCGCAGGCGTGCCGACGCAAGTGGCGTTCAGCCAGAACACGCGTTGGCCGAGTCTCGATACGGATCGCGCCGAAGGTTGCATCCGCTCGTATGAACACGCGTTCTCGCGCGAAGGCGGACTGGCGGTGCTCACGGGCAATATCGCGCTGGACGGCTGCGTGGTGAAAACGGCTGGCGTGGACGAGAGCATTCTGGTGTTCGAAGGCACGGCTCATGTCACCGAATCGCAGGACGAGGCGGTCGAAAACATTCTGAACGACAAGGTCAAGGCGGGCGACGTGGTGATCGTGCGCTACGAAGGTCCGAAGGGCGGACCCGGCATGCAGGAGATGCTTTATCCGACGAGCTACATCAAGTCCAAGGGTCTCGGCAAGTCGTGCGCGCTTCTCACGGACGGGCGTTTTTCGGGCGGCACGTCGGGGCTGTCCATCGGTCATTGCTCGCCCGAAGCGGCGGCGGGCGGCGCTATCGGCCTCGTGCGCAATGGCGACAAGATTCGCATCGACATTCCGAATCGCACCATCGACGTGCTGCTGTCGGATGACGAGCTCGCGCGCCGCCGCGAAGAGCAGAACGCCCGAGGCTGGAAGCCGGCCGCGCCGCGTCCGCGCAAGGTATCGACCGCGCTCAAGGCTTACGCCAAGCTCGTGATGTCGGCGGATAAGGGCGCGGTGCGGGACCCTTCGCTGCTGGACGATTGAGGTCGTCGCGGGCTTCGGCGGCGGCGTGCGGTGCTGCCGCGCGAAGCCCGCGATGTATCAAGGCGTGATCCCGTCGACGCCATTGGCCGGTTGCTCCGGCCGTGCGACCGCGCGGGCCGCGTAGGATTCGACCGCCCGGTACGCCACCGTCGAACCCGCAATGCCGAGCGCAGCCGGAATCAGAAAGTCCTGGCTGAAACGCGTGAATTCGATCATCAGCACGATGGCCGTCAACGGCATCTGCATCGATGCCCCCAGGAACGCCGCCGCCCCCACCACAGCGAACGCGCCAAGCGACGTTCCCGGCCAGAGCACATTCCACACGCTACCGAGAATCACGGCCAGCAGCGCGCCATTCGTAAGCCCCGGCGTGAGCAGACCGCCCTCCGCGCCCGCGCGCAACGTACTCACTTCGACCATCACCTTGAGCACGAGCAGCACGGCGGCGAGCCCGAGCGTCATCTGATTGTCGAACGACAGGCCCGCCGGCCCCTTGCCGTTGCCGACGAGTTGCGGGAAATACATGGCGAGCGCGCCGATCATCGCGAAGTTGATGAGTGCGAGCACCGGCAATGCATTGCCGCGCGGTGCGGCGTTGCGCGCCGCCGATGTCAGCCGCACGAACACCCAGGCAGCGACGCCGAAAAGCGGTCCCGTGACCACGGCCCACACGACGATCTGCGCATTGAAGGCGAGCGCGGGCAACCGATACTGATGTTCATCGCCGAGACCGACCCACGCCACCAGCGCGCCGATTGCCGAGGTCGCGAACGCCGCCGCGACGATGGACCATTCGAAGGTGCCGAGCAGCACTTCGAGCACGAACACCGCGCCGCCGAGCGGCACGTTATAGACCGCCGCGAGCCCCGCACCCGCGCCGCACGCCACCATGATGCGCGACTGCGCGGGCGTGAGTCCCGCGTAATGCGCGAGCCATCCCGCCCACAGCGAACCGATCTCGCGCGGCGCGACTTCACGGCCGAGCGGCGAACCCATGGCTACCGTGACAATCTGCAGCACCGTATGCGCCAGCGTGCTGATCACCGGCATACGCGGATCGTCCGATTTGACGGCCTTGCGGATACTCACGAGCGGCTTGCCGAAGCGATACACGCACCACCAGCCGATTCCCGCCACGAGACCGCACAACGTAAGCACGACGAGCCGGCGCTCGGGTGGCGCGGCCGTCACGCCTTCGAGAAAGCTCTCCCGGCTGATGACCGCATCGAGGCTATAGCCGAACGCGATGTGCTGGATGGCGTGCAGCAACAACGCGAGCAACATGCCGCCGATGCCCGCGCCCACACCCACGAGCACGGTCACGACGATAAACCTGCTGGCCGAAGCCAAGCCGTTGCCAGGCGAAGTCGGTGTCATCTCGGTCACGTTGAGCGCAAAAACCATAGAGTATCGCGCCTGACTTGCAGGCTCTCCGAACCAAGCGCGTTGTTTTTCTATTCGCACGGCTTTGCGCGATTCACTGACGTGTTGGCGAGAGACCGTTAGTAGCTATTTTGGGATGAAGAAAAGCCGGGCCACGATGAATGGACCCGGCTTGCATCACTTCGCTTCGAACAATCTCGCGATAGGCAAGGTATGCGCGTAGACCGCGCCCGCACGCAGAATGATCGCGACCGCGTAGGCTTCTTCGAGCGCCTCGGATGTGACGCCTGCTTCGATGGCAAGCGCGTGCAGCGACCGCCGCAACGGCTCGTGATTTTGCGTTTGCGCGACAGCGGCGGCGGTCACGAGGCGCAATTCACGCGGCAAGGTATCGTCGCGAAAGACGGTGCTTGCGAACGTATCGCGGCCCGCGCCGATAGCCGTGCCGTTGATCACCGACTCGCGTTCTTCGAACGTGAAGGCGGCATCGATCTTCACTTCACCGCGCCCGAAAGTCTCTAGCGCCGCAGCGATATACGAAGCGGCAAGCAACTCATCGAGCGACGCACCCAGGCGCTTCGCGATCTCCGCGTGATGCTCGATACAGTACTCGCAGCGCGTCACCTGTCCCACCGCCACAGCGACCAAATGTTTGTCGCGGCTCGACAGACGACCGTCGCTCCAATGCGCCTGCGAGAGACGGCGAAACGCCCCAGCATGCGCGTTACGTGATTCGAGCGCGGCGAGCGCGCGGACATCGGCTTGATGAGTCATGTGCGATCCGTTCGATATGAAAGCCAGGCGAGACACGAAACGTACACCATTCTTCGTGGCCACGCAGCGCTCATCCACCGCACCGATGCGAAGCATGCCACGTCATATGCACAGCACTTTTTGTTGGTTCCTCACGTGGCGAGTCGTTGCTATCGTTCGCGATCCCGCAAGGTGCTCGCCCTGTCTTGCAGCGGCCATCTACCGCAACATCGAATCAACACTACGCAAATATCGCGCAACATCACAACAAGAGGAATCGCACGTGTCGACCAGCACAACACTCAGGCTCTGGCAGCGTTGGGCGCGCCCGCTCGCATTCGTGGCGCTCATCGCGGGATCGAGCCTGGCTCATGCAGAAACGCCCAAACGCGGCGGCACGCTCACCGTCATCTCGCAGCCCGAGCCTGTCATTCTGACGGCAGCACTGAGCACGTCCTCGCCGACGGGAACCTTCAGCACCAATGTCTTCGACGGCCTCATCGAATACGACAACGACTTTCATCTCAAGCCGGGACTCGCGGTCAAGTGGGCGCTTTCGACCGACGGCAAGACGCTCACGTTGAATCTGCGTCAGGGCGTGAAGTGGCACGACGGCAAACCCTTCACTTCCGCCGACGTGAAGTGGACGCTCGAAAACGTGTGGAAAAAATATCATCCGCGCAATCAGGCTCTTTTCGCCAACGCGGACCGCGTGGATACGCCGGACGATTACACCGTGATCATCCATTTTTCGAAGCCATCGCTTGCCGTGCTGAGTTCGCTCAACAGCAACGGCGCGCAAGTGTTGCCGAAGCATCTTTATGAAGGCACGGACGTCCTCAACAATCCGTATAACAACAAGCCAGTGGGCACGGGTCCATTCATTTTCCGCAAATGGGTGAAAGGCGACTACATTCTGCTCGAACGCAATCCGGACTACTGGGACAAGGGCAAGCCGTATCTCGACAAGGTGATCTATCGTGTGATTCCCGATGGCGGCGCACGCACCGCTGCGCTCGAAAAGGGCGAAGTGCAATACGCGCCGCTGAGCCCCGTACCCGCTCGCGACGCCCAACGTCTCGCGAAACTGCCGAACCTCAAGGTGGAAACGAAGGGTTATGAATGGCTCTCGCCGTGGCTCTTTCTCGACATCAACAACGATCGTCCTCAGTTGAAGGATGCGCGCGTGCGGCAGGCGCTTTATCTGGCCATCGATCGCAACGCGTATAACCGCGTGGTGTGGTCAGGCTTCGGCAAACCAGCGGTGAGCCCTGTCGTATCGACGCTCAAGGAGTTCTTCGAGCCCGACGTGCCGCAGTATCCCTACGACATTGCGAAGGCCAACGCGTTGCTCGATACGGCCGGTTACAAGGCAGGCCCCAACGGTACTCGCTTCAAGCTGACTATCGATTATCTGCCGTACGGTGACGAGTTTCTTCGCAGCGCGGAGTTCATCAAGCAAGCGTTCAAGAAAATCGGTATCGACGCGGATATCCGCAATCAGGACACGCCGACCTACACGCGCCGCATTTACGGCGACCGCGATTTCGACGTGACGATCCAGTGGTACGCAGGCTTCTCGGACCCGCAAGTGGGCGTGACGCGCGAGTATCAGTCGGACAGTATCGGCAAGAACATTCCCTTCACGAATGGTTCGGGCTATCGCAACGTCAAGGTCGATCAACTGATTCGCGATGCGCAAGCCTCCGGCGATCAAGCCGAACGCGTAACGCTTTTCAAAGCGTTCCAGCGTCAGGTGCAGACCGATCTGCCGTCGCTGCCGCTGCTCGAACTGCACTTCTTCACGGTGCAATCGGCCGACCTCAACGATACGGTAAGCGGCGTCGATCAGGTCTATGGCTCGTTCAAGAACGTGTGGTACACCGACCCTTCGAAGCATGAGTGAGCTCATCGCGACCGATACAAAGCGCACCGCGCGATGGCTCTCCATCGCGTTGCATCGGCTCGGGCAACTCGTGGGCGTCGTGCTCGGCATTGCGGTCGTCAACTTCTTCCTGCTTCGGCTCGCCCCCGGCGATGCCGTGCAGGTCATCGCGGGCGAATCCGGCGGCGCGTCGGCGCAATACGTCGCCGCGTTGCGTCAGCAGTTCGGGCTCGATCAACCGCTCTGGGTGCAGTTTGCAAAGTACCTTGAACATCTCGCGCGCTTCGATCTCGGCTACTCGTTCCGCGAAGGCATGCCCGTCGCGCAGCTCATCTGGAACCGCGTGCCCGCCACGCTTTTGCTGATGGGCGGCGCGGTGTTAATCGCGGCCATCGTCGGACTGCTGCTCGGCGCGCTCGCTGCATGGTACACGGGACGTTTCGTCGATGTCGTCATCTCCACGCTTTCGCTGCTTTGTTTCGCCACGCCGCTTTTCTGGACCGGGCTCATGCTGGTGGTCGTGTTTTCGGTGTGGCTCGACTGGCTGCCGGTCGGGGGCATGCAGACCATTTCCTCCGGGCTCACAGGCTGGGCGCATGTGCTGGATGTCGCACATCATCTTATTCTTCCCGCTGTCACGCTCGCGCTTTTCTACGTCGCCACGTATGCGCGTTTGATTCGCGCGACCGTCATCGAAGTACGTCGCGAGGATTATGTGCGCACCGCTATTGCGCGCGGCGTGCGGCCGTTGCGGCTCTTTCGCGTGCACGTGCTGCGCAATGCGCTCATTCCGTTCGTGACGATGCTCGGCATGCAGATCGGCTCGGTGATCGGCGGCGCGGTGGTAGTCGAAACGGTGTTCTCGTGGCCGGGGCTCGGGCGGCTCGCTTTCGATGCGCTCGTGCGGCGCGATCTCAACGTGCTGCTCGGCGTGCTGCTGTGCAGCTCGATTCTCGTCGTGCTCGTCAACTGGGCCACTGACGCCATCAACCGCTGGCTCGACCCGCGCATCTCCTGAGAACCGCACCATGTCCCAACTCTCCGCGCTGCAAAAGCCTCGCCGCTGGCATGCCGCTCTGCGCTTTCTGCGCGCACCTTCCGCGTTGATCGGCGGCGTGCTGCTCGCGGCGATCATCGCGGTCGCGCTCTGTGCGCAGTGGCTGCGTCCCGGAGATCCACTAGAACTCGTCACCGAACCATTTTTGCGTCCGGGTCAAGATGCGGCGTTTCCGCTCGGCACCGACATGCTGGGCCGCGATATCCTCTCGGGATTGTTGTATGGCGCACGCGCCTCGCTCGTGATCGCGGCGGCTTCGACGTTCATCAGCGTCGTCATCGGCGTGGTGGCGGGCCTTTTCGCCGGATACTTCGGCGGCTGGCTCGATCGTGAAATCAATCGCGTCACCGTGTTCTTTCAGACGGTGCCGCCGTTTCTGTTCGCGCTCGCCATCGTCGCCATCGTGCAGCCTTCGGTGATGACGATTGCGCTCGCTATCGGCGTGACTTCGTGGCCGAACCTCGCGCGGCTGGTGCGCGCGGAAACGCAAAAGCTGCGGCACGGCGAGATGGTGCAGGCAAGCATCGCGCTTGGGGCGAGCGACCTGCGCATCATCGTGTCGGATGTCTTGCCCAATACGATGACGCCCGTGCTCGTGTCATCGACATTGCTGGTTGCCACCGCCATTCTCACGGAGTCCGCGCTGGCGTTTCTCGGGCTTGGCGACCCAAACGTGGCGAGCTGGGGCAACATGGTCGGCGCGGGCCGCGAAGTGCTGCGCACGGACTGGTATATCGCGACCTTGCCGGGTCTTGCTATCGTCGTTACGGTGCTTGCGCTCAATCTGCTTGGCGATGGTCTTGCTTCCTTGTTCGGCTTGCATGCGGAGCGTTGAGCGCTTAACTGTTTATGCGGCGATGGAATCGCTGCCCGCACGCTGTCGCTGCCCCGCCACCGATGCAATGAGCGTGCGCGTGTAAGCGTGCCTGGGCGCGTCCCAGATCTCGTCGTGCCCGCCGCTCTCGACGATGCGTCCATCTTTCATCACCAGCACGCGATCCGCCATGTAGCGAACGACAGCGAGATCGTGCGAGATGAAGAGCATCGACAGACCGAATTCATCCTTCAGATCGCTGAGCAAATTCAGTATCTGCGCCTGAATGGAAACATCGAGCGCGGATACAGGCTCGTCGCAGATCAGAAGCGCCGGTTCGAGTATCAACGCCCGCGCAATGCCAATGCGTTGCCGCTGCCCGCCCGAAAACTCGTGCGCATAACGCCGCGCCGCGCCCGAAGGCAAACCGACTGCATCGAGCATCTTCATGATCCTGGCGTCGCGATCGCGGGTAGGAACGGTGCCCTGAACATCGAGCGCGAAATGCAGAATCTGCCCTACCGTCTTGCGCGGATTCAACGATGCATAAGGGTCCTGAAACACCATCTGCATCTTATGCCGATGCGGCGCCAGCTCACGCCGCGTCAGCCGCGCGATATCGACGCCATCGAGCACGATGCGTCCGGCATCCGGCGTCAGAAGCCGCATGATGGTGCGCGAAAGCGTGGACTTGCCGCAACCCGATTCGCCGACCAGACCCACCGTCTCGCCACGCGCGATATCGAAGGAAATATCGTGCAGCACATGACGCGTGCCACGCGCTGTCGCGTAAGCCGTGTCGACCTTGTCGAGCGAGAGCAGCGGTCTTGCATCGTGGTCGATGGGCCGTGCCGAATGCGCCGCGCGCGTCGGCACATGTAGCGTGAAATCCGTCGTGCCCGTGGCCGAAGCGAGCGCGCGAATTTCCGGCAAGCGCGCCTCGCGATAATGCTTGTCGGCCGAGAGATGCAGCGCCGCGCCGCGCAATCCACGTGAATAGGCATGACGCGGATGATCGAGCACGTCGCGCGCCGAACCCTGTTCGAGCGCCTCACCGCCATGCATCACGACTACGCGATCCGCCCAGTCGGACACGATACCCAGATCGTGCGTGATGAGCAGCAATGCCATCGAAAGATCGCGCCGCAAGTTATCGAGCAGACGCAGGATGCCGGCCTGCACGGTGACATCGAGCGCGGTGGTGGGTTCATCGGCGATAAGAAGCGCGGGCTCGCAAGCGATGGCTGCGGCGATCATCGCGCGCTGGCGTTGTCCGCCGGAAAGATGATGCGGATAGTCGTCCGCCCGGCGCGCGGGTTCGGGAATGCGTACGAGATCGAGCAGTTCGACGGCACGCTTGCGCGCAGCGGCACGCGACATCGATGTATGAAGAATCAGCGCCTCGGCGACTTGTGCACCAATAGTCAGCACGGGATTGAGCGAAGTCATCGGCTCCTGAAAGATCATCGACATGCGGCGGCCACGCAGGTCCGCGAGCTTGCGTTCCGGCGCCGACAAAAGATCGATGCTATCGAAGAGCGCCGCGCCGCCGGTCTTCGCATGCTTCGGCAGAAGACGCATGAGCGACATCGCCGTAGTGGACTTGCCGCAGCCCGATTCGCCGACGAGCGCCACCGCCTGCCCCGCCGCGATGTCGAACGACAGCTTGCGCACCGCGCGATGCGCGCCGTAGTCGACATCGAGGTGACGCACTTGAAGAAGCGGAGAAGTGGAGTTGCTGGGCATGAGACGCGGATGAAAGCCAAAGCCTCGAAAGTAGCGCAGCGCCGCCAAAAATAGAACCAAGCACTTCTGCTAAGAACATGCATGGCATTGCTAACCCGGCCCCATAAGCCGCGGTTGGGTCACTTGTGCAGAAGATGAAAGGCAGTGTTATGTTGCCGGCAAAGATGCTCGAAGATAAGCCCGTACTCACTCCTTATCCGGATCGAAAAACGCCATGCTGATGGAAGACTCGACGCTCGAACGCGCCACGCCCCTGACCGACGACAAAAACTCGTCGCTGCGTCAGTGGCTCGCGGTCGCCGCCGTGACGATTGGCGCGTTCGCGTTCGTCACCACCGAATTTCTACCCGTTGGATTGCTTCCTCACGTCGCGCACGACTTGAACATTCTCCCCGGCGTAGCGGGATTGATGGTGACCATTCCCGGCATCGTCGCGGCCATTTCCGCACCCGCTTTGATGCTCGGCGCGGGACGCATGGACCGGCGGCATGTGTTCCTGTTGCTCACCGCGTTGCTCTTGTGCTCGAACCTGCTGTCGGCGTTCGCACCGAATCTCGTTGTCATGCTGCTTGGCCGCGCGCTTCTGGGCGCCGCGCTCGGCGGCTTCTGGACGCTCGCGACATCGGCGGCGGGAAGGCTCGTCGAGGCGAAAGACAGTGCACGCGCAATGGCCGCCATTCTCACCGGTGTGACGTGCGCGACGGTCATTGGCGTGCCGCTCGGTACGTTCATCGCGAGCGTGGCGTCTTGGCGCGTGTCGTTTCTGGCGACGGGAGGGCTCGTTGCCGTCGCGCTCGTCGCGCAGTGGTTGCTCGTGCCTTCGTTGCCATCGGCTGCGGCTTTGCGCTTCGGCGATCTCACGGCGCTTCTCAAGCACTCGCATCCGCGCAGAAGTCTTTTGATGGTGGCGCTCGTCTTCGGCGCGCACTTTTCTTCCTACACGTATGTAACGCCCTTCTTGCTCGGCGATGCACACCTCGACATGGCGACGGTCACGTGGCTTCTGCTCGGCTTCGGCATCATCGGGTTCTTCTCGAATTTCGCGGCGTCGTCCGCCGTGCAGCGCAATTTCAAGGGCACGCTTCTCACGATGGTGTCGCTCCTCATGTTCGCGCTGCTGCTAATGCCGATCCTGCGGCATTCGTCGCTCGCGGTCAGCGCGGTTGTGCTGGCGTGGGGTATCGCATTTGGCGCGCTGCCGCTGTGCTTCAGCATGTGGATTCAGCGCGCGACGCCCGAGCATCCGGAGGCGGGATCGGCGCTTTTCGTGAGCATCATCCAAGTGGCGATTGCGATGGGTTCGTTCGTCGGCGGCGCGGTCGTCGATCGCGCGAGCATTCCGACGGACTTCATGGTGGGCGGTGCGCTGGCGTTGCTGGGACTTGCGACGCTTGCAGGCATTGGCGCGGAGGCACGGCCTGTTGCCGCGGCTTGCAACGTGCCGTGCGAGGAATGACATTCAACCCATGAGCCACGAGTCGCACGCGGGAAACATCGAAGCCGTCCCGCGTGCGAATCACATCACCCGCGCTTACTGACCTGTGCCAAAAGCCTGCTGCAAGCGCGTCCCCGCATACTGCTGCGCATCTTTCGCCTTCTGCACCACAGCCGCCGTGCCGAAGAACTCGTGCGTCACGCCGTCATAGACGCGACGATCGACCGGCCCGTTCACCGCTGCAATCGCCTTCTGCAACTGCGCGCCATCGTCACGCAAAGGATCGATACGGGCGTTGATGATGGTGACCGGCGGCAAGCCCGCGAGATTGGCGTGAACCAGGTCGAGACGCGTGTCCTGCTTGTCGGCCGGCGTGCGCAAGAGCTTGTCGAGGAACCACGCGATCATCGGCTTGTTGAGCGGCTTGGCCACTGCGTTCTCGATATACGACTCCGTGTTCATGCTGCCCGTTTGCGCCACCGGATATACGGCGATCACGGCAAGCGGCTTCGGCGCATTCGCATCGCGTGCGGCGATGGCCGTCGCGACCGCGAGATTGCCGCCCGCGCTTTCGCCCGCGAGCGCAAGCCTCTTCGGGTCGCCGCCAAGCGAAGCGGCGTGGCTTGCCACCCACTTGTACGACGCGAAGGCGTCATCCCATGCGGCGGGAAAGCGCGCCTCGGGCGCACGCCGGTAATCGACCGATACGACGATTGCATTGGCCGCCTTCGCAAGCCCACGCGCGCCGCCGTCATAGACCTTGCGGTCCGCGATCACCCAGCCGCCCCCATGAAAATACGTCACGACGGGAAACGGGCCATTGCCTGCGGGCTTGTACACCGTCGCGGGCAAGCTGCCGGCCGCGCCCTGCACGGTAATGTCGCGGCTCGTGACGCCCGGTACCAACGCTTGCGGCGAAGTGCTGCGACCCTGCGTCTTCAGCACGGAATTGACGGCATCGGCGATAGTAGGTTGAGCGCGCGCCGTCGGCACATCGACCTTCTCGATGGCCTTCGGATCGAGTGCCGCATAAGCGTCGAGCACGGTCTTCATGTCGTCATCCGCGCGCACGGCCGCGGTTGCATTGGCGACCGCGTTCGCCACGGGTGACGGCTTGTCCGGTGCGCTGTTGCATGCTGCAAGAGAGAACGACAAGCAAGCAGCCACACCGAATGCGGCACGACGCATGAGTTTCGGCGCGGGCGTTCGAAGGGTGGGTCGGACGTTATGATCGAGGTCGAGGTCACGCATAGGTGGGCTCCGTAGGCAGTCCGCGCGTGGGTTCGCGAGAATGTCTTCGCGAATGTGCAAGACGCGGCTAATGCTATTTTTGTGAGAGAAAGTGCTCGTCATGCGAAGGCTTTCAACAGTGCCTTAGCTCGTAAGCTAGAGCAGACGTTGTTCCCGGCAAAGCCATACGTGGAAGGTTTTAAACCGTCCACGTCTTGTCGAACGCGCGTTTGCTCTGGTCGCAGGACGATCAAAACCTAAAGGGAAGCGAGACATGGCACAGGGGCCGAACGCGCATCGCGTCACGCAGGAAGCAGCGCAAGATGGCGGACGCTGGCTTGCCATCGGCGGTCCGATCGTCTTTTTGCTTTTGTGGTCCGCGGGCTTTCCCGTCGCCAAGACCGGCCTGCACTACGCCTCGCCGCTCACGTTTCTCTCGATACGCTTTGCGCTCAGCATCGCGGTGCTCATAGGCGTATGCGTGTTCAGACGGCCGCTATGGCCAAGCGACATGCGAAGCTGGCGTTACCTGGTCGTCATGGGCCTGCTCGTGCAGGTGATGTACTTCGGCCTCAGCTATCTGTCGATGACAGCGGGCATTGCAACGTCATGGCTTGCGCTGATCGTTTCGTTGCAGCCGATACTGGTGAGCGTGCTTGCGCCATCGCTGACCGGTGAGCGTATCGGCGTGCGGCAATGGCTGGGCTTGATACTCGCGCTTGGCGGCTCGGCCGGCGTGATCCTGTCGCGCGGCACGCTGCACGCATCGGCACTCGGGCCGGTATTGCTCGCGGTGGGCGCGCTAATCGGCATCACGGCCGCGATGTTGTACGAGAAACGCGCGGGCACCGCGCAGGACCCGCTCACGTCGAACCTCGTTCAATATTCAGTGGGCTTCGCGTGCTGTGCGCCGATGGCGTTCTTCTTCGAGCGCACGGAAGTGCAGTGGAACCCGACACTCGCCGTCACGCTTGCTTATCTCGTGATCGGCAACTCGCTGATCGCGATCACGCTGCTGCTCGCATTGACACGCGCCGGAAAGGTGTCGCAAGTAGCGGCGCTGTTCTTCTTCGTGCCGCCCGGTGCGGCAATCATGTCGTACTTCATTCTCGGCGAAGTGTTGCCGACAATGGCCTGGTGGGCGATGGGCGTCGCCGTTCTAGGTGTGGCCATCGCGACGTGGAAAGGTCGGGGCGCCAAAAACTAGCGCGCCTCGAAGCGCACCACGCATCGGGAAGTCAGTTTCGTTTTGCAGCGACGACCGCGGCCGTATCCGTATCGCGTGTCGAACCCTTCGCCGGACGGCCAGCCCAATAACCCGCGAGCATCGAGCCCGAGAGGTTGTGCCACACGGAGAACAGGGCGCCGGGCAAGGCCGCTATCGGCGTGAAATAAAGCTTGCCGAGCGTAGCCGCGAGCCCCGAATTCTGCATGCCCACTTCGATAGCGAGCGTGCGGCACACGGCCTCGTCGAAGCCGAGCAAGCGGCCGCCCCAATAGCCGCTCAGGAGCCCGATGCCGTTATGCATCACCACGCCGAACGCGACCACGAGCCCGACCGACGCAATACTCTTCTGCGTCCCGCCGACCACGGCGGCAATGATGAGCAAAATAGACACCATCGACACGAGCGGCAGCAGCCATTCGATCTTGCGCACGAACTTCTCGAACAGATGATTCACGATAAGTCCGACCACGATAGGCAGCGCGACGATCAGCAGGATGCTCATCAACATGCCGTGGACATCGACCGAGATCGACGCATCGACATAAAGGCGCGTGAGCAGCGGCGTCGCGAACACGCCGACGAGTGTCGAGAGCGCGCTGATGGTCACCGACAAGGCGACGTCGCCGCGCGCCAGATAAATCATGACGTTGGACGCCGTGCCGCTCGCCACGCTGCCAACCAGCACCATGCCCGCCGTCAGATCGGGCGGCATGTGCAACGCCTTCGCGATAACCCACGCGGCAAGCGGCATGACGAGGTAATGCAGCACGATGCCCGCGATTACCGGCGCGGGGCGCGTGAAGACGCGCCGGAAGTCGTCGACGGAGAGCGTTACGCCCATCGACAGCATGATGATGGTCAGGAGCGTGGTGACATGCGGCGCAATGCCCGTGACGGACGAAGGCGAATAGTAGGCGGCAACGGAGACCAGAACGGCCCAGAGCGGAAACAGGCGGGTGATGCGGGCAAGCATGAAAGGCGGTCCTTGAATGTCGTGGCGTGTCGTGGTCTGTCGATGCGGGCGAAAAACGTCGAATTTTAACCGGCACGGGCTAAGGTCTTCTGAAAATGCTTAATTGGGCCAGACTTTTTCGAAAAACAGGTTTTAGGCTGTTTTTACTATTTACAGTCTAAAACTTGTTTTTTGCTTTAACAGGTCATAGACTGTAGAAACGCTTAACAGTCTTAAGACTGTAGGGATCTTCGTGGACTATCCGGTAAAGACGCTCAGCCAATTGCGGCCCATTCTCAAAGGCTTTCGCAAAGCCGCCGGGCTGACTCAGGCAAGCATGGCCGCGCAATTGGGCGTGACGCAGCAGACCTATGCGCAACTGGAAGCCAATCCCGCTGCGGCAAGCATGGAGCGCATGTTCAAAGTCTTGCGCGTGCTGGGCGTCGAGATGATGCTGACGGATGGCGTCATAGCGGACGAAGCCCCGCCCATCACGAAGAAAATCGCAGCGAAGGCAACGTCGGCGCGGGCCAGAGCCGCGAAAAAGCGGGAGAACTGGTAAGCATGGCGCGCCGCACCGACCCGAACCGGCTCGATCTGTGGATGAACGGACTGCCCGTCGGCCACTGGGAATCCAGCACTGGTGGCGAGCGCCTCGTCTATCGCGATGAGTGGATTGCCGACCCGCAAGGCCGTCCTCTCTCGCTGTCGCTGCCGTTCACGCCGGGCAACCAGCCGTATCGAGGGCAAGTGGTCGCGAACTTTTTCGACAACCTTCTGCCCGACAGCGAGCCAATCCGCCGTCGCATTGCCACGCGTTATCGAACGGGCGGCACGGCGCCGTTTCAGCTGCTCGCACAGTTGGGTCGCGACTGCGTCGGTGCCCTTCAAATGCTGCCGCCCGGAGAGACGCCGGTCGATCTCGAAAGCATAACGGGACGCGCGATGAGCGAATCGCAGATCGCCCGGCTGCTGCGCGAGACGACCGCCATGCCACAACTCGGACAACACGAACCGCTCGATGACCTGCGTCTCTCGATAGCAGGCGCGCAAGAAAAGACCGCCCTGCTTCGGCGCGGCAAGCAATGGCTACTGCCCGAGGGCAGCACGCCGACCACGCACATCTTTAAATTGCCGCTTGGGCTCGTCGGCAACATGCGAGCGGACATGCGGACATCGGTGGAGAACGAATGGCTTTGCTCGAAGATCGTCGCGGCATTCGGGCTGGCTATCGCGCGGTGCGAGATCGAAGTCTTCGAAGATCAGAAAGTGCTCGTCGTCGAACGGTTCGATCGCCGTCTGTCGAGCGACAAGCGCTGGATTTTGCGGCTCCCGCAAGAGGATATGTGTCAGGCCACCGGCACGCCCGCGCTACAAAAGTACGAAGCGGATGGCGGACCGGGAATCGGCCATGTCATGGAAGTGCTGTCGGGCTCGGGTCGCGCGGCCAACGACCGGCGCGACTTCTTCATGACGCAGATGGTTTTCTGGCTGCTCGCCGCCACCGATGGTCACGCGAAGAACTTCAGCATCGCGCATCTGCCCGGCAATCGTTATGAATCGACGCCGCTTTATGACGTGCTGTCCGCGCATCCGATCATCGGACGGGGACGCAATCAGCTTGCCGCGCAGCGCGCGAAACTCGCCATGGCCGTGCATGGCAAGAATATTCATTACGTCATCGCCGAAATTTTGCCGCGTCACTGGATCGCGCAAGGGCGCACAGTCGGGTTCGCCGCGCCGGAAGTCGAAGCGCTGATCGCCGAAGTCACGGCGCGCACCCAACAAGTCGTCGATGAAGTCGCGAGCGTGCTGCCCCGCGACTTCCCGATGGACATTGCCGAAGCGATTTTCAACGGCATGCGGCGTCTCTGCAACAAGCTCGCAGGCTAGCCGCCCGCGCCCGTCACGCGCCACACGGTATTGCCGGCATCGTCCGCAAAGACGAGTCCGCCGTCCTTGTCCTGAGTCAGGCCGACAGGCGCGCCGCGCAGTTCCTTCTCATCATCGGAAACGAAGCCTGTTACCACGGGCTTGGGCGTGCCTACAGGCTTGCCGTTCTCGAACGCGATATACGTCACCGCATACCCCGACAGCGGCGAGCGATCCCAACTGCCATGCTCGCCGATAAACACGCCACCGCGATACTGCGCCGGCAAATTGCTGCCCGTATAGAACATCAGCCCAAGCGGCGCGACGTGCGAACCGATTGCGTAATCCGGCGGAATAGCCTTTGCGACGAGATCGGGACGCTGCTCCTTGACGCGCGTATCGACATGCTGGCCGTAGTAGCTATAAGGCCAGCCATAGAAAGCGCCATCCTTTACCGAAGTCAGATAGTCCGGCACGAGGTCCGCGCCAATCTCATCGCGTTCATTGGCCACGGTCCAGAGTTGCCCCGTCTTCGGTTCCCATTGCAAGCCGGTCGGGTTGCGAATGCCTGCCGCAAAGATACGGCTCGCGCCGGTCGCGACATCCACTTCGAGCACGTTCGCGCGCCGATACTCCACGTCGAGTCCGTTCTCGCCGACGTTGCTGTTCGACCCGACGCCCACATAAAGTTTCTTGCCATCGCGGCTTGCGAGCAGCGCCTTGGTCCAGTGATGGTTCACGCGATCAGGCAGATCGGCGAGCTCGACGCCTTCCGCCGAGATGCTCGTTTCGCCCGTCTTGTAGGGGAACTTGAGCAGCGCGTCCGTATCGGCGACATAGAGCGTGTCGCCTATCAGCTGCATGCCGAAGGGCGAATGCAGATGGTCGATGAACACGTGCTTTTCCCATTCCCCGCTGCCATCGCCCCGCTTTCTGAGCAACGTGATGCGGTTCGCGCCCTTCGATTCCTTTCCTGAACGGCTCTGGACCATGCCCGCGATCAACTGCTTCGGCGTGGTGACCGGCTCCGCGTTCGGACTGCCCGATTCGGCGACGAGAATGTCGCCATTCGGAAGCGCATACACCTGCCGCGGATGCTCGAGGCCGGACGCGATCTTCTCGATCTTCAGTCCGTCCGCGACCTTGGGCGTTTCGTTGTCTTTCCAGCCCGCGAACTTCGGGACTTGCATCGGCGGAGTAAAGAAGCTCTTGGCGGTAGGCAGTGGCGGATTCGCGCCAGCCTGATGCGCGCTGTCGTATTCGGCGTGCTCGTTGCATCCCGCGAAGAGTGCTGCAATAGAGAGCGCGATAACGCTCGTCAAAGTGGTTTGCTTAATCACGAGCCGCCTCCTGAAAGCCGAATTTGTCGAAGGCAAGCGCGATATGTCCAACGCTCAACAGCACCACGGTGATAACCGAAAGAATCACGCCGAGCGGCACGATTCCATAACCGTCGCGGCTATGCACGAACGCGTTGACGACCGCCGCGATGATGCCGAGCAGGTTGAGCCAGAAGTCGAGCTTCTCGGTGCGCGTGACGACGTGGCGTGAGCCGAACCACACATGCCCGAGATTGATGAAGCGCGGAATGATCGCGAGGATGAGCCCCGTCGTGACGAGCCACGCGGCGCCCTTCGCCCAAAAAACGTTGGCGGTGATGACGAAGATGATGTCGAAAATCAGCGTCCCGACGAAGAGTCCGTAGGGAATGGGATTGAGTAGATCGAAGAGGGCTGTCGCCGTCCGCGATCGATATCTCAGGCTGGTCGTGCTCATGAGTGAGTACCCCAAAAAAAATTAGGCAGTGGGCCGTGCATCGGTTGCGGAAGGCGGCGTGCATTGCCTTCTGACTCCGTATGAACAGCACATCACATGCCCGATTTTGGGGAACGCTTACATGATCGATTAGACAATGAGCACGCTCGCCACTTTGCAAGCGTGCCGTCAGGTGACAGTCGGCTATCGGTGTGTCACGGGTTCAGACGCCGCGCCCGAGATGCTTCAGTTCGAGCTGCGTAATGGTTCGCTGCAAGGCGCGTTCAGCGCAGCCGCTCAGGTCGATGAAGCGGCAACCGAGAATCGCGCGGCGCTCGCCGGTCTGCATGAGTTCGTAACGCGGCGCGGCGATCTCGAGGTCGACGCTCACTTCGCCGAATGGGCCCATCCGCAGGGTGACGCCTCGCCAGACTCCGCCACGTTCGGCGGTTTCGAAGCGGTCATCGGAGACACGCAAGGCCACGCCGCCGAGCGAAAGGTTCTTTACGTCGAAGTGGAAGGCATTGCCGGCTTCGTCACGCCCGTGCGCGACGAACGGATTAACGAGCGGCGTCTCGACCCGGTAATACTGCCGCCGCTGCACGTAATACAGCAGCGTGGGCATCGGCGCTTCGAACGCGGGACGGCCATCGAAAAGCACTTTCACGGCCGGCCCGGTCGTGAATTCCGTCTGGATGCCCGATGGCTGGCTGCGCAACGTCAGGGCGTCCGCGCGGGCAAGCGCGGCATTGCTGGAATCCGAGCAGCCGAGATCGAAGACAAAGCGCGCGCTGCGCGAATCGACGTCAAGGACCTGCGTCACGATCTGCCCGCCTTCGAATTCCACGGTGAGAAAGTCGCCGCGCGACAGAAGGCTGCGCAGGCAAAGCGCAATCTGCAACGGATGGCGCTGCGCATAGCATTCGTCGATAAGGGTCGCGGTACGGTCGGCGTCGAGACTCGGGAGGGTGGCGGCAATCATCTTGTTATCCGTGCGTTGTCTGGTTTTTATTAGCGCCAAGCCTCTCAGGTTGCTAGCGCTACGGTGCACACCGGACAATGCAGAGACCGTGCCAATTGCGGCGCACGGTCGCCGATCGCCTGCAAGCCGCGCCGGGCAAGGCTCGGGCGGCATGAGGAAACCAAAGCGATGGGCGCTTGCTACGTTACGCGGACCTCGCGTTACGGCCGCGCGCGGCGGATCACCGCACGCCGATATGCGGCGCGAGCGCGCGGAGCCAGAACGTCACCGCGACCGCGCCGCCATCGGGCGAACCCACGGCGCGCTCGCCCAGATAGCTTGCGCGACCCGCCCGAGGCGTCATGCTCGCCGTGGCCTGCGCGCCCTCTTCAGCGGCCGATAAAGCCGCTTCCCAGGCGTCTCGCGCGGACTTGCCTTCGTTCAATACCGCTTCGAATGTCGCCGATGCGGGGAACAGCGCGTCGAGCATGGTGCGGTCGCCCGCCTTCGCGCCGCCCAGGTCGCTGATGGCCTGCACCGCTTCCCTGAACGCGGCGGCCCAATCGGCCGGCTTCGGTTGCGCGACTCCCGCGAGATGGCGCGACGCGCGCAAGAGCGCCGTCGCGTAGAACGGGCCGGAGCTTCCCGCTATCGCCCGGCGCAAGGACGCCCCGAGCGCGGCAAGCGCGCCGTCCGGCGTGCCGAGCGCCGATCCCGGCACGCCGAGGATCGCGTCCGCCGCGCGTTTCATGCTCGCACCGAGATCGCCGTCGCCGGCGAGGGAATCGAGTTCGGTCAGGCGCGGTTCGTTGTCGATCAGCGCACGCGCCACCGACTGAAGCGCCGGCTCGATGACCCCCGCCCAGCCGCCGTCGCTTTCCCGCGCGATTCCGTGCCCCTCCGCGACGGTATCCGCCGCCATGGCGATACGGATTTCCCGTCCGACCGCGCCGCCGCCCGGCCACGCGCGCGATTCGGTCGCGGCATCGATCAGACCGAGCGTCGCGTCATCGACACGCAACAGCGAAACGGAGCAGCCCGGCATATTGAGCGCCGACAGCAGCGTGCCCGACCATGCGCGCTCGACGTGAATCTCGCGCCGCGACAGATTGTCGAAGGCGGCGCGCAACACGACATCCAGTTCCATTTGCGGCGTTGCGCCAAGGCCGTTCACGAGCAGTGCGACGCGCTCGCCGCTTTCCAGCGCGAGATCGTCGACGATATTCGTGAGCAGAACGTCGGTCAGTTGGTCGGCGGGCAGCGGCGCGGTGCGCTCCACGCCCTTTTCTCCGTGGATGCCGAGACCGAGTTCGATCTCGTCGTCGGCGAGCGTGAAGCTAGACTTTTCGACGCCCGGCAGCGTGCAGCCATCGAGCGCGACGCCCATGGTGCCGAGATTGGCCGCCGCATGGCGCGCGATCGCCGCGACCTCCTCGAGCGACGATCCGCGCGAGGCGGCCGCGCCCGTGACCTTGTGGACGAGCACGGTTCCCGCGATACCGCGCCGCTGATTGCGCGCGGCCTGTTTGCGCAGCGAGACATCGTCGGCCACGATGACCACTTCGACCGGAATGCCTTCCGCGCGCGCCAGTTCCGCCGCGAGACCGAAGTTGAGGCGGTCGCCCGTGTAGTTCTTCACGATCAGCACCGCGCCGCGCGGACCGGCACAAGCGCGGATCGCGGCGAGCACGGCATCCGTGGGCGGCGAGGTGAAGACTTCACCGCATACCGCCGCGCTCAGCATGCCCGCGCCGACATAGCCGCCGTGCGCGGGTTCGTGACCGCTGCCGCCGCCCGAGATGACGGCGACCTGCCGGTCCTTCGCTTCGTGCTGCGCGCGCTGCACGAGCACGTTTTCATTGCCGAGGATGGCTAAGTGCGGCGACTGCCGCGCGACGCCTTCGAGCATCTCGCGCACGACATCGGCGGGATTGTTGATGAGCTTCTTCATGGCAGTCTCCTTGACGCGTTCGAGCGATGGCGACCATGTTAAACGACCGCGCCGCGAACGCTCGCGCGCTCTCATTCTTCTCTAATTCAGCCGCTTTACGATGCCTTCATCTGCTCAACAACGAATCATCCGACTGAAGGAGAAACGAAAATGACACTGCAAATGATCGTTCATGGCACGCCGGTCTGGGTCTGGCTGCTGCTGGCTTATCTAATTTCGCGCGGCGTGAAGGCAATGAAAGGCGGTACCACGCCGCTGTCCAAGCTGGCGATCATCCCGCTGATCTTCGCGGGCTTCGGCCTCGTGCATTTGGCTCACAATCCGCACGCGAGCCTCTTTGCGGTGAGCGCATGGATCGTCGGGATTTTTGCGGGCATCGCGGCGGGCGTGTTCAACGCGACGCGCACGCGCTTTTCCGTCGATATGGTGGCGCGCACCGTCACGCTGCCGGGTTCGGTCGTGCCGCTCTTGCTGATCCTCGCCATCTTCGCCGCCAAGTTCTGGCTCGGATTCGAGATGGCAACGGTGACGGATGCGGCGCTCCTCGGAACCTATGCATCCATCGACGCACTCGTGTCGGGCGTCGTCGCCGGGATGTTCGCGGGACGCTTCATCACGTACTGGAAAGCGCTGCAGGCGCACCGCTTCTTGCACGCTTGAACGGCCGAGCCTCCTTCGTGTCGAGCAGGTTTTTACCCGACCTGCTAACCTCGGGCGACATTGAAAACTTGACGCGAAGGAGGCTGCAGCATGAGCGATTCACCCGAATACGTACCGCCCAAGGTCTGGACCTGGGACAAGGAAAGCGGCGGGCAGTTTGCAAGCATCAACCGTCCAATCGCGGGGCCGACGCATGACAAGGATCTACCGGTCGGCAAGCACCCGCTGCAGCTTTATTCGCTTGCCACGCCCAACGGCGTCAAGGTCACGGCGATGCTGGAGGAACTGCTCGCCGCGGGTCACAATGGCGCGGAATACGATGCCTGGCTCATCAAGATCGGCGACGGCGACCAGTTCGGCAGCGGCTTCGTCCAAGTCAATCCCAATTCGAAGATACCCGCGCTGATCGACCACAGCGGCCCCAAGCCCGTGCGCGTGTTCGAATCCGGCGCCATCCTCCTGTATCTCGCGGACAAGTTTGGCGCATTCGTGCCGACCAGCGCGGCGGAACGCGCCGAGTGTCTCTCGTGGCTTTTCTGGCAGATGGGCAGCGCGCCGTATCTTGGCGGCGGCTTCGGTCACTTCTATGCTTATGCGCCGAGCAAGATGGAGTATCCGATCAACCGCTTCGCCATGGAGGTGAAGCGTCAGCTCGACGTGCTCGACCGGAGGCTTGCGGAGAGCAAGTACATTGCGGGCGACGAATACACCATCGCTGATATCGCCATCTTTCCGTGGTACGGCGGTCTCGTGAATGGCTGGATTTACAGTGCCGCCGAGTTTCTCGCCGTGCATGAATACGAGCATGTGCGACGTTGGGCCGATGCGATCGGCGCGCGTCCCGCCGTGCAACGCGGCCGCATGGTAAACCGGACCTTCGGCGAGCTTTCGAGCCAGTTGCATGAGCGGCATGATGCTGGCGACTTTGAAACGAAGACGCAAGACAAGCTCGCGGTTAAGTAGATTTTTGGTCAAGTGCTTGCGCACGCTTGAAAGGCTGTTACGTCGTTGGCGCGCTTCCTGCGTGCACGGAAATAAACCGCACAGGAAGCCGCCAATGAACCGCTATCTCATTCCCGCAACCGTAGCTGCAAGCCTGCTCTTGGGCGTGACCAATACCTTGCAAGCAGCCGGAAGCGCTGCAATATCTTCCATCGAACAGTACACATGGCATAAGCGTCTGCTCGTCGTTTTCGCCGATGACGTCAGTTCCGCCGCACTCGCGAAGCAACGCGCATCGGTTCAGGATGCGAGCGATGGCTACACGCAACGCGACCTGCAAGTGATCGAAGTAATCGGCAACGACGTGCAAGGCGCAAGCGATTCCGCCGATGCATTGCGTCGACGATACGGCGTCAAACCCGGCGCGTTTCGCGCGGTGCTCGTTGGCAAGGACGGCGGCGTGAAGCTCGAATCGCGCGAGCCGATTGCATCGCGCGAATTGTTCACGACCATCGACGGCATGCCGATGCGTAAGCAAGAGGCAGCGGGTAACGCGCCGAAGTCGTGATCGCCGTATGATCCATGCATGTTGAAGTCTTCTTACGCTTCGTGACCTGATCCCAGCGAAGTCGTCATTCTTTGTCCGGCAACGCGACGCCGATCTTCTGCGCGGCGGCAAGCGCGCCGGGCGGCAACGGTGGTGGCGTCCGCCCCGGCGATACAGATGCTTGCTTCGCCGCGCCTGACATGAAGATGCGCTCAGGCAGGGCGAAGTGCCGTAGCACAAGCACATCCAGCGGTCCAGCGCCCGTCTCCGCGCGAAGTTGAACCGACAGCGGCGGCGTAAGACTCTGATCCGGCGTCCACGAGAGCAGATAACGCGCGTTATCTTGTTGCGAGACCTTCGCACGTTCGAGCAGACGAATCAGCGCGAAACGCCCTTGTGCGTACATGGTCGAGCGCAAACCGCCTGCCTCCGTTTGCCATTGAAGTTGTGCGGTGTTGTCCAGGGCTTGCCCCGGCCATTCGAACGGCTCCCATTGCTCCATCTGATTGAAGTAGTGCAACTGTTGACCCGATGTCACCAGCGTCAAATCAGTGATGCCCGGCGTCGGCACGCCGCGTAGTTCATACCGCGCCCGCGCATCGCCAGAGGGAAACACGACCCTTGCTACGCGCGAGAGCTTGTTGAGCGCGACGAGAAACGCCGGATCAAGCATGAGCGTGCCTTGATTCACGCCTTGCGTGGCGACCCAGTGGTCGCCCTGACGTTCGATCACGCCCGCAAGCTGCGTCGTGACGAACTGCGCTATCACGCCGTTGTCCATGCGCATGAAGTGCGCCATATCGGGCAGCGATGCATCGTTGTCGGAGTCCGCAAACGGATAGCGGCCGCCGAAGCTGTGATTCCAGTCAGCAAGGATGGATGTGCGCCAGACTTCGTTCAGACTGGACGATGCCGGTTGCACGACCACTTGCCACGTCTGGTCAAGCGGGGCTTCGAAAAGCCGGCCGAAACCCGACCATTGTTCGCCCAAGCTCGCAGAGAGACGGCTCGCATAATCGCGACTATCGGCGATATCGGACGTTCTACCCTGTAGCACGGCTTGAGCGGCGACGCGCGACATGCCGTCGGGGTCGGGACTGGCCATCATTTGTTGCGTCTTAAGACGCATTGCGGTGACACGCTCAAGATAGCGAGCCAAGCTCAGATCGCTCACGAGTTGCAGCGTGGTTCTGGTGTTGGCGGGTGCGTTGCTTGCGAACTCGCTGCCAGTCAGACGCAGAATAGGACCGAACGCGCTTGCCAGCGGCAAAAGTGATGGCTGCATCTGCTTGGACGGGTCCTTTTCGTCCTTGCCTACAAGATGTTGCGCCTTCGAAATCAGAGCGTCCGATATTGATTGCGTCGATGCGTCCGCACTTGCCTGAAAAACGAGAGCGTTCATTAGTGCGACCAGCGGCGAGCGTTGCGGGTCGCCGAGCAGCGTCAATTGATCGACCGTGCCAGATAACGACGAAGCGTTTTGCCAGCGAATGCTGTTCAAAAACTGCTGCCACGCGCGCGCGTAGTCATCGAAGTAACGTTGACGGAGTTCGGTTTTGAGCGTTGACGGCGCGGTGTTATCAAGTTTCGCGTCAGACAGCACCCAGTCGCCCGTCACCGCGCGCTGTTCGCTCGCCTCATCGATCGCCTTTGGGATGCGTTCGTCCCACGCGGCACGCGTAAAAACGCCCGGAACAGTCGCGCTCGTGTTGAACAAGCCTCGGCTTGGGTGATCGCCGAGCAAGGTTGCCAACGTCATCGGCGGATATTTCGGTTTCGTCTCGTCGATGATCTGCTGATAGATCGCGTCTGTCGAATTCTGGATGCCGCGCACGCCGATGATCGTCTGCCGCGTCGCCGCGACAAGCGTGATGTCAGGCGCGATGGCTGACGCCGATCCGCGCTTAAGGTGCCTCGCGTAAAACCAGACGGCCTGTTGGCGCAAGTCTTCCCAAGTGCCCGCCGTCACTGACGCATTCTGCGGACGCGCTGGCGCATTCGTCGTCAGCAACTGTGTGGCGATAAACGACGCGTCGGCATGCTCGGGATGGGCGAGCATCAAATACGCCTTGAGCGTGTCGTACGCGGCCTGGACCTGTGTGTTGCCACCGCTGGCGATTTCGGCATCGGACAGGGAAGCGAGTTGCTGAAGGCGAGATTCGAGTCTTGCCTTGATCGGATCGATCAGTACGCGCGAGGCGACGCTTTGATAAACCGGGGAAAGCGCTTCATAAAGAGCGGCGTCACGGTTCAGGCCGAAACGAGCGAGCCACGGAGCGCCGAGCTGGCGGTGTATTTCAAGCGTGTCGAGTTGTTTGTCAAGAGCATCCAGGGCGAGCAAGGCTTGCGTCTGGTCGCGCGGCGAAGAAACCTTGCTCAACGTCGACGCAACGTCCCGCATGGTTGCGCGGTTCGACATGCCGGAAATTATCGAGCCGATAAACCATAGTACGGCGACAGCGCTGACGAGATATGCGGCAACACTCGACGACGAGAGGCCCACGCGCCTGCCGTAAGCTTTGCGACTGTGGTTCGCGATGGTTTGCCATAGCGTTCGATTCGACGCTTCGGGCACACCGGCGTGGTGGCGCGCGGCCTCGCGCGGATACTCTGTCGGTCCCGCGGGTATGTCCAACGGTGTGAAGAAAAGCCCGCGAATAGCATCGTGCGACCGTGAAGCGCCTGTCAGGAGATGCTTCAGCGATTCCCGTGCTGTGCTTATGTGCTGCGACAATTCCGCCAGATATCGATCTGCAGGGTTTTTCGACAGACGCATCACCCCGGCGTTTGCCAATTCGCCGGTGAGGTCATGTAGTGCCGAGCCGACGAAATCGGAAGCCATACGCGGGTGCGACCAGGTAAGCCCGACCGGCGGCTCATCTGTATGAGACGGACTCGCCTGCAATGGCTCCGCATTCAGCAAATACACCGGAGCAGACCAGCGAAGCACGCGCGCGACACGTGCCAGCGCTTGCGAGACGCTTTGAACATCGAACATATCGTGGCCCGTCGCACGGGCGACGGTTAGCGCAACGACCGCGTCCACTGGACGGCGGCGGCGCAATCGGCGCAACGCGGCAAGATGCTGCACATCCGGGGCACTGTCTGTCTGCTTCGCGTAAAGAAGAACCGCGCCTCCCGCGCTGGCATACCCGAACTTGAAGAGCGTAGGCGCCACGCGCCGAACTACTTCCCCGTCGCCGACAACCAGGATCCAACGCTCGCGCCAACGCCAGCGCCAGCCGTGCTGCTCGACTAGCCATTGCCTGAGATCGCTGAAATCACCAACGTCTAGCTTCGTGGCCCCCTGCGCGGCGTCATCGGAAGCACCGCCGTGTTTGAGCATCCAGTCTTTCACCGCGCGATAAGCCACGGCCGCACGCGACGCTTCGCTATAACTGAGCACGAGCCATAGCACGATGAAAATAGCGCACAGTGCTGCTATGACAGCTCCACGACTGTCAGCTGAGATCCCGACCCACTGAGGCCGTACCCAGACCAGCATGCCGGGCAAGATCACGAGGGATAGCGTGGCTAAAAAGTCTAGCTTGAATTTACGAGTCATTCGTCTTTCTGCTTATTACGGCTGTTTTGCACCACAGCCATGTGAAAGTGTTCGCCGGCGCTACGGGCGACGAGTTGCGGCGCGCTCAACCGGTCCGCTCTGTTCGCCCCGCACGCTACGGCGAGCCAGTCGGCCGATCTCCCCGTTCGTCCCACCGTGCCGTCGAGATTGAATTCCGTCAGCGGATCTTCGCCTGCCTCACGCACGCCAACGTGGCTCAGGGATGAGTGCAAAGGCCCGACCGATTCGCCGTCGAATCCGGTCATCCAGACCGACTCCAACGACGGCGCGTCGGCTTTTGCCCATTGCAGCGCATGTGTGAGCGCGCTGTCGAGATGGGTCCGCGCCGAATTCAACGGGCGATGCATGTGCGCGACGGGCATGAGTCGATGCTCGGCCGCTAATCCATGCGAGGCCACGAGAAGCGCGACGCCCGCCTCGGCCTCGCCTGCGTTGGGCGCTCCATCCAACATGGTTTGAAGCGATACCGAAATCAGCAGGACCGCGTAGAGATGCAAGGCGCCACTCGTATCGTCGAGCCATTGATCGACCGTCATCAGATCAACGGGCACTAGCGTGTACGTCGTTTCCGCCTGACGCAACTCATGACGCGCCCATATGCCTTCGCAGGTCGTTTTTGCGTCTGCCTCCCCGATATAGCCCCCGATATCGAGAAGGACGCGCAGCGGAAAATCATCCGGAAGCGACCCGAGGCGGTCCGCAAGTTCGCCGATAAGTTGGTCGAAGAGCCAGGACAACAGCAGGCCGTGGCGCTCCTTATCGTCGACGGCAAAGAGCGCGTCGTCTGGTTGGAGCCACCGCGCCGTTACCGATGCGTCCTCCATGAGCTCCGATGCCTGAGCCTCGAGTGTCAACGCGTTTTCTTCTATCTTTGTCACGAGTTTCGCTGTCTCGTCATCCGTTACGCGGATGGCCGTGGCGAGCACGGCCATCGGAATGCTTTCGCGTGCGAACAACTTCTCGTTGTACCGCTTTCGTGCCTCATTCCAGTCCCGCGCATCGAGACACTGCCTCTCGTGAATGCTGAACCGACGTGAAACGACAAACGCGGCGAGGCCCGTTGGATACAGCACAAGGCAAGTCCAGAACAAGGGCGTCTGCATTGGTTCTGCGCGCGGCCACAACGCCATCACGCCAAAGATTCCGGCGATCGTCAGGACGAAGAAGACCACCGTCCAGACGAACCTCGATGGCGGCTCGTCAGGTTCGGCGCGTTCCGGTGGAAGGTTATCCAGGTCCAGCGCCATGCTTAGCTTTTGCCGCTATTTGGAAGTGACGAGATCAGACGACAACCGCATTCGCAGCGGTCGTTGTGTTGCGCGATCTCCAAACCGTTATCGAAAGCCCCTGAGGTTGCCGAAGCAATACGGTTGTCACCGTGGCGGGGACACGTGACACGATCGTGCAGGCGCGCAACCGCGCGTCCCATGAAAACGCAGGTTGCTGAACCTTGCGTGACGGCGCCGTCGCCGGTATGGCGGTCGCCTATGCGAATAATTCCTGGCATGTCTGGTCCGAGGAGAAAATAATCAAGTGGTCATGGCTTACGCAAAACATGGCCATGGCCGCCACGTTCAAACACGGGCGGGAGGTCGCGGCGCGGGGTTCATGCCACGGTTGATCTGCGACGCGCGGCTTGCGTTCTCTTCCGTACGCTTGCGCGCTTTCTCCTCGGCCTCGTAGTCGGTCGAGCCGAACGTATCGACTCCGCGCAACCGGAAATAAAGCGAGGAAGACAGCACATGGTCCTGCCAGCTCGTGAGCATGGTGTCGTGCACGAGAAGATCGAACAGCGCCATGACCTTGGGCGGAAGCGGGTTCTTGCCCGACAGCCCCATCTTCCACGCCTGAACCAGGCTTTGCTGCTCGGCGCTGATCATCGCGTCCATGTGTTCCTCGATGATCGATGCGCCAAACTCCGGGTCCGCGTCATAAGGCTGTTCGCCGATCTGTACACCGGTGCGCGCTTGATTCACCGCGCGGCGCATGCCGGCCAAAGCGGTGTCGCGTTGGATCATGTCCGTCGACTCCGCCTGGATACGCTCCCACACACCGACCGACGGTCTCGCTTTCTCGGCGCTGGCGTCGCGCAACGCCTCCATTTCAGCGCTCCTTGCCGCCTCCATGCGGTTCTGCGCCTTGCCTAAGGTGATCGAATCCGGCACCGGAAATTGCTTGCGCAAGGCGAGATAGGCAGCAGTCGCGTCGTTGCGTTCTTTCAGAATGGCTTCATGCTTTGCAGCCAGCGCGTCGAACTGGTTGGTGACGGTGGCACGAAATTCGGACGACGTATAGCGAACCGCCATCCAGCGTAAAAAGACCTGCATGTGATCGACAAAATTCAGACGCGCGACGTAGGGCACCATCTCACGGTAGGCCTTCATCAGTTCCCAGATCTTGTACGTGTTCCGGCCGTCAGTGATGGGGTTTGCCAAGGTGAATTTTTGGAATGTCTTAGGTTTAAACTTTGCCAAATCCTCCATGCAGTCCAATGCCCCGCCATAAGAAATTGCCTCGTTCAGCATGTCGCGCAAGACGACTCGCTGAAGCTCCGCGCGCGCGCCGAGCGATCCCGGCGGTGCGCCGCCAGTAATGTCTTCGCTCGTGCCGGGATAAAGATATTGCAGGCCGCGTGTATTTTCCAGGCTGTCGAGCCGTTGATAGAAGCGTAGTTCGTGCGCGGCGGCAAAGTGAACGCAGCGCTGAACTGCCTGCGGCACGCCAAGCATTTGGTCGCCGTAATTCTGTTTGATTGCCCCGATCAAGGGCACCATGCTGATCAGCGCATTCTCCTGGACCAACGACGACACCGCGTCGAGCAAACCGACGAACACGATCTCGATAGGAATGGTGGCGCCGTTCGGGTCCTTTGGAATCTTGTATTCCAGTATGGCTTCGCTCGGATGTTTGTATGTCGCGCTCAGGTCATTCAGCAAGGCCCTCGCAAGGACGCAACCGCGATCCGCGCCGAACACAGACACCTTGACGTGCTGGACCTTGGGCATCCTTGCCCTCGCGTCCTCAATCGCTTTCTCAAACTGGGTCTTGGCCGCCTGAAGGCGCGGCTCGACCCCGGTGCCCAAAAGCCGCGCGACCACTGAGTTGTCCCTGAGAACAGGAACCACGTCGAACGAACATTTGAACAGCTCGCCCGCCACTGCCCAGCCAACCTTCAACGGATTCTTCCTGAGATCAAAAAGGATCTGACGGCCGCTTTTCATCGCGTCCTTGGCGAGGATGCGCCCGGCCGCGCGGCCACGGTCGAGCACGGCGCCGGTTTTGAAGAAGCGCAAGACGCGTCCGGCATTGGTACGCAACGCCTTCGCCTCTTTGACGAGTCCATCGTATGCATCCACGACAGGGCGATAGGAATGCTCCTCCAAACCCTTTTTGAATCCGTCGGTAATGGCGCTCTTCGGATCGAGCTGGAGACGGTCGATACCGGTGATTTTTTCGCCAATCTTCTTTGCGTTCGATACCTGACCTTGAGCCGCACTCACGACCTTGCTCGTCAGCGCGGATACGATTTCGCCGTCTTTGGCTTCTTTGTTGAGGTCCGTGCCCAGGCCGGAGTAGTAGAGTCGGTACCAAAACTGATTGGGGGTCTTTTCGCGGCGCCGATCCTCGTTTTCCCGATGTGCCTCCCAGAGCCGGCAGATGTTCGAATATCGCGACGTCGATACGTCATCGTGATCACGGTGTCGACCGAATCCATCAAAAAAGAATCCGATGTGAATTACCGCACCGCATGGGATGCAGTCATCGGAAGGGTAAGCCTTCGTGTTGGCGCCAATCGCGTCCAGCACTCCAAGAGGCGTGCGATCTGCAGCATCGATTTTGTTCGTATTAGCCATTCTTATTTCCACCTGCGGCATGGATAAACTTGTTGCTCTTAATCTCGCGCACAACATCTACAGGCAGCTTCTGCATTGCAAGACCAAACGCTCCGGGCTTGCCCTTCGACTCCATGACGATGCGCTGCACCGCCGGGTGTTCGTCAAACCTCGGATTGACGAGCAACGTGTAGTACACGTACTGCTCAAGGTCGACAGTGTCGGTGAAGCGGTACTTCATCCAGCCTTGAACAGCCACACGCGTGGTTCGACGGTAGGCGGCAGCCCAGTCAAGATCGTCTGGGTTTGCAGCCTTGCCGTATTTCGTTTGAAACCACTCATCGACCTTTCCATATTCGAATCGAGAGCCGCTAAAGTCATTGCGAAACTCGAATTCAACATGGTCGTCTGGATAGAAGTGCACAGCCAAGACGTCGTTGCCGGCTCGGTCAGACCTCTTCACAGGATCAAGATGAACCGTGGTCACTTTTTTGATCTCTTTTATGGGTGCATACAGGTCCTTTACGGCCTCGTCTGCGTCATAGATTTGCCACTCGACCGTGAACTCCGTGCCTTTGAGCTTGTAGCAGCAACTCAAACTTCCGGCCCCAGACCCTGGCGGCAGATCCCCGCCTCCACTGGCTCGATTCCCATATTTGTCACGGACCACAAACTCCGTCAGGTTGTACGGCGTGTAGTTCATACCCTCCGCGCTCAACCCGCCATACACTGGCTCAGAAGAAAAGAAGTCGCAGCCCGCGAGAGAGACGGTTGCCACAAGCAAAACAAAGATGTGTTTCATCAAACTTGAAATGTTCATTCGTATGCCGTAACAGCGCCGTCGACGCTGTTGAAGTGCATGTCCTTCGCCGCGGACAGCTCCATGCCGCCTGTGCGCGCATGAACCACGATGTCCTGCTTGGCAGCGGTCAGCCGCATGCCCTGAGACTGCGCAAAGAGTGACACCTGGCGACCTGCTGCCACCGTGAAATTGCGCATTACGCCGATATCGGCGTTGCCACCGGCAGTAGCAATCAAGTTTTGGTCTGCATTCAACTGCAGGTGTTCACCCGACGTGATGCCGATGCCCGAAGGGCCGCTCATGAGCACGACGGACTGTTTGAGCCCGTCGAGTGCGTCGCTAAAGAGCGCTTTCTGCTTCTGCAGGTCAGCGACTACGGCTTCGGCCGACTGCACAGCCTGGTTCAGCAACTCGATGCGCTCGATCGCGCGCTTCAACTGCTCTTGCGCCGCAGCCATGTCGAGTTGCGCGCCCGTAGCTTTCCTTTGCACTTCGGCCGTCAGCAGCAGACCCTTTCCGCCTCTCACCGATATATGCTCATCCGAGCGTAACTCTCCGCCGCGACCGCGCTCCTTGCGCCCTTCGTCGACCATATGCCCGAGATTGAGCTCGCTGGTCTGATACGGCGTGGTCAGGTGGATATGCTCGACCCCCGCCTTGTCCTCCATGCGCAACTCGTTCTCCGCAGCCGAGCGGATAATATTTCGCGTGTGATTGAGGTTATTGACGAGGTCCGGATTGAGGCTGTCATGCAACGCGCCTACGATGATTGGTCTGTTTGGATCTTGTGCCGTAAAAACCAGCGCCACCTCGGTTCCGTCGATCAGCGGCATGTGATGACCGTAGTTAGGTCCCGCATACGGCCGTGCCATCCGGATAGGGCGACTGCGTCCACCCGGACTCCACTCGTCCAAATCGAACGGCATCTTCGTGACGTACAGGCCCTTCTCCGTTAGATAGCTGTACTTGTACTTGCCTGGAGAATCTATCCGCGCGGGAAGAGTTCCTGCGATCTTCGGTCGCTCGATCTTGTCGATGCTCGTGCGCCATCTCCGATCCGCGGGAATCGCCCGGAAAGCGCACCAATACGACGTACCGCGTCCACCTCCGCAGCGTACCGACGTGACAAAGAGACCATGCGGCGCGTCCTTCGGATTCACGTCCAGACGCATTACCTCACCTGCCTCGAGGGAGAACGGATTGCCTCGGCCTGAATAGCTGATCTGCTCCGCCAGATGCGCCTCATGACGAATCAGCGCAATCGTCTTGCCTTCTTCTTGCGTCTCATAGTGTTCGCCCCAATGGTTGTCCACGCCATCAGTGGTTTTATCGGCAGGCGCGGCATTGGACTCGACTAGCAATGAGACATCCGCTTGCCGATGGTTGTAATCGTCGAGCTGAATTGCTTCGGGCACGCGCCGGGTGATCGTTTTGAGCGAACGAAGCGATTCCGCACCCGCGCTTTCCAAACCGGAATGAAGACGATAAGGAACGACGCGCTGTTTGCGCGCGTAGGCATCCAGATCGTCGCCGAAAATCATGGCGGTACCATTGGACTTTTGCTCGAAGCGAAACCACAGCCCTTCCTCTGCGCAAAGTCGCTGAATGAAGGCGAACGTCGTCTCGTGATATTGAGTCACGTACTCGCGGCGCTTGTATTTGCCGCGAAGCTTCATAAAATCGAAATCCACGCCAAAGCGATAGCCGTAGTGGCGCAATGTATCGGTGATGATTTCCACGACGGATTGCATCTGGAACAGCCTGCTTTTGCGGGCGCGGGCGAGATCCGCGATCCTGGGTACGAGCACGACGCGGTAACGCGTCTCGTCGGCGGACATTCCGAGTTGCTCAAAGCGGCAGATCATCCCGTGCGTGACGTACGACTTCGGCATCTTGCTAAAGTCCTTCCAGCGCTCACCGAACATTCTTTGCAGATACCCTTGATCGGGATCAACAGGATCGATGGTGAATGTCGCTGGTCGGCCGACGACTTGGTCCATTGGAATATCGGCTACCGGGCTCGTGAAATCTATTTGATATTCATAGAGCTCACTGACGCTCGCTTTGCCGGAAAATCTAAGCACGGAGACGGGAAAGGACTGCGGCTTGAGTTGTAGCGTATAGGCCTGACTTGGTAATACCATCGACATCTAAATACATCTCCTATGAATCTCTTTTGATGCGCACGACATTTCGATCCGGCGTTTCGGCATCCTGATCGCACTGCGTAGTTCTTTGCCCTGAGATCGACGAATTGCTAGTCGAACTCAATTCAGGCCAGTAAGGAATTGTTGCCGAAAAAATCGCTGCTCGTGCGCAGGCAATCTCTCCGCAATGCGATGCTCGACTATAAGAATTTCTGCAGATTCATCGACTTAACAAGCCATTCGGATATCGATGCAGTATTCTATTTTTAGGAGTTTTCTGATGACCCAAAGGGCTTTCTCGCTGATACATCGGCCACATCTTTACCGAGGCTGCAGTCAGTCACGCGCCCAAAGAAGGCCGCCGTCAAAGCTTCCACCGACGGCGGTCATGTGACTTCCTAACGCGATCCTCGCACGCGCGCCATAACAGGCAAAACTCGTCTCACAACTTCGTCACCTGCAACATCGCATCAGCAAACTCCCTCGGCGCTTCCTGCGGAATGTTGTGTCCGACACCCCCGCCCAGCGTGCGATGCACATACTTGCCCGTGAACTTCTTCGCATACGCAGCAGGTTCGGGATGCGGCGCGCCGTTGGCATCGCCTTCCAACGTGATGGTGGACACGGAGATGGTCGGTCCTGCCGCAAGACGCTGTTCGAGCGCGTCGTATTGCGCTTCGCCCTGTATAAGCCCGAGCCGCCAGCGATAGTTATGAATGACCACCGCGACATGGTCCGGGTTCTGGAACGATGCGGCCGAGCGTTCGTACGTGGCATCGTCGAAATTCCACTTCGGTGACGCAAGCTGCCAGATCAGCTTGTTGAAGGCATCGCGATTGGCCGCATAACCCAGCGCGCCACGCTCCGTCGAGAAATAGTACTGATACCACCACTGGAACTCCGCCTTGGGCGGCAGCGGCCTCTTGTTCGCCTCCTGACTGCCGATGAGATACCCGCTCACCGACACCAGCGCCTTCACGCGCTCCGGCCACAATGCAGCGATGCAATCTGCCGTGCGCGCACCCCAGTCGTAACCACCGAAGATGGCCTGCTCGATCTTGAGCGCATCCATGAGCGCGACGATATCCACCGCTGTCACGACCTGTTGACCGTTGCGCACGGTATCGGCGGAAAGGAAGCGCGTGGAGCCATAGCCACGCAGATACGGCACGATCACGCGATAACCGGCCGCGGCCAGAATAGGCGCAACCTCGGCATAGCTGTGGATGTCGTAAGGCCAGCCATGCAGCAGAAACACGACCGTGCCATTGGCGGGCCCGAGTTCCGCATAGCCGACGTTGAGCTTGCCCGCATCGATCTGCCTGATCGGGCCAAACGACGCGCCCGCGCTCGTCGCTCTAACAGTGGACGATTGCGCCTTCGCGAACGTGCTGAAGCCGAAGTCCGCAAGGGCGACGCTTGCAAGCGTCGTCCCAAGCATAAGACGACGCCGTTGATTGACGGGTTTTGACATGACCAGACCTCCTTATCGATTGGTTCGGGAATTTTCGTGGGTTCACTTGAAGAGTGGCCTCGACGGTTTTATATCCCAGCCGATCAGGAGCGATGTATCTCAGTGTATCCGTCCATTCAATCTACACATCGCGATTCAAAAACGCGGAATACTCAGCGCTTTTTGTAGTTTGCAAACACCTCTTTGCGGATGGAGCCATGCACGCCCCAGTTCGCATCGACAACCTGCGTCACGCCGAAATCCGCCGCCACGGACATGAGCGCGATGGCCTCGTCTTCGCTCAGTCCATGAACCGTCATCAAGAAGCGCCGCAGTTTGCGAAAGGCATCGCGCATGGCACGGTCGAGGCTCGCGTGTTGCGCGACTTCGAGTTGCGCGTTGGCGCCGAGTTCGGCGAGATAGTTCGGAAACGTGAAGCCATACACAGACCATTGCTGATCCGTTTCGAGCAGCGGATGCGTCAGTCCTTCGAGCAACGTGCCTTCGAGATCCGCCTGCTTGTGCAGGATGAATTCGAAGTCACCCGTGAGCGACGTTTCAATGGCCGTGCCGCCGAGTTCGCTGTCGCCTTGCGCCGCGTGCGGATCGCCGACTGAAAACAGCGCGCCCGCAACGGCCACCGGGTAATACATCTTCGAACCCTTGCCAATACGCCAGTCGTCGATATTGCCGCCGGTATAGCTCGGAGGAATCGAGCTGACATAGTCCGCTTCGGCGGGCGCCACGCCCATGGTGCCGAAATGCAGCCGCGCCGGCACGCGTATGTCGGGCAGGATGTTCTCGCGCTTCTTCACCAGCCGATGATCCACCTGCACGCCAGGATAATCGATGGTCGCATGCACGATGCCGTCCGGGTCGGTCTGCGGCGTCCACACATAGTTGTAGACGGCGCGCGCATACGGCTCGCCGGAAGTATCGAGTTCGAAGATCGTCACGACTTCGCGCGGCTTCGGCTCCTCGATCAGATCGTGATACTGAAAGCCCCACGACGCCGCCACGTTCGAGCCGAAGCATTTGCCCGCATGACACGCGTTGCAACTCGGGCGCGGCCGTACATCGAGGATGCGCACTTCGAGTACATCGCCGGGTTCGGCGCCTTCTATCTCGACAGGCCCGGTCAGCAGATGCACGCCGACGCCTTCGCCATCGCCCAGTTTGAACGGACCTTCTGTAGGGCCAGCGCCGCGCCGCGATACGCCCTTGTGCTCGCGCGTCCATTCGAACACGCTCTGCGCGCCGGGGTCGCCCGCGACCATGCGCTCGTGGTCGTCGTTGGCATGATGCGTCAGCGTTTCGATGGTGGCGCGGTCGCCCGACTTCAGCGTGAGACGCGGCTCTACCCGTTTGCTGAAGTATCCCCAATGCACGGTGGATGATGAAACGGGCAGCGTGTAATGCTTCATTGAATCGTCCTCGGCTTTAGGGTTTTAATGCACCGTTTCGAGCGTGCTGCCCGCGCCCATCACGTTGAGAAAGCGCGCAGTCAGCGGATGATGCGGATGCGTCAACACCTGATGCGCCGGCCCTTCCTCGACCACCGTTCCGCCGCTCAAGAACACCACGCGGTCGGCCACTTCATCGGCGAAGCGCAACTGATGCGTCGAGATGATCATGGTGAGGCCGTCGTCGAGCGCGAGACGGCGGATCACTTCGAGCACTTCGCCGACCAGTTCGGGATCGAGCGCGGATGTCGGCTCGTCGAGCAGCAGCACGCGCGGGTTCGGCGCAAGCGCACGCGCTATGGCCACACGCTGTTGCTGGCCACCCGACAGATGACGCGGCAAGGCATCCGCGCGATGCACGAGGCCCACGCGTTCGAGCAAGGCATCGGCGCGACGGTTGGCATCGGCGAGCGTTGCGCCGTGCACCCATACGAGCGGCAAGGCAATGTTCTCGCGCGCCGTCAGATGACTGAACAGATTGAATTGCTGAAACACCATGGCGACGCCGAGACTCGCACGTTCTCGCGCCAGCTCGCGTGGATTCATTCGCCGCCCGTCATCGCGAAAGCCGAGACGCCGGCCGCCCACGCGTATCTCGCCTTCGCTCCATTGCTCCAGATGGTTGATGCAGCGAAGCAGCGTGCTCTTGCCCGAACCGCTCGGCCCGAGCAACGCGACGACTTCGCCGGAGCGGATGTCGAGGTCGAAGCCATTCAGCACGGCCTGTTCGCCGTAACGCTTGTGAACGCCACTGATCTGCACGGCCACGCCGTTGCGGGCCAGCGTGTCGTAGCGGCGCGCGCGTTCGGCGGGCGTGATCGGCGCGAAGACGGGCGGCAAGTCGCCGGGACTCGCGGGTTTCGGCGCGGGAGCGGGTTTGCGTCGTCCCCAGAAACCGCCGCCCGTGCTCGCGCGATCCAGATCGAGCGCTCGTTCGATCATCAACTGAATGGCTGCAATAGCGCCCGTGAGACACAGATACAAAAGCCCCGACGCGAAGAAGATCGAAAAGAAGTCGAACGTGGAAGATGCAAGCTGCGTGCTACGCAAGGTCAGTTCGCCGACCGAGATCACCGACGCCAGCGACGAGTTCTTCAGTGCGCTGACCGTTTCGTTGCCAAGCGCGGGGATCATCGAACGAATCGCCTGTGGCGCGATGATTCTGCGCATCAACACGCCCGGCGTCATGCCGAGCGCCTGCCCCGCGAGTGTTTGTCCGCGATCCACGCCGAGCACGCCCGAGCGGAATATCTCGGCGATGAACGGCGCTTCGTTCGCGGCGAGCGCGAGGCCCGCCGCGCCGATCGCGCTCAGTTTGATGCCGATATGCGGCAAGGCATCGTAGGCGAACACCAGTTGCAGAATCAGCGGCGTGCCGCGAAAGATCACCGTGTAGCCGCGCGCGATCGCCGCGAGCGGCCCGATACGGCTCAGTTGCATGGCCGCGAGCACGAGTCCCAGCACGAGGCCGCCCGCGAGTCCTAGCAAGGTCACGGCGATCGTGAAGCGGATGCCGTCGAGAAGATACGGCAGGCCGAGATAGTGAAGGAACAGGTCCATGAGCCGATGCTTCCCGTGCTTACTTCGCGACGATCAATTGCGGCGCGGCTAGGTTCTCCACGCCGAGGCCCCACTTCTTGAGCAAGTCCGACTGCGCGCCGCTCTTCTGAATGGCGACGAGCGCGGCCATCACGGCATCGCGGAAATCAGGCTTGTCTTTCGGCACGCCGATACCCACGAAATACGGCAAGGTCACCGCCGTCGCTTTTTCGAGCTTGTCCGGATACGCCTTGACGGCCTGATCGACCGTGTTCACGTCGTTGATATACGTATCTGCGCGGCCGGCGAGAATGGCCTGGATGCAGTTGGCGTTGTTGTCGTAAAGCTGCACGGTGGCTTCCGGCTTGCCTGCCGCCTTGCATTGCGGCGCGAGCGCCTGAACCAGCGGCACTTCCACGTAGCCGGTGTTTTCAGCGGCGGTCGTGCCGCACATCGACGTGTTGATGCCGGTAATTTTCTTGGGGTTGCCCTTCGCGACGAGCACGCCGTCGAACACCTTCGAATACGTGATGAAATCGGCGGCCTTGGCGCGTTCCTCGGTTGCGTAGATGTCGGAGATGACGATGTCGGCCTGACCGCTCTGCAGCGTCGTGAGCAACGCGGCGAAGGTGACGGGCTTGTACGCCATCGTGAAGCCGAGACACTGCGCGATCATCTCGCCCAAGTCGATATCGAAGCCGACGTACTTGCTCGGATCGTTCGGATCAAGCGCTTCATAGCCCGGCGTGTGCGGATTGATCGCATTGGTGAGCGTCTTGCCCTTGAACTGTGGATACTTCGCCTGCAACGCGCTGCATTCGGCGGGCGATGCGGCGTGTGCTTGCCCCGCGAACGCGAACAGCGACGCGCACAAAGCGCCGAGCCACACGCGAGCTAAACGGCCCATGAGATTCCTTTGCATCGATACGCTCCTGGCGGCTCTTGACCGCTGATGACGATTGACTTGCGATGCCCCGAGCGTAGGTGACCGAAATCCCGCTAACTTGTCTGGCTGCGCACAACTGCTGGTCCTCACGTGCACGCTCGTCCAAGAACCGCTTTCGCCGGTACCGCCGTGTCGCGAGCGAGTGCATGCATGCGCCGCGATGGCGCATGCATGCACTGTGGTTCGGCACGCCTTGCATCGCGTCGCCGCATGGCCGCGATGGCGCGGGAGTTGCTTTTCGAAAGCGCGTCTTTGCTGCTATTCGTGGAGTTTTAGCTTGAACCTGTCGCGCTTCACCACCGAGTCGTATCCCGAGTTCGAACGTCGACATGAATGGAAAGCGGCGCTCGCGCGCCTGGGGTGGCACGGCAAGATAGAAGGCGGCGAACGCGGTCTTCAAGGCACGCTGACATCGCGTGTATCGGCGGGCGGCATCGAGTTCACGACGATCGCCTCGGCCGCGCAGACGCTCGAACTGAGCGCCGATCAAAGCGGCAGTCTCATGCTCGTATTGCTGATCGATGGCGACGCCACGCTCGTCGCCGACGGCCTGCGCGAACGCGTGAGCCCGCATGACATCGTGTATGCGGCATCGGGACAAAGCGCGTCGCTGATCTTGGCGGGGCGCTTTCGCGCCTTTATCGTGCGTGCGCCGAAGAGCGCGATCAACGCGCGCTTGCTCTCGCCGCTTTCGTTGCGCGTGGCGCTGCTGCCGGGCGCAACGGGCATGGGCCATATCTTTTCGGGCTTCTTGCGCTCGGTGGTCGAGAGCCTCGAGACCTTGAGCGCCGATGAATTGCGTCCCACCGAACTCGCGCTCGCGGAAATGCTCGTCGCGTGTCTTGCGGGACAGGAACGCAAGGGCTCGTTCAACGGACTCACGCCGTCGCAGGCGGCGCTGTTCTCGCGGCTATGCCGCTTCATCGAAGCGAATCTCGCCGAATCGACCTTGAGCGTCGCCACGCTTGCAAAAGACGAGCGCGTGTCGCCACGCTATGTGCAGAAGCTTTTCGAACTCGCCGGACAGAGCTTTTCGACCTATGTGCGCTCACGCCGTCTTGAACGATGCCGCGCGGAACTGGCCGATCCGCTCTCCGAGAAAGTATCGATTTCGGACATCTGTTTTCGCTGGGGCTTCAACGATCCCGCGCATTTCAGCCGCGTGTTTCGCGAACGTTACGGCGCGTCGCCGCGCACCTTCAGGCACGAGGCGAGCCTTGAAATAGCGCGTCATCTGGTGCGAAGTCTCTCGCGCGGCTTGCCGGTCAATGCGGCGAGCCTGATCGCGCAGGCGCGTCAGGATCATGCGGGCGATACGCTCGTCGCCGTGCGTGAAGAACTCGATGCCGTGCATATCGAACCTCGGCTCGGACGCGACAAGCCGCGCCATCATCTGCTGCGCGCAACGGCAAATACCGTGCATTGGGGTTATTTCAGCCACGATCTGAAGCCCGTGCTCGAAGTACAAAGTGGCGACACCGTGACCGTGGAAGCGCTCACGCAACATGCCGCGGATGATTGGGATCGTATGATCGCGGGCGATCCCGGCGCCGAGAGCGTGTTCCACTGGACCGCCGAGCGCAAGAACGTGGACCGGCGCGGCGCGGGACCGATGAACGCATCGATCTACGGACGCGGCGCGGGCGAAGGGTTCGGCGTGCATATCTGCACGGGACCGATTGCCGTCACGGGCGCGGAGGCGGGGGACGTGCTCGAAGTGCGGATCGTCGATATTCATCCGCGCCGCTGCGCGAACCCGAAATATCATGGCCGCGCATTTGGCAGCAACGCCGCCGCGTGGTGGGGCTTTCACTATCGCGAGCTCTTGACCGAGCCCAAGCCTCGCGAAGTCGTGACCATTTACGAGCTTCATACGGATACCGAACGCGTCGACGAAAGCGCCTATGCGCGCGCCGTCTACAACTATCGCTGGACGCCGCAACGCGATCCGTTCGGCGTGATGCATCCGATCATCGATTATCCCGGCGTGCCTGTCGATCATTCGACCGTCGTCGAAAATCACAACGTGCTGAAGAACGTCACCATTCCGGTGCGGCCGCATTTCGGCGTGATCGGCGTCGCGCCTCGACAGAACGGTCTGATCGATTCGATCCCGCCTTCGGCCTTCGGCGGCAATCTCGACAACTGGCGTGTGGGACCGGGTGCGAGCGTGTTTCTGCCGGTGGGCGTGGCGGGCGCGCTGCTTTCCATTGGCGACCCGCATGCGTCGCAAGGAGACTCCGAGTTGTGCGGCACGGCTATCGAATGCTCGCTTACGGGCGACTTCGAACTGATCCTGCACAAGAAGCACACGCTCGCCTCACAGCCCTTTGCGGACCTCACGTATCCGCTTGTCGAAACCGCCGACGAATGGGTGCTGCACGGCTTCAGCCACGCCGACTATCTCGCGGAATTCGGCACCAGCGCGCAGAGCGAGGTCTATCAGAAGTCCACGCTCGATCAGGCCATGCGCGACGCCTTCATCAAGACGCGCCGCTTTCTCATGTCGACCAAGGGACTGAGCGAAGACGAAGCGATCTCGTTGATGTCGGTGGCCGTGGACTTCGGCGTGACGCAAGTGGTCGATGGCAACTGGGGCGTGCACGCGATCATCCGCAAGGCGCTTTTCACGGATTAGCGCTTATATATGGAGCGCCATCGTTACTGAACCGCCTCGGGCTCCTCGATCGCCCGCGTCAACAATTCGACGAACGCCACCACCGCTTGCGGCAAGGTGCGTCCCGCCATCGTCTGAATCTGCAAGGTGCGCTGATGCAGTTCGGGATTGCTGATGGGCACGGCCGCCATATCGTCACGCTGCAAACGGCTGCGCACGGTGAGGTAGCCGGTCAGCGTGATGGCGTCGGTGCGTTGCACGAAACTCTGCAAGGCCATGTGATAGTTCGCGATGAACACCGGCTCGAAGACGAGCCCTTCGAGACTGCACGAGATATCGAATAACTGACGCAGCGTCACGCCCTGATTGTGCATGGCCATCGGCCATTCGTGGAGATCGGCGAGCGAAACCGACTCGCGTTTCGCCAGCGGATGACCACCGCGCATCAATGCGAACACCGGCGCGCGCTGCGCATAATGCACGTGCACGTCCTTCTCGGGCGCGACGCTGAAGCACACCGCGACATCGTGCGTGCCTTCTCGCACGCGCTGTGTGGCGACCGATGGCGGCGAGACATCGAGTTGAAACTGCGCACGCGGATGCGTCTCCAGAAACCGCGCAAAGGCTTGCGGCAAGAAATCCGGCGCCACGCCTTCGGACGCGGCGACGCGTATCGTCACGCGGCCGCCCGCGCTCAAATCGCGTATTTCATCGATCACGCGCTCGTTTTCCAGATGACTGCGGCGCGCATGATTGGCGAGCAAGCGCCCGGCATCGGTCAAGACCATGCCGCGCGGACGCCGTTCGAATAGCGGTGTGCCCATCTGCTCTTCGAGCTTCGCCATCTGCCTGCTCAATGCCGATACCGCCACGAACAGCCGCTCCGATGCCTTGCTAAGCGAGCCGCTTCGCGCGATTTCGAGGAAGTAACGCAACGCCGTCTCGTCCATTTCCGCCTTCTCGTTCCGCTTCGGGATAACCCTCGATTTGCCTTTTGGGCAAGGGTTCTTGAGAAATATTGTAATTGTCCAGAAATATCGGCGGCGGCAGCATGGGTCACGATTAAAGGGAGAACGACGTGACCCGCGATACCGCCATCCAGCTTGCCACTCAGTGTTATGAGTCCGGCGCGTTCCTCGAAGACCTGCAGCGACGCGTCGGTCGGCGCACCGATAGTCAGGAAGCCGACAGCGGCGCTCGCCTCTTCGCTTACCTCGAAGAAGAACTTTCGCCCACGCTCGAGGAATGGGGCTTCGCGTGCCGCATCGTCGAGAATCCGGTGGCGGGCGCGGGGCCGTTCCTCATCGCGCATCGCCATGAAGCCGCGGACTTGCCGACGGTGCTCGGCTACGGTCACGGCGATGTCGTACGCGGCTACGACGCGCAATGGTCCGAAGGCCGGTCGCCGTGGCGCGTGACGGTGGAAGGCGAACGCTGGTACGGCCGCGGCACCGCCGACAACAAGGGCCAGCACAGCATCAATCTCGCGGCGCTGAAGGCCGTGCTCGACGCGCGCGAGGGCAAGCTCGGCTTCAATCTGAAGCTGCTGTTCGAGACCGGCGAGGAAGTCGGTTCACCCGGCCTGCATGCGGTGTGTCTCAAGTTGCGCGATGAACTCGCGGCGGACGTGTTGATTGCATCCGACGGACCGCGCCTCGCCGCCAACCGCCCGACGCTCTTTCTCGGATCGCGCGGCGTCATCAATTTCCGTCTCGATGTGAAGCTGCGCGATGGCGCGCATCATTCGGGCAACTGGGGCGGCCTCTTGCGCAATCCGGCCGTGGTGCTGGCAAACGCCATTGCATCCATGGTCGATGAGAACGGCAAGATCGTCATCGAAGGATTGCGGCCGCCGCCGGTGCCGGAATCGGTGCGGCGCGCGCTGGAGGGGATCGTCGTGGGTGGCAATCCCGGCGAACCGGAAGTCGATGCCGACTATGGCGAGCCGGGTCTCACGCCCGCCGAGCGCGTGTTCGGCTGGAACAATATCGAAGTGCTGGCGTTTCGCGCGGGCAATCCCGAGAAGCCCGTCAACGCCATTCCGCCGCATGCGTTCGCGCACATGCAGATTCGCTTCGTCGTCGGCACGAACTGGCGCGAGCTTGCCAGAATCGTGCGTGACCACCTCGATGCGCACGGTTTCACCATGGTCGACATCGAAGTGGAACGCGGCATGCCCGCCACGCGCGTCGATCCTGACAACGCGTGGGTGCAGTGGTCGATCCGTTCGCTGACGCAGACGACTGGCAGCGCGCCCGTGCTCTTGCCGAACCTCGGCGGCACGCTCCCCAACGATGTATTCGCCGATGTGCTTGGCATGCCGACCATCTGGGTGCCGCATTCGTATCCCGGATGCTCGCAGCATGCGCCGGACGAACACATGCTCGCGCCGGTGGTGCGCGAAGGCTTGCGCATCATGGCGGGTCTTTACTGGGACCTCGGCGCGCGCGATGGCAACGTAGCGCCTCGGTCGAACGGAGAAGCACGCCATGAGCACTGATTCCGTCACGATATCCCCCGCGCGCGATGAGCCGGCGAAGCATCGCAACGTGGCGCGTCTGATCGTCGCCACGTCTATCGGCAATGCGCTCGAGTTTTACGATCTCGTCGTCTATGGCTACTTCGCAGGCGTATTGTCGAAGCTGTTTTTTCCCACGCAGGATCACACCGTCTCGCTGCTGCTCACCCTCGGCACCTTCGCGCTGTCGTATCTCGCGCGGCCCGTCGGTGCGCTCGTGCTCGGCTCGTATAGCGACCGGCATGGCCGCAAGGCATCGCTTACGCTGTCCATCGCGATGATGACCGTCGGCACGGCCATGGTCGCGCTCATGCCTTCGTATGCAAGCATCGGCATTGCGGCGCCCATTCTGATCTTCTTGTCGCGTTTGTTGCAGGGCTTTTCGGCGGGCGGCGAGTTCGGCAGTTCGACGGCATTTCTCGTCGAACATGCGCCCGAGCGCAGCGGCTTCATGTCGAGCTGGCAGTTTTCGAGTCAAGGCGCGAGCACGCTGCTCGCGTCGCTCTTTGGTGCCGTGCTGACGAGCACGCTCACGCCTGCGCAGCTCGAAGGCTGGGGATGGCGCATTCCGTTTCTCTTCGGCGTGTTGATCGGACCGATCGGGCTGTATATTCGCCGACGCATGGACGAAACGCCGGAGTTCGAGCAGGCCGAGAAAGTGGCGTCGCCCGTGCGCGAGTTGCTCAAGACGCAGAAGGAACGCTTGCTCATCTCCATTGGCTCGCTCGTGCTCACGACCACGGCCAACTACATGCTGCTTTATATGCCGACGTACGCGACGCGGCAGTTGGGCTTGTCGCCGTCGTCGGGCTTCATCGCCACGTTGACGGCGGGCTTCATCATGATGGTGCTCGTGCCGGTCGTGGGACACCTGTCGGACAAGTTCGGGCGCATTCGCATCATGCAGGTGACTGGCGTCGTGTTCTTTCTGACGGTTTATCCGGCGTTCATGCTCATGAATGCGCATCCTTCGCTCCCGACCTTGCTCGCCGCGGTGATCTGGGTCGCGTTACTCAAGGCCACCTACTTCGCGCCGATTCCGGCATTGATGGCCGAGCTCTTTCCGACCGCCACGCGCACCACGGGCATGGCCTTCGGCTACAACATCGGCACGACCATTTTCGGCGGCTTCACGCCGCTCGCGGTGGCTTCGTTGATCGCGGTCACGGGCAACAACCTTGCGCCGGGACTGTATCTGATGATCGCTGCGGTCGTGAGCCTCTTTACGCTCGTGTGGGCGCGCATGCGGATCAAGTTGCGCTAAAGCCTTTGCCAGGAACTTTGAAAATGAACGAGACATTGAAGCGTGCGATTCAGTTTTCCATCGATCATGAATCGAAGTGGGACCGGAACGTCGATGGCAACTGGGGCGTGCATATCAACGATCCCGCGCCGTGGAACAAGCTGCTTGGACCCGTACACGATCGCGGTCCGGTGTCGGGCGCGATTGCGCTCGATGGCCGCGTGATCACCACGTGGGGCGAGCCGGATCGCGCGGACCTTACCTTCAGCATTGCGAAGACGTACCTCGCCTTGCTTGCGGGCGTGGCGCACGACCGCGGCTTGCTGCCCGATGTCGATGAACCCGTGCGCGAGCGCGTGCCCGGTATCGGCTTCGACGACGCGCATAACGCCCCGGTTACGTGGGCGCAACTGCTGCAGCAGACGAGCGAATGGCAAGGTGCGTGCTTCGGGCTTTCGGATCAGGCGGATCATTATCGCGCGGTGACATTTGGCGAGCCGCCCGCGGGCAAGAAAGGCGACTTGCGGCCGTTGCAGATGCCTGGCACCTTTTGGGAATACAACGACGTGCGGATCAACCAGTTATCGCTTGCGTTAATGCATCTGTTTCGTCGGCCACTCCCCGAAGTGTTTCGTGAAGCGATTGCCGAGCCCTGCGGCATGAGCGATGGTTGGCAATGGGTGGGTTACGACCATGCGTGGACCGAGATCGATGGACGGCGCATGCAGTCCGTTCCCGGAGGGACGCATTGGGGCGGCGGCATGTCGGTCAGTGCGAACGACCAGTTGAAGATCGCGCGGATGTTGCTGGACGAAGGTCTGGTTTCCGGGCGGCGGGTGCTGTCCCGCGAGTGGATCGAGAAAATGCGCACGCCTTGTGATATCGCGCCGTTTTATGGGTTTCTTGTGTGGCTCAATACGGGGCGAAAGATGTTTCCCTCGGTGCCGGAGTCGAGCTATTTTGGCGTGGGTGCGGGAAGTTCGTTCATGTGGATCGAACCTTCCACGCGGCTGGCGGTTATCGTGAGGTGGCTGGATTCGGCGTTTGCCGGGGAGTTTTTTGGGTTGGTGTTCGATGGCGTCAAGAGGATGACGCGTTGAAAGCTTGAGCTTCTTTCCGGCCGACACGACAAGTTGGCCGTCCTCTCATTTCGGGCTTTCGATAAATCTCCCAAGCGCGTACCTAGCGTGCACTAAAAAGGCCCCTGAATCGCCTCTGCTAAATGCCCCACATCGCAACATCAGCAATTCCGACCGAGTAGAACTTCCCGCAATTTCGACCCTTTATTTAAGCGCTCAAACGCAATGTGTCCGAGTACACATACGCGAGTATTTCCATTCGTGCGATGAACGTTCGACGCTGATTTGACCTGCTAAGCTTTCTTTCAATGGCATGACCAATACGCGAACGCGAAGCGGCTCGATCACGCTTCCCGGCACGTACGTCATTGGCCATTCGAACGGCGGGTCAGAGCCATAGAGCTCGATACGGGGATCATCAAAGTGTGGACAAGGTCAAGTTCGGCAGGTCACGAAACGATGCCCGATCGTGTGCGTTCCGGCATTCGTGCATGCACCCCGTCGTTGACTCGTCGCGCCCTGCTCGGTGACATCGCGGCGCTCGCTCTCGGTGCAGCGTCCCCCTTCGCCTTCGCTCAACATGATGCGGTGGGACTCGTCACGCCGCCGCTTCGCCTCGACGATATCGTGCTCGTCGATCAGACCGGCAAGACGCGTCGCTTGAACGAAGTGTTGCGTCACGGCGTGACTGCGTTGCAGACGGTCTACACCGGTTGCGGCACGGTATGTCCTTTGCAGGGCGCGCTATTCAGCGCGGTACAGAAACGCATAACGGGCATCCGTACTCGTCATGCGGTGCAGTTGCTATCGATTGGAATCAATCCGCTTTCCGATTCACCTCAGGCATTGCACGCATGGCTCGCCCAGTTCGAGGCGGGTCCTTCGTGGATCGCAGCGACTCCGACGCTTGCGGATGTCGACAAGATGCGCGTGGCGCTGTCGGGCAGCAAGGCATCGGCAAGTGACATCGCAGACCATTCGACGCAGGTCTATTGCTTCGATGCCAATGCGATGTTGCGCTGGAGAAGCGCCGATCTTCCACGCGTGAACGACGTCTGCGATGTGCTCGGCGCGCTTGCACTGACATAGCTATTCGACTTATCCACGGGGAGCAGGACCATGCCACGAATCCTTTCGGCCGGGAGCGTGTTGCTTGACGTCGCCCGCCATGCGCGCGTCGTCTTGCTGCTGGCGTTGGCGCTAACGTTAGCGAGTGTGTCGCACCAAGTCCGCGCGCAGACATCGGCGCCCATCACGCTAAGCGGCACCAGCATGTGCGCCGACGTGAGCGGCGAATCCAAAACACCGAACGCGCCAGTCATTACATGGCCCTGCACCGGCGGCGCGAATCAGCAATGGAAGCCGGTTGCTACAGGCACGCGCTACAACCTCATCAATCTCAATAGCGGTCTATGCATGGACGTGTCGGGTCAAAGTCCCGATCCCGGCGGTCCTATCATTCAATGGACCTGCAGTGGCGGCACGAATCAGGCGTTTTCGTTGATCCCGCAAGGCGGAGGTTACGCGATCGTCGCGGGACACAGCGGCTTGTGCGTGACCGCGTCGAGTACGACCTCACAAGGCGTGCAACTGACGCAGCAGGTGTGTAACGCAAGCGCCACGCAGACATGGAAAGTCAGCGGCTTGCCCGCGCCGCAAGCTGCGTTGCCTTCGAAATGGACGGCGCCCATCACGTTGCCGCTCGTGCCGCTCCAAGCCGCGAATCTTCCCGATGGAACCGTGCTGGTCTGGTCGGCCGATAGCGCCCTCAACTTCACCTCTGGCGAAGTCACGCCGGGCAAGACGTACACGGCGATCTTCAATCCATCGACGGGCACGAGCAAACAAATGATCGTGACCAACACCGGGCACGACATGTTCTGTCCGGGTATCGCCAATCTTCCCGATGGCCGCATCTTCGTGACGGGCGGATCGAGCACGAAAAAGACCAGCATCTATTCGCCTACGACCGGCACATGGACGTCGAGCAATCAGATGAACATTTCGCGCGGCTATCAGGGCAGCGTGACCTTGAGCAACGGTAACGTGTTTCTCGTGGGCGGCTCGTGGAATGGCGGGCTTGGTGGAAAGACGGGCGAGACGTGGACCTCGGGCTCGGGCTGGCAAATCAACGGCGCCATTCTCGACGACTACATCTTGACGAACGACGCTGCGGGCGTGTTCCGCGCCGACAACCACGCGTGGCTCTTCGCGGTCGCCAACGGACGCGTGTTTCATGCGGGCCCGAGCCGCGCCATGCACTGGTTCGACACGGCAGGCAACGGCAGCGTCACCGCAGCCGGCAACCGGGGCAGCGACAATGACGCGATGAACGGCAACGCGGTCATGTACGACGTCGGCAAGATACTTGCCGTGGGCGGCGCGCCGAGCTACGACCAATCGACGGCCACCTCCAATGCGACGCTGATCGACATCAGCAGCGGAACGGCGATCACGCGCACCATCGCACCGATGAGCTATCAGCGCGCGTTCAACAACAGCGTCGTGTTGCCGAATGGGCAGGTCGTCGTGATCGGCGGTCAGACCTTCGCCGTGCCGTTCTCGGACGACAACGCGATCCTCACGCCCGAGTTGTGGGACCCGACCACGAATGCGTTTTCGCGGCTCGCGCCACAGGCTGTACCGCGCACTTATCACAGCATGGCGCTGCTGCTGAACGATGGACGCGTGCTCAGCGGCGGCGGCGGATTGTGCGGCTCGTGCGCCACGAATCACACGAATGTCGAGATATTGACGCCGCCTTATCTTCTCAACACGGACGGGTCCGCCGCAACCAGACCGACCATGAGTTCCGCGCCGACCGATGCGTTACTCGGCACGACCATCGTCGTATCGGCGACCAAGGGCATGACAGCATTTGCGCTGATGCGCTCATCGTCGGCCACGCATTCGGTGAACAACGAACAGCGACGCGTGCCGCTGACGTTCACGGTGGGCACCGCTGGCGAGTACAAGTTGAAGATTCCGTCCGATCCGGGCATCGTCGTGCCCGGCTATTACATGCTTTTCGCGCTGAACGCGAAGGGCGTGCCGAGCCTCTCGCGTACCATGCGCGTGCATTGATGGCGCAGCGCTTGGTCGGCCTCGCGCTCGTTGCGATGGTAACGGTTGCCCATGCCGCATGCGAACCGCGCGACCTGGGCTGCGCGATTTTCGACGGAGAGCATCCGCTGTCGGCGCATTTGCGTGATGACGATCGCACGTTGCCTGCGTGGACGACTCGTTGCGTCAATTGCCATGTGGGCACATCGAAAGCGGCGGCCTTTGCGCCGCCGCTGACTCGCGAGTCCTTGCTTGGCGAAACGCGTCGTCGCGGAGGGCCGATGAGCCATTACGATCCCATCGCTTTTTGCCGCGCGATCAAGGATGGCGTCGATCCAGCGGACATCGTGCTTCGTCGGGCGATGCCGCGTTACAAGATTGCTGACGCACAGTGCGCCGCGCTCTGGCAATTCGTCATGAGCCGATGAGCGCGCGCATTCGTCGATGCTTTTCAAACGACCCAGCCGCTTCGCGCGGTCACGAGCACGGCACGGCGGCATGAGTGAATCGGTTGATCGTTGCTTGAAAGACTCAAGCCACCTTCGCCCCCTTCACCACCTCTTCCAGCAACTCCGCATGCAGCCCCTTCAGCACCTTCACGAACTCCGATGCCAATCTCTCCCTCGGCCGATGCGGCGGAAACAGCAAGTAAGTCGGAAACAACGTAGCCGGCAAAAATGGCTTGATGACAATTCCAGGACCCGCGAAATCCCGCGCGACGATCGGATGCGCAAGCGTCACGCCCATCCCATGACGCACCATCTCGCAGCACATTGCCGTGTACTGCGCCTCGATGGCAAGCACGCGCTCCACGCCCGCACGCTGAAACACCTCGTCCATCAGCGTGCGCGTGCCGTCGCCGTGACACAGCGAGATGAACGACTCGCCTTCGAGATCCTGCGGCTTGATACTGCGTTTCGACGCCAGCCGATGCCCCTCCGGCATAACACACACCGCCGCCACGTTCGACAACTGCTCGACCTCGCAATCCGACGCCTCGCTCACATACACGGCCACGCCGAGATCGCAGAACTGCGACGCCGTCCAGTGATTGACCGTACCCGATGTGTTCACGTGCAACGACACGGTCACCGTCGGAAATAACTCGACGAAGCGCTTGATCGCATGCGGCACGAGAGTCATGCCCGCCGATGGCATCGCCGCTATGCGCAAACGTCCGCTGCCGAGATTGCGTATCTGCGCCGCCGCGTTCGCCAGTCCTTGCAAGCCGACGAACGCACGTTCGACCTCGCGGAAGAACGCGGTGCCCTCGCTCGTGGGTATCAACCGCACGCCGCTGCGCTGAAAAAGCTGCAAGCCGGTTTCGCGTTCGAGCTGCGAAATCAGCCGGCTCACGTTCGGCTGCGAGGTAAAGAGCGCCTTGGCCGCCGCGGTCATCGACCCCGACACCATGACCGCCCGAAACGCCTCGATGTGCTTCAGATTCATGCGTGATCTCCCTCTCCGGGTGAACCCCGATCCATATCATCCATGCATAGGTAGGTATTTTATTCGTATTGGACGATATGGTCCGGCGGCGCGAAACTGCATTTCAACGACGGGTCATGAAGCCCGCCCCCACACCCCGGATCTGGAGATCGTCGTCATGAAAAGAGCGTTGCATCGCCGTCTGTCCGTCCCCGCTTGTACCGCCTTCGCGGCTCTTTCTTTCGCCGCTCCGCTTCTCGCTCACGCCGAAACCACGCTCTATGTCGCCAATGTGGGCGGCTCGAACGAGCAGTTGTATCGCCAGAAAATCATCCCGCCGTTCGAAAAGGCGCATGACGTCAAGATCGTCTACGTCGCGGGCAATTCCAGCGATACCCTCGCCAAGTTGCAAGCGCAAAAAGGCCATCAGCAGATCAACGTCGCCGTGATGGACGACGGCCCGATGTATCAAGCAATGCAGCTCAATCTCTGCGCCAAGCTCGACGAAGCGCCCGTGATGAAGGACGTCTATCCGCTCGCGCGTCTCGGCGCGACGTCGATCGGCGTCGGCATGGTGGCGACAGGCATCGGCTACAACGAGGAAGCGTTCAAGAAGGCCGGTCTGCCGCCGCCCGATTCGTGGAAGGTGCTCACCGACAAACGCATCAAGGGCAAGCTCGGCGTGCCGCCGATCACCAACACGTATGGTCTGCATACGCTCGTCATGCTCGCGCGTCTGAACGGCGGCGGCGAGAAGAATATCGAGCCGGGCTTCGCGGCGATGACCAAGGATGTCGCGCCGAACGTGCTGTCCTGGGCGCCCACGCCCGGCGAAATGGACGGTCAGATGCAATCCGGCGACGTGGTGCTTGCGCCCTACGGCAGCGGTCGCGCGGTTGCGCTGCAGAACACGGGCTTTCCGCTCAAGTTCGTCTACCCGAAGGAAGGCGCGGTCGCGTTGCAGGTGGCGGCATGTGCCATCGCCGAGAACGCACAGCCGCAGTTGTCGCAGCAGTTCGTCCAGTATCTTCTGAGCCCGGAAGTGCAGGCGTTGCAGGCGCAAGGCATCGGTCTCGGTCCGGTCAACAAGACGGTCAAGCTGACGCCGGAAATCGCCGCGCGCGTGCCTTACGGTCCCGACCAGATCGCGAAATTGACCGCGATGGACTGGACCACGATCAACCAGCATCGCACCGAGTGGACGGAGCGCTGGAACCGTTCGGTCGAGCGTTGAACCCCACACCGGCATGAAGGAGCGAGGCGCATGGCCTTCCTGACTCTGCAAGGTATCTCGAAACGCTACGGCGATTTCACGGCGATCGAACAACTCGATCTCGATGTCGAACGCGGCGAACTTCTCGCGCTGCTCGGACCTTCGGGTTGCGGCAAGACGACCACGCTGCAAATGGTGGCGGGGTTCGTCACGCCGACCACGGGCCGCATTCTGCTCGATGGCCGCGACATCACGCACGAACGTCCGGAGAAACGCGGCATCGGCGTGGTGTTTCAAAGCTATGCGCTCTTTCCGCACATGACGGTGGCGGGCAACGTCGGCTTCGGTCTGGAAATGCGCAAGGTCAAGCGCCGCGAACGCGAAGAGCGCGTGGAAGAAGCACTCGCGCTCGTGCGTCTAAAGGGACTCGGGCATCGCTATCCGAAGGAATTGTCGGGCGGCCAGCGGCAGCGCGTGGCCATTGCACGCGCCATCGCCATGCAGCCCGAACTGCTCTTGCTCGACGAACCGATGTCCAATCTCGACGCCAAGCTGCGCGAGGAAATGCATATCGAACTGCGGGCGATTCAAAAGCGCCTCGGCATCACGACGATCCTCGTCACGCACGATCAGGTCGAAGCCATGACCATGAGCGATCGCATTGCGGTGATGCATCGCGGAACCATCGCTCAATTGAGCACGCCATACGACGCCTACGAGCGTCCCGCCACGCCGTTCGCATCGACCTTTCTCGGGCGCACCAATACGTTTTCCGGCGAAGTCCTGCGGCGCAATCCGCGTTGCGCCGAAGTCGATGTACTCGGCACCACGCTGCACGTGCCGCACGAAGGCCGTCATGTGAACGGCGCGGTCAACGTTTATATCCGCCCGGAGAAGGTGCATATCGCCAATGGCGCGGCGCGCGTGCGTGGACGTATTGCAACGCGCGTGTTCGTCGGCAATCAATGGCTGCTGGAAGTGGAAACGGAACTCGGCAAGCTGCGTGTCGCGCAGCCGAATCACGGTGCGCCGCCGCCCGAGGAAGGTCACGAAGTCGGCCTCGCCTGGACCGACGACGATCTGCGCGTGCTCACGCAAGATGCTCCGGAGGGTGCTCATGGCCACGCTTGACGACGACCGTCCCGGCGCCGCGCCGTGGCTCCTGTCCGGCCCCGCGCTGCTGCTTTTTGTCGGCTTGCTGCTGGCGCCGCTCGCGCTCACGCTCGTGCTGTCGTTTCGCGTCTTCAGCGACACGGCCGGCGTCACCGCCGCCTACACGCTCACAAACTATTGGGAAGTAGTGAGCGACCCGTACTACCACACCATCTTTCTGCGCACTGCCGGCCTCGCCTTCGCGGTCACGCTGCTCTCCATCGTGCTTGGCGTGCCGGAGACCATCGTGCTCGCGCGCATGAAGAAGCCGTGGCAGTCGCTGTGTCTTCTCGTCGTGCTCGGCCCGCTCCTGATCTCGGTCGTGGTGCGCACGCTTGGCTGGCAGATTCTGCTCGGCAACAACGGCGTACTCAACAACGTGCTGCAAGCGCTGAAAATCACCGATGAACCCATCCGCCTCGTCTTCACGATGACCGGCATGATCATCGCGCTCACGCACGTTCTGGTGCCCTTCATGGTGATGTCCGTGTGGGCCACCATGCAAAAGCTCGACCCGCAAGTGGAATGGGCCGGACGCTCGCTCGGCGGCTCGTCGTTCGCGGTGTTCCGCCGCGTGGTGCTGCCGCAGATCATGCCGGGCGTGCTGTCGGGATCGATCATCGTGTTCGCGCTGTCGGCATCCGCGTTCGCCACGCCCGCGCTGATCGGCGGACGGCGCCTGAAGGTCGTCGCCACCGCTGCCTACGACGAGTTTCTCGGCACGCTCAACTGGCCGCTCGGCGCGAGTATCGCCGTGTTGTTGCTGATCGCGAACGTGGCAATCGTCATGGGTTGCAGCCGCCTCGCCGAACGCCGGTTCCGGCATATCTTCGACTAACGCGGACGACGATCATGAAACAGAACGGCATTCTCGGGCTCGTCTACAACGCGTTTTTCCTGACTTTCATCATGGCGCCGCTCGTGGTCGTGATGCTCGTCGCCTTCACCGACAAAGGCTTCATCTCGATGCCTTTCGATGGCGCGTCGCTGCGCTGGTTCCGCGCGATCGTCGAGAACGGCGACATCGTTTCGGCGTTCTAGCTGTCGATCCGCCTCGCGTTCGCGGCGGCGACCATCGGCGTGCTGCTTGCGGTGCCCGCGGCGCTGGCCATCGCGCGCTATCGCTTTCCCGGCCGCGCCGCGCTCACGAGCTTTTTCCTCTCGCCGATGATGATCCCCGCCGTCGTGCTCGGCATCGCGTTCCTGCGCTTTCTGTCGCTGCTGCATCTGTCGGGATCGTTCTGGTCGCTGGTATGCGCGCACGTCATCATCGTCTTGCCGTATGCGTTGCGGCTTGCGCTTTCGTCCGCCGTCGGCCTGGATCGCGATGCCGAACGCGCCGCGCTTTCATGTGGCGCGAGCCGCTTCACCGCATTTCGCCGCGTGGTCCTGCCGATGATCCGCACCGGCGTGGCAGGCGGCTGGGTGCTCTCGTTCATCCAGAGTTTCGACGAACTCACGATGACCATTTTCGTCGCGACGCCCGGCACGACCACGCTGCCCGTCGCCATGTACAACCAGATCGCGCAGACGATCGATCCGCTGGTCGCCTCGGTCTCGGCGGTGCTGATCGTCGGCACGGTGTTGCTGATGATCCTGCTCGACCGCATGGTCGGACTGGACCGCATTCTGATCGGAGAAGCGCGATGACACTTTCAACCTCCGCCAGCCCCGACGTGCTCGTGCTCGGCGGCGGCCTGGTCGGTTCCGCCGTGGCTTACGGTCTCGCCCGCGAAGGCGCGCGCGTGACCGTGCTCGACGAAGACGACGGCGGCTTTCGCGCCTCGCGCGGCAACTTCGGCCTCGTATGGATTCAAGGCAAGGGCTACGGCCTCTCGCCTTACGCACGCTGGTCGCGCAGTTCTGCCACGCGCTGGCCGGGACTCGCCGAGAGCCTCTTGAACGAAACGGGCATCGACGTGGCCTTGCGCCAGCCGGGCGGCTTCCACTTCTGCTTCAACGACGACGAACTCGCCGACCGCGAGAAGCGTCTCTCGACGCTCAAGGCCGAGATCGGCGACTACCCGTATCAGATGCTCGATGCCGCCGAGATTCGCGAGCGCATTCCGCAGATCGGCCCGCAAGTGATCGGCGCGAGCTACACGCCGATGGACGGCCATGTGAACCCGCTCAAGCTCTTGCGCGCGCTTCATTCGGCGATGCAGGCGCGCGGCGTGAAGCTCGTCTCGGGCGAACGCGCGGAACGCATCGAACCGGACGCGAACGGCCAAGGCTTCGTCGTGCATGGCAAGCGCGGAACGTATCGCGCGGGGCGTGTCGTGCTTGCGGCTGGCCTCGGAAACCGCATGCTCGCGCCGTTCGTCGGATTGAACGCGCCGGTCGCGCCGAATCGCGGGCAGGTGCTGGTGAGCGAACGCGTCGCGCCGTTTCTCGACTATCCGACGCTCAACGTGCGCCAGACCGACGAAGGCAGCGTGCAATTCGGCGATTCGATGGAAGAAGTCGGCTTCAACGATTTCACGACCACGCATGTGCTCGCCGATATCGCGCGGCGCGGCGTGCGCGCGTTCCCGATGTTGCAGCACGTGCGGCTCGTGCGGATGTGGGCCGCGCTGCGCGTCTACAGCGCGGACGGCTTTCCGATCTACGACCGGTCGGAAGCGCATCCCGGCGCGTTCGTCGTCACTTGCCATAGCGGCGTGACGCTCGCCGCCGCGCATGCCATGCGCGTGGCGCCGTGGATCACCGGTGCACCCGTGCCCGAGGAATTGCCGACCTTCTCCGCACGCCGCTTCGAGAACGCTCAAGAACCGATTCCCGCACACTGAATTCGACATGACTTCCCAATCGACTCACACGCTGTTCAAGCCGCTGCCGGGGGAATCCGCCGCGGCCATCGAGATCTTCTTCAACGACCAGCCTTTGTCCGTGCCGGGCGGCCGTTCCGTCGCGGCCGCGCTGCTCGCGGCGGGCGTCTCGCGCTTTCGTGCGACGCCGGTGTCGGGTGCGCCGCGCGCGCCGTATTGCATGATGGGCGCGTGCTTCGAATGCCTCGTCGAAATCGACGGCATTCCGAGCCGTCAGAGTTGCATGGTCGAAGTGCAGGCGGGCATGCGTATCCGCTCGCAGGAAGGCGCGCGCGATCTGCCGCCCATGACACTCGCCGATACCCCGCTGGAGAACGCGCATGGCCGCTGATTTCGCCCCCGAAGCCGTCGATGTGGTCGTGATCGGCGCTGGTCCGGCCGGCATGAGCGCGGCCACGCGCGCCGCCCGCGCGGGCCTCAAAACCGTCTTGATCGATGAACAGAACGCCGTGGGCGGCCAGATTTATCGTGGCATCGCTCACGCCGATGCGCGTCGCAAGGAAATACTTGGCCCCGACTACGCGGCGGGCGCGGAGATCGCCCGTGCGTTCGCGGCATCGGGCGCACGTCACGTGACCAATGCGAGCGTCTGGCAAGTCACGCGCGAGCGCGGCATCAACTATCTGAAGGACGGCAAGATCGGCAGCTTCGACGCGCAACGCGTGATTCTCGCAAGCGGCGCGCTGGAGCGGCCCTTTCCGATTCCTGGCTGGACGCTGCCCGGCGTGCTGACGGCGGGTGCCGCGCAGATTCTCCTGAAGAGCGCGGGCGAAGTGCCTGCCGCGCCACCGGTTCTCGCGGGCTGCGGGCCGTTGCTGTATCTGCTTGGCTGGCAATATGTGCGCGCCGGCGTGCCGATTCGCGCGCTCGTCGATACCACGCGTCACGAAGACCGCTGGCGCGCGAAGCGTCACATGCTGTCCGCGTTGCGCGCGTGGCCGTTCCTGAGCAAGGGCCTGCAACTGATCCGCACCTTGCGCGACGCCGGCGTGCCGATCTTCGAAGCGGCCGACGATCTGCGCGTGGAAGGGCGCATCGGCGCGGATAACGTCGAGCATGCGGCCGCGCTTCACTTCACGACGCAAGGCGCGGCGCACCGCCTTGAAGCGGACGTGATCCTGCTGCATCAGGGCGTCGTGCCGAATACGCAGTTCACGCAGGCTTTGCGGGCGTCGCATCGCTGGGACGACGCGCAGCTTTGCTTCACGCCCAAAGTCGATGCGTGGGGCGAGCTGGATGTGCCCGGCATCTTCGTCGCGGGCGACGGCGCGGGTATCGGCGGCGCGCAGGCGGCGGCCTTGCAGGGCTCGCTCGCGGGCCTCGCGGTCGCGGCGCAACTCGGCGCGCTGAACGCCGCCACGCGCGACGCCGAAGCGGCCGGGCAGCGCCGCGCGCTGGCGGGCGTGCTGCGCATCCGGCCATTTCTCGACAGCCTTTATCGTCCGCGCGATATCAACCGCATTCCGCGCAACGAGACTATCGTGTGCCGCTGCGAGGAAGTCACGGCGGGCGAATTGCGCAAATTCGTCGAGATGGGTTGCGTCGGACCGAATCAGGCGAAGTCGTTCGGACGTTGCGGCATGGGTCCGTGTCAGGGCCGCATGTGCGGTCTCACGGTGACCGAAGTCATCGCGGATGCGCGGCGTGTCTCGCCCGCCGAAGTCGGCTACTACCGCATTCGTCCGCCGATCAAGCCGCTCACGCTCGGAGAACTCGCCGGTGAATGACGCAACCGACGTTCAGGAAGCCGATGTGCTCGTGGTTGGCGGCGGACTGCACGGCACGAGCAGCGCGTTCCACATGGCGCGGCGCGGCGCGAAGGTGATCGTGCTCGAAGCCGATTACGTCGCGCGTCATTCGTCCGGCGTGAATGCGGGCGGCGTACGCACGCTCGGACGCGCGCTGCCCGAGATTCCGCTCGCGCTGATGTCGCGTGAAATCTGGCATGGCATGCGCGATCTGATTGGCGAGGATGGCGGCTTCGTGCCATCGGGCCAGCTCAAGATAGCCGAGACGGACGATGAACTCGAAGCATGCCGCGAGCGCGTCGCCCTGCTCGAATCGCATGGCTTCACGCACGAGAAAGTGATAGACCGAGAGGCCGTGCTCGAACTCGAACCCGCGCTGGCTCGGCATGTCACGGGCGGCATCTGGGTCGAGCGCGATGGCTTCGCGCTGCCGTATCGCACGACCACGGCCTTCCGGCTCGCCGCGCAAAAACTCGGCGCGCGCTTTCTGGAAGGCACGCCGGTGCGTCGTATCGAGCAACGCGGCGCGCGCTGGTTCGCCTACACGCCGCACGGCACGTTCAGCGCGGAAAAGCTGCTCGTCACGGCGGGCGCGTGGTCCGGCGAACTCGCGAAACAGGTGGGCGAGCCGGTGCCGGTGCATCCCGAAGGTCTGATGCTGATGGTCACGCATCGCGTCGCGCCCTTCTGTCGCGCGACACTCGGCGCAACGGGACGGCCGCTGTCCTTCAAGCAGTTCGATAACGGCACGGTGGTGATTGGCGGCAAGCTGATCGGCATTGCGGACCTGCTTGCGCGTCATGGCGAAGTGGATTTCGTGCGCCTCGTGCGCAGCGCTAAAACCGTCACCGATCTGTTCCCGCATCTGCGCCATCTGGGCGTCAATCGCGCGTGGGCCGGTGTCGAGGCATTCACCGAGGATGAGCTTCCAGTGATCTCGGCAAGCCGCAAGGCATCGAATCTCTATTACTCGTTCGGCTATTGCGGCAGCGGTTTTCAGCTCGGACCGGGCTGCGGCAAGCTCGTCTCCGAACTCATGCTCGATGGCGCGCCGTCCATTTCACTCGATGCATTCGCCATCGATCGCTTCGGGCGCGCGGCCGCTTCTTCGGATGCGAATACCGCGCGTCTCGTCGCGCATTGAATGCCGCGCGTTTTCGCGCGGCGACTTCGTTTCAATCTCAACGTTCAAGGAAAAACATCATGGGCGATATCGTTCGCATCGACACCAATCAGCGGATGAGCCGCATCGTCAAGGCAGCGGGTCTCGTGTTTATCGGCGGCCAGACTTCCGCCGATCATTCGCCGGATATCAAACTGCAAACCGCCAAGGTGCTCGAAAAGATCGACGGCTTTCTGGAGAAAGCGGGCATCGACAAGACGCGTCTCGTGTCGGCACAAGTGTGGCTTGCGGATATCTCCCGCGATTTCAGCGGCATGAACGAAGTGTGGGATGCGTGGGTGCCGCAAGGGCATGCGCCGACCCGCGCGACGGTGCAAGCGCAATTGGCAACGCCCGAGTTGCTGGTGGAGATCGCGGTGGTGGCGTTGGCGTGAACGGGCTGCTACCGCTTATCGCTTTTCGTGATTTGAATGTGCGAAACGCACCGCACAAAAAGCCACGTTTCATGGTAACTTCCAGCCTGTTCATCGCACGGTTGCGATGAGCGAGTTCTCGGGGCGGGGTGAGATTCCCCACCGGCGGTAATCGTTTCCCGATGTTTCCACGGAAGAGACGTAGCCCGCGAGCGCTCTCCGGCTTTCACGGTCGGAGAGGTCAGCAGACCCGGTTTGATTCCGGGGCCGACGGTATAGTCCGGATGAAAGAGAACAGGACAGTCAGTGTGCTTCGTCACGCTTCGTTCGCGCTTATTTTGTCGCGTGCGAAGGCCATTGGCCGTCCTTCGCCCTGTTCACACCAAACAGGCTGATGTCCATGAACTTTTCGAATTCAAACGAAACCCAGGCAGTATCGGCTGCAGGCTCCACTCGTGCGCGCGTCGCTTTCGTGCAGGCTTGCTGGCATCGCGATATCGTCGATCAATGCAAGACCTCGTTCATCGAAGCCATGCAAAAGCGCGGTTACACAGCGGACGATATCGATCTCTACGAAGTCGCTGGCGCATTCGAGATTCCGCTGCACGCCAAACGTCTTGCACTAAGCGGCCAATACGCGGGCATTGTCGCGGCGGGACTGGTGGTCGATGGCGGAATTTATCGGCACGAGTTCGTCGCGACGGCTGTCATCAACGGCTTGATGCAGGTGCAACTCGAAACCGGCACGCCGGTGTTTTCGGCCGTGCTTACGCCGCATCATTTTCATCATGGCGAAGAGCATGTCGGCTTCTTCAAGGAGCACTTTCTCGTGAAGGGCGCGGAAGCGGCGCATGCTTGCGCGGATACGATCGCCAAGTTGAGTGCGTTGCCGGTGGCGGGTTGAGCATTTGAAGCAGATGAGCGGGCCTTTCGACGAAGGCCCGCTTCAATCGCAAAGCGACGTGCTTTGATCGCCGACCGCGAACAGCCGTCGATCCCACACCACGGATATCGGTTCCGAAACCACGATCCGCGCGGCATCGAGATGAGCGGATTTCACGACGGCATTGAACTCCGTGCGCGCAATCACGGACGGAACCAGCAACACGGCGGACTTTGCGTTGCGCCGCGATCCACTCAACTTGCGGAATCCCCTGGTTTCACCGCGCGCATGGAATCCAGCGCCTGCAACACCTCTCCATCCGACGACACCACGCAGAACCCCGCCGACGGTAAATCGTCATTGCCGACCGTCGCGAAGCCCGCTATTAGCAACGCCGCCAGCACCACACCCGCCACCCATCCCAGACGCTTTTTCATGATGTTCCCCGCTCATGCTTCTCGAATGACTCCATGAAGCGCACTTTGCGCCAGCAGAGTTACACGAGCGTTAGCAAAAGGAAGCACGGGGGTTTCATCTGAAACATGGCTCCGTTACACGCCCATCAAGGCTGCAACGCCGCAACGTCACGCCGATCTCCGCCAAAAATCAAGCGAAACGCGTGTTACACTCGGTTCGCTTTTTTAAGACAATTCCTCTTGCCCGATCCGCCAAATCGTCTTTAGGGAGTACTGGCATCCGGTCACGGAATCAGGGAATCAAGGAATCGGCAAGTTGCGCACGACCGGCTGGCCATCGGGATACACCGCGAGCGTGTTGCCCGGGTCGTATGGCAGATCGGCGGACATCGGCTTGCCGTCGAGCATGAAATCAACCTTGTAGAGATCGCCGCCGCGAAAGCGGGCGTGCTGGACATCGCCGCATTGGTCGTTCGTCACGAAGTGCTCCACCGGCACGTCGACGGGCGAATCCGGCGTGGCCGGCTTCGGCGGGGGAATCAGGAAATGCCAGAGCGCCATGCCGATCAGGCCGCCCGCCACGCCGCCGGCGACCGTCACCGATATCTTGTGCGTCAGCGCGTGCCCAAGCACGCCGCCGCCCGCACCCAGCAGGATGCCGAACGGTCCGACCACCCAGCCCACGGCGCCGCCCGCGAGCGCGGCCGGCAAAATCCAAATGCGCTCCGCCAGAAAATGCGCCGCGAGCCACGCCGCGCCCGCCGCCCCGAGCGGAGCGCCAGTCAGACCTTCAATATGCCGCACGAACCACGGGCGCGCATTCGCCTGCGCCACCTCGAACTCGCGCACGGTGGTGAGCGTCGGGCGGCACTCGTGCTGACTGGCGAGCGTGGTCGTGGTGAGCGTGCTGACGGAAACGACCGGCACGGTGACGGGCAGGCCCGTGTGCGCAACTTCGGTCGATTGCACCTCAGGTTGAGCGGTGTCGCTGCCGTTAACCGTGTTAGCCATATCGGCGGCCCTGCATCCGGGCGCGGTGGCCGAAAGCATCGCGAAAGTCATCAAGCATGCGCTCGCGACGGCAAGACGGCGCAAGCCCGGCTTCGGCGGCAAGGATCGCTTGGCCAGACCATGACTACGACTACGATTACGACGGGAAAGATCGAGGGACATGAGTAGACCGACTCTCAGGCAAGCCGAATTTGCCGCAAGCGTAGCAGAGCAGACGATTCGCGTCGCCCCCACGTTGCGACGCGCGGCGCAACGCGTACTCACCGTCTGCGCGCTCGCCTTCGGCTTGGTACTCGCGGGCTGCTCCATGTTCAGCGGCACGAGCGCGAAGCAGGCCGTCGCGGCCGTCGACTGGAGCGCGGCGGGCGACGCCATCCTCGTGCAGCTCGACGCCGACGATCTACTCAACGAATACAACAACGAGCCGCATACGCTCCTGCTCGGCGTGGTGCAGACCGCCGACGCCGATTCGTTTCGCAAACTGTCGGCCGATGCCGGCACGCTCGCCTCGACGCTCGGCGAAGCGGCGCCGAATCCCGCGATCCTTCAGCTCACGCGCTACGTCGTGCAGCCGGGCGGTCACACGATCCTCTCGATCGATCGCGCCGCGAAAGCGAAGATGGTCGGGCTGATCGCGGGCTTCTACACGATGGACCCGGCGTCCAGCGCGCGTCTCTTCGAGATTCCGCTCGCCATATCGAATCAGGCGTTCGTCGGCCACGATTATGCGGCGCAACCGCAAACGCTTGCGTTGCGCCTGTCGCTTGGACGCGATGCGATCAGCGACGCCGCGCGTCTGAATCCGGAACCGCCGCAGATCGTCGCCGCGCAAAAACGCGCACAGGCGAAGCAGCAGATCGTGCCGCTCGACGGCGGCGGCAAGGAAGTGCCGCTCACGCCATCGAACGGCGCAGCCGATACCGCCACCATCAAACTCCCCAACTGACGAGCCCGACGTGGAAGACAAGCAAGCCGTCTACTGGCATCAGGGAATGTTTCTGCAGCCGCAGCATTTTCAGCTCGCGGATCAGCACAGCCGTTTCACGCAGACGCCGCTTTACGAAGCCGGCGTGCCGCATTTCTGGGGCGTCGGCGCGCTCGAACTGTCGAGAAGCGCCATCGCGAATCGCACCATCGACGTGCAGCGCGCGCGTCTTCTGTTCCGCGATCATCACTATGTCGAGTATCCCGAGAACGCGGTGATCGCGCCGCGCACCTTCGAGGCAAGCTGGGTGCAGGGCGACCGTCCGCTCAACGTCTATCTCGGCGTGCGCCGCGCGAGCGAGCAGGAAAAGAACGTCACCGAAGTCAGCACGCTCGCCGACGCCGCGAACGTCGCCACACGCTTCGCCACGGTGATGTCCGTTCCCGAGACGCCCGACCTTTATTCCGAAGGCCCCGACGCGCCGCTGCAAACGCTGCGCTATGTGCTGAAGGTGTTCTTCGAATCGGAGCTGGATCATCTGGATCAGTACGAGCTGATTCCCATCGCGCGGCTGGTGCGCGATGGCGACACCGTCGTGCTCGCCGACCGCTTCATCCCGCCGAGTTACGCGCTCGCCGGTTCCGATGCGCTGCGCACGATGCTGCGCGAGATCCGCGACGAGCTTGCAGGACGCGCCCGCCAGTTGCAGGAGTACAAGAATCCGCGCGAGATGCAGAAGGCCGAGTTCGACGCGTCGTACATGCTGTTCCTGCTCGCGTTGCGATCGCTCAATCGCTTTTCGCCGAGCCTGTTCCATCTGATCGAGAGCGAACAGGTGCATCCGTGGCTCGCATATGGCGTGTTGCGGCAACTCGTCGGCGAACTGAGCTCGTTCTCGGAGCGCTTCACCATGCTCGGCGAGATGGACGGCGGCGCCGGTCTGCCCGCTTACGATCACCTCGACCTCGACGGCTGCTTCGGGCGCGCGCGCGTGACCATCGGGCATCTGCTCAACGAGATCACGGTCGGGCCGGAGTTTCTGGTCGTGCTGGAGCCACGCGACGGCGTCTATCACGGACAAGTGCCGCGCAGCGTGTTCGGCAACCGCAACCGCTTTTATCTCGTCGTGCGGACGCAGGAAGATCCGCAATGGGTGGTGGATGGCATCGTCAACGGCGCGCGTTTGTCCGCGCTCGGCGAAATTCCGACGCTCGTGCGCCACGCCCTGCCCGGCCTCGAACTGATTCATATGCCGCACGCGCCGCAGGGTTTGCCGCGTCGCGCGCATTCGTTCTACTTCCGTATCGAACAGGTGAGCGAGCAGTGGGAACTCGTCGAGCGCGAAGGCGATATCGCTCTTCACTGGCTCGATGCCCCCGCCGATCTGCGCGCCGAGATCGTGATCCTGCGGAGATGACGTGCATCTGACCGACACTTTGATCCCCGTCATCGCGCTGGTGCGGCAGACGATCGATACGGCCGCCGCCCCGGCCTTCTTGCGGCCGTCGACGGCGGCGCCTGCCGTTCCAAGGCCCTTGCCCGCCGCGCCGCGTCCGGTTGCATCGCAGCCCGCTTCCGCTGGCGGTTCGCCGTTTGCGCCGCAGCCTATCGGCGAGATGGCCGCCAATGGCAATGCAAGCGCAAGCGCAAACGCTAACGCCAACGCCGTCGCCATCGCCATCGCCGATGCCCCGCCGGCGCCCGCGCCGCTTCCTTCGCTCGCGCCACGGGCGAGTGTATCGAACGCATCGAGCGGCACGCCCGCCGAGGACGCCGCGCGCGCACGCGCACTCGCCGAAGCGATCGACGAAGCCATCGACCAGGCGCGGCACGACGCGCGCATCCACAATTTCGTGCCATCGGATTTCGACAACGCGCTTTTCGCCGTGCTCGCCTGGGCCGACGAAGTGCTGATCTCATCCGAATGGGCTGGCGCGCCGCACTGGCAGCGCCATCTGATGCAGCGCCGCCACTTCAACACGACGACCGCCGGCGTCTCGTTCTACGCACGTCTCGACGATCTGCGCGACGATCAGGCCGATGTGCGCGAAGTCTTTGCGCTGTGTCTCGCGCTCGGCTTCAAGGGTCGCTATGCGCAAGAGCGCAGCTCGCGTCAGCTCGACGAACGCCGCCGCGTCACGCTTCAGAAAGTGCTCGACGAAGGCGGCGTTCCGGCCGCCACCGGCGCGGTGCTCTTTCCGCAAGCGTATGTCAGCGAAGAATCGGCGCGCGCGGCGCAAACCGGCGTCGAACCGGCGGCGCGCCGGGTGCGCTGGCGGCTTCGCCGGCAGACGCTCATCGGCTTCGGCTTGCCCGTGGTCGTGCTCGCCGTGCTCTACGGCACCTATCACCTGATCATCGTGCAGATGGTGAACGCTCTTCTTCCGCTCATCCAATGAAAGTCCTGCGCACCGTTCTGCTGTGGCTCCTTGCGCTCGTCGTGCTGGCGCTCGTCAGCTGGGGGCTGACGCTGTATCTCGAATGGCCGTTGTGGGCGTCCGCCGCGATTTTCTTCGGCGCGCTCGGCATGTTCTTCATGTTGATCTTCCTGCGGCGCCTGACGCTTGCGTATCGTTCCCGCAGCATCATCGCGCGGCAGCGGCGTGCCGAACAGGAAGCCGCGCAGCGCGGGTCGCGCACGGGCGCCTTGCGCCGCAAGTTCCGCGATGCCGCGGCGCTTCTGCGCGGTTCGAGCCTGAAGCGTCTCGGCAATCCGCTCTACGTGCTGCCCTGGTACATGGTGATCGGCAGACCGGGCGCGGGCAAGACCACGGCGCTTGCGCGCTCGCGGCTGTCCACTTCGCTGCAGGATCACACGCAACAAGGCGCGCCGGTCCCGCAAACCGAAAATTGCGACTGGTGGTACTTCGACCGCTCCATCGTGCTCGACTGCGCGGGCCGTTATGTCGATGCCGACAACGAAGACGCCGACCGCCGCGAGTGGAATCTGGTGCTGGACCTGCTGTCGCGCTATCGCGGACGCGAAGGCATCAACGGACTCGTGCTCGCCATCTCCGCCGACCGGCTCGTCACGCCGGACCGCGAGGCGATCGATCAGGAAGCGCGCGTGATCCGTGCGCGCATAGAACAGTTGATCCGCCTTTTCGGGCGGCGCTTTCCGGTGTACGTGCTCGTCACCAAGTGCGATCAGCTCTATGGCTTCGAAAGCTGGAGCACGCTCTTGCCCGAGACCGCGTTGAATCAGGCGATGGGTCATCTCGCGCCCGCCACCGCCGACGATCCGCCGACCGAGCGCTTCCTCTCACTGGCCTTCGATGCCATCGTCGAACGACTACGCGCGATGCGGGTTGCGCTGGTTGCGCGGCATCCGCAATCGGCGGTGGAACTGCTGCTGTTTCCGAACGAACTCGACCGCCTGCGCGCGGGCACCGAACTCTTCGTGAAGGCGTGCCTTGGTAACAGCCCGTATCTGGAATCGCCGTTCTTGCGCGGACTGTTCTTTTCGAGCGGCCTGCAGGCCGGCGGCGCGCGCTCGGCGGTGCTGCCGGAGACGCTGCGCCCGATGCCGCCGCACGAACCCTCGACGACCGGCGTGTTCCTGCACGACCTCTTCGGTCGCATCCTGCCGCAAGACCGCAACGTCGGCAAACCTGCCGCGCTCGTCAATCGCTGGTTCGCCGCGACACAGCATCTAGGCATGCTCGCGTGGGTGATGTTGGCCGTTGCGTTCGGCTTGCTGATCACGATGTCGTTCATCCGCAACGTCAACACGCTGACGCAGATCGAGCGCAGCTATCCATTTCATCAGCGCTTCGACGGCTTGCTCGTCGATGACGCCGCTACCCTCACGCGCAGCAACACCGCGCTGCGCGAGATCGATCGCCGCAACCGCAACTGGCGTTCGCGCTGGATGATCTCCGGCCATATCGACCGCTTGCAGGAACGGCTGCGCCAGCAATACACGCAGCAATATCTGCAGTACATCCGACCAGCCGTCGAACGCGATTTCGATCTGGATTTGCGGCGCGATCTCGTCAACGATACCGACGGCACGCTGCCGCTTAGCATCCTCAACGAAGTGCGCGTGACGAATCTGCTGCGCGCGAAAGTGGCGGGCGCGGATCGTCCGGAACTTGCCGCGATGCCTCAGCCGCTTTATAGCGACATGGCGCCGTGGTCGTCGCAACTCTTCGACCAGATCAACGACTTGCGCATTTCCTATATCGCGTGGTCGGCGACGAATGCGCGCGACATCGTGACGCGCGTGGCGCAACAGCAGGCGACGCTTGCCCAGGCGCTGTACCAGAACCGCATGCACTGGCTCACGCAGCTTGCGCCGATCGACCCGCATCTGCACGATGTCTCGCTCGCCGACTTCTGGCTCGACGCGAACTCGGCGCGCGCGCAATCCCTGCGTCTGGCAAACGTGGATGCTCCGGTTGCGGGCAATGTCGCGGGCGGGCGCATCACGGCGGCGTCGAGCCGTGCAACGGCGCCCGATTCGAAGGCCGTGGAAGCCGCGCGCACCGACGCGCAACTCGCCGAAGCGAACCGGCTCGCGGAGATCAAGGTGCCGGCCGCGTACACGCGCGCGGGACGGGTGGATATCGACGGCTATCTGAAGGAGATTCATCAGGCGGTCGTCGACGATGCGCAACTCGTGCAGCAACAGGCGTTCTTCGACCACGACTATCAGATCGAGCGCTTTCAGGCGTGGCAGAGCTTCGTGCAGACCGTGCCGCAGGGCGAACGCTTGCTACCGGGCCGCGATGCCTGGCGCGGACGGCTCGCGACCATCACGCAGAACGCGAGCCCTTATCTGCGCGCGCTCGATCGCGTCAACGACGAGTTCGAAGGCGTGGCCGACGCCCAGTTGCCCGACTGGCTGCAGACCGCTCGACGCATGGGCCGCCTGCGGCGCGATGCCACCGGCGCGCTGATCGCGAGCCGTGCGGGTGGCATCGTGCAAAGCATCAACTCGTTCGGCGGCCAGGCGATCCGCGACAGCATCGCGAGCAGTCCGCTGGCGGGCGCGGCGGCGGTGCGCGTCAATGCGCGCGCGGCATCCGCCATGCGCGACTATTTTCAGGACATCGATCAGATCGCGGCCACCGTCACCGATGGCACCGCGAAGGCATATGGCGTATCGGCTGCGTTTCATGGCTTTGGCGTCGATCCGGCGGTGAAGACATCGCCTGTACACGATGCCGCGCGCGCCCTCTTGCGCCTGCGTGACGAAGTCGATTCCAACGGCGCGGCTGATCAGGCCATCTGGCATCTGATCGGCGGTCCGCTGCATTTCGTGCTGGCTTATACGGAAGAAGAGACTTCGTGCGCGTTGCAATCGGATTGGGACAGCAAGGTGTATTGGCCGTTGCAGGCGGCGACCAGCATGACGCAGGTCGTCGATCAGTTGTACGGTCCGCAGGGTTCGGTGTGGAGTTTTGTCGATGGGCCGGCCAAGCCGTTCCTGACGCATTCGGCGAGCGCGATTTCTGAAGTGCAGACGGCCGATTACAGCGTGCCCTTCACCGCCGCGTTCCTGCCGACGCTGAATTCGGCGGTCGGCAAGCGCACCGCGCAGCTGATGGAAGCACAGCGCGCCAAGTCCCGCGCCGAAGCCGACGCAGCGCAGGCGCAGGCGGCGCAAGAGCAGGCGAAGCAGCAGCAGGCCAATGCGGAGCAGGCCATTGCGAGTGTGAAGCAGCAGATTGCGGCGGCGCAGGCGAAGGCGTATCCGTTGACGATCACGGCTCAGCCTATCGACGTGAATCCTTCAGCGCGCATGCGGCCATTCGCGACCGTGCTGACGGTGCAGTGTGCGGCGGGCGCGCGCACGTTGACCAACTTCAACTTCCCGGTGAGCGACACTTTCAACTGGACACTCGGCCAGTGTGGCGAGGTGAGTTTGCTGATTCGTTTCGATGGCCTGACGCTCTCCAAGCGTTATCGCGGCGATGCGGGCGTGGTCAGTTTCCTGCGCGACTTCCGCGATGGGCACCGATTGTTCACGCCGCAGGATTTTCCGTCGTCGGCGGCGGCGCTCGCGCAGCGCGGCATCGACCAGATCACGGTGCGTTACGAGTTCCGTGGCGAGGACGCGATCATCGATGGCGCGACGCAGCTGGCGCAATTGCAGGACGCGCAGCAGAAAGAGACGCAGCTGCGCCAGCAAGCGATCGATACGCTTGCGGCGCAGACGCAGCAGTTGTTGCTAATCAAGCTGGCGGGTAATGGTGGCGGGACGACGCCGCAGCCGCTACGCGTGTCGTTGCCGCAGCAGATCGGGATGTGCTGGAATGCGCCGGCTTCTCCGGCGGGAACGCAGACGCTGCAGGCGCGTTTCGATAGTCTGCTGGAAGCGCGCGGCCCGTTGGTGACGGCGGCGGCGCCTTCGTTTGCACCGATTCAGTCAGGACCGATGACGGCGCCGGACGTGCCGCCGTTGCCGGTTTTGCCGACAGTGCCGGGGTTGTCGGGGGCGGGGTCTTGAGTTCGCTGTTTGGTAGCTGGGCGGGGCTTGGGATGAGGCAACGGGCCGGCTATTCTTTATTGCCGAATACACTATGACACCGGCAACGACGCTGGTTCTTCGTTCTTCCCTTTCTTAGTCGCGCATCATCTCGCGCTCTCGCCATTCAAGCGGCACGGAGTAAACTTCCGTGCCGCCTTATCTAGCTATTTCCGCTCTGCTACATCTTCTCAAGGATACTGCCGCCAATGCGCGGGCTTATCCTGATCCTGCAAATGCCGCTCTCGTGCAACGTGTACTGAGTAGTTCATTGACAGTGCCCAATCCGCTGCCTCTTTCTGCGTTTTAGTTTCCTTTACCTCTTTTCGGTCAACGATTACCACGTGATGCGTCGTGCCCTTACCCTTTTCATTTGATAACGGCCTATGCGCAACATAAGCGTGCTTTTTCACAATAAATTCCTCGACTAATTAATGGAAACTAAGTTCTTACTGCCGCATAGACTTCAGGCCGTCCGCTGATTTTTTCAATGCCAGTATTTTCTGAATATTTTTAATGCGCGTCCTTGTCCGCTTCGGCATTCTTCGTCGCTAAGAGCGAAGCGGCGGTATCGCCATGAAGTGCCATGCTTCGCTATCGGGCTCGGCGTTAATTTAGATGCGCGAATTTCTGATGAAGGGGAGCGCGGCCCCGATGATGTCGCGTTGTCAGTTCGAAACCATTGCGCGCATGCCGAGCAGGATCAGCAACTCGTGCGCGACGTGCTCGATGCGTTGATCTTCAAGAATCAGGCGGGCGCAATGACGCGCGTGGCCGAGAGTGAGAAGCAGCTCGCGCGTAAAGCGCGTAAAGACAGTAAAAAGGGGTAGGGACCACAGCGGTAAATGGAGCGCGGGCTGGGAGTTAGCACTCGCGGCCCGTTGACCAGTTCACTTGAAGGCCTGAATATGGCTAACGCCGATCCTAAAGCACGTTCGCCTGTCGCGGAACGGGTGCTGACAGTGCAGCAGCTCTCCTGCGAGCACAACCAACTGGCACAAGCAGTATCACAGCAGCTTCGAACGGCGGCCTGCGCCCAAGTTTCCAACCTATGTTCTCTGGATTTGCCTCACTGGACGATGGCTTGAATAGGCGGGCTACCGGAACCGTGGGTGGCGCGCGTTGAGCAAGCGAACGAGGCATTGTCAGGCGGCCGTCGTCACGCGTCGCGCGCGACCGCCTTCCCCTACGCGCCCCCCAACGCCAACTTCACCGCCGCAGCCGCATCGATCTTCGCAATGCGCGCGACCAGTGCAATCGCTTCGGCATGCGCATCGTTTTGCTGATACAGCGCGTGCGCCGCGCTCAACGCCTCCAGCGCGAGTTGCGGCGTCCAGCGGTCGAGCTCATGCCGATCCACTTCGCCGACGATCATCTGCGCGAACGGCCGCAGCGGCGCGTTCGGCCGATGCGCCAGCATCAATTCGCTCAAGTGGATGGTCGCGCGCAGGCGTTGTTCCGGATTCGTGCCCAACGTCGCGCCCTGGAGCGCCACTGCCGCCGCTTCGAGATCGCCCGCCGCGGCGAGCGAGCGCGCCGTGCCGAGCGCCACCGCGAGCGCATCCGGCGCCGCGCCGCCGCCCGAACCCGTCGCCGCATTGCGTTGCAGGCTCGTGATCCATTCGAGCGTCGCGCCATCCGCGAAAGGCTTGCCATCCGCGAAAGTCAGATTCGGCAACTCAGGGGCGCGGCGCAACAGTTGCAGCGTCGCCGCGTTCACTTCGGCGAGCGCGTCCGCGAACGGCTCGCCAAGATTCGCAAGCGCCTGTGCGCTCGCGCGATTCAAATCCATCCAGAACGGAAACGCCGGCAAGTTCGCCTCTGCGAACGTGAGCGTGTCCTCGGGCGCATCGCCGGATTGCAGGCGGTCCAATGCAATCGCCAGTTCCGCGATCGGCCCCGGAATGCGCGTCTGGCCACGCTCGGCAAGCGGCGCGGTTTCAATCGCGCCCCACGCCGCAAGCCGATTCAGCCGATACGCCTGCGCATCGCTCGCCCGATTGCCACGCCGGAAGCCCGCCAGCGTCACCAGCCGTTCGGCGATCTGCTCGAAGGCGCGGTCGGCATCGGCATCGGACACAATGGCCGCGTTCGAAAGCGGTGCGACGGCAAGCGATGCGGCAGCGGCCGGCGCAGAAGGACGCGAGATTTGTGCTGGTCGTGTCTCCGCCGACGCGACAGGCGCGTCTACAGCAGGCACGGGCTCGGGCACAACTTCCCGAACCGGCAACGTGCGAATCTGATTGAGCAACGGCCGCACGCTCGGCGCGTCCGGGTCTTTCTCGGCAAGACGCGTATCGATGGCTTCGAGGCGCGTCTGCAACGCATCGATCAATGCGCGCTCCTGCTGCGTATCGCGGTCCACCTTGTCCACGACGAACTGAACCGCCCGCTCGAAAATCCAAGACAACGCGTTGCGCCGCGCCCGCAAGCGCGAGAGACCCGGATGCAGCGTTTCCCAGTAATTCGCGAGCAGATCGTCGATGACCGTCAAGCCGCTCGCAAGGCCTTCGAGGCCGGAACGGCGCATGAGCGCGCCCGCGAGATAACACGCGACGAGCAAGTCCTTGCCGCGTTCGGCGAGCAGCACGGTGGCAGCGCGCTGCACCACGTCCCAGTCCGTGCCGGCCGCCGCGCTCGGGCTGTTGAGTTTGTCGATCTCGGTCTGCAGGCGATCGAAGTCGGGATCGTCGCGGACATCGTCGCCAGCGGGGTTGTCCGGCGTAATGGGCGCGGAACCGAGCGTATCGAAAGGAGGACTCATGGCTTATTCGTCGAGGATAAATCGGGAAACACGCAAAGGTCGATCACCACACTTCCTCGATTTCCGCATTCAGGTAGTAGCCCGCGCCGCGTTCCGTGCACAGCAGCTTGGGCGCGCGCGCATCTTCCTCGATCTTGCGACGCAGCCGCAAAATCTGGACGTCGATGGCGCGGTCATAGACATCGTCGAACGCGCGGGTGCGCTCGATCATGTGTTCGCGCGACACCACGCGATTAGGCGCGCCGAGCAGCACGACCAGCAAATTGAACTCGGCGTTGGTGAGGGTAACGGTCTCGTCGTCCTGCGACTTGAGGCGGCGCGTGTTCAGATTCAGCGTCCAGCCGCCGAAGCGATACGCGCGCGGCAGCTTTCCGCGCGTGATCGGCGCGCCCTGCGCCGCGCCCGCGCCCGTGCGCCGCAGCACGGCGCGCACGCGGGCGAGCACTTCGCGCGGCGAAAACGGCTTGGTGACGTAATCGTCCGCGCCGAGTTCGAGGCCCATCACGCGGTCGGCTTCCTCGGTGCGGCCCGTGAGGCAGATGATCGGCATGGCGCCGCCCTCGCCGCCCGCGCGCCATTCGCGCGCGAGTTCGAGGCCGTCGCCGTCGGGCAGGCCGAGGTCGAGCAACACGAGATCGAAGGTATCGGCGGCGAGGCATTCGCGCGCTTCGGCGGCGGATGCCGCGCCTTCGGTCGTCATGCCGTGTCCGGCGAGATATTCGACGAGCAGAACACGCAAGGAATGGTCATCGTCGACGATCAATATGCGGGGTGAACTCGGCATGGCGTTAGCGCGTGGCTTCGTGTGAGTGATAAAGCGCCTGCACCGCGCGCGAAAAATCGGCGCGGCCAAACGGTTTGGCGAGGAACGGCACGCTCACGCCCGCGGCGATATGCGCGCCCTGCCGCGCCCCGCTGATCAAGAGCGCGGGCAGCGCGGGACTGCGTTCGCGCGCGGCGACGATGAGTTCGTCGCCGCGCAGGTCATCCATTTCGATGTCGCTGACGAGGAACGCGAAGCCGTGCGGATCGGCTTGCAACGCATTGAGCGCGGTGGCGGGCGACGCGTAGCTCGCAGGCTCGAAGCCGGATTCGGCGAGCCAGTCTTCGAGGAGCGCGCGGAGGGTGTCGTCGTCTTCGACAAGGAGGACGGGTTCGCCTTGGCCGATGGGAGCGTTGGACTCGGTGCAGGGCGTGCCCGGCGCGTGAGCCGCATCCATCGCTCGCGACATGGACGCAATGCTCGGCGCTGTCGCCAAATGATCCGCGTTAGCCTTTTCTCCATCCGACGGCAACGCATCGGTTCCGATAGTCGACCGCGGCGGCGTCACATAAGCCGCATCCGCACCACTAGCCTCACGCATTCCCCCGTCGCTCAGGCCACCGGGCGATACCGTCGCCACACCCTTCACGCGCTTCGCCGGCAACAACACCCGAAACATCGCCCCACCCAGCGGCCCGTTTCCGACCGTAATCCCGCCGTCGTGATCCGCGACGATTCCCGCCGCAATCGACAACCCCAACCCATGCCCGCTCTGCTTGCGCTTGGTCGAAAAGAACGGGTCGAAAATCCGCGACGCGATATCCGGCGCAATCCCGGGTCCATCGTCGTGCACTTCCAGAATCACCGCGGTGCGCTCCGGCACGCGCCCGACATCCGCGATTTCCTCGCGCGGCACGCCCGCCGACACGCGCAGGATCACCCAGCTGCGCGCCGCCTGCGCCGCGTTGCGCAACAGGTTCAAAAGCACCCGCACGAGCTGCGCATGGTCGCCCGCGACAGGCCACGCATCGATGCCGCTGGCGCCCAGGCGAACGTCGTCGTATTCCACGGCAATCGTCACCGGCCCGCGATGATCCGCCGTCGCCAAACCCACCGCCTCGTCGATGACCACGCGCATCGACACCGGTTCGCTACGTCGCGGACTGCCGCGTCCGACCGCGAGCAGCATCTGCTCGGTCATCGCGGTGCCGCTTCTGACTGCCGCCAGCACGTGTTGCAGCGGACGGCGCGCATCGGCATCGGCGGGAAGAAGTTCATCGGCGTATTCGGCGTGGCCGCGCACGGCGCCCAGCACATTGTTGAAATCGTGCGCAATGCCGCTCACCAAAAGGCCGAGCGATTCGAGCTTCTGCACGCGTTGCAGACGCGCCTCGTAACCACGCCGTTCGAGCAGCGCGACCGCCACGTAAAACACCAGCGTGCACAGCACGGCAAGGTCGATCTGCAACTGCCGCACGCCGATGATGCCGTTTTGATGGTACGAACCATTGCCCGTCACCGTGAGCGCCACGCCCGTCGTCACGATGACGAAAGCCGCGAGCGTCGCCGCGCGGATCGACCCGGCGACCGCCGCCCAGACGAGCAGCAAAATCAGCAGCAAATGCTCGGTCTCGTCAGGAAGCTGGATGCGAAACGCCTCGATCATCAGCGCCGCGCCGCACAGCGCCGGCACGACGACGACCCACGCGCGCACCGGCCGCGCATCCGGATCGGGCGGCGTAGTCCACGCGAGCAGACCGGGCACGAGGACGAGCATCGCCAGACCGTTGCTGCCCATGATGGTGCGCCAGACATCGATGAGATCGCGACCGCCGATCGCATGCGATAGCGCGCTACCCGCGAGCGCCATCGCGAAAACGGTGCCAAACGGCAGCAATAGCAGGAAGCGTGTGAAGCGCGCGGTGGTATCGAGACGCGCGCGGCGGCTCACAAAGCGCCAAGCAAGCCCGACGCCCACGCCCACGCCGAGCACGTTGACGAGCGCGAAGGACGCATCGACCCAAAGCGGGAACACGTCGAACTGACCGACGATGACCATCGCGATGAAGATCGCGACGAGCGCGGCCGGCCATTCGCCAAGCGGCCGACGCCAGAGATAGGCCACCGCCATCGCCGGGGCGGGCCACACCACCGCCGCCAACGCCGAACCGGTGCCGAGCGTGTCGAGCGGTGTCGAAAGGACGCCGTAAACCACGCCCAAAAACAGGGCGCGCCGCAAGCCCGCCACATAGTGACGCGCGCCGGTAGCGGGCAGACCGTGCGGCGCGGCGGCGGCCGCACGAACGTCATTGGTCACAGTGGCCCCCGGTTGAGCGAGCGCATCGGCGATAAGCATTCCGATACGACCTGAGATTTATCTTAGAAATGGTCGCAAGTGTAATGCGGGCTAAAGCAACGCACAACGCAGCGCACAAATCGCGCAACAGGCGACCGAACGTTCGCGAACCCAGGCAGTTGCGCGTTCGTTACGGATGAAACATGCGGCGCCCTTGGCGCAACACGGCTGCAACGGCGCCCGCCGACACTACAAACATGCGCCGGACCTGAAGAGAACGGCGCTCCAACCCGAACAACCTAGAAGAGGTGAATCATGCCGATGCCGTGCTATCTGACCGTCGAAGGTCAAAACCAGGGAAAAATCGAAGGCGCCACGAAGGTGCAAGGTCACGAAGGCAAGATCCTCGTGCAAGCCGTGGATCACACCATCGAAATTCCGAAAAGCCCGCAGACCGGACTGCCCACCGGCAAGCGCGTGCATGGCGCGATGACGGTGAGCAAGGAGATCGACAAGTCGAGCCCGAAGCTTTATCAGGCGTTGACGTCCGGCGAACAGTTGAAGACCGTCACGCTCGAGTTCTATCGCATCTCGCCGAAAGGCACGGAGGAAAAGTACTACACCGCCAAGCTCGAGAACGCGATCCTGACCAACATGAAGTCATGGACACCGAACTGCCTCGATCCGAACAACCGGCAGATCGGACACATGGAGGACCTCGCGTTCACCTACGAAAAGATTACCTGGACCTACGAGCCGGACGGTATCGAAGCCGAAGATTCATGGCTCGCGCCGAAGGCCTGAGCCACCTGGACAGCCGCTGGACATACGCTCGAAAGCCTTGTCGCACAAGGGTTTTCGAGCGCTGAAGCCGCGTCTTCGGAGGCCGCCGTATACGGCTTGTCGAGGACGATCTTTAGAGCATATGAACTGATAAAAATGCGTTGGGTTTTTGAGATACGTCTGTTTATAATGGCTCGCACTCAATTCCGGGACAGGCACTCAAGCCTCAAGGACCGTTTCCCATCCGGACTCGCCGATCCTTTCGCTCAATCGCGGGCAGAGCATCCGACAGTCTGAAGCGGCTCACATCCGCCCCGCGCCGCACCCCGCATTCCGTATCACGCAATTTCGTTAGTTATCCCGTGCTCAGGCGATGGCTGCCCGCCCGAGCGTATGCAGTGGCGGCGGCCCGCGTCAGTCGCACGGTGCGCGAGACGCGTTTTCATCGATGTCCGCACTGCCAGCGCGGCGCCGTGAATCTGGAGATGGAAATGGCAAATGATGGTTCGGTTGCTCCGAAGGAACGCGTCAATATCGTCTATCGCCCGGCCACGGGAGACGCGCAGGCAGAAGTGGAACTGCCGCTCAAGTTGCTCGTGCTCGGCGACTTCACGTTGCGTCAGGACGACGTACCGATCGAAGACATGAAGCCGATCAACGTCGACAAGGACAACTTCAACGAAGTGCTGAAAGGCCAAAAGCTCGGCCTGCAACTCTCGGTGCCGAACAAGCTCGACGAGAAAGCCGGTCCCGACGACGTGCTCTCGCTCGACCTGAAGTTCGACTCGATCAACGACTTCACGCCCGATGCGCTCGCGGAGCGCATTCCCGAGCTGCGTCAGATGCTCGAACTGCGCGACGCCCTGAAGGCGCTGAAAAGCCCGATCGGCAATCTGCCCGACTTCCGCAAGCGTCTGCAAGAGCTGATCCAGGACGAAGGCGTGCGCGCGCGGCTGCTCGGCGAACTCGGCGCACAAGACAAGTAACGCGGAACCAGCACTTCGTAGATGAAGGAGATTGAATTGAGCGACGAACAACAGCAATCCGGCGCAGCGGCGCCGGCAGAGGCCGCGGCGGGTGAAGTCTCGCTGCTCGATCAACTGGTGGAGTCGGCCCGCATCAAGCCGGGCGACGAAGCGTACTCGATCACGCGCCAGGGTATTCAGGCGTTCGTCGCGCAACTGCTCGAACCGCAGCGTTCGGTGGAGCGTGTCACCGCCGCGACCGTCGACGACATGATCGCGAGCCTCGACCGCAAGCTGTGCGCGCAGGTCGATGCCATCCTGCATCACGATGACTTCCAGAAGCTGGAATCGTCGTGGCGCTCGCTCAAGTTTCTGGTGGACCGCACCAACTTCCGCGAGAACATCAAGATTCAGTTGATGAGCGTGAGCAAGCAGAAGCTGCTCGACGACTTCCAGGACGCGCCCGAGATCACCAAGTCAGGGCTGTACAAGAACGTCTATACGGCCGAATACGGCCAGTTCGGCGGCCAGCCGTTCGGCGCGATCATCGCTAACTACGAGTTCAATGCAAGCGCGCCCGATGTCAAGCTGCTGCAATATTCGGCAAGCGTCGCCGCGATGGGTCACACGCCTTTCGTCGCCGCCGCCGGCGCGGATTTCTTCGGCATCGACTCGTTCGATCAGTTGCCGAACCTGAAAGATCTGTCGTCCATCTTCGAAGGTCCGAAGTACGTCAAGTGGAACGCCTTCCGCGAAAGCGAAGATGCGCGCTACGTCGGCCTGACCGCGCCGCATTTCCTCTTGCGCGTGCCGTATGGCCCGGAAACGGCGCCTTCGAAGAAATTCAACTACAAGGAAGACGTGTCGAGCGGTAACGACCAGTTCCTGTGGGGCAACGCGGCCTTCGCGTTTGCCACGCGTCTCACCGAAAGCTTCGCGGACTACCGCTGGTGCGCCAACGTGATCGGCCCGCAAGGCGGCGGCACGGTGCAGGACTTGCCGGTGTATTCGTTCGAATCCATGGGCGAGATCCAGAACAAGATCCCGACCGAAATCCTGATTTCCGAACGACGCGAGTTCGAGCTGGCCGAGCAAGGTTTCATGGCGCTCACCATGCGCAAGGACAGCGACAACGCCGCGTTCTTCTCCGCCAACTCGGCGCAGAAACCGAAGTTCTTCGGCCAGTCGAAAGAAGGCAAGGAAGCCGAGCTCAATTACAAGCTCAGCACGCAATTGCCGTACATGTTCGTCATGAGCCGCATGGCGCACTACATCAAGGTGATGCAACGCGAGAACATCGGCACGTGGAAGGAGCGCGGCGATCTGGAGAAGGAACTCAACAACTGGATTCGCCAGTACGTCGCCGACATGGACAACCCGAGTCCGGGCGTGCGCAGCCGCCGCCCGTTGCGTCAGGCCGAAATCAACGTGCTCGACGTGGAAGGCGAACCGGGCTGGTACAAGGTCGACATGAAGGTGCGTCCGCACTTCAAGTACATGGGCGCGTCGTTCACGCTGTCGCTCGTCGGCAAGCTGGAAACTGCCTGATGCGCGCATCGGGTTCGAGGCAGCCGCGAACATAAGCGGCGCTTCGGCCAGGTTTCATCCGTAACACGCGGGCGGTCACCTGCAACGAGGCGGTAACCGCCCGCGCTCACACTGTGTTCATGCGCTCCGACACCTACACGTAAATGGGCGCATCGAGTCGATGCATCAAGTCAAGAAGCGACACGCGGACAAACCATAACGGCAACTGGAGGCCACCATGCCGATGCCATGCTACCTGACCCTCGAAGGTCAGAATCAAGGAAAGATCGAAGGTTCCACGAAGGTTCAGGGCCACGAAGGCAAGATCCTCGTGCAGGCCGTGGATCACACCATCGAGATCCCGAAGAGCCCGCAAACGGGTCTGCCCACGGGCAAGCGCGTGCATGGCGCGATGTCGGTGACCAAGGAAATCGACAAGTCCAGCCCGAAGCTCTATCAGGCGCTCACCTCCGGCGAGCAAATGAAGACCGTGACGCTGGAGTTCTATCGCATTTCGCCGAAGGGCACGGAAGAGAAGTACTACACCGCCAAACTCGAGAACGCGATCCTCACGCACATGCAGTCCTGGACGCCGAACTGCCTCGACCCGAACAACAAACAGATGGGTCACATGGAAGATCTCGCGTTCACCTACGAAAAGATCACGTGGACCTACGAGCCGGACGGCATCGAAGCCGAAGACTCGTGGCTCGCGCCGAAGGCCTGACGCATTCCAAATCACGCATGACGCGGCGGCGGACTTACGCCGCTGCGTCGATCGGGACCGTCGATGAGAGAGCGCAGGCTGCTGGAACGCATATCCGGCTGGGAACAGGGCGCGGTGCGCACCAACGAGACCAGCACCGAGGTGCTCGTGAGATCCGTGATGGAGCATCTGTCGCGCATCCTCAATACGAGACAGGGCAGCGTGCAGCTCGATCCGCAATTCGGCGTGCCCGATTTCACGAATATCGCGGGCGGGCTGGAAGGCGGATCGACGGGCGAAATCGAGGAAGAGATTCAACGCATGGTGTCGCGTTACGAACCGCGCGTGCTCAACCCGAAAGTGCATCTTTTGAGCGACCGCAGCGACGTAATGTCGATCCGCTTCAGTCTCGACGGCACGCTCGCCGTGAACGATCGCGAGATTCCACTGCGCCTGTCCACCACCGTGAATTCCGATGGCCGCGTCACCGTGCTTTGACGCCTTGACGGCCCGCGACCGATCCCGACGATGCTCAATCGCTATTACGAAAACGAACTCACCAAGCTGAAGACGCTTGCCGTCGAGTTTGCCGAGGCCAATCCGGCGCTCGCGCCGATGCTCGCAGGCCGCTCGACCGACCCGGACGTCGAACGCCTGCTCGAAGGCGTGGCCTTCCTCACGGGTCTTGCGCGCCAGAAGCTCGACGACGAGTTCCCGGAGTTCATCCAGGAACTCTCCACGCTGCTGTTTCCGCACTATCTGCGTCCGGTTCCCGCGACGACGATGGTGCTGTTCGAGCCGCGCGGCGCGCTCACGGAAACCGCGAGCGTGGCGGCGGGCGTGGAGCTGGCATCGGCGCCGGTGGACGGCACGCCCTGCCGTTTCCGCACGACCCAGGCCGTGGACGTGCATCCGCTCACGCTCGCCGCGCGGCTTTCAGCGGGCGAAGGACGCACGCCTTCCATCGATCTCGACTTCAGCTTGCGCGGGCTCGATCTCGCGCGCTGGCAGACGAAGTCGCTGCGGCTCTTTCTGGCGGGTGGCTACAGCGATGCCTCCAAACTCCTGATGCTGCTCATGACCGAAGTGACGTCGGTGCGGCTGACGGCTAGCGGGGTATCGACGGAACTGGGCGCGCGTTCGCTCGTCCCGTCGGGCTTCGACAGCGAGCTCGTGCCGTATCCGAGTCACGCGTTTCCGGGGTATCGCAGTCTGCAAGAGTTCTTCGTGCAGCCGGAGAAATTCCTGTTCCTCGACCTGAACGGGATCGACAAGCTGCGCGGCGCCACCGGCACGACGTTCTCGGTCACGCTGTGCCTCAAACGTTTGCCCGTATGGCTCACCGAATTGAGCGCCGACGCCTTCATGCTCAACGTGACGCCCGTCATCAATCTGTTCGAGCATCACGCCAATCCGATCACGCTGGATCATCGGCAGATGGACTATCGCGTGAGCCCGGAAGGCGCGAACCGTCAGCATTACCAGATTCATTCGGTCGACAAGGTCACGTCGTATCGGCAAGGCGTGGCGCAGCAGCGCGTGTACCGGCCATTCGGCGTGCTCGGGCACGCGGCATCCGCCGCGACGGCGAGCGAAGACCAGCGCGCGCCGGGCGATCTCGTCTATCACACGTCGTTGCGCCCGGCCGCCGTCGGCAACGAGACTGAGCTGTATCTCTCGGTGGCGTATCCGCCCGAGGCCACGCCGCAGACCGAAACGCTTTCCATCGAGCTGACCTGCACCAACCGCTATCTGCCCGAAAGCCTGCGTTACGGCGATCTCAGCGAGCCAACCAGCAGTTCGCCCGAGCGCCTCAAGTTCCGCAATATCCGGCCGATGACACCGGTGGTCAATCCGCCCGTCGGCGAGGCGTTGCGTTGGCGGCTGCTCGGTCACGCCGCGCTCAACTTCCTCTCGCTCGCGGATGCCGCCAACCTGCGCGCCCTCCTCTCGCTCTACGTGTTCTCTGAGCGTCAGGAGCAAGGCCACGAGGCGGCGAACCGCAGACGCATCGCGGGCCTGAAGGAGATGAGCGTCACGCCCGAAGTGCGGCTCTTCGGGCGCAACATGCTGCGCGGTCAGCTGATCCGCGTGCGATGCGAGATGGATCACTTCGCGGGCGCGGGCGATCTCTATGTGTTCGGCAGCGTGCTCGACCGTTTTCTCGGCGCCTACGCAAGCATGAACACGTATACGCGATTCGAGCTGGAAGACATTTTCTCCGGAGAGGTATTCAGATGGACGCCGCGGCTCGGTCAACAAGCTCTGCTCTAGACGACGCGCTATTTGAGCAAGGCGAACGCTTTGCGTATTTTCAGGCGGTGCGCCTGCTGCGCCGCCGCGCGCGTCTTGCGGGCGACGATCCGGAACGCCTGCGCGTGCGTCCGCGTCTTGCGCTCGGCTTTCCCGAAAGCGATATCGACCAGATCGAGCGCGATCTGCCGCGCCGTCATGCCGATCTCGACGACGACGCGCCCGAGCCCGCGCCGACGCCGCGAATTACCGCGAACTTCTTCGGGCTTTACGGCGTGTCCTCGCCGCTGCCGAGCTTCTATACCGAAGACCTGATCGAGGAAGAACGCGAAGGCCGCAGCGGGATGCGCGAGTTTCTCGACATCCTGCATTACACGCTGTATCCGCTGTTGTTCGAGAGCTGGGTCAAGTACCGGCCGCACGTGCGCGTGGTCGAGGAAGGCGACACGGCGATGCTCGAACGCCTGTATGCGTTCGTCGGCCTGCACGAGCGCTCCATGCGCCGCGACGACACGCCCGGCGTCTCCGACATGCTGCGCTACGCGGGCCTCTTCTCGCAGCGCCCGCATTCGGCGCTTGGCCTGAAAACGCTGCTCGCCGATGCCTTCGCGCCCGCCGATGTGCATATCGTCAATTGCGTGGAAAGCTGGCTGCCGATTCCCGACGATCAGCGTCTCACGCTCGGCGATGGCCGTCATGCGCTCGGCGTCGAATGCTATCTCGGACAAGAGAGCCGCGATGCCAACAATCATGTGCGAATCGAGTTGCGCGGCCTGCCGCTGGCTCTGTTCGAAGCGTTGCAGCCAGGCCGGCGCGAGTACGAGCGTCTGCGTTTTTTCACGCGCTATTACCTGACCGAACCGTTCGACGTGACGGTGCTTCTCGAACTGCGCGCGGGCCTCGCCGAGAACGCCCGCACGGGCGGCATGCAATGGAACGCGCTGGGCCGCGACACGTGGCTCGCGCCGCGCGCGAATGCCGTGCCGCGTCCGGTCAGCTTCGCGATCTGAACCACCGATATCAAGAGACACGAGAGGAGCCCAAGCCATGTTGCTGGTCGATCTGAAACCGCTGGTAAGCCGGCTCAACGGCTACTGCCGGCAAGCGCTCGAAAACAGCGCCGGTCTGTGCATCTCGCGCGGCCAATACGAGATTTCCGTCGAGCACATGCTCGTCAAGCTGCTCGACGATCCGCAAAGCGATATCCCGCTTTTGCTGCGCGAACAGAACATCGATGCCGCGCTCTTTCGCCGCGCGCTCGATCGGTCGATAGAAGATTTGCGCGGCGGCAATACGGGCCGGCCGGTGTTCTCGCCGGTGCTGCTCGAACTGCTTCAGGATGCGTGGCTGATCGCCTCGGTGGACTTGCTCGAAACGCGCGTGCGTTCCGGTGCGATCCTGCTCGCGTTCCTTGCACGCGCCACTTTCTATGCAACCGGCGGCTATGCCGACATGCTGCGGCCGATCAACCGCGAGAGCTTGCTCGCGCGCTTCGGCGCGGCGTCGGCGACGTCGATAGAGCAGACGGCGGCGGGCACTTCGTCGGCATCGGAAGGCGGCGCGAGCGCGGCGGCCGATTCGGACGGCAGCGCAATCGCCAAGTACTGCGAGAACTTCACCGAGAAGGCGCGCGAGGGCAAGATCGATCCGGTTTTCGGACGCGACGCCGAAATCCGCCAGATGGTCGATATCCTCGCGCGGCGGCGCAAGAACAACCCGATCTGCGTGGGCGATCCGGGCGTCGGCAAGACGGCGGTGGTCGAAGGACTGGCGCTGCGTATCGTCGATGGCGACGTGCCCGAGTCGTTGCGCGACGTGACCATCCTCGGTCTGGACATGGGCATGTTGCAGGCGGGCGCGAGCGTCAAGGGCGAATTCGAAAACCGGCTGAAGGGCATCATCAACGAGATCAAGGCATCGGTGAAGCCGGTGATCCTGTTCATCGACGAGGCGCATACGCTGATCGGCGCGGGCGGTCAGGCGGGCACGTCGGACGCCGCGAACCTCTTCAAGCCGGCGCTCGCGCGCGGCGAGTTGCGCACCATCGCGGCGACCACCTGGGCCGAGTACAAGAAGTACTTCGAAAAAGACGCGGCGCTCGCGCGGCGCTTCCAGCTCGTGAAGCTCGACGAACCCGACTTGCCGACCGCGGTGCTGATCCTGCGCGGCCTGAAGGAACGTTACGAAGACGTGCACAAGGTCGTGATGCGCGACGACGCCATCGTGGCCGCCGCCGAATTGTCGAGCCGCTATATCACCGGGCGCCAGTTGCCGGACAAGGCCGTCGATCTGCTCGATACCGCGTGCGCCCGCGTCAAGGTGCTGCAAAGCGCGAAACCCGATGTGCTCGAAGACACCGAGCGCCGCATTCAGGCGTTGGAGCGCGAACGGCGCGGACTCGAACGCGATCGCGACAACATGCAGCCGGTGGACGACGAACGCCTCGCCGCCATCGCCGATGCCCTGCCTTCGCTCGAAGCCCGCGCGGCGGATTTGCGCGTGCGCTGGCTCGCGCAGAAGGAAGCGGGCGAGGCGCTCGTCGCGGCACGGGGAGCCGTGGCCGCCGCACGCGCCGCCGCGCAACCCGAAGCGCAGATCGACGCCCTGCGCGACGCCGCCAAGCGCGCCGAAGCCGATTTGCGCGAAGCCCAGGGCGATCAGCCGATGGTGCGCGTGGACGTCGATCCCGACGTGGTCGCGAAGGTCGTCAGCGACTGGACCGGCATTCCGCTCGGCAAGGTGCAGCGCGATCAGGCGCAGACCATCCTGAACATGGAAACGACGCTCGCCAGACGCGTGCGCGGTCAGGATCACGCGATGCATCAGATCGCCGAAGTGCTGAAGTCGTCGGCGGCGGGGTTGAAGGACCCCGAGCAACCGATGGGCGTGTTCCTGCTCGCGGGACCGTCGGGCGTCGGCAAGACGGAAACGGCGCTGACTGTCGCCGACATTCTCTTCGGCGACGAGAAGTCCACCGTCACCGTCAACATGAGCGAGTTCCAGGAGCGCCATAACGTGAGCCGTCTGATCGGCTCGCCGCCGGGTTATGTCGGCTATGGCGAAGGCGGTCTTCTGACCGAAGCCGTGCGTCAGCGTCCTTACTCGGTCGTGTTGCTCGACGAAACCGAGAAGGCGCATCTCGACGTGATGAACCTGTTTTACCAGGTGTTCGACAAGGGCATGCTCTCGGACGGCGAAGGCAAGGAAATCGACTTCTCCAACACGGTCGTGTTCCTGACTTCGAACCTCGCCACCGATGTCATCACCGAACTCACGGCGAACGGCGAGCGTCCCGACGACGAGACCATTCTCGCCGCCGTGCGGCCGATCCTCTCCGCGCACTTCAAGCCCGCGCTGCTCGCGCGCATGACCGTGATTCCGTACTACACGCTGCCGACGGATGCGCTCGCGGGCATCGTGCGCCTGAAGCTCGACAAGATCGTGAAGCGTCTTCTGGGCGCCAACAAGATTCGTCTCGCGTACACGGACAAGGTCGTGGACACCATCGCCGCGCGCTGCACGGAAGTGGAAACGGGCGCGCGCAACATCGACTTCATTCTGCGCGGCACCGTCATGCCGATGCTCTCGCACGAGATCCTTATCCGCATGAGCGAAGCCGAGCAGCCGACGCACGCCGAGCTCGACGTGAACGACGAAGGCGTGTTCGTCGTGTCGTTCGGTTTCGAGCCTGCCGAGGCGAAAGCCGCTGTCATCGAGGAAGAAGCGCAATGAAGCAGGTATGGGTCACGGCGCTCGCCAAAGACGAAGCGCGCATCGCGCAAGTGGCGGCGACGCTCAAGCGCTACGGGATCGCGGCGCAAGGCCACGTATGGCTCGACGAACCGGACAAGGCCGTCGCGCGTGTCGTGCTCGACGCGATGCAGGCGGCCGACGCGTGGATCGTCCTCGTCGATGAAGCGACGCTCGCCAAACCATCCGTGCGCTATGGCTTGTCGCTTTTGTACGCGAGCCTGCAGGCATCGCGCGGCGCGGCGCCGCCGGTGCTGTTCCTCACCGCTTCGGGCGATACCGTGCCGCCACCGTTGTTCGCCGGTGCGCTCACCTTCGCCGATCGGAACGCCGCGTGGCCCGCGAAGCTCGTCGCCGCGCTCGCACGCGCGCCGAAGCAGGCGCCGTTGGCGGCGCTCGGCGGCTATCGCCTGACGCTGTGGGGCGACGAGAACATCGGTCAGTGGTTCGAGATCGGCTCGCTCGAAGGGCCGCTTGCGGGCTTCGCGTTCGGCGTGCCGCGCAGCGACGAAGTATCGATCGACTTTCAGGCGGTCGGCGCACGCGGCGCGCTGCCGGCAAAGACCACGCTCGAATACGCACAGGAGGGTTTGCGCATGCAGATTGGCGGCACGGATTACGTGAGCTGGGCGGTGAGGAATGCGATCGGCCCGGACGATTCGTACTTCGTGCGCGTGCGCGGCTGCCCGGCCACGCTGCTGCTCATGCCTTATCCCGAAGGCGACGACGTCGAAGCGACGATCGTTCGGCTCGGATAACACCGCCATGTTTCGGATGTAACAAACCCGCGCCCCACTCGAAACGAAGCCGCAACGCGGCGACCTTAATCTGTACTCATGCGCTGAACGAGATCGAAGGCGCAAGCGGCCAGGCAAACACACAGCGCGCCGCCAACCCAAACTAACTGGAGATTAATCATGCCGATGCCCTGCTACCTCACCCTCGAAGGCCAGAACCAAGGAAAGATCGAAGGCTCCACCAAGGTTCAAGGCCACGAAGGCAAGATCCTCGTGCAAGCCGTGGATCACACCATCGAAATTCCGAAGAGCCCGCAAACTGGTCTGCCGACCGGCAAGCGCGTGCATGGCGCAATGACGGTGACGAAGGAAATCGACAAGTCGAGCCCGAAGCTGTATCAGGCGCTGACGTCGGGCGAACAGTTGAAGTCGGTGACGCTCGAGTTTTACCGCATTTCGCCCAAGGGCACGGAAGAAAAGTACTACACGGCCAAGCTCGAAAACGCGATCCTCACGCACATGCAGTCGTGGACGCCCAATTGCCTGGACCCGAACAACCGTCAGATGGGCCACATGGAAGACCTCGCGTTCACCTACGAAAAAATCACGTGGACGTACGAGCCGGACGGCATCGAAGCCGAAGATTCTTGGCTTGCTCCCAAGGCTTGATGTAACGCGTCGCGCCGCGGCCTGACCGCGGCGCGCTCCTCGCTTGAACGGCAGATAAAACGCCATGACTTCGCTCTCCGCACGACTCGCCAACAATCAGCGCTTCAGCTTCGTCTCCGATGCTTACGCGGCCGACACGTTCTCGGTGGTGCGCATGCACGGGCGCGAGGCGATCTCGCAACTCTTTCGCTTCGAAGTGACGCTCGTCGCCGACGACGCCGCCATCGATCTGACGAAGATGTTGCAGAACAACGCGACCTTCAGCATCGGCGCACCCGATGACAGTTCGCGCACCACGCCATATTCCGGCATGCTCGCCGAGTTCGACCAGTTGCATCATGCGGGCGGCTACACGTTTTATCGCGCGGTGCTCGTGCCGCGTGCGTGGCGGCTTACGCTTACGCGCACCTGCGAGGTCTATCTGAACGAGCAGACCATCCCGCAGATTCTGGGCGGCGTGTTGCGCGACGCGCAGCTCACGGGCAACGCCGTCGATCTGAAGCTGACGGGCGAGTATCGTCCGCGCAGCTATGTGTGCCAGTTCCAGGAAAGCCACTTCGAATTCGTGTCGCGCTGGATGGAAAAGGAAGGCATGTACTACTACTTCGCGCAGAGCGGCGAGGCGGACACGTTGACCATCGTCGATGACCGCGCCATGCACGCCGCCGATGCGCTGCCGGTCAACTACCGCCCCGCCGACGAACTGGATACGGGCGTCGCGCCGGACTCGGTGCAGAGCTTCGTGTGCCGCACGAAGCCGCTGCCCGCGAAGGTGGTGCTGCAGGACTACAACTATCGCAAGGCGTCGTTGCCGCTCGTCGCGCAGGCGGATGTATCCGCGCAAGGTTTCGGCGAAGCGATGTTCTACGGCGACAACTTCCGCGACGCCGACGAAGGCACGCGTTACGCGAAGCTGCGCGCAGAGGGGATTCTTTGCGGCGGCGTTCGTTTTCATGGTCAGGCCACGGCGGTGGGCTTGCGCAGCGGCTATTTCATGCAGATGTCGCATCACTATCGCGACGACTTCAACGGCCGCTATCTCGTGACCGAGATCACGCATGAAGGATCGCAGGCGGGCGCGCTGCTCGCGGGCATCAAGACGCCGTTTAGCGAAAACGGCGCGGCGCGTGAAGAGATCATCTACCGCAACTCGTTTTCGGCGATCAAGGCGGACGTTCAGTATCGCGCGCCGCGCGACACGGCGCGGCCGACTATCGCGGGCACGCTGAACGCGACCGTCGATGCGGAGGGCAGCGGCGAATACGCCGAACTCGACGAATACGGACAGTACACGGTGCAGTTGCCGTTCGACCGCACGGACAAGGCGGCGGCGAAAGGCTCGGCGCGCGTTCGCATGGCGACGCCTTATTCCGGCGATGGACACGGCATGCATTTTCCGCTGCTGAAGGGCGCGGAGGTGTTGCTTGCATTCAGCGACGGCGATCCGGATCAGCCGGTGATTGTCGGGACGGTGCCGAATTCGGTGAATTCGAGTGTGGTGAATCAGGGGAATCCGGCGATGAATCGAATGGTGACGAAGGGTGGAAACATCCTGGAGATGTCGGATAAGGATGGTGGCCAGACGATCCATCTTTTCTCGCCGAACGGCGCGACACATATTTTTATCGGCGCGCGCGACTAAGGCGCGATAGGCACGCGTTTCCATGTTCCTTTCATTGCATCGACAGCCACGCATCTGCGCTTTCAGGAGATAACAGTCATGAGCTTCACTCAGTTCACACTGGAAGACGTCAACACGATGACGGTCGGAACCACCAACAACCTCGCGGTCGGGGAAGTCAACTCCGCGTTTTGTACCGGCCAAACCGCACTCACAGCAACGACCAACAATTCGGTGACGCTCGGCACATATCTGGCTGCAGTGCTCGGCAACAACGTCACATGGACTTATGGGACCACGCTGGGCATGCAGGACGGTGCAACGGTCGATTTTAGCGACTCCACCTCCACGCAGGCACAAGGAACCGTAGCCCTCAAGGGCGGCATTCATCCTCTCGGCATGTCCGCACTCGCCATCCTCAAGGCCGCGATGACGGCGACCAAGGCGCTGATCGGCGTGACTGTCGCGATTAATCTCGTGTACGGCACCGCGCTCGGTGTGCTCGACGCCACCGACGTCAGCAAGGACAAGGTGAAACAGCAAGCGGCCGAGGCCGCGTCCATAGGCGTGAGCAATGCGCTGCTCACCGCGCTCCTGGTCGTCGTCGTCAAGCGACTCTCGACACTGTGCGAGGCGCTGCGCCAGACATCGACCCTGACCTTGGGACAGACCGGCGTGTCGCTCGGAACGGACTTTCTGCCAGCTTCCCAGAGCACGCTCGGAATGTCGCTTGCAGAAACCACGCTGACACGAATCACGCCGGCCGGTCAGAGTTCCATCTCATTGACGAATGCCACTGCGGGGTTCAAGCGCGTAGGCATCGACACAGGCTCGCTGAATTTCAGCGACGGCGCTTCGTCGCTCGACTTCACCGGACCAGCAGGCGCATCTTCGTTGCTGATGGGCCCGGACCAGGCAACCCTGCGCGGCGGCGACAGCAGCGTGCTCGTTACGCCCGCTACGTTGACGGCGCAGGTCGGCGCGAGCGCTCTGAACATGACACCCGAAGATTTTCTCGTCGAGTCGTCGGGTTGCACACTCAACATGGCTCAGGAAGTGTTCGTCGCGTCCGCGCCCGGCGCCATGATGCTAATCAGCCCCGAGGCGATCGAGGCCGATTCCGCATTCATCAAGCTCGGCTAGGCGATGAACGATCATGAAAATCCTCAAACCAGATACCGCCGGACTCGTCTATCGCACGTTGCGTTTCAACGAGCGCGATCTACTTTCCATGGGCGTGCTCGTGATGTTCGCTCTCGATGCGCCGCACGATGGACCGCCACGTCTCGCCTCCGAACCGGACTTGTGGAAGGCAGGCGCCGGCGCGACGGGAGACGGCCCGCTCGATGCCGGCTTCCCGAAGCCATGCGGCGAATGGCTCGCTTATGGCGCAGCCCACGCGCCGGCAGGCACGACCGCGACACTCGTCGAAACGACCGTGCAAGTAGGCGCTTCGCGAAAATCGCTCTTTGTCTATGGCGATCGCCGCTTCGGCCCGCTCGGAACGATCTCGGCCCCCGAGCCTTTCCACCGCATGCCGCTCGATGCCACGCGCGCGTTCGGCGGTCCTGAACACGCCGCCAATCCCGCCGGGCGCGGCGCGGTGTTCGCCGGCGACTCGGACCGCGTGTTACCTAACGTCGAGACGCCGGACGCGCTGATCGCCTCGCCCAGCGATGTCCGCGAACCCGCCGGATATTGGGCATTGCCCGCCACGTCGCCGCAACGGACCGCGTTGCTCGGCGCCTTCGATGACGACTGGCTCGCAAAGCAATGGCCGCATCTTCCGGCTGACACCCGGACCGATTACTTTTGCACGGCGCCGCACGACCAGCGTATCGCGGGATTCTGGCAAGGCGACGAGCGCATTGTTGTCGATTACATGCATCCCGATCAGCCGCATCTGGCGGCGCGCCTTCCGGCACTCAGGGCGCGCTGCTTCGTGACCCGTCGTATTGCTGGCGATATGCGCTTCGAGGAGTGCGCCGCGCGCCCGGAAACCGTCTGGATCCTGCCGGAGATCGGACAGGGCATCGTGTTATATCGCGCGGTTGCAGCGCTCGGCGATGAAGACGCGGACGACATCGCGCAGTTGATGGTCGACTTCGAGAGCATGACAAGCGCGCCGTTACCCGCCGAATACTATCGAGATCGCCTGCAAGCGCGGCTTAGTCTGACGCCTCCCGTGCCAGCCGCCGCAGTTGCGTTGGCCGCCCCTGCGGCGGCCGTCGCCACCCCGCCTGCCCTGAAAGCACCCGATGCACCTGATGCACCCGCCGTAGCGGGACCGAGCGATCCGGCTGCGTTCGCCGAACTCGAATCGCTCACCGCGCAGATCGAATCGACGACTCAGAATCTGTTGTCGAAGCACGGCATGCAAGCAAGCGAGCTCGAAGCACACTTACCGCAAGCGGGCATGCCGCCGTTCGACATCAAGTCGGGTGGCGATGCGGCATCCATGCAGCGTGACCTTCAATCGCTGACGCAAACGCTAGAAAGCAGCGCCGCTGATCTGATGAAGCGCTATGAACTCACGCCAGCCGACGTCGAGAAACTAACCGCACCCGTGCTCGGCGCGAACGGCGCCAGCGCGCCCGCCGACGCGGCGACGCTCGCCGGGCAGTTGCGCGCAGCGTTCGCGCAGACTCAACAGGCGCTCGCGGCGCGCGGCAGTTCGATCACCGGTCTTGCCGCACAGGTCACCGACCCTGAGACGGTCGCCGCACTGAACGAAGCGGCGAGCATCGACTTCGAGAGCATCGTGGGCGCGCTTTCGACCCTTGGCGCATCTCCGACCGCTGCTGCGCCCGCGACGCAACCGCCCGCGAGCGCCGTGCTCGGAGCGCCGCAGCCGTCTCTACCGCTACGGCTGAATCGCGACGATGTGATAGCGCGCGCCGCGGCTGGTCATTCGCTCGCCAGCCTGAATCTAAGCGGCCTCGATTTGTCAGGCGCGATGCTCGAGCGCGCCGACTTGCGCCTCGCCGTGCTCAACGACGTCCGTCTCACTGGCGCGCGGCTCTCCGGCACCGATCTGTCGGGCGCGATGCTCGCTGGCGCCGATCTCGTCGGGGCGCAACTGCACGACGCGAAGCTCGACAACGTCAGCGCCCGCAACGCCAACTTCGGCGGTGCGCAGTTGCAACGCGCGTCTTTAAGTGCGAGTGATTTCGCGGACGCGGACTTTTCGGCGGCGAATCTGGAGGGCGCGCAACTCGCCCGCGCCATCTTCAGCAACGCGAAGATGATGGGCGTGAAGGCGTCCAGATGCGGCGCGGCGAAAGCTAGTTTTTCGCGCGCGGTCCTTGCGGGCGCCGACTTCACCGGGGCAAATCTCGCGAACGCGGTATTCGATCATGCGTCAATCGCGGGCGCCAGTTTCGTCGATGCGGACTGCTCCGTTCTCCGTCTGTTCGGCACCCAGGGCGCGGGCGCGCGTTTCGACAACGCCAACCTATCGCAATCGCGCGCGGGCCTCGCCGCAAACCTCAGCGGCGCGAGTTTCGTGGGCGCGCGGCTGAACGCGGCCGTATGGCTCGACATTGACATATCTCAGGCAAACTTCGACCAAAGTGCGCTCGATCACGTGAATTTCAGCGGCGTCATAGCCCGTGGCGCGCGCTTCGTCAACGCGCGTGCGGTGTCTATCCGTCTGTCCAAGGCCGATTTGAGCGGTGCCGATTTCAGCCGCGCCAACCTGATGAACGCCAACTTGCGACGCGCCCGCCTCGACGGCGTGCGCTTCGTCTCGAGCAATCTTTACGGTGCGCAATGCTACGGATCAACGATCGGCAACAGCGTGCTCGACGGCGCCAACGTGGATCGCACGCTGCTGCAGATTCCCGGCCGCGTGGAAGGTGAGGTGCGCTTATGAGCGCGCTTCCCGAACTCGTGCCGGGCGCGGCGCTGTCCAGAACCAGCCTGGCAGGCGCGGACCTCGCCGGGCGCGACCTAAGCGGCTGTCTGCTGGAGGGCGTCGATTTGCGCGGCGCCGACCTTTCGCGCACGAAGCTGAATGGGGCGCGCATCCGCCAATGCGATCTTTCGGGTGCGAATCTGAATGCCAGCGTTCTCGATGGTTCCCAATGGCACAACACGCAAGTTGCCGGTGCGCGTCTGCGTGAGACGCAAGCCACACGGGTGTTCTTTACGCGTGTCGGCTTCGGACGCACCGACTTTACGAGCGCGCAAATCGAGCGCGCGATGTTCGACGGCTGCGATTTGAGCGCCGCGACCTTCGCCGGGGCTCGCGTCTATCGCAGCGATGCGCTTGCCTGCAAGTTCGACGGCGCCGACTTCACCGACGCCGATCTCACGCGCTTTACGGCCCGCGACGCCGCGCTCGCGCGGGTAACGTTCTTGCGCACTGAACTCGTACAAGCTTTCTTTCTGAACGGCGATCTTGCCGGCCAGCGCTTCGACCAATGCAACCTCCATCAGTGCCAGTTCACGAATGCGAACCTTTCCGGCTCCGATTTCACCGGTGCAGAGCTCGTGCAGACGCGTTTTGATCGCGCGAAGCTCAACGCGGCGCGCTTTGCGGGCGCATCCGGCCGATACGCGCGCTTTGCGCAAGCCGACTTGTCCGGTGCCGATCTGACCGATGCCGAATTCGTCGTGGCCGATTTCAGCGGCGCGACGCTGACCGGGTCGCGCTGCGACGGCGCGAGTTGGACGCAGGCGGTCTTCACGCGCGCCATCTGGCAACGTTCGACGTTGACGGCGGCACGCTTCACGGACTGCGATCTGTCACACGTCGATCTGACGGAATCCGATTGCGCACGCGCGGATTTCGGCAATGCCGACTTCCATGCGCTGATCGACTCGCGTACGCATTGGGCGGGCGCGTCGCGCAACCACACACGTCCCACCGATCCGGTTCGGCTGCGCGCCGAAACCTGGGGTGTTTGACTTCTACTGTCTTGGAGCACGACATGGATACGCTGCCACTTACCCCTAACGACGTTCCCGCCGGCTGCGCGCCAGCAGTCAGCACGACCCTGCGTGCCGCCACGGTGACCGGTCGCGCAGGACCATGGTTTTTGCTCGACAGTCCCGCCGAGCGTGCCTTGCAGGCTCAAAGCTGTCTGCTCGAACCGCAAGCGGGCGATCTCGTCCTCGTCTGCGGCGCGTTGCCCGCACAGGCTGCAGCCGACGGCGTGACGGCAACGACCACGGTGCCGTATCTCCTCGCGGTGCTGACCCGTGCCCAACCCGACGCCGGCACCATGATGCTGCCGGGCGGCGCAAGGATCGAATCCGCCGACGGCGACTTGCGGCTTTGTGCCACGCGTATCGCGCTGAACGGCGAGGAGGCCGTCGATGCCAGCACGCGCGCGTTCTCGCTCGACGCGGTTTCGACAGCGGTCACGAGCCACCAGGCCAGCGCGCGCATAGCGTCGCTCGACGCGGGTATCGAACGTCTTACGCTAGTCGCGCGCCATTTTCTCTCGACCGTCGGACGTGCCATCTTCCGTGCAAACGACAGTTCGCGATGGATTGAGGGTAACGACGAATTGCGTGCGGGCACGGCTCGCTGGCGCGTAAGCGGCGACGCGCACTTGCACACTCGCCACACGACCCTCGTCTCCGACGAGATGACGCGCATCGACGGCTCGAAGATAGAACTGGGCTGAGGCCCGGCCCCAGTCGACAAGACGCGACGAGACAATCGCACAAACGGAGGTATGCCGTGTTTGCAGTGACCATAGCTGCTGGCGAGATGATCGCCGAACCCGATGTCTGCCAAGTGCCGACGCCCGCTGGACCGGTACCGACGCCGTTTCCGAATATCGCCATGCCCATGATGGGCACGCCGCCGGCCGAGACCGTGCTGATCTGCGGAGCGCCCGCACTCAATCTCGGCTCAGAGATTCCGTTGACCAATGGCGATCAGGCCGGCGTGGCAGGCGGCGTGGCCTCGGGCACGATCATGGGCCCGGCGCGCTTCACCGAGGGCAGCATGAAGGTAATGGTGGCCGGCAATCCCGCCGTTCGGCTTACTTCGCCGACGACGCAAAATCAAAGTAACGCCATCGGCGTCGTGCTGGTGCCGAGCCAGCCTACCGTGATGATCATGAGCTGACCCCACGAGCCACACCGCCTCAAGCAACCACAACAACGACCATGCGCCACACCGCCCTCGCCCTTCTCCTCACCGCCTGCGCCACGCTTCCCGCCGCGGCCCAGCAACCCGCCGACGACAGCGCCGCCATCCGGCAAGTCGTCGATACCTACTTGCAGCCGCTGCTCTCGTCGCATCAGGCGGCGGGGGCGATCGTCGGCGTGTCGCTGCACGGCAAGCGTTACTACTACGCATACGGCTCGGCCAACGACAACGGCGCGCCCTTCACGGCCGATAGCATCGTCGAGATCGGCTCGTGCACGAAAGTCTTCACGACCACGCTCTTCGCGCTCGCCATCGGCCGGCATCAGATCGCGCCGGATTCGTCGATACAGCGCTACATGCCCAACGGCGTCACGCTGCAAAGCGCCGCGCAGAACGTCACGCCGATGCAGCTCGCCGACTTCACTTCCGGCATGCCCGACAATCCACCCGACGCACCGCGCAATCTGCGTTATCGCGGTATCGACCACTACACATCGGCGGATTTCTTTCGCTGGGTATCGTCGTGGTCGCCGGACGGTCCCCTGCCACGTCCCTACATGTATTCGAACGCAGGCGTCGGCGTGCTCGGCGTGACGCTCGTGCAGGCAACGGGGCGCGCGTGGGCCGATCAGCTATCGACGGACATCCTGCAACCGCTTGGCATGACGAGTTCGTTCTCGGGACCAGTCGACGTGCCAGGGCGCACGGCCGAAGGGCATCTTCGAGACGGGCAGCGCGCGCCGCAATGGCCGCTCTTCGCGTGGTACGCGGCAGGTGCCATGCGCTCCACCGCCGCCGACATGTTGCGCTTCGGCGAGGCCAATCTCGGACACGGTGAAATAGACGGACGTCCGGTGCCCGCCGAACTGATCTCGGCGATGCACGCGGCTCAAGCGCCGCGCTACACGTTGCCGAACGGCATCGCGCAGCAAGGCATGGCGTGGGTCACGAACAACGGCAACGGCTCGCCCGGCTTGCATCCGGAAATTCTGAAGAACGGTGGAACGGCGGGATTCAGCTCGGTGATTCTCGTGAATCCGCACAAAGACGCGGCGATTTTTATCGCGGTCAATCAGGGCGAGACGCCGCCCGCGCCAGTGGCGATTGCCATCGGACGGCATCTGCCTTGATGCGAAGCGCCGGAGTGGCGCATCGCATCATGCGTTTTTTTTCGGCGCTTTTACTTCGGAATACCCACGCGCTCGCACGTCGGCAAGCCGTTTTTCGGCACCTGGGTGTAGTGCATGATGTAGCCGTTCGCGAGCCCTTGCTTCGAGGCAAGCACGATCTGTCCCAACTGAGTCTTCGAGGCCAGCGTGGCCTTAGTCGGCTGCTGTTCGATGATCAGATTCTTGAGATCGGGATTCGCGCGCGCCGCGTCCTGACCGATGATCCGCCGGACATCCGACACGCTCGACCGATACCAGCCAATGAACGGGCGATACGAAGGCCCCGCATAGTGGCTGTCGATGATCATCCACGGATCGAGTTTGTCGAGCGCCTCCAGCACGTTGTCGTTCTGGAGGATGGACGCGAGATCGCCGCCAAGACGCGAACCCGGCTCGCCGATATGCGCCGGATCGTAGCGCCAGGCATCCGGTCCATTGCGCAAATCGGACCACTTCTTGCCGGTCCAGGTCACGACGTGCGTGAGGCCAATGGTGCTCGTCGGCGTAAAGGGAACCATCTTGCCTTTGACGATCGGCGACGCGGTGATATAGAGCAAGTCGCCCGGCAGCAGATACTGCGACGTGGTGTCGAAGTTGCCGCTGTTGATATCGAGCAGAACGCCCGCTTGCTTCGGTCCCGCCCAATCAGGCGTGCTTGTTGCGCCCGCGGGCGTCATGCACGCCTGCGTGGTCACGCCGGTTTCGACTTCCGTACTGCCCGTGAGCCCCGCGAAGTTGTAGACCCAAGACGTGAAGTCCGAGCAATCCACGCCATGCCACATGACTTCAGCAGGCGTGTAAGCCGGCGTGTTCGTGGCGGTGACGCCGCTCGCCTGGATCTGCTGCGAACCGGTCGCGCTGCGTTGACCGGTGCAGGTCATGCCGTACTTTGGCGTCTTGGCGCCGCTCGCGCTCGCGGCCGCACCCGACGTGCTGCCCGCCGACGAATTGCGGTACTTCGGATCGGTTCCACCCGAATCGTCCGGCGGCAGCCAGCCCGGCACATGATGATGGCAATAATTGATGTCCTGATCGACCCAGAAGTTTTCCACCGCCATCACGAGTTCGCGATAAAACGTGTCGGTGTCGGTGCATCCTGCAGGCGCCTTGATCGCGCCGTACTGAGCGGCGAGCGGCCCCCAGCTACTGGCGGTCAGATAGGTCGCCCAATTGGTCTTGGTAAGACCGCCGGTGAGCTTTGCCTGCACGTCGTTCTGACGGCCCGCGAAGATCGCGGCGTTGTCCCTGAGCAAGGCGATGCGGTCGCCGCAAGTGGCCGCGCTGCCAATAGCCGTTTGCGCCGCGCCTGGCACGACCGGCGCGAACTGCGCCATCGACGTAATGCCCGAGCGGTTGCCCGCGCTGCCCGCATAGGTCGCGGCGCCTTGCGTGATCGTGCAGTTGCCGCCCGAGGGCGCCGCGACGGTGCCGTCATCGGCGATATCGCCCGAGCCTGCGTGACAGGACGCGAGCGTATCGCCATTGGCTGCCTGTGCGACGATGTTCTGCGTGCTGGTATCGATGGAAGAACCATCCGTCGTGCGGCTTTGCGATTCGGCGCCGAGCGCGAGACTCATCTTCGCGCCATCCGTGACCGTTCCGGTCGTGCCTGCGGTGACGAGCGTCGGCGTGGTCTGCTGGACGTCGATGTCACCCGCGAACGCGTTCACGCGCGCGACTGCGGCGTTGATGTTGTCGGCGCTAAGGCCGCCGGCCGCGCGTGCATCGGCGACGATTGCGTTCGAATACGCCGAGACGACCATCTGCGAAGGCGCGTTGAGATACACGGCATCGATTTCGGTGGAAAGGCTCGTATTGGTGCCGGTCGCTTCTTCCTGGTAGCTGCCGCCCGTTACGCGCACGAAGAGCGGATAGTGCAGGCTGCCCTTGAGCGCGAAGGTGCCGTCGTTGTTGGTCGTGGCAGTGGCGAGCGGCTTGTCGGAGACGGTGCCGTCGGCGGCGAGTTGATACACCGCCACTGCTGCGTTCGCAACGGGACCCATGTACACGCCACCTGAAGTGGACGGCGACGAGCTGCCGCCGCCGCATGCGGCGAGAGCGAGCGAGAGCGCGGCGCTTGCCGCGACAGTAAGAAGAACGGGCTTCACGATAACCTTGCAGAAAGGGAACTGGGCACCACGAAGACTGGCGCGTGACTGATGCCTTTACGGCATGTCACTAGCGTAGGTGAAGGCCGTCAACGGCAAATGGCCGATAAGCCTTACAAACCACGTCCATTTCCGAAGATTGAAGCGGTTAAGTGAAAGCGGTGCAAAGGGCGTTCGTCAATGGGCGAACGCCTGGGCGAGGGGGTTTGAACGGTGTCTCTTGCTCAAGCTGCTGGCGACGACGCATTCACAAAGCCCCAAGAAGATACGTACTCGCACCAGTTGTGTGTGAGCAATCGACGCTTCTAAATTCCTGATGATCGGCTCATCTAATCGATTGTCACATTCTGTTGTCGTGCTTTCGGAACAACTGCGCGTGTCGTAGCCTGTTCGGCTCTTCAACCCTCATGGCGTAGGAGATCGTCAGGCGTTACGGCCAGTCATCGTCCTGCGTCGCACGGAAGACTTGAATGGAAGCACAAGCCAAGCCCACCAGCGCACTCGCGCGCTGGATCACCGGGCGTCAATCGTACTTTCTCAAAGTCGGCGGCGCGCCCGAGACGGATAACTTATCCATTTTCTCAGTCCATGCCGTCGAGCGGCTCGGCGAGCCCTACCGCATTACGCTCGAACTCACTGCCAAGACCGAACTCGCGCGCGCGGACTATCTCGGCAAGCGCGCCAAGTTCACGATCGAGCCGCCCGCCGATAGCGGCGAGCCGCGCATCTTCGACGGCTGCGTGACGCGCTTTACGCGGACCCGCAAGACTCGCGATTTCACTGCTTACCGCCTCATTGTCGAATCGACGCTGGCGCGTCTGAATCTCACCCAGGCGACGCGCATCTATCAAGACATGTCCGCGCCCGAGATCGTCATTGCAATACTTGAGCGTCACCAGTTTCTGCCGCACCAATACTCGCTCAAGCTGCGCAAGTCGTTCCCCAAGCTCGCGTTTCACATGCAGTATCAGATGTCCGACTGGGCATTCCTGCATCTGGTCATGCAGCAGGCCGGACTGTTCTGCTACACGCGCACCAGCAAGTTTGGCGAGGTGGTGCAGTTTGCCGATGACGTGGATGGCTACGTTTATCGCCCAGACGTCACTGTCCCTTACCGTGAGATCTCGGGGCTTCTGTCGGCTCAAGAGGCGATCTATCAGCTCGAGGCGCATAGCCAGCAGATACCGGCATCGGTACGGGTCGCGAATTACAACCCCGCGCTCGCGTGGGAACGGCTCGCCGCCGATATCAACCTCGCGCTCGGCGATCAGACCACTTACGGCGAAACCTATACCTACGGCACTCACCACCTCGATGCGGCAAGCGCACAGTGGGAAGCGCGTTTGCGCCATGAGGCGGCGCTCTCGCAGCAAATCAGGTTCGACGGCAAAAGCACCAATCACGACCTGCATGCCGGGCTCGTGGTGCGGGTTGACGAGACGTTGCCGGACGCGCCGCATGGCTTGCTGATGACCGAGGTCATTCACGAAGCAAGCCGCGAGCGGGATTACTTCAACTCGTTCAAGGCGATTCCGTGCGACCGGCCTTATCGTCTACCGCTTGACGAAGCGAACTGGCCCAAGATCGCGGGCACGCTCTCGGCGCGCATTACCACGCGCAGTGAAACCGAGTACGCCCAGCCTCGCCCATTTTTACCCTGGTGAAAATTTTCAGGCGGTTGTTGATTTAGCCCATAAGCAAAAGCCAAAGGCGACCACGGAGGAAGTGATTCAATGCCTCAATCACTATGCCGACCATGACGATTTTCTTGATCTAAGTTAGAGACAAAATGACATCAATTGCTTGCATAGGCGACAGCACCACTCACGGCGGCTGCATCATCACCGGATCAGACACGATGGACATCGACGGACGCAAAGGCGCGCGAGTGGGCGATCTCGTGTCATGTCCCGAACACGGCGTCAATCCGATCATTCAAGGCTCGGACATGCTAACCGACACCAACGGCGAACACGTTGCGCTGGATGGCCATCTCACAGCGTGCGGCAGTCGAATAATTGCCTTGGGCGATCATGGCTCGATTGATTGACTAGCTCTGATCGTGAGATCACGCGCTCGGGCAGGTACGAGCAGACCGGGTCGACGTGCGCAACATCAACTATTTCCGCGGGACGGTGCCGGCCGGCTGGCGGCATCGATGGAAGCCGGTGTCGAGACACGCTACGAGCGCGACCCAAAGGAACGCTCAGTGCTCGCAAGGTCGGCAAGCAGGCCCCAGAAGATTGCCACTACGACTCACGACCGCCAAGACTGCTGGAAGCCGGTAGTCTGCATCCACGACCGATAGACCAAAGCGACTTCATGGCACCAAGTAGCGATTCTTCACGCTCATGCTAAACGGCGGAATCACGTCGAACGTATTAATTGCGATCGGGGCAAGATAACCGATTCCCCGGATCTGTCCAAACCACCGCCTGAACTGCCAAACAAAGCGCTAAATCACCTTCCCCGGATTGAGAATCCCATCCGGATCGAGCGCCGCCTTGATCGCGCGCATGGCTTCGAGATCGGTCTCGCGACGGCTCTGCGGCAAGAAGTGCCGCTTCTTCACGCCGATTCCATGCTCGGCCGAAATCGATCCCGCGAACTCGCGCGTCACGTCGTAGATCACACTGTCGATCTCGTCGTGATCGTGCTTGCCCATGCCCGGCACGTCCACGACGATATGAATGTTGCCATCGCCAAGATGCCCATACGTCAGGACGAGCGCTTGCGGCCAGCGTTCGCGCAGGCGCGCCTCGCACTTCTGCGCGGCATCGCCCACCTGCGCGATCGAAAAGCTCACGTCGTACGCCGCGTGATTCGGAATGAAGCGCTGATACTCGCCGGGCGCATCGCGAATCGACCAGAAGTCGCGCGCGTGCGCTTCCGACGACGCAATCGCGGCGTCCGTCACCACGCCGTCTTCCAGCATCGCGCCGAGAAACTCTTCGAAGGCATCGCCGTGACGGACCGGATCGGTGCCGACGCTCTCCAGCAGCACGTAGAACGGATGCGCATCCGCGAGCGGCGCGCGCAGGTTCCTGAGGTTGCCGATAACGGCATCGTGATAACCCGCCCACATCACTTCGAACGCGGATACCCCCGCGGCCAGCCCCGCCTGCGCACGCGTCAGCAGCGTGGTCACCGCGTGAAAGTCCGGCAAGCCGCACCACGCGGTGGCGGTCGCCGTTGGCTTCGGCCGCAATCGCAGCACGACACGCGTGATGATCGCGAGCGTGCCTTCGCTGCCGATCAACAAATGCCGCAAGTCATAGCCGCTGTTGTTCTTGATCATCTTGTTCAAGTCGCCGATGACCTTGCCGCTCGCCAGCACCGCTTCGACGCCGAGTACCTGATCGCGCATCATCCCGTACTTGATGACGCGGTTGCCGCCCGCGTTGGTGGCAAGATTGCCGCCAATGGAACAACTGCCGCGCGCGCCGAGATCCAGCGGAAAGTAAAAGCCCGCCGCGCTCGCCGCTTCCTGCACCACTTGCAACGGCGTGCCCGCTTCCACCGTCATGGTCGCGGAGACTTCATCGATCTCGAGGATACGGGTCATGCGGTCGAGACTGAGCACGACTTCGTCCGTCAGCACGTTCGCGCCGCCCACGAGCCCGGTGAGCCCGCCTTGCGTAACGACCGCCTGCTTGTATTTCGTGCAGAGAGCGAGCGCCTTGGCGGCTTCCTCCGTGTTGCGCGGCCGGACAATGGCCGAAGGCGTCGCGCCCGGCAACCCGCTCCAGTCCACGACGCGCCGGTCGCCGAACTCTTCGGGCAACGCGACGACTTCCGCGCCAAGGGTTTCGCGCAAGGCGCTCACTGCTTCGCGTGCGGTCATTTGATGCTCGTCTCCATGCTGTTTTTGCGGATCACCAGACAGTGTAGCCACCGTCCATGACGAGGTCCGAACCGGTCACGAAGGCGCCTGCGCGCGAAGCGAGGAACACCACCCCGGGCGCGATTTCATCGGGCGTCGCCATGCGGGCGAGCGGCGTGCCGTCGATCCACACCTTGCGCCACGTTTCGTTTTCGAAGCCGCGTTTCGTGAGTTCGGTGCCGACATATCCCGGCGATATCGAATTGACGCGCACGCCATCCGCGGCCCATTCCGCCGCGAGCGAGCGCGTCAAATGAATCACGCCCGCCTTCGATGCGTTGTACGACGCCTGCGGCTGCGGCTTGTTGGCGATCGACCCGCTCATGCTCGCGATGTTCACAATGCGCCCAAACTTCTGCCGCGTCATGTGCCGCGCGGCGCTTCGGCAGCAATAGAACACGCCGTCGAGGTTGACCGCGAGCACCGCGCGCCAGGCGGCATCGTCGGTTTCGAGCGCGGAGGCATTCTTTACGATGCCAGCGTTGTTCACGAGCACGTCGAGCTTGCCGTGACGCGCGACGACGGTATCGAAGGCTTGATCGACAGACGATGAATCCGTCACGTCCAGTGCGACGAACGTGCCGCCGATTTCCTGCGCGGCCTTTTGTCCGAGCGTTTCATCGCGATCCGCGACGACGACCGTCGCGCCCGCGCTCTTCAAGCCTGTCGCAATCGCAAAGCCGATGCCTTGCGCCGCGCCCGTCACCACGCAGACATCGCCATCCAGACGGAAGGCATCCAGTGTCGAACTCATGTGCGCGCTCCTTCGAAGACGACGATATCCGCCGTGCCATCCGCGTGACCGACGATCATCTCGCTTGCAATGCCGGTGAAGAGGCCGTGTTCGACCACGCCCGGAATGGCGTTGAAGCGCGGCGACAGCGCGAGCGGCTCGGGAATGGCTTCGAGATGACAGTCGAGAATCCAGTTGCCGCTGTCGGTGACGACGAGTTCGCCATTCTTCACGCGCCGCTCGATACGCACGCTTTCGTCGAAGCCCGCCGAGACGAACAGATCGCGCAGCAAACGCTCCGTGCTCTGCCAGCCGAACTGGATGATCTCGATAGGCAAGGGAAAGCGCCCGAGCGTATCGAAGACTTTCTTATCGTCGACGACAGCGACCATCTTGCGCGATGCCGCCGCCACGATCTTTTCCCACAGAAGACACGCGCCGCCGCCCTTGATCATGCTGCCCTGATGATCGATCTCGTCCGCGCCGTCGATAGTCACGTCGAGCCGGTCGATCTGCCCTAGATCGGTCAACGGCACACCGAGTTCGAGCGCAAGCTCACGCGTGGCGTTCGACGTCGGCACGCCGACGATATCGAGCCCGTCCTTCACGCGCGGCGCGAGCGCACGCACGAACCAGTGCGAGGTCGTGCCCGAACCGAGACCCACCTTCATGCCCGGCTTCAGATAGTGATCGACCGCCTTGTTGCCAGAAACGAGTTTTGCTTCGTCCTGTTTCGATGCGGGTTTGAGCTGGGCATAGCCCGGTTCGATATACGTAGCCAATTGCGTCTCCGTTGACTTGCTTAGTCCATGAATTTGTCGGTGAACCACGGGTCGAGCGCGGCGAGATTGTCGGGCAACTCGCGGCCTTGAGCGAGGCCGAGCATTGCCACGAGCATGTTCACCACGAGCAGATGGTTGATCCGCGCCGTGAGCGGCGTGTACAGCTCGGTGTTCTCATAGGCGGGCACGGCAATGGTCAGATCGCACGTCTGCGCGAGTCGCGAGCCGGGCGCGCAAATGGCGATGGTGATTGCACCCTTGCCCTTGGCCATGGCAGCGGCCATTACGAGCGACTTGGTCGAGCCGGAATGCGAGAAGAACACGGCCACTTCGTCGTTGCGCAAGGTTGGCGCGAGCAGCAACTGACGCTGGCTTTCGAGCACTACGCGGCAATGCAGCCCCAAGCGAAAGAACTTGTGCTCGGCATCGAAGGCAATGGTTTCGGAGATGCCGAGGCCGAACAGAAAGATGCCCTTCGCCTCGATCAGATACTTGGCCGCGCGCTCGATGGCGCTCGCATCGACATCCTTGGCGAAGCGCTGAATGGCGTGCAGCGAGTTGTTGATGATCTTGTTGCAGACGTTCTCGGGCGCGTCGGCGTTGGTGATCGCTTCGTAATCGAAGGGCGCTTGCGGAATCAGACCCTGGCCCAGACGCACCTTGAAGTCCTGATAGTCCGCGCACTCGAAGCGCCGAAAAAAGCGCACCACGGTCGGGTCGCTCGTCTGCGCCGCTTCGGACAACTCGGCCATGCTCATCTTGAGCGCGGCTTCGGGCGCGCCCAGCAAGACATCGGCGATACGCAAGGTCGCGCCCGTCAGCGCAGGGTGTTCGAGCGCAATGCGCCGCAACAGGTCGTTTCTCATCAGGCTCCCGGCAGGCGCGACGCATTGAGCGCGGCGCACCTTGTTACTAGATCGGCGAACGAGTCGAGCCGGGCATCCTCGGCGACGGGAACGTCGGGTCCCGTGCCCCAGTTGACGATCAGGCAACGCACCTGCGCACGTTCGGCGCATTCGGCGTCGATGCGCGTATCGCCGATATAGAGCGCATGCTCGGGCGCGACGTCGAGCGCTTCGAGCGTCGCGAGCAGATGCCGGGGATGCGGCTTTCTCTGTGCAAGCATATCGCCTCCGATCACCGAGCTGAAGTACTGCTCGATGCCGAAATGCGCGAGCACCGCCTGCGCCAGATGCTGTGCCTTGTTCGTGCATACGCCGAGCTTGATGCCCGCCGCATGCAGCGCGGGAATCGCGGTGAGCGCGTCGGCGTACACGGTCGCTTCGCCAACCGGGTGCTGCTTGTAAATGGACAAATACGCTTCGACGTCGGCGCTCACGCGATCATGATCGAGCGTGAGACCCAAGCCCTTATACAACTTGTCGATCAGCCCGAACGAGCCTTCGCCGATGTACTGCGCCACGAAGCTCACCGTCTGCGGCGGCAGGCCATGCGTCGCGAGCAGACGATTCACCGCGTTGGCGATATCGGGCGCCGTGTCGACGAGCGTGCCATCGAGGTCGAACACGATGGCATCGACAGGAACTTCCGCGAGATTGACGGTCATCGGTTGGTGCTCTCCGGGTAGGCGGGTTCGGCTGCGATACGCTCATAGACCGGGCGCAACGTGTCGTACAGCGTGCGGAAGGTTTCGAAACGTGCGTCGTAGAGCGGCCCGAGCCGCGCGTCGGGACTGATGCGCTCCGTCACGCGCAAGGTGCTGACGGCTTCGTCGAGCGTGGTCCACCAGCCCGCGCCCACGCCGGCCGCGAGCACCGCGCCGTATGCGCCGCCTTCCGACGCGCCCGTGACAGTGGTGACTTCGCGTTGCAGCACGTCGGCAAGCAGGCGCAGCCAGAAGGGTTCGGCGGTCGCGCCACCGGACACCCGCACTTCGTTGCAGGCGAGGCCTGCGCTTGACCCCAGCGCCGCGATGGCGCGAATGTTCAACAACACGCCTTCCATGACGCTGCGCACGAGGTGCGAGGCGTCGTGCATCGAGGTGAGGCCGATCCACGCGGCACGGCCGTCGGCGGCAACGTGCGGGCAGCGTTCGCCGAGCAGATAAGGCAAAAACAGCAAGCCGTCCGATCCGGGCGCGGCGGCTTTGGCGAGATCGGTCATCTCCGAGAACGACAGCGCGGGCGTCATGCGTCTTAGCGCACCGCGCAGCCATTCGAACGCGCCGCCCGCCGACAGCGTCACGCCCATCACATGCCAGCGGCCCGGCGCGTTGCCGCACGAAATCTGCAACTGGCCTGTCGCCACCGGACACTCCCGCATGCCGCCCGCGACGATACCCGCCGTGCCGATGGTCACGCCGAGCGGTCCGGTATCGATCGCGCCCATCGACGTGGTCTGGATTACCGAATCGCCGCCGCCGCCGAAGACGGGTGTATCGGCGGACAGGCCCCACGCTTGCGCAAGCTCAAGCCGCAAGACGCCCGCGCGTTCGGTCGACTCCACGACCTTCGGCACGAGGCTCGCGGGCAGGTCGAGCAGCGAGAGCAGCGCTTGCGACCAAGCGCGGCGCTTTACATCGAAGAGGCCGGTACCGGATGCATCGGATACATCGGTGATATGTTCGCCCGTCAGACGCAGGCGCAGATAATCCTTCGGGTTCAGCATGCGCCTCATGCGCGCGAAGAGTTCGGGCTCGTGCTCGCGCATCCACAGGAGCTTGCCCGCAGTGAAACCCGGCAGCATGCGGTTCTGAACCATCGCAAGCAAGCCGTCGAGACCGCCCGCGCGCGCGGTGATCTCATCGCAATGGGGCGCCGCGCGTTGGTCGCACCAGAGAATCGCGGGGCGCAGCACGTTGTCGGCTTCGTCGAGCGCGGCGAGACCATGCATCTGACCCGACAGGCCGATACCCGCCACCGCACGGCGATCCGGCAGCGCGGCGAGCACTTCGGTAAGCGCGCTTTGCGTGGCCTGCCACCAGTGCTCCGGGTCCTGTTCCGCCCAGCCCGGACGCGGCGAGACGAGCGGATAAGACGCGAGCGCCTTCGCCGCCACGCGCCCATTGCCATCCACCGCGATGACCTTGCACGCGGACGTCCCCACGTCGATGCCGAGAAGATAGCGTTCCATCGTCGCTCTCCGCTCAGGCGCCGTGTCGCAAACGCACGTGCTTCAGATGCAGATACCCTTCCATGCCTTCGCGGCCGTGCTCGTAGCCCGTGCCGCTCTGTTTGCGGCCGCCGTAGGGCGCGTTCATGATGCCCGCATCGACGTGATTGATGGCGACGTTGCCGAAGTCGAGTTCGCGCGAAAGCGTGAAGCTCTCCTTCACGTGCTCCGTGTACGCATAGGCCGCGAGTCCGGCGGGCGTGCCGTTGGCTGCATCGATGGCTTCGTCGAGCGTCTTGTAAGGCGCAACGCCGATCACCGGGCCGAAGGTTTCCTCGTGCATGACGAGCATCTCGGGCGTGCCATCGGCGATGACGGTCGGCGCGAGAAACAAGCCCGCGCCGGAACCGAGCGCGGAAGGACGCCCGCCGCCGCAGAGAATGCGCGCGCCGCGCTCGCGTGCGTCGTCCAGATGCCGCTCCACCTTGACGACGCCCGCGCGCGTGGCCATTGGTCCGATATCCGCGCGTTCGTTGGCCACGCCATCGGCGACGACGAGTTTGTTCGCGCCTTCGGTTAGCCGCGCGAGAAACGCGTCGTAGACCGACTCTTGCACATACCCGCGATTGATCGAGATGCAGATTTGCCCGGCATTGCGAAACGCGCGCCGCAATGTGCCCGCCACGGCGAGATCGATATCGGCATGCGCGGTCACGATGAGCGGACAACTGCCGCCGAGTTCCAGCGACAGACCTGTGATGCCGCGCACCGTGCGATAGATGTCCTCGCCCGCCGTGCCCGAACCCGTGAACGCGACCTTATCGATACGCGGATGCCCGACGAGCCGCTTGCCCGCCTCACGCGCGCCCATCACCAGATTGGCGACGCCCGCTGGCAAGCCCGCGCGATCCACGCAGCGAAACACGGCTTCCGCGCTCGAAGGCGTGTACTCGGAAGGCTTCACGACGATCGTGCAACCCGCCGCCAGCGAAGCCGCGAGCTTCCAGCCGATCAGTTCGACCGGATAATTCCACGGCGCAATGGCCGCGACCACGCCGACCGGTTCCTTCTCCACGAAACTGACGAAGCCATCCTCTTCGTTCGGAATGGTTTCGCCATAGATACGCACCGCCTCTTCCGCGTAATAGTGAAACGCCTTCGCGAGTTTGCGCGCTTCGCCTTGTGCTTCGGCCAATGGCTTGCCCATTTCCACCGTGATCGACATGGCGATCGCGCGTTCGTCCTTCGCGATTTCATCGGCGATGGCGTGCAGCAGGCGCGAGCGTTCGAACGGATTCACGCGCCGCCATGTTTTGAACGCGCGCGAGGCGGCTTCGATTGCGGAATCGATCACGTCCTGGCTCGCATCCGGCGCGCGGGAAACGACTTGCTCCGTGCTCGGATTCGTTACGTCGATCCATTCGCTCACGCCTTCTTTCGTGAAGCGTCCATCGATATACATCTCGCAGTGTCGTGGTTCTGTCATGGCGAAAAAGTGGTGAATGCGTTTATTGCGAGACGAAGTTGACGCGGATCGCGTCGACGGCCACCGCGACGAAAATCAGAATGCCGCCGATCATCTGCACGTAGAACGACGGCACTTCGGTGATCGCTAGACCAACGTGGATCACCGTGAGCAGCAGCACGCCGCCGAGAATGCCGAGCGCGCCGCCGCGTCCGCCGAACACGCTCACGCCACCGATGATCGGCGCGGCAATCGCATACAGCAGGAAGCCTTCGCCCTGATCCGAGGTAATGGCCATTTGCCACGCGGCAAGCAGATAGCCCGCGACGCCCGAAAGAAAGCCCGACAACGTAAAGGCGATCACCTTCACGCGATTCACGCGAATGCCCGCCGAGTTGGCCGCGAGCGCGTTGCCGCCGGTCGCATACAGATAACGTCCGAGCACGGTCTTGCGCAGCAAAAAGCCCATGCCCAGCAGCACGACGAGAAACACGATAGGCATGACCGGCCAGTTGTTGATGGTGTACTGCCCGATCCAGATATAGCCGGCGGACATATCGGAGATGGTGTTGCCCTGCGTGACCGCAAGCAGCGAGCCTTGCAGCACGATCATCACGGCGAGCGTCTGGATCAGCGAGACCATCTTGAGGCGCGTCACGCACATGCCGTTGAAAAAGCCGATAGCCGTCGCCGCCGCGATGCCCACCGGCACGCCGACAGCGGGCGACAAGCCGAGCCGCGTCGAAACGATCGCGCCGATGGCCGCCGAAAAGCCCATGTTGCTGGCGATCGAGAGGTCGATCTCCGCGACCATCAGCGGCAACGAAACCGCGAGCGCGAGCAAGCCGAGCACGGTAGCCTGCACGAGCACGTTCTGCAGATTCGAGAGCGTGAAGAAGAACGGATTGAGTACGCCGAACACGATCACGAGCGCCGCGAGCCAGAGCCACACGACGTTCTGAAAGACCCACTGCACGCCCGCTCTGCTGCGCTTCGTGCCCGGCGCCGCGTTCGCCTTCGACAACGTGGCCGGCGCCGGCGTGATATCGCTACCTGATTGCATGGACTCTCTCCTCATGTTTGGCTCGCGAGCGGTTCCGGTTCGGTTTGTACCGACGCGGTTTCGACGTTGAACGCCGATTGCAGGATCGCGTCCTTCTCGATCTGCGCGCCCGTGTATTCACGCTCGATGCGCCCGCCCACGAACACGCAGACGCGATCCACCATGCGCACCATCTCGTCGAGATCGCTCGTGATGACGATCACCGAGAGGCCTTCGCGCGTCAGCGTGTCGATGATTCGGTGGACTTCTTCCTTCACGCCGACGTCGATGCCGCGCGTGGGTTCATCGAGAATCAGAAGGCGCGGCGACGTGGCGAGCACGCGGCCGAGACACACCTTTTGCTGATTGCCGCCCGAGAGCGTGCCGAGCAGCACTTCGGGCGTGGCCGCCTTCACGCGAAAGTGTTCGAAATAGCGTTTGACGACGTGACGTTCCGCGCCCGCGTCGATCACGCCGCCGTGCGAGACATCCGCGAGACTCGACAGCGTGATGTTGTGCGCGATGCTCTGCAGACCGACGAGGCCATCGCGATGCCGGTCGTCCGACAAATACGCGATGCCGCGCTCGAACGCCGGACCCGGATGATTCGGCATGACGCTTGTGCGGCCGTCGTGCGAGACGCGACCGCTTTTTGCGCGATTCAGGCCGAAGAGCGCCAGCGCGAACTCCTTCGCGCCCGATCCCGGCAAGCCCGCGAATCCGACGATCTCCCCCGGCGCAATCGAGAAGCGCTCCACGTCCACGCCCGGCGCGACCAGGTCTTCGACGAGCCACGCGGCGCCCGCCGCGTCGCCTGCGCCGCGTGCACGGGTGGCTTCGCGGTCGCGATAGAAAAGCGGCACGTCGCGGCCGATCACGAGTTCGGACAGGCCGTCGGAGTCGATCTGCGAGAGGTCGTCGTGCTCGCCCGCGAGTTTGCCGTTGCGCAGCACGGAGACGCCGTCGCAGATATCGAGAATCTCTTCGTTGTAGTGCGAGATGAAGACGAAGGTCACGCCGCGCGCCTTCAGGCTGCGCATGAAGTCGAACAGATGTTCGCGGTCGGCGAGCGTCAGCGCGGTCGTGGGTTCGTCGAGAATCAGCAGCTTGCCGCCGCTATGCAGCGCACGCAGGATGTTGAGCTTGCGCTTGGCGACCGCCGACAGCAAACGCGCGGGCATGCGTGGATCGAAACCCGTTCCTTCGAGCGCGATCTCGACGCTTTGCATCTGCGCGCGCTGGTCCACCTGTTTCAAGAGGCCGCGCTTGACCGGCCAGCGGCCCAGCATGAGATTGTCGGCGACCGACATGGAGTCGACGATCATCGGTTCCTGCGTCACGAGGAACACGCCGCGCGCTTCCATCTGCTTGACGTCCGAGCCTTGCATGTCCTCGCCGTCGAAGGTGATGCTGCCTTCGGTCGGCGCCGTCTGGCCGGAAATGAGCCGCACGAGCGTCGATTTGCCCGCGCCGTTTTCGCCGAGCAGACCGTGAATGGTGCCGCGCCGGATATTGACCGACACGCGATCCAGCGCGACTACCGCCTTGTAGCGCTTGACGACATCGTGCGTTCTCAGGATGTACTCGTTGCTGCTCATATCCGCCATGAAGCGAACCTCCGTTTGGCGATGGCGCGCGAAGCTCGCGCGCCGCCCTGCTCAACGTGAATCACCGGTGCATCAGGAGTAACGCAGTCCCCATTCGTTATAGGCGATGTTGCCCCACTGGCGTTTGTCCTTCACCGAGGAGGCATCGACGATAAACGGCTGGATCACGAGACTCGGGCCGGTCTCCGATTTGGTGATCTGCGCTTTCTCCCAAAAGTACTGGCTGTTCTGATACGGCCCGAGCGGCACCGGCTGGCCCTTCAGCGAATACTTGTCGAGCATGTCGACGGTGATCTGCGCGTAGGCGATCGGGTCTTGCGAAACCACCGCATCCATGTAGCCGTCCGCGATCCATTGCAGCGCGGCCGGCTCGCCGTCGATATTCACGAAGATCACGTGTCCCTGCTCGCCGACCTTCTTCCACTTGCCCTTTTGCTGCAAGGCCGTGACGATGCCGCGCGCGGGCGAATCGCTCGGCGCGTGGACGGCGTCGAGATCGGGATACTCGGAGAGTGTCGAGAGCGTGACGGACAACATGTTCTTCAGAAGCCCTTCGGTCGGACGGCTGATGAGCTTGACGTCCGGATACTTCTTCATCGTCTCCTCGAAGCCTTCCTTGCGCAGCCGCCACGCCACCGATTGCAGCGCGCCGTAGCAGTTGAGCACCGAGCCCTTTGCCGACCCGTGCTTCTTCTTGAGCAGACCGACAATGGCTTCCGCCGCCATGATGCCGCCCTGATGATTGTCGAAGTCCACCGTCACCGCGACATCGCCGCCGAGCGCGGGGGTATCGATAATGCCGACGGGGATCTTCTTCATGTTGTACTTCTTGATGACGCTGACGATAGCCTGGCTGTCGATCGGGTCCGCGATGATCGCCGACGGGTTCTTCAACATCAGGCTGTTCCACTGTTCGAGCTGCGTCGTGTTGCTGAAGTTGGCGTTGACGGCCTGAAACGTCCAGCCCTTCGCTTCGACGGCGCGCTTCACCGCTTCCTGCTGCGTGGCGAAGAAGTAGTAATCCAGACTCTTGTTGCTATAAGGAACGAACACTTTCTGCTGGGCGAAAGCCTTGCCCGAGACCGACGAAAGCGCGACCGAACCGGCCGTGGCGGCAAGTCCCGCCAGGAACTTTCTACGCGATGCGACTTCCAGTGCTTCTTCCATAGTTGTTGTCTCCTCAACACCGATATGGCAGCGACATTCGCCACGGGACTTGCGCCTTGGGTCAGGTAGTAAATTTCTTTTTGACCGTAGTAATACAAACAAAATATACAAAACGCTGTAGGCGGGCGACAAGATAGGGTTTACTAGCTGACGCGCTGCAATACTATATACAGCGTGCCTTCCGGCGAATTTTTAGCGCAAATAAAGTGTCCGTTGCAAACGTAGCGTTACTATTTTTTGACATGATGTCGAGCGAACGGACTACGGCAACCCTTCATTTCGCCGACGAAGGCATCAGGGCGCGCGAAAGCTGAAGCTGGTAGAGATAAGACCAGCACGCTTGCTCACTCAAGGAGACACCACATGAACGACGCCACGCGTTATCGCGTGAATCCGGACGCCTTGCGCGCGTTCGTCGCCGAGGTTTATAGAAGCGTGGGCGCGAACACCGAGGACGCGCACGTCGCCGCCGATGCAATGGTGCAGGCCGACCTCTGGGGTCATCAGTCGCATGGGGTGTTGCGGCTCGGCTGGTACTACGCGCGGTTGCGTTCGGGCGCCATGAAGGCGTCGACCAGCCTGAGTTTTCCCGTCGATGCAGGCGCCGTCGCGGTCATGGACGGCGGCGACAGCATAGGTCCGGTGGTGGGACGCGCGGCGACGCTCGACGCAATCCGCCGCGCGAAGGCGCATGGCATCGGCGCGGTATCGGTGCGCAACTCTAATCACTTCGGCACGTGCATGTATTTCACGCGGATGGCGGCGAAAGACGGCTGCATCATGCTGTGCATGACCAACGGCGGCCCGAACATGGCGCCGTGGGGCGGGCTCAAGAAGATGATCGGTACCAATCCGTGGTCCGTGGCCGCGCCCGCCGGACGTTATGAACCGATGGTGATGGACGTGGCGAACTCGGGCGTCGCGCGCGGTAAGATCTTTCTCGCGCAGATGCGTCACGAACCGATTCCACTCGGCTGGGCCGTGGATTCACGCGGCCGCCCGACCACCGACCCTGTGGAAGGCCTCAAAGGGTTCATCCTGCCGATGGCAGAGCACAAAGGGTATGCCATCGGCACGATGGTCGACGTGCTTTCCGGCGTCCTCTCGGGCAGCGGGTGTCTGACGGACGTGCACGGTCCGTACGATCCGGTGAATCGCAGCCGCGCGGGGCATCTGATGATCGCGCTGAATGTGGCCGCATTTCAGCCGCTCGACGAGTTCAATGCGCGTATGGAGCGCTATGTGGAAGCGCTCAAGGCCGCGCCGCTCGCCGAGGGTGTCGACGAAGTGTTCTATCCGGGCGAGAAAGAAACGCGCGCCCAGCAGACTCAACTCGAAGAAGGATTGTGGCTGCCCGCCGATACCATCGCCGGGCTGGACGCGGTCGCCGCCGAAGCCAACGTGAAGGTCGTGGCGCGCGACTGACCGCGTGAGACGCGTCGTTCAGGCAAACGTCGCTTCGTTCTGGCGAGCGGCGCGCGGCAGCATCCGGTCGAATTCACGCTTGACGATGCCGTAGCATTCGCACGCGCGCTCTTCCAGACCAGCGCGGTCGAGCACCTTGATGCAGCCGCGGCTGTGATGGATCAGACCCGCGTCGTGCAGCTTGCCTGCGGCTTCCGTCACGCCTTCGCGACGCACGCCGAGCATGTCCGCGATCATTTGCTGCGTCACCCGCAGTTGATCCGACGGGGTGCGGTCCGTTTGAATCAGGAGCCAGCGGCACAGTTGCTTCGAGAGCGAATGGTGACGATTGCAAGCGGCCGTTTGCGCGACTTGCGTCAGCAGGGCTTGCATATACAGCAGCATCACACGGCGCAGAAAGTCCGACTTGCCGAAGTGTTCACGCAATGCGCCCGCGCTCATGCGATACGCAAAACCCGCGCATTGCACTTGAACGCGCGTCGGCATGGTGTCGCCGCCCGTGAGCACCGGAACACCCGTCATGCCTTCGCGGCCCACTGCAGCCACTTCCACCGAGCCGCCGTCTTCCATCGTATGCAGAAGCGAGACGATAGCCGTGGTCGGGAAGTACACGTGGTGAATGCGTTGTCCGGAATCGCAAAGCAACTGCTCCGTGCGCAACTGGACGAGTTCCAGATGGGGAGCGAGAGCCTGCCATTCCTGAGTCGGAAGTGCGGCCAGCAGATGGTTGCCATGCAGATCGGATTGAAGGGTCAACATTTTTTATTCGCTTTATAAGAGCGCTTTCGCGCCGTACTTTTATCTGGTCCGCTCGCAGGTTTCGTGAGCGCATCTGGTGGCGTACATCGAAACATGTGGGGCCAGCCCCGTGAGCCTTGCATCGCCGCTTCGTGCCGTCACCGGCTACAGTGATGTTCGTGCTTTGTCGTACATAAGCGAGAGACGTGCCAGGAAGTGTCCGATCTATGTCCGATAAGGCATAGACGGCGATGCACGGAAGATGCACGGCCAGCGGCCCAGCGCGCGATGCATTTTTGATTCAATTCTGAACATTTGCTGAGGGGGCGCAAATGGCGGGGCACTACCGGCGGAAACCGCTTTCGTCTGTGGGATGCCTTGCCGGGCTTAGGTTTCCGGCGCGTTTCACCTTATCAAACGTAGATTGCGCGCGATGCAAACGTGCCTGGAAGCACGCGTCAGCGGGAACGGCCAAAAATGTTGCAAACCTGTTCATTCCGCGAAGGCGCGAGTCGCGGAGCACGAGCAAGAATGCGGCCAGTAGCCCGGTGAGGCGCGCTCGGCGCGACTTCGACCGTTTGCCTGGCGAGTTATGAACGATGCCAGGCGGCCCGCAAGCGAAATTGCTGAAAGTGTTGCATCGCGCACAAGAGCGCTGCGGCTCTTCGGGGATATCGGCAAAAAGTGTTCAAGACTGAACCACTTTTGGAGAGAGCAAGGTTCTGTCGAAGCGCGAAGGTCCAATCGGCATCGCGCGTCCATTGCTCACTCCACCAGTTCGCCTTCGAGAACCGATGCCAGAATCATCGCGTAGGCGTTGCGTGGCGCGGTGCGCCGACTCGGCCGATACACCGCGTCGCCGATCAATACCGGCTGGCCGCTCATTGCGCAGACGCCGGTGGTGCGTGCATGCGAGACGCGCCACATCTGATCGCCATAACAGCAGTGCGTGGAATCGCGCCACGCGATGATCGCCGTCGTCGACGAAGGACGTTCGATCAGGCTGATAGACAACCCGCGCTTTTCCAGCAGATCGCTTTTGGTCAGACGCTCGGGCGGCTTCTTCAAGATGCTGCTCAAACTCGCGTCTTCTGTCTTCACGCCCAGCATGAAAATGGTCCGTGCCCACGGGTCCATGATCTTCGCGCTTGCCTGCATGGTCTGACTCCTCAAAAATGGATGAACCTGCTCGTTTAAGAATTTGCAAATGGCGTATGAAACGTCAGACCAGAGCGCGCGTCTTCACGCGCCCGCTGATGACGTGGCGCTGACCGTTCGCTTGAATGCCGAGGTGTGACGAGGCTGAAAACGAATACCGCACGAAAGCGCGATATCGATGATGTGCTGCGATAAGAAGAGCAGTTCTCGCGCCTGTTCGATGCACCGCACCGAATGACGTGTGCGCTTCGCGATGCGGTGACGCGCATCGCCGCTGCCTGAAGTTTCCTGGAAGAGAATCATGGCGAATCCGTTCGTTTCCTTGAGGCTTGCCGGCTCGGTCGGAAGACCGGAACCCATGCATCAAAGTTAATCAAACGGACCCGCTGCGACTAGCCGTACCTTGGGTTGCCGGCGTCGCTGAAAGGTTTGGACAACCTATATCAAGGTTTAGTGTGGTTGATGCTCAGGTGCGCTGCACGCGCGACGGCGTGGTCGCGGACGCGGATGGCTTCACGCCGAGCGCTTCGGCCTTGAGCACGAAGTCGGCGAGCGAGCGCGACTCCATCTTCTTCATCGCCGCACCGCGATGAATCTTCACCGTGATCTCGCTCAGGTTCATCTCGGCGGCGATCTGCTTGTTCATCAGGCCACTCGCGACGAATGCCATCACCTCGCGCTCACGCGGCGTAAGGCGAGCGTAGCATCGGCGCAAGTCCGCCACGGAACGGTCTTCGTTGCGCCGCACTTCGTCTTTCGAGAGCGCGTTCGCCACGGCGTCGAGCATGTCCTGATCGCGGAACGGCTTGGCGAGAAAGTCGATGGCGCCGCCTTTCATCGCCTTCACCGACATGGCGATATCGCCGTGCGCCGTGATGAAGATGATCGGCACGGAAAGGTCGCCCGCCGCAATCTGCTCCTGCACGGCAAGCCCGCTCTGCCCTTTGAGGCGCACGTCGAGAATGAGGCAGCTCGGAACGTCCGGCATGTCGAAGGCCATGAACTCCTGCGCGGACGCGAACGCCTGCACCTGCAGGCCGACCGAGCGCAGCAGCATGGTGAGCGCGGTGCGCATGGAGTCGTCGTCGTCAACCACGTAGGCGATCGACTGGCTCGCGCCTTCCTCAGTTTCGTGGCTCACTGCATGTCTCCTCTTCGAGCGGCAAGACGAACTGCATCGACGCGCCCTGACCTTCCTGCGATTCGGCCCAGATGCGGCCGCCGTGTGCCTCGACGATGGATCGGCAGATCGACAGCCCCATGCCCATGCCATCTTTCTTGGTGGTGAAGAACGGGTTGAAGAGCGAGCCCGCATCTTTCTCGCTGATGCCAATGCCCGAATCTTCGACCGAAAGCTGCGCGTGACGCTCGTCCGCGAGCCGGGTGGCGACGCGCATGACGCGTTTGCGTCCGCTCACGCCGGACATGGCCTGCACGCCGTTCATCAGCAGATTGATGACGACTTGCTGAAGCTGCACGCGGTCGCCGCAAACCACTGGCGCGGGCTCGGCAAACGTAGCGGAAAGCTCGACGCGCTGGCTTTGCAATTCGCGCCGCACGAGTTCGACCGATTCTCTCACGATCATATTCAGATCGACCAGCGCGGGTTGCGGATCGCGCTTTTGCGCCATGGAACGAATCTGACGAATGATGTCCGTCGCGCGCTTGGCGTCGCTCGTCATCTGACTGATCGACTGGACCGCCTCGTGCACATTCGGCGGCTGACGGTTGAGCCAGCGCAACGCGGCGTCGCCCGCGGTTACGATGGCGGCGAGCGGCTGCGTGACTTCGTGCGCAATCGACGCGGCCATCTCACCGAGCGTCGTCACGCGCGTGACATGCGCGAGTTCCGAGCGCGAGCGGTCGAGCGCCTGTTCCGCGCGCTTGCGTTCCTCGATGTCGGTGTTCACGCCATACCAGCGCACGAGATTGCCTTCGGAATCGCGCAGCGGCGCGGCACCGATGTGCATCCAGCGAAACACGCCGTCGCCGCGCCGGATGCGCGCCGTCACTTCAAAGCCGCTGCTGGTGGCGAGCGCCTCGCGCCACGCGGCTTGCAACGCGGCGAAGTCTTCCGCATGCACGATCTCCTGCCAGATGTCGTGACCGTCGTCCGCGAGCTTCACGCCGTACTCGTTCCAGCGGCGGTTGAGATAAATGAGGCGGCCATCGTTCGATGAACTCCACACCATGCCGGGAATGGCGTCGATGGTCGCGCGCAGTTCGTTCTTCTGGCGCAACAGCTCGCCTTCCATGCGCTTGGCGTCGGTGATGTCGTTGTTCGTCGCGAGAATGGCGAGCGGCTTGCCCCATTTGTCGCGCGAAAGCGTCCAGCGGCTCGACACGACCACCGTCTCGCCGCTCTTCTTCACGCGCTTGAGTTCGCCTTGCCAGCTTCCACGCGTAAGCGTTTCGCGGCGAATGTCGTCGACGGGCATGGCCGCATCCGTCTGCGTGAGTCCGTGAATGGGCTGGCCGATAGCCTGCTCGGAAGTCCATCCGTACAGCCGTTCCGCGCCCTGATTCCAGAACGTGATGCGGTCGTCCATGTCGTACACGACCACCGCGTCGTGCGTGAGATTGAGCAGTTCGACCTGCTTGCGCAAGGTGGCGGTGCTCGTCTGATTGCGCAGCGCGAGAAACGACACGGTCAGAATGGCGATGAGACTCACACCGCAACGCGCGATGGAACTGCCAGGGTCCTGCGCGTTGTGCGAGAGCATGAAGCCGAGCACCGTCGCCGCGACGCAGGCCCACGCGACTGCAATCGTGACAGGCCGCGATGCGACCGAAGCCACGAGCAGTACCACTACGACATACAGCACGGCAATGGCGATATCGAGCGGCGTGAATGCGTCGATGAGAAACACCGCGAGGCCGACTACCGTGGCCATCGCCTTGAGGGTGGTGGGATTGCCGAGGAAAGACTGCTCGGCTGCCTGATCGAGCTTCATCGCGGCCTCATTGCGGAAAGCGGCCGCTCATTCATGCCCGATGGCCCGAGTAACGGACTGCCCAGATTCACATTGCGCGGATCTTTCATAGGACGAGAGAGCCTGAGCCCGGAAAGCGGGCCACTTCAAGGATGAGCGCCAGCGCCGCTGGCCCGGATGTCGTCGAGACAGTGCATTACCTGTGCGCCGTCGACAGGCTTGCCGAGCACGCACAGCGCGCCAACGTCCAGCGCCTGTTTGCGCATGGCGTCCGAAGCGAACGCGGAGATGAAGATGATAGGTGGCGCGACGCCGCGATCGACGAGTCTGCGGTACATCTCCACGCCCGAGATGCCTGGCATCTGGACATCCGAAATGATACACGCGACATCCGCGATCGAACCCGAATTCAGGAACGCTTCGCCGGAGTCGTAGAGCCGAACCTCCCAGCCAAGCGAGCGAACCAGGCTTGAGGTCGCGATGCGGACGGATTCGTCATCGTCGATGATCGAAACGACTGGGTTATTGAACACGCAACAAAGTCCTCGGGCCTAGTGTGCGGTGGCGGCGATAAACCAGGCGGCGGGCCGTCGACCGTGATGCCATGTTAAGTAAAAGCATCGGACGTGAAAATCATATTTATGTATGAGACGAAGCCGGTCTAATACCTTCGTATGAGCCGTTTAACCCTGCGTCTCATACCGCTTCATACGCGCGGCCTAACCATTCGGCGCAGGCAACGACGCCGTGCCGACTACTCATGCAAAGGTTTAGGCGCGTCATCTCTAACGGCCGCATGAGCGAACGCACGTAGGGATAGGCTCACCGCGCATCCGGACATAAAGTTACTCCAAGGTCGCAGCAACGAAAGCCTCACCGCTCAAGCAGACGACCTCATCGTATGCGAAGCCAGTGAATCGGCTTCCTAAGTAATGCCATCTGTCCATTACGTCATTCGGCTCCACGCGGAAACGCCGAGCCTTTAAAGGAGTATCACCATGAACAAGTTTCTCGTCAGTCTCGCTTTCGCAGTCAGCGCCGTTGCCGCTCCCGCCATGTCGTATGCGCAGTCGAATCAGCCGGTGACGCGCGCCGAAGTGCGCGCCGATCTCGTGCGCCTGGAGAAGGCCGGGTACAAGCCCGCAGTGAACGACGACGCAACCTACCCCGCAGACATCCAGGCAGCCGAAGCCAAGGTCGCGGCGAGCTACGCGGCCACGCACGGCACGAGCGATGTAGGCGGCGTGGCATTGACCGGTGCGTCCGCCAGCGGCTCGAAGGTGTCCGCCGCTTCCAGAAACTGCGTCGGCCCCGCGGACTACTGCGTGCCGTATTTCGGCAGCTAAAGCCAAGCGGTCCGGCGCCGGTCACTGCGGCATGCCGGACCGCACACGCGTACTGAATGCCACTCGGAGTTCCACATGAAAAACCTGTTGCTCTCTGCCGCGATGTTCGCGGTATCCGCCGCTTTTCTCACCTCGGCGCCCGTCATGGCGCAAGGCGAAAAGCCCGTGAAGAACATCGTGCTCGTGCACGGCGCCTGGGTCGACGGTTCCGGCTGGCAGCCGGTCTACGACATTCTCAAGAAGGACGGCTACCACGTCAGTATCGTGCAGGAACCGCTGACTTCGCTCGATGACGACGTCGCCGCCACCAAGCGCGTGCTCGACTTGCAGCACGGACCGACGATCCTCGTCGGACACAGTTATGGCGGTTCGGTGATCACCGAGGCAGGCGAGCATCCGGATGTGGTCGGACTCGTGTACGTGGCCGCGCATGCGCCGAATGTCGGCGAGGACGAAAGCACGCTCGGCAAGGGCAAGCCGAGCTTCACCTCGAAGCAGGCCGGCGCGATCGAGAAGACGAGCGACGGTTATACGTTCCTGAATCCTTCCGCGTTCCCCAAGGATTTTGCCGCCGATCTTTCTTCAAAGGAAGCGACCTTCGAAGCGCATTCGCAAATGCTGACCGCAGCGAAAGTCTTCTCGGAGCCGCTCACGTCCGCTGCGTGGACCACGAAGCCGAGTTGGGGCATCGTCGCGGGCGCGGACAAGATTATCAATCCGGATCTGGAGCGCTGGTACTACGAGCGCGCGCATAGCCACATGACCGTGATTCCGGGCGCGAGCCACTCGGTGTACGAATCGCAGCCGGTTAAGGTGGCCGCAGTGATCGAGGACGCCGCGAAGCACGCGCAATAACCTGCAATAACGCGACCTTGGATAGACGAGACATCGACACTTCAAAGGTGCCGATGTCTTTTGCATGGCGTACGAGCCGCGACTGTGCAGGATTCAGGCGCGGTTTTTCTTCTGCTGTTAAATTAGGGGCCAGCCAAACCACCGATCGAGAGAATCCGATGGCTGAACAACCCGCATCCCCAATACGCCCGCTCATTCTTATCGCTATCGTCGTGGCCGTCGTGGTCGCCGCGTTCGCGTACACCGCCGGCTGGCTGTCGCCTACGCGACTCACGCCTGCGAAGATCGTCAATAGCCTCGCGCCACCGGGCGGACCCGCGCTCGGCTTCAGACGCAACCATGCGAAGGGCGTCTGCTTCACTGGCAACTTCGAGTCGAATGGCGGCGCGGCTTCGCTATCCAAGGCGCAGCTTTTCGCGCCTGGCAATTACCCCGTGACCGGCCGACCTTGCGACGCCCGACCCGAAGACCGCCGATTCATCGGCGCGCGTGCGCGGACTGAGCTTGCGAATCGTCATGCCGGACCACAGCGAGTGGCGCTCCGCGATGATCGACGCGCCCTTCTTCCCCGTCGCCACGCCGGAAGCGTTCTATGAACTGCAGCGCGCATCCGCCCGTAAGGACGATCCCGACGCGATGAAGCAGTTCGCCGCCGCGCATCCGGAGATCGGCGCATTCGGCAAATGGGCGTCGAGCGCGCCGTTCACCGGCTCCTTCGCGGACGATCAGTACAACAGCCTCAATAGCTTCGTCTTCACGGACGCCTCCGGGCAAGACCGCGTCGTGCGCTGGTCGTTCGTGCCGGTGGCCAAGCCCGAGACCTTGACGGGCGATCAGTTGAAGCAGAAAGGCGCGAACTTTCTCGATGCCGACATCACGCAGCGCGTGCAGAGCGGGCCGCAACGCTGGACCATGGTCGTGACGGTGGCCAATCCCGGCGACCCCACGGCGGACCCGAGCAAGGCGTGGCCGGACGATCGCCAGAAGGTCGAAGCGGGCACGCTGGTCGTCACCGCGATCGAGGCCGAGCCGGATGGCCCATGCCGCGATCTGAATTTCGATCCGGTGGTGCTTCCGCCCGGCATGCACGTTTCCGACGATCCGTTCCCTGCCGCGCGTTCGGCTGCCTATTCGGTGTCGTTCAACCGGAGAACCGCCGAGGACAAGGACTATCCGCATCAACCGGCGCAAGGAGCGAATCAATGAGCACGATCCACACACGCTTCTCGCCCCTGCAACGCGCGCTGCACTGGCTCATGGCGATTTGCATTCTGGCAATGCTGTTCATCGGCGTCGGCATGGTGTCCACCGTGCGGCCCGACTATCTCACGCTGGTGTCGATCCACAAGCCGCTCGGCGTGACGATTCTCGTGCTCGCACTGATCCGGCTGGTCGTGCGGCTCGTGCGCGGCGCGCCACCGTTGCCCGCCAATATGCCGGAGCCGATGAAGCTCGCCGCCCACCTCTCGCATCTCGCGTTTTATGCGCTGATGATCGGCTTGCCGCTCATCGGCTATGGCATGTTGTCGGCGGCGGATTATCCGGTCGTGGTGTTCGGCGTGCGATTGCCCTCCATTCTTCCGCATAGCAACTCGCTGCATTCGCTGCTTTGGGACGCGCACAAGTACCTGGCGCTTTGCTTCTTCGCGCTGATCGTCGTGCATCTCGCGGCGGCGCTGTTTCATGCGCTCGTCCGGCGCGACGGCGTGTTTCAGGCAATGGCGCCGTGGAGCGATCGCTGACGCGTACACAGGCGGCGCTTCTGTATGATGGCGGGCCACCATCATTCGAGGATTATCGCCATGAGCGCAGCATCGCAATTCGATCAGGTTTCCGTCATCAAGCGCGCGAACGTTTATTTCGATGGCAAGTGCGTCTCGCATACGGTGCTTTTCGCCGACGGCTCGAAGAAGACGCTTGGCGTGATTCTGCCCGGCACGCTCGACTTCGGCACCGATGCGCCGGAACTGATGGACGTGCAGGCGGGCCAATGCCGTATCCGTCTTCAAGGTAGCGATGAATGGAAGACCTACGGCGCTGGCGAGTCTTTCTCGGTGCCGGGAAAGAGCCGCTTCGATATAGAAGTGGTCGAGACGCTGGATTATGTTTGCAGTTATCTTTGACCTAGTTTAGAGGCTAGGGGCGAAGCGGCTGATCCGGCGTGATTGGCCGTTTTTCTCGGCGCCTGCGGTCAGACAGCACCGATCATCGACCAGACGCTGAAGATGAGAATCGCGAGAGAGACTGCCGACGCTATCCAGCCGGCCATCGCGCTCGTTCCGCCGCGCAGCTTCAGTTGCTCTGCGCGCTCGCCCGGCAGCAACACCTCAGCCTTGATCCGTTCGACTGCTTTCTCGACATGCGCGCGATAAATCAAGTTGCCTGAAAAAGCCCACGCGAACATCAATGCGTAACTCGACACCTCGCCAAGCGAATCGCTCATCAAGCCGAGCAGCAGGTTCAGCAACGTGCCGCCAACGAAGACCGCGACCGCCTGCCAGTACATCTTGCGATACGCAAACCATACGGGACCGCCAAAGAACGCCGCGACATTCCACGTCGGCTTAATGTTTCCATTTTTGTCCTTGGCTGACCACTTGCCCGCGTAATACTCCACGTTCTTTCCGACAAAAGCGGCCATATCCTTATCCAAGCCAGCCGCTGCCGCAGTCGTAACCGTTCCCTTGATGCCTTCGTTGTTATCGAATTCCATGTCTTGCTTTAGTTGCTGTTGCATCTGTCCGCATGGAAGCGGACTCGAATTACCGAATGCGAACGACGTTTAAAAAATCGTTTAATTCGGGCAGCAGACGATACACGCGCGACCTGCACTTGAAAAGTCAGGACGCGCGAGCCTTACAAAAATTTGCGCTTGCTTGTCGCCGTGTTCAGGCGAGCTTCGAAGCCAGACCACTCACTGAAACACCACTGGCACCGGCCTCGTCAGCAAGTCCACGTACAGCTTGAAGAATCGATCATTATCGAACTTCGTGACATACGTGATCTTTTGCGGCGATGCCCCCGCAGCAGGCGTGTCCGGATACACCCGCACATGACCCTGATCCTCGCCGGGCGTCGTGTCGATATCCAGGTATGCGCTCTGCGTCTGCGTCGCGTAAGTTGGATCGCTGAAGTAAGCGATGGTCAGCGTGTCGTAGAGATCCGTGCTCGATGCGAACGCACCCGCATTCACGGTTGCATACGCCTTCGTCACGGCCGTCTGCCCGGTCGGCGGGTTGACGATCTGGTTGTAGATGCTCTCGGTCAACGGCACGGTGTTGGTCACATCGAGCGGAATGACGGTTTGCGGAATCGACGTCTGCAAGAGCGTGCGCACCGCGAGCGGATCGAACCACCAGTTGAGCTCGCCGACTGCATTGGCGTTGCCCGGCACGTTCATCGCGCCGCCCATGTAGACGATCTGCTTGATGAGCGGCACGATCTCCGGCGCCTTCTGCACCGCCGTCGCGAGATTGGTCGGCGGCCCGACTTCGAGAATCGTCACTTCATGTGGATAATGTTTGATCGTGTCGATGAGAAAGTCGGCGGCGGCTTGCGTCTGTAGCTTGGTCGAGGTTGCGAAGCCGTCCGGCGGCGCGGTGAGCTGCGCTTGCGAAGTCGGCTCGGGACGCGACCACGCGCCGAAGTATCCGTTCGGATTCGCGGCCTGCTGCGCGCGGATGCTCGTCACATCGTATTGCAGCGGATAATCCGCGCCGCCGTACACGCCGACCTTGTTCTGCACGCCCATGCGTTCGACGGCCTTCAACGCATCGGCTTCTTCTTGCAGCAACCAGTCGTTGCCCGTCACCACGCACAGGCCGAGCAGATTCACCTTGCCCTGTCCCATCAACTGCGTGGTCATGGCGAAGAGCTGGCCGTCGTCGCCCATGGTGTTGAAGTCGGAGTCGATCACGATCTTCGGCGCGTTCGTGTATGCGTTGTGGTCGTCCGATGAGCCGCCGCAAGCGGCAAGCACCGCGACGACGCAAAGGGAAAGGGTCAAGCCTGCTGCAGTGCAACGTCGCATGATGCTGTCTCCGGATCGTTATATTCGAGTGATCACGTCATCGCGGACGGTGATTCATTCTACGACCGTTTGAGCAGATACGACTACGCTTCGATCGGCGAGCCGTCCTTGCGCACGAACCGGCCATCGGCGTTGGCACTCATCATGTCGATGTCGGAACACGTGGTGAGATCGGGCCACGCGCGCGAGCCGACTTCGAGATACACGGCCATTTCCCGCGACCGGTTGATCATGTGATGCCCGTTGCCCGTGCCTTTAGCGAACGCGGCGCAATCGCCCGCACGCAACATGGTTTCGCCTTCGTCTTCGATCAGCACGAGTTCGCCCTGCAGCACATATACGAACTCGTCCTCGTGCGAATGCCAGTGACGCTGACTCGACCAGCTTCCCGGCGGCAAGTGCATCAAATTCACGCCGAAGTCCGTCAAGCCGCCAGCATCGCCAAGACGCCGACGGATGCGCGCGGCGCATGGTTGATCGTAAGGCGGTGGATAGCCGGAGCCTTGGTGCTCGGGCACATTGGCAAGATCGATTTTCGGCATGATGCGGCTCGTTTTGGAAAGTCGCGGAAAAAGCGCTTGTGCAAGGGTGTAGAAAGAATACGCTACGATGCACGTTTTCTTCGCGCAAGCCCGCCGTATCTTCGTGACCGCTTCTGAATTCAAAGCCCTGGCGCGCGCATTCCTCGTTCGCCTTGCCGTCGAGCTTCGCCCGCATGCGCGTGTGCGCACGCTGCTGCTATTGCCCGCGCTTTTCGTGCTCTATGTGCTGGTGCTGATTCCCTTCACGCCCGGCATTCGCGACCTGCGCCGCGCGAAGGTGGATCAACCCGCGCAAATCTATTCCGCCGATGGCAAGCTGCTCGCCGAATTCAAGCCAACGCATCGCGAATGGGTGAGCCTCAAGGACGTCTCGCCGCAAGTGATCGACGCGCTCATCGCCACTGAAGACAGGCGATTTCATGAGCATCATGGTATTGACTGGCGACGCACGGCATCGGCCGCGCTGCATACGTTCAAGGGCCAGAAACAAGGCGGTTCCACGCTTACGCAGCAGCTCGCGCGCAATCTTTATCCCGATGACATCGGCCGCTCGCAGACGCTCACGCGCAAAGTGAAGGAGGCCATCACCGCGTTCAAGATCGAAGCGGTCTATTCGAAGGAAGAGATTCTCGAAACGTATCTGAACACGGTGCCGTTCTTGTATAACGCGTATGGCATCGAGATGGCCGCACGCACTTACTTCGATAAATCCGCGAGCGAACTCGACGTGCTCGAAAGCGCGACGCTTATCGGCATGCTGAAGGGCAACAGCTACTACAACCCTGTGATCAACCCTGAACGCGCGCTCGACAGACGCAATATCGTGCTCGGGCAGATGGTGCGCTTCGGCCATCTCGCGCCTGCGAAGCTCGAAGCGTTGCAGAAGAAGCCGTTGCGCATCGACTTCGAACGTCAGACCGAGGAGCCGGGACGCGCGCCGCATTTCGCGCAACAGTTACGCAAGTGGCTGATCGCGTGGGCCGACGACAACGACTTCAACATCTATTCCGATGGTCTCGTCGTGCGCACGACGCTTGACTCGCGTTTGCAAACGATGGCCACGCAATCGCTTACGTGGCAAGGCAATCAGTTGCAGTCCATCGCCAATGCGGCTTGGGGCGGGCGCGGTGGCTGCGCGAATGCGAACGCGGACCTTGCACATGCGTTCATCCGCGAGACGAGCGAGTATCGCGTGGCGCGCGATGGCGGAGCGAACGACGCCGACGTCATCAAGAGCCTTAGCGCGAATCGCACGTTCATGCAGGCGTTATGCGAGAACAAGACGCGTGTGCAGGCCGGCTTTTTAGCGCTAGATCCGCGCAACGGGCAGATCAAGGCGTGGGTCGGCAGCCGCGACTTCACGCAAGACCCGTTCGATCATGTGCAACAGGCGCGCCGTCAGCCGGGCTCGACATTCAAGCCGTTCGTGTATGGCGCGGCCTTCGCGCGCGGCTCGAAGCCCACGGATACGATCATCGATCAGGCGGTGGAGATTCCCATCAAGGGCGAGGAAACCTGGCGTCCCACCGACGATTCGCCGCCAAGCGGCCGGCCGGTGAGTCTGCGCGACGGCATCGCGTATTCGAAGAACCGCATCACCGCGCAACTGATGCAGCAAGTGGGTCCGGCGCGCGTGGCGCGACTCGCGCGCGACATGGGCGTGCGCGAAAGTCATCTCGACGTGGTGCCTTCGCTTGCGCTCGGCACGAGTCCGGTGACGCTCAAGGAGATGGTGGCGGCTTACGGCACCATTGCCAACGACGGCAACTACATGGAGCCGCTGCTCGTGACGCGCATCGAGAACAAGGATGGCGAGGTGCTCGCGCAATTCGAAAGCAAGCCGGAACGCGCGCTGTCGGTCGATGCCACGCGCAAGCTCGTCGACGTCATGCGCGATGTCATCAATCGCGGCACGGGCACGCTGATCCGCACGCGCTTCGGCATTCGCGGCGACGTCGCGGGAAAGACCGGCACGACGCAAGACAACGCGGACGGCTGGTTCATCCTGATGCAACCGCAACTCGTGGCGGGCGCTTGGGTCGGCTTCAACGACAGCCGCGTGACCTTGCGTAGCGATTACTGGGGACAAGGCGCACATAGCGCATTGCCGATGATCGGCGACTTCACGCAACGGGCGATGCGTTCGCATCTGATCGATGCCCGTGCACGCTTCGATACGCAGGAAGTGCCGGGCATGTGGGACCTCATGGCGACGCGTGTGAAGACGTGGTTTGCCGAGACGTTTTCGAAAGCGCCGAAACCTGCGCAGACGCCTCAGCACGCACCGCGCGCGCGTCGTTCACCCGCCACGCATACCGCGCCCGCTGCTGAAGTCACGGAAGAAAAAGCGCAGCCGCCCGTCTTCGACACATTGCCGCCGATACTTCCCGCGCCTGCGGAACCGGCCTCGCCGACACGTCAGGAATAAGGTTAGCAAACGTTCTCTAAAGTTTCCTTGTACCGCTCCGTTAACTCGGATGTCTCCTGACATGACCGCGTGAATCATGGCGTCCGCCTCTCCGGCGGCAATTCTTGCCATATCGCACAGACGCGCTCGGGTCTTATCCTCAAGGAATTCTTGCAATGATGAAAACGTTGGTCGCGCTTGCGGCGGGTATCGCCGCGCTTTCCGCCCCTCTCGCGCACGCACGCGAAATCTATGGACAAGTCGGCACCGAAGGCGTGGGTATCGGCTATTCGGAACCGCTTGGCACGCGTGATAACGTGCGGGCCGAATTCAACGGCATCGCCTTCTCGCACAACTTCAATGCGGGCGGGCTGCATTACGACGGCACCGCGCACATCTATCACGGCGGTCTTTATCTCGACTTCTTTCCCGCACCGAACACGGTGGCCTTCCGCCTGACCGCTGGCGCGCTGATCGGCGGCGACAACGTGGACGCCGTCGCGACGAGCCCGACCGACACCTACACGTATCACGGCACGACCTACAACGTGGCCGGCGAGCAGATCCACGCGAAGGCGCGATTCCCGACGGTGCGCCCGTATGTCGGCATCGGTTTCGGTCACACGCCGGTGGCGCAGAAAGGCTTCTCCGCGTTCTTCGATGCAGGCGTGGCTTTTGGCCGTCCGCATGTCGATTACGACGTGCCCGCCGAAGTCGTCGCGATCACTGGTCAGGCTTTCGTCGATCAGGAAAAGCAGGACTTGCAGGACAAGGCCGACAAGTTGCGCTTTTATCCGATCGTCAAGGTCGGCGTGACGTATCGCTTCTAAGCGGCTTTCGCTTCAGATCCACAAGTCGTTCGGCACCGTGCGCTCGTTTCGCGAGTCGCCGGTGTTGACGACGCCGCGCGGCTCGATCAGCATGATCTTCACTTCGCGCGCGGCATGGGGTTTGTGCTCGACGCCCTTCGGCACGATTCCCATCTCCCCTGCTCTCAGCACCATCTCGCCATCGCGAAAGTCGATGCGCAATTCGCCTTCCAGCACGATGAACGTCTCGTCGGTATCGGCGTGCGCGTGCCACAGAAACTCGCCTTCCAGACGCGCGACCTTGAACTGATAGTCGTTCATCTCGGCGATCACGCGTTGCTGCCAGAAGCCGTCGATCAAACGCGCTTTTTTTAATGGATCGATGGCGGCGCGCTGGCCACGTGTAGCTTCGGCTGTCGCTGCGTGTGTTTGCATGATGCGGCTCCCTGACGATGAATTCGTTCAAGGCTACCGCTGTCACACGTAAAGGGTCTTGAACGATCGTGCAAGCTCTAACGCGTACTAACGCAGGCCCGCCAACGCGCGGGCGGCATGCCGAAGGTGCGTGTGAATTGCCGCGTCATATGGCTCTGATCGGCGAAACCGGCGCTCGCGGCGACATCCGCCAACGATGCGCCCGTGAGCACGAGACGGCGCGCGACATCAAGACGGCGCATTGTCAGATAGCGGTAAGGGCTCGTGCCGAAAAAGAGCCTGAAATCGCGCGACAAGCTGTAGCGGTCGCGTCCCGTCGCGCGTTCGAGTTCCTCCATCGTGACGATACGATCGCAATTGGCGTGCAGAAAGTCTTTCGCCAGCACGGCGCTTGCGTAGTCGCCCGTGTCGCGCGAGGTGGTCACGCCCGCTGCTTGTGCCAGCGCGAATGCCAGTTCGGCGAGCGCATCGTTTTGTGCGAGCGGTTCGCGCAGCGTCTGTGCGAGCAGCGCTTCGGTGGCGGCGCTGACGCGCGCATCCATCGTCGTTCCACCGGCGATGAACGGCAACGCGCGACCGCCGAGCGCGGCCTGGATCATCGCGGGTTCGACATAAAGCATGCGATACCGAAAGCCATCACCGGTGCCGGCGTGGCCGTCATGTGCTTCGTCGGGATGAAGCACCATCGTCTGGCCGGGCAAGCTGTGACGCAATTCGCGCCGGTAATTGAAGCTCTGCACGCCCGTCATGGTGCGGCCGATGGCATAGGTGTCGTGCCGATGCCAGCCGTATGCCTTGCCGCCGAAAAAGGCTTCGATCCGTTCGATGCCCGCCGATGATTCGGCATGGCGGACCCAGTCGGAATTCTGTGGAGCGGTGCGTCGGTTCATGGTTGCGGTATCGCAGAGACGATACGCAATGATATGCCCGAACGTGAAAAACGCCGCGCGAGACTGTTCGCGCGGCGCGTCGGCGCGATCAGCCGCCCAGTGCCGGATCGCTCAGGCTGTCCTTGCCCGTTTCGACGTGGCCCGCACAACGGCGCAGAAAGGCGCTGTCCGTGTCCACCTTGACCTCGATGTCGTACCAGCCGTGCGCGCTGCGCAAGTCGAGATACAGCTGCGCGGTGTCGCCGCCTCGCACACGCTTGGTGATGGTCTTCGCGGCATCGTAGGCATTCACGATACTGAAGGTGCACGCGCCCGAGCCCTTGTTTTCCAGCCTCAATTGCAGGTTGCCGTTAGCGACGTCGTAGCCTTCCGCGACTTCCGGCGCGGCGTCATCGTGCGACCACCAGCCGCCATGTTGCGCCTTCGCCTTGCCCGCGACACGGCGCAAGAAACCGTTCGGCCCATGCACGACGAAGTCGAAGCTGCCATCCGCGTTTGCATCGATACGATCCGACAGGCGCTTGTGCGCTTCGACCGTGTAAGTGTGCGGAACAGCAGTACTGGCATTGCGATACAGCAAAAAGACCGCGCCTGCATCGCCCGTGTTGATGAAGTCGAACGACACCGCGCCCTTCGATGCATCCGGCTTCGAGCGCACGAACAATTCGTAAGGCAATGCACGCGACGGACGCACGCCGGGCTCTTGCACGGGCAGTCTCTGATCGACGGGCGGCAGCGGCACGTAATCCGGATGACGCGCCTTGTCGGGCGGAACGTAAGAGGTCGTGGCAGGCAGCGTCGGCAGCTTGCTGTTGGGATTACGGAAGTCGAACGCGGAGGTCAGATCGCCGCAAATCGCGCGACGCCACGGCGAGATATTCGGCTCGGCCAGTCCATGCGCGCGGCCGAAGCGCTTCTGAATGAAGCGGATCACCGACGTATGGTCGAACGTCTCCGAACACACCCAGCCACCTCTGGACCACGGCGAGACGACGAGCATCGGCACGCGTGCGCCGAGGCCATACGGGCCGCTCGCATACTTCGCGCTGCCGGGGAAAATCTCGAGACTCGTATCGACAGTGGAAAGACCGTTCGCGTTCGATGAAGGCGGGAACGGCGGGACGATATGGTCGAAGAAACCATCGTTCTCGTCGTAGTTGATGAGCAGCGCCGTCTTGCTCCACACCTCCGGATTCGACGTCAGCACTTGCAGCACTTGATCGATGTACCACGCACCATAGTTCGCGGGCCAATTCGGATGCTCGGAGAAGGCTTCGGGCGCGACGATCCACGAGACTTGCGGCAGCGAGCCGCTCTGCACGTCGTTTTTCAGAATGGAGAAATAGTCGTCACCCGCGGCGGCATTCGTGCCGCGCCGCGCCTTTTCATAGAGCGGATTGCCGGGCTGCGCGTTCTGATATTGCGTGAAGTAGAGAAGCGAGTTGTCGCCGTAGTTGCCGATATAGGCGTCGTCGGTCCAGCCCCACGAACCTTTCGAATCCAGTCCCGTGCCCTGATCCTGATAGACCTTCCACGAGATGCCCGCACGTTCCAACACTTCGGGAAACGTGGACCAGCCGTAGCCCGCTTCTGCGTTATCGACCACCGGCCCGCCGCCCGTGCCGTCGTTGCCCACATAACCGGTCCACATGTAATAGCGATTCGGATCGGTGGATGTATTCGTCGAGCAGTGATACGCGTCGCAGATCGTGAAGGCGTCGGCGAGTTGATAGTGGAACGGGATGTCGTCGCGACGCAGATGCGCCATCGTCGTCGTGCCCTTGTATGGCACCCACTGATCGTAAAGACCGTTATGGAACGCGCCCTGTCCGCTTACCCAGTCATGCGGCAAGTCCTGCAGAAACTGCAAGCCGAGATTCGATGCGCCCGGATGAAACGGCAGTACTTCGCCCGCACCCGCCGCGATAGGCTGGTGATAAACCGGCTTGCCGTTCGGCAGCGTGACGGCGGCTTTATCGCCGAATCCGCGCACGCCGCGCAAGGTTCCGAAGTAATGATCGAACGAGCGGTTCTCCTGCATCAACACGACGATATGCTCGATATCCTCGATCGAGCCATGTCGCTGATTCGCTGGAATGGCAAGCGCCTGGCGAATGCCGAGCGGCATTACGTTGAGCGCTGCCGCTGCGCCTGCGGCCTCCATCGCCGTGCGCAGAAATTCACGTCGGTTCTTCGTCATTTGAGTAGTGGGGAAGTAGAAGGGATGCTAGTCGACCGTATGGATCACCGGGGTTGCGAGCGCTTCCGATGAAGCCCGCGCGATACCTCTTTGCTCGGCTTGCACCGGAGCACCGGACGTGGCTTGTTTCGCCCAGTCCTCGAGATCGCTCGTTGCGTTTGTCGTGGGCGCTTCGCTGCTGGCTGCTGAGACGGATGCCGGCGGCTTGATGTCGGTCGAGTTCGAATCGCCGCAGGCACTCAGGCCAACGATTGCGCAGGCGCAAATAGCGAAGCGCGCCACGCTGAAGTAGCGACGTGATGAAGTCGACATGATCTGGCTCCCGCAAAGCGCGTGAAGGTCTCACAGCGCCGGGAAGCTTATCGGTCGCTTATGTAAGCAATATGACGATTCTTTCCCGCATCATTCAATCTCAAATGTAACGAGGTCGATACATCTCGGCCATTTGGTAAATTGATTAGTTCCCCGATTTATTAATTACCGGATTAGAAATGTTCCCACTGATGATATGACCAAGCAAAAATGGCTGGTCGGTGACGGAATAATGCGTAAAAAATGTGACATCGGTTTACATCGAGTTCTGGAGGCAGTACTCTTTCGACCGCTGCAGGAGTTTCGGCAAGCCTTGCCGAAGCAGCGGAAAAATCGGTAAATCTTCAACAGCAACATTGCTGTTTTGCAGTGCGGTACACGGGCGGGCTGCCATGACTGGCGGACTTCGCGCGTATCTCCTCGACCGTCTTGCACGACCTTCGACGAGCCTTTGAAGACATGCGCTTCACAGGCTGTCATCCGTCGGGCAGCGGCAGGCATGAGCCGCATCAGCACATACGTATTGCCGCCGCGGTTGCCCGCCAACGTTTATCCGTCTGGCGCAGGTCAGCCCCTTTTCAACTGCAGAAACGAATCGTTCGTTCTGCTAACGACCGTTCGCATCCCGTAGTAATGGGACATGTGGTTGGCGGTCGTCGAGGCATCCATACTGCCGCATGCAGCATCGGCAAGCGCCTTTTCGCGCATGGACGTCCATACTTTCATTAGTACGCCGAAATCTTATGAAGAAACTTACATCGCTTCCGGTTTTTCCTTACTTCGCCACGCCTAAGGCCACGGTTATCGCTGCAGCCGTCGCGACGAGCCTGTTGCTCGCGGCATGCGGCGGCAGCAGCGACAGCGCGGTGGATGCCGCCACGGGCAAGAGCGCGTCCGAGCTCAAAGCCACGTCGAAAGCCGCGAACAATGGCTCTATTTTCTACGGCATGAACGGCCACAACAACGGCGGCGGCGCCTACGACGCATCCAGCCCCCAGCAACAGTTGTCGCAATTGCAGGATTTGGGCGCGAAGATTTATCGCAACGAGGTGTACAACCAGGCATCCGCGACGAAGCTCGCCGGCATTGCAAAGACGATGGCCGACGGCGGCGTGACGGTGTATCCCGTGATGATGATGGGTATCGACTTCAACAGCGAAGACGACGCCTACAACGCCGCGTTCACGCTCGGCCAGCAAACGGCCAACGCGTATCACTACCCGTACTACGAGATCTCCAACGAACTCGAAGCCAATACGCTGAATGGCAACGTCGACGGCGTTTTCTGGCAGCAGTACAACAACCACCAGTATCAGGTTGCACGCGGTGTCATTCGCGGCCTGATTGCGGGCGTGCGCTCGGTGGATAGCGGCGGACAGATCGTGCTTGGCGGAACGTGGCTGCACTACTCGTTCTACCAGATGCTTGCGGACGGCTCGCAGCCTGACGGCACATGGGGCCATCCGACAGTCAGCTGGGACATCACCGCATGGCACTGGTATTCGAACGAAGGCGACATCACGAACGCATGCGGCGGCACGGGCTGTCACGATGTGCTCGCCGTGCTTCACAACATGGGCAAACCGATCTGGATCAACGAGTTTGGCGTGCGTCCGAACTATGGCTCGGATCAGCAGATCGCGTCGTATCTGACGGGCAACGACATGATGGCGCAGTTCGTAAGCGTAGCGTCGAAGTACAACATCCAGTCTATCCAGGCGTACGAGCTATACGACGACAGCGAAGGCAACTACGGCATGCTGCAAGCGGACGGCAAGACGCAGAAGGACGCGTACTGGGCCTACCGGAGCTTCGTGCAGAGCAACCCGAGGTGATGCAGAGAGCGGGCGGACCGCGCCGGCTTCAGAAGTCGGCCGGTCTGTCCGCGCCGAAACCCTTGTTCGCCCACGGCGGTGCACGGCCCACGCTGCCGTTGATACCGGCGGCGCGTGCAAGGATCGCCTTGGTGCCGGGCGTAACCGGCATGGTGTGCAGCAGGGGGATGTTGACCCAGCGCACCTCGTCGACGCCCTGCCCCGGATTCGTGAACAGCCGAGCATCCGCTGGAATGGCGACGCGAAAAACATGATGCAGATGCTGCGCGGATACGTGCTGCCACATAAAGGCCGCCGCGCTCGCCTCGGCGCCGGTTCCCTCGTGCAGTTCGCGGATCGCCGCGGCCATCACCAACTCGTTATGCCTTACTTCACCGCCCGGCAGATACCACGGGCCACCGCGTTGCCTGACGAGCAACACCGCGTCATGGCGAACCACCAGCACAGTTGCGCGAACCCTCATTGTCCCCGTCTCCCAGTCGTGATTTGCATGCTTGCTTTGGCCGCGCTCGTCTGAGAATGATTCCAGATTCGGCGGGCATCGTTTCTTTTAACGCAGAACGTGCATGCGATGCAATCCGTGACGCCGCTATGGCCGTCATATTGACCGAAAGTAACTTGATATGAGGCGTATTTGCCGGGTCTTGCGGCTTGTTATGCAAACACGGCGGACGGAACGTTGCATCGCTGTTTGAAGCACGCGCCACTTGCGCCATAATGCGCGCACCCTCACGAGCCGCCACCGCAGAGACCATGATGTTCAAGCCGATCCTGCTCGTCGAGGACAACCCGAACGATCTCGAACTCACGCTGCTTGCGCCTGCAAAGACGCATCTCGCCAACGACATTGTGGTGGCGCGTGACGGCCAGGAAGGCCTCGACTATCTTCTTGGCAATGGCGAGTGGCGCGAACGCGTGCCGGGCAATCCCGCCGTCATCCTGCTCGATCTGAAGCTGCCGAAAATCGACGGACTCGAATTGCTGCAGTTGATCCGCGCGAACGCGTCGCTGAAAACCATTCCCGTCGTCATGCTGACTTCGTCGCGCGAAGAACGCGATCTCATCCGCAGCTATGAACTCGGCGTGAACGCCTACGTCGTGAAGCCGGTCGAGCTTGCCGAGTTCTTCCGCGCGATCAGCGATCTGGGGATGTTCTGGGCCGTGCTCAACGAGACGCCGCCCGGTTCTCCCCGCCGCGAACCATAAGGCTCAACCTCCGCCGTTCGACGCGCTGCTGTCTTTCACCGTCGATCCGAACCGATCTGGAATCTCTTTTTCGAAGGTTTTGAGGTAGCGCGCACGGGCGGCGCTCGCCTCGACACCGAGCATCGGTTCATATGGTGCCGACGCGCTTCCCTGCGCCTGCATGGCAAACCACGCGCTGGCGGCATCGCCGATTCTCGCTTCTTGCTCTTCCGAAAAGACAGCGCCCGCGTTCGTTACCAGCGCAGCGCCAATCAAGCTGAATATAAGCCGTTTCATTTTTTGAATATCCGCGTTAAACAGAAGATCCGGACGCACGTGCCAAATCAACGCGCGCCGATATATCTTTTATCGGCTGATTCGGGCCAAAAGAAAGGATTTACAACGAGACAAGTCTTTAAAAACGGCTAATCGGTAAAAACGAAGTAAGCGTTAACCATGCGGTCCAAAAATTTCCACAAAAAACCTAATGTCCTCAACTTGACGGCCGTAATCAAAAATATGAAGTCAGGTTGCGATTCCGCCAGCAGCATGCCGAACTCGATAACCGTTACTTCTAGTCGTCCGACATAACGGGCGAGAGTAATACCAGAGCCTTAGAGAGGCCTGGGCATTAGACGAAGCGTCTGCGCACACACAAACTTCGGATCCGTCAACTGAGAGAGGCGGCTACCGATGCAGACGAAGACTCCCGTGCACCGGGCAGAAGACAGCAAAACGTAGAACCCGAGGATCATCATGACGCACTTCTTCAAGCGCTATCTCAAGGATACGCGCGGCATTACCGCCATCGAATACGGCTTGATCGCCGGCGTACTTGCGCTTGGCATCATGACCGCTGTCGGCGGCCTTGCCGGTCAACTCGAGACCACTTTCAACAGCATCACGGCCAAGCTAGCGACCGTCCATTAAGTCCGGACGTCGTACTCCCGCCATTTCCGTCGGGAAGCGCCTTGCCGTCGATGAACCGCGATCACGAGTCGCGGTGGTCCGTGCACGCCTGTAGCCATTCCGCAGGCCGGCGCGCGTTTATTTACGCGCAATCGAATCTCCGATTTCATCCGCGCGCAAATGACGTGCTTTTAAAAAGCGGCATTCAAACCGGTATTTGCTCGATGCAATTACCACGGATAGCCGTCGAATCAAAAATATATATCTGAGAGAAAAATGAAGACATCCAGTCTCAAAGGCGAAACCATTCGCATGACCGGGGCAGCCGCGGCCGTGGCCCTGCTTCTGGCGTTGAGCGCCTGCGGGGGCTCGGGCTCGGTCAACAAATCGACGGGCGGGGCAGCCAGCCATCCGGCTGCCACCGCTTCGACCGACGGCACGCAGCAGGAGCATCCCACGACGGGCGCACGCGATACCAGCACCGCGTCGAACACCGACGCAAACGCCACGACAATCGAAGCCAGCGCAGGCGGTACTGTCGGCGCGACGGTCAAGACCGGTACGGGCGGCGGTAACGGCGGTGGCGGTAACGGTAACGGCGGTGGTGGTAACGGCGGCGGAGGCGGTGGCGGCGGCAATGGTGGCAACGGCGGCACGCCCACCGTCACGCCGCAGCCGGTCGCGCAAGTGGTCGACAAGGCTAGCAACATCGTGACCGCCGCAGGCGAAACCGTCACCGGTCTCGGCACGGCTGTTGGCGGTGCAAAAGTGCCCGGCCTCTCCGACGGCACCACCAAGAACCTCGGCGGCGTCGTGCAAAACGTGGGCGCGGCGGTCTCGACGCTCGGCGACGGCGTGGGCAATGGCATCGGCTCGCTTGGCTCCAACCCGAACGCAGTCGGCACGACCGTGACGAGCGTCGGCGGCGTGGTGCAAAAACTCGGCGATGCCGTCACGAGCGGCGGAAGCGCCGTCACGGGCCTCGGCAGCGGCCCGCTTGCTCCGCTCGCCGCCATCACGACGCCCGTTGGCGCGCTCACGAGCGGTGTCGGCGGCGTGGTCTCGCAAACCGGCGGCAGTCTGACGGCCGCGTTGTCCAGCGCACCTGTCCAGCAACTGACGACGCAAGCGACGACCGCCATCGCTCCGATCACCTCGATGATCGGCACCGCGACGCAGACCGTCGGCACGGCAACCGGTGTCGGCGCACCTGCCGCTGGTCTTTTGACTGCGCTCGGTTCGAACCTCGCCGCGGGCGGCCAGAAGCTGACCGCGAGCTCGAATCCGGTCACGTCCGGCACGGGCACGCTGGTTTCGGCTGTCGGCACGACGGTCGCGACCACGGGCACGCTCGTCGGCGGCAAACCGGCAACGACGCTCGGCACTTCGCTTGGCAACACCGTCACCGGCGTGACGACTGCAACCGGCACCACACCGGTCGCGGGCGTCGTGAGCGGTGTCGTATCCACCGTGGCGGGCACCGTCAACACCGTGACGTCATCGCCTGCGACGACCTCGCTGCTGGCTCCGGTCACGACCGTGGTCAGCACGGTGCTCGCGCCGGTCACGAGCGGCGTAAGAACCGCGCCCGCGACGACGACCGCGCCCGCAGCCGCCGCCACGACCACGACGGCAACTGTCACTGCTGGCGTGGGCGCAACGGCGAGCACGGGTTCGACCAACGGCGGCGTCGTGGGCGGCCTGCTGACGGGCGTCACCACGACGCTCGGCGGCGCGCTCGGCGGCCTGCGTCGCTAAGTCGAAGCAAAGAAGCACGAAGCAAGACACGCAGCCTCGCGAAGCTGCAAATCACCGCAACTTCGCGAGGCGTGCGTCGCGCGATCAACAGTCAGACGACATACGAAGAGAATCGGAACTGAAATGGGTACCTGGAAAACGACCGCACTCGTGGCCGCACTCGCAATGACGCAGATTGCGCACGCCCAGACACCGGCCGCCGCGCCGCGCTCGAGCGTCGGCAGCAACCCGCTCGACGCTTTACCGCAAGTGAACGCTCCGGCGCGACCGCCCTCGGTCGAAGTCGAAGTCAAGGCGCCGCAACAACAGCTTCAGGAGCTGCTCGCACGGCACATCACGCCATCGTCGATTCAGATCGAAGGCGTGAAGTCGATTCCCTTCGATGAAGTCGCCAAACGTTTCACGTCGTTCGTGGGCACCGACATCACCATCGGGCAACTGGTGGAAACCGCGAACGGCGTGACCGCGCTCTACAAGGAACGCGGCTACGCACTCTCGTTCGCGTTCGTGCCGGCGCAGACCTTCGAGAAAGGCGTCGTGCGCGTGACGATCGTCGAGGGCTACGTATCGGACATCAAGATCAAGGGCGAGCCCGGCAATCTCGAGAAGCGCATTCGTGCGATCGCAGAGCGCATTGCCGCCGACCGTCCCTTGCGTCAAGCCACTTTCGAGCGCTATATCAACGTGCTCGGCATGATTCTCGGCGCGAAGATCGATGCCACCGTCGCGCCGCCGCAGAACACCAACGGCGCCACGACGATGGAGCTCAACGTCACGCGCAAGCGCTTCAACGTGAGCACGGGTATCGACGTGAATCATCCGGGGCTGCAGGGCATTTTCAGTGCGACGGAGAACGGGCTGCTGGGACTCGGCGAATCGATCACGGCATCCGCGCTCGCACCGAAGGGCCGCAACGATTCGACTTACTACGGCATCAATGCGATGGCGCCCGTCGGTTCCGACGGCTTCGCAATGAAAGTCGATGCCTCGCATTACTACGGCCATCCAGTCGATAACCCCGGCCTGCCTTCGTATATCGAGCGCACCGTGGTGAACGACAAGCTCGCGCTGTCGGCAATCTATCCGTTCATTTTGAGCAACTCGAAGAGTCTGCTCGGCACGGCGACCGTGTATGCCACGCATGACGAAGACCGCTTGAAGAACATGATTGTCGCGGGCAATCCGCAACTTACGCAACGTTCGCAAATTCGCGTCGCGCAGTTGTCGCTCGACTACACCGGCATTCAGACAGGCGTCACGCGTCGTGTGAATGTTCAGATAGCGAAGGCATTCGATGTGCTCGGCGCATCGAAGACGGCGGAAAGCAACATCGTCGGCCTGCAACTGCAGAACCCGGTTTCGCTGACCTTCCTGCGCACGGGCGCCACCTACACGCAGACCAACGACTGGCCGTTCAAGATCGGCACGGTGGTCGCCATGACGGGGCAGTTCTCGCCAGATACCTTGCCGACCTCCGAACAGATTTCGTTCGGTGCACAGCGCTTCGCGCTGGGCTATCAACCGGGCGAAGTGTCAGGCGATTCGGGCTGGGGCGCGTCCTTCGAAGTGAACCGGCCGCTGCCGCTCGAATGGGCGTATTTGAAATCGCTCACGCCGTATGCATCCGTCGACATGGCGCGCATCTTCCTGCATGGCGGTACGCCGACGCCGCGTCGCTTGTCTTCGGTGGGCATCGGCTTCCGCATTTCGGATGCGAAGCACTACAACATCGACCTCTCGGTGGCGCGTGCCATAGGCGATGCGCCCATCGAAAGTTCATCGCGTAGTCCGCGTGTCAACGCGACATTCTCGTACCAGTTGAATTGAGCGATAAGGCCTGTTTTTACGGCGTTTATCGCGCTCAAGGACAGGTACTCAGTACCGTTAAGTAGTTATGAGCAGTCGAACATAACAGAGCATCGGCGAGCAGAGAGCCATGAACGACACCACGATCCGAAACACGCACGACGAATCGACTGCAAGTCGCTTCGTGCCGCGTTTCGCGCGTGATGAAGAAGGCGCCACGGCCCTCGAATTCGCGATCGTGTTTCCGCTCTTCTTTCTCATCTTCTACGCGATCGTCACCTATAGCCTCATCTTCGTCGCGCAGCAGTCGCTCACGCTCTCGGCGGAAGAAGGTGCGCGCGCCGCGTTGCGTTATCAGCGTGGCGCGACCACCGCGGCGCAAGCGCTCGATCTACGCACAGCTGCAACCTGCACCACGGCTAACGGCCTGAAGAACTGGCTCGGCTCTGCATCGACGTGTACGGCAAGCCGCGCGCCGTGTACCTACGACACGACGATGCAATGCGTCGCCGTCGCGCTGTCTTACGACTACGCATCGAATCCGCTCGTACCGACGCTGCCGCTTTTATCGCTAGCGTTGCCGGCGAAACTCACGGCGAACGCGAGCGTGCAACTCAATCCCGACAGCGTGCTTTGAACGCTGACTTTTTTTGAAGAACCGATGTCATGGCCAACGTTTCCCGCATCATTGCAATCGCGCTGTTCGCGCTGGCTGCACTGCTCGGCCTCTATGCCGTCACGTTGACGCGCGCCGCGCCCGCGCCACGCGCGCCACTCGTCATGCCGGCCGGTTCGCCCGCGGTGACGGTGATCGTCGCGGCGCACGATCTCTTGCCAGGCAAGGCGCTCACCGCCGACGATCTCACCATGCAGACGCAAGCCGTTCTGCCCACGGGCTCATTTAGTTCGGCATCCATATTGCTCGGCCGTGTGCCGGTTGTACGCGTTCCGGCTGGCGGCGCGTTGACCGACGGTGTGCTCGCGGGCGGACTCACGGCGGCTATCGAACCGGGCGAGCGTGCAATCGCGATTCGCGTCGACGAATCGAACGCGGTGAACAATCTCGTGAAGCCGGGCGATGCCGTCGATGTCTTCGTCGTGCTCAAGCGCGATTCCGTGACGGACGGAGAAATCCCCGCGAGCCACGCACGCTTGCTGCTTTCGAAAGTGCGCGTGCTCGGCTTTGGCGACAGCGTCATCGCGGGCGATGCGGCCACTAATGCCGCTAACGCCACCAACGCAACGAACCATGCAACGGCCGCGCGTACCGCCGTGCTCGGTGTGCGCGTCGACGACATCGACACGCTCACGCTTGCAGAAAACAGCGGCCGTCTCTTGCTCGCGCTGCGTAATCCCGCCGATACGGCCAGCACGGACTCGCAGGCACGCAATGCATCCGCTCTGTCGCCGATAGCGCGCGCCGAGGCGGGCGTCTCGCTCGCGACACTTTCGGGCGGCACATCGCGCCCTGCGCCACCAGTTTCCGCGATGCTCGCCGCCGCGCCGATGCTCCCGCCGCTTCCCGCCGCGCTCGCAACCGGCGGTGCAGTTGCGTCGCGCAAGGTCGCGTCGGCGAGCGGCATCGAAGTCATTCGCGGCTCGCATAGCGAAACCGTGTCGAACCCCTGATTGGCCATCGAGATCATGTATCAACTTCCTCTTTCCCGCGCCGCGCGTCGTATCGCATTCGCCTGCGCACTCTCGATGCTTGCGGCCACGCCCGCAGAAGCGCGTCATTCGCACGCGTCCTCGAAGAAGCCGAACGCACAGAAGCCGCAGACGACGCCAAACCAGTCGCCCGCGCAAGCCGAAGCCATCAAACTGACCAGCGGCGCACAGAAGCCGCTCATGCTGGGACGCGCGTTGCAACGCGTCGCCGTGGGCGATCCAGCCGTCGCGGACGTGCTCGTGCTGAAGGGCAACGACGGCGTGATGCTGGTCGGCAAAGCGCCCGGCAACACCGACGTCATGCTGTGGGAACCAGGCCGCAAGACGCCGCTCACCTGGCATGTGCAAGTCGAGTCTCAAGCAAGCGCGGCACTCGTCGATGGCGCGACGCCCACCGTCAACGTGCTCGGCAACACGGCGCTCGTGCAAGGCTCGGCCGCGACGATGGAAACGCATGAACGCGCGGTCGCGGCGGCGAAGGCATCGGTGGGCAAGGACGGCGCGGTCGTCGATACCTCCATCGTTGCCACCAAGAGCGTCGTTCAGGTCGATGTCAAAGTGGTCGAGTTCAGCAAGTCGGTGTTAAAGGAAGCGGGCTTCAACCTGTTCTCGCAGAACAACGCGGGCTTTGCGTTCGGTACGTTCGCGCCGAGTTCACTCGGCAGCGCGTCGCGCAATGCGGGCGGCACACTCGATGTCACGTCCGCCTCGCCCATCGGCGCCGCGTTCAACCTGCTGCTCAATTCGAGTTCGCGTGGTCTGTTCGCCAATTTGAGCCTTCTGGAAAGCAATAATCTCGCGCGCGTGCTCGCGCAACCGACGCTCGTCGCGCTCTCCGGACAAAGCGCCAACTTCCTCGCAGGCGGTGAAATTCCCGTGCCGGTGCCGCAGTCGCTCGGCACCACGACCATCACGTACAAGCCGTATGGCGTGGGTCTCACGTTGACACCGACCGTGCTCGGACCGCATCGCATTGCGCTCAAGGTCGCGCCCGAAGCAAGCCAGCTCGACTTCGCACACGCCATCACGCTGGATGGCGTCTCGGTGCCGGCGCTCACCACGCGCCGCGCCGAAACCACCGTCGAACTCGGCGATGGCGAGAGCTTCGTGATCGGCGGACTCGTGGATCGCGAGACCGCATCGAACGTGAGCAAGGTGCCGCTGCTCGGCGATCTGCCGATCATCGGCACGTTTTTCAAGACTTTGCAGTACTCGCAGACGGATCGCGAACTCGTGATTCTCGTCACGCCGCATCTCGTCACGCCTATCGCGAAGGGCGCAGCCGTGCCGCCGTTGCCGGGCGCGTCCGAGCAACGCGACGGCAACGTGTGGCGCAGCTTCGCGGCAGGCGCGGCATCCGATGACGAAGCACCGGGGTTCTCCAAATGACAGCAGCCACGCAAAGCTTCGCGCCTGAAGCCGTATCGGCGGATGAGCGCGCACGCCCTCGACTTCTGTGTGCAAGCGCGCAACCCGGACGCATCGCGCGTCTCGCCGCCGCGCTCGCTACGGTAGGCGAAGCCATGCTCGCCTCGACCGTTGCCGCGCAACTCGTGCAAGAGATTGCATCGGCCGCGCCCGCGCTCGTGTTCATCGACTTCGATACGCCCGTGGAAGCCACGATGCTCGTCGCCGAGGTTCATCGCGCGTTTCCATTGCTGCCCGTGATCGCGCTCGGTTCGGAAGCCGTCGGTGAAATCGCGCTTGCCGCAATGCGCGCGGGCGCACGCGATCTGCTCGACATCGAACCCCGCCACGCGACGCCCGAAGCCATGCAGATCGCCGCCTTGCGCGCGCTCGACATGGTGAGCCGCATCATGGCGCAAGCATCGGCAATGAGCGCGCCTGCAAGGCGCGGCAAGCTCACGGTACTGCTCGGCGCACGCACGGGCGCGGGCGTCAGCACGCTTGCGGCGAACCTTTCGGTGCTGCTGCAAAAACGCCTTGGCAAACGCAACCAGGGCGCGGCGCTGCTCGACCTCGGCCTGCCCGCCGCCGACAGCACGCTGCTGCTCGACACACGCAGCGAACTGCATTTTCACGACGCGGTGCACAACCTGCGCCGCTTCGATGAAACCTTCGTGCATACCGCATTCGCGCGTCACGCGAGCGGCCTTGCGTTGATGACGCTGCCCGCCGATCTCGCCGAGATGCGCACCGTCTCTTATGCGGCCGCGGTCAAAACGCTCGAACGCTTGCGCGCGTTCTTCGATCATCAGGTCGTCGATCTCGGTGGCTTCTCGAATCTCGAATTCGTGAGTCATCTGATCGAAGCGGCCGACACGCTCTGGCTCGTCTGCGATGCCAACATCGCGTCGGCGGTATCGGCGGCGAGTCTTTGCACGGCGCTCGAAAGCGCGCGCGATGCCGAAAGCACGAGTCATCGCAAGCCGGAACTCATCGTCAACAAGCACGATCCGGCCTGCAATCTCGGACCCGAGGCGCTCGCCGCGCGTCTTGGGCTGCCGCTCGTGGCGACGTTGCCCGCGCGTGCGCAAGCACTCGTGCGCGCGGTGAATCAAGGTCAATTGCTCGGCGATACCGCGCCCGCCGATCCCTACGTCCGCGCCGTCGATGCCCTCGCCGCGCAACTCGCGGGAGAGCCCGTGCGCGCGTCGAACGATGTCGCGCCCGCAAGCCTCGCCCGTTTGTCGGCCAGACTTTTCAAGCGAGCCTAAGCGATGATCTCTTCCTTCGATCAGGATGTTGCCTTCGCGAGCGAAGCAGGCCCCGAAACCGTGGCCTTCGCTCACTCGCAACAGTTCCAGGATGTGGCAAGCGCCGCGCACGAGCATCTGCTAACGCGCATCGAGGAATTGGGCGCCGAGTTCGGCCGCTGGTCGCGTCAGGCGATTCAACAGTTCGTCGATACGGAAATGGACAGCTTCGTGCGGCAACGGCGCATACCGCTCAACGAAAGCGAAGTGCGCCTGGTCGCCGCCGCGTTGACTAAAGAGCTCGCAGGTTTCGGTCCGATAGAAGACTTGCTCGCCGATGCCGCCGTGGAAGACATCCTCATCAACGGCTATAGCGACGTGTACGTTTCGCGTCACGGCATGCTCGAAAAAGTGCCCGTGCGTTTCGCGGACAATGCGCATTTGCTGCGTATCGTGCGGCGCATTCTCGCGCCTATCGGCAGACGGCTCGACGAGTCGAACCCGATGGTCGACGCGCGTCTGCCCGATGGCGGCCGCCTGAACGTGATCATCGAACCGTTGTCGATAGACGGACCAGTGATCTCCATCCGCAAGTTTCGCCGCGACCCTTTGCGTCCCGACGATCTGCTAGCCAACGGCACGTTCGATGAAAACATCTCGGCGGTGCTGAAGGCTGCCGTCGAAGCGCGCTGCAATATTTTGGTCTCGGGCGGCACGAGTTCGGGCAAGACATCGCTGCTCAACGCGCTCGCGTTCTTCATTCCGAAGCACGAACGCGTCGTGACTATCGAGGACACGGCCGAGTTGTCGCTCAATCATCCGCATGTGGTGCGGCTCGAAAGCCGTCCGGGCGGCTTCGATGGCGCGGGCGTCGTCGCTATCCGCGATCTCTTGCGCAATACGTTGCGGATGCGGCCGGACCGCATCATCGTGGGCGAAGTGCGCGGCGGCGAAGTGCTCGAAATGCTTCAGGCGATGAACACCGGCCACGATGGCTCGATGGGAACCGTGCACGCGAGTTCGCCGCGCGAATGTCTGTATCGACTGGAGATGCTTGCGGGTTTTGCCGGCTTTCAGGGCACCGAAGCCAGCTTGCGCCGGCAGATCGCCAATGCCATCGACTTCATCGTGCAAATCGGGCGGCTCTCGAACGGCAAGCGACGCATTCTCTCGGTGACGGAAGTGACCGGCCTGTCCGACGACATCATCGCGACGCAAGAGCTTTATCGCTATGAAGCGGTCACGTCGGCGGATGGCGTCGATACGGACAACTGGGCCTCGCTCGGACTGCAACCGCATTCACCGAAGCTCGCGAAGTTCCGTCAGTCGCTTGCCGCCTTGACGCGCGCCGAAGACTTCCCACCGCAGGAAGGCCGCTTCAATGTCAGCGGAGGCTTCGGTGTCTAGCGGAATCGCACTCGTCTGCATGATCGCCGTGCTGTGCGCCGCAAGCGGCATGCTGCTGTGGATGCGCGGCTTGCAAAAACGCGACGCACGCCTCGCGCAGCATTTCTTCACGCGTCAGATGCAAACGGCAGGTACGCAGACACCATTGCCGCCGCTTTCCGCGCGCGTGGCGCAAGCGCAGCATCGGCAAGCGGGTGAAGCCGTCGCGCCGCGCAGCGACGTTCATCGCGCGATAGAGCGCGTCATGGGCGAACTCGGCGCGCTCTTTCACCGCGCAAGCGTGCGCAAGCCGCGCGCGGCGCTCACCATGTGGGCGGCGTTCACTGGCGTGGCGGCGCTCGTATGCTGGACGCGTATCGGCATGGTGATGGCGCTCGTTGCCATCGCGATGTCGGCGGTCGGCTTCTACGCGATCCTCACGTGGCGCGCGCAGAAACGCAATCAACGCATCGTGCGCCAGTTGCCTTCGTTTCTCGAAGGCATCGTGCGGCTCGTGACCATCGGCAATAGCGTTCCGGCGGCTTTTCAAGGCGCGGCCGCCACCGCCGACGATCCATTGCGTGAGTGCCTCGAACAGGTCATGCCGCGTCTGAAGGGCGGCGCGGATATCGATCAGGCGTTGACGGCCGTCGCGCGCATGTATCGCGTGGAGCAGTTCGAACTGATCGGCTCGGTGTTGCGCATCTCGGTCAAATTCGGTGGCCGCTCGGACGTAATGCTCGAACGCATGGCCGCGTTCATGCGCGATCTCGAACAGGCGGATCGTGAACTCGTCGCGCTATCCACCGAGACGCGGCTTTCGTCGTGGGTACTCGGCTCGCTGCCGGTCGGACTCGGCGCCGCGATCATCCTGCTGAACCCCGCCTACTTCGATGCAATGTGGACGGACGTGCTCGGCAAGAAGCTCGTCTACGGCGCGTTCGCTCTGCAGACGCTCGGCGCGTTCCTGCTGTATCGCCTCGCGCGTCTGCGCGATTGAAACAACACATGGACAACAGCATCGTGCCCGCTCAATTCGTTATCGCGCTTGCCGCCGTCGCCGCCGCGCTCGGTTGCGTGCTTATCGGCGTGAACGCGTTCTCGCGGACCTTACGCTCGCGCCGCGCGTCCGGCGTGCTCGAACGCGCGCTCGATCGTCAGAGTGCGCCCGTGCAAAAAGACGACGCAAATCGGCGACCATTTCCGCGCTTTTTCTCGCTCACGGGAATGGCTCATGTCGTCGGCTCGAAGTGGCTCGAATCGCGGCTCGGACGGATGATCGTCGCCGACGAAGACCGCCGCCTGCTCGACCGCTGCGGCCATACCGATGCAAGCTCCCGCGCCCGCTTTCTCGCCGCGCGGCTCGTTGCATCGATCGTGCTACCGGCCTTCGTGGTGTTCGCATCGCACGGCAATGTGCACGGCTCGCGCTTCATGCTGACGTGCTTCGCCGCGCTCCTCGTAGGCTTCATGGCGCCGAAGTGGTATGTGAAGCGCAAGGCAACGAAGCGGCAACGGTCGATCATCGGTGAATTGCCAATGTTCGTCGACCTGTTACGCATTCTTCAGGGCGTGGGACTTTCGCTCGATCAGAGCATCTCGGTCATCGTCAGCGACTTTGCCAAGGTGATGCCGATTCTCACGCAGGAACTCGCGCTCGCGCAACGGCAATACGCGACGGGCCGCACGCGTGAGCAGGCCATGAAACGCCTTGCCACGAGCTACGAAAGCGACGATCTCGCCGCCGTGCTGCGCCTCATGATTCAAATCGAACAGCATGGCGGCGCGGTGCAGGAACCGCTGCGGCAATTCGGCGACCGGCTGCGCGAAATGCGCCGCACGGGCCTGCGCGAACGCATCGGCAAATTGACCGTGAAGATGACGGGCGTGATGGTGCTGACGCTCTTGCCCGCGCTTCTCATCATGACGGCGGGGCCGGGCTTCATCGCCGTATTCCATTCGCTGGCCGGCTTGCACAGGTAACGCGGCCAACCTTTTCAACGAGATCAGACATGAACTTCACGACCCACGCGCGTATCGGCGCCATTCTTCTCTGTGCCTTGCTTGGCGCATGCGCCTCGAAGCAGGATCGCGGCTATGGTCTCGGCGCGCAGGCCGAGCACGAAGCAACGCTCGAACGCACGAACCGTGAGAGCGCGTTGCCCGACACGCCCGGCATGTATCTGGCGTTGATCGACAAGATGCAGAGCGAAGGGATGTTCTATGCATCGCTCGCGCATATCGACGCTTACGAGAAGCGCTTCAACCGCTCCGCCGATTCCACCTTGCGCCGCGCCGATGCATTGCGGCAGACGGGACAAGCGGCCGCGAGCCGCACCGCGTACGAAGCGCTTTTGTCGACGCCGCTCGCCGCGCGTGGCTATCGTGGACTGGGCTTGCTGTCGGGTCAGTCAGGCGATTTCGACGCGGCCGCCGCGCAATTCGCGCACGCCTCCGATCTCGCCCCGACCGATGCGCCGATTCTTTCCGATCTCGGTTATGCACTGCTGCGTGCAGGCGATGTGGAGGGCGCGCGCGTGCCGCTGATGAAGGCGTCCGAACTCGCGCCGAACAGCACGAAGACCATGAGCAATGTGGCGTTGTATCTGCTCGCGAGCGGTCAGGCCGCGAATGCGCAGAGCCTGATGACGCAGCAGAAGTTTTCGCCGAACGCGCAGCAGGCTATTGCCGACGATGCAAAACGCGTCGCGGATGCGGCGCGCTCGCATCGCCCGGCAAGCATGGCGAGCGCAGCGCTGTGAGCAACTACGCCGCGGCGCTGACGGCCGCCATGCGCCGCGCCGCGAGTTCGGCTTCGGCCGATATGGGCGCGAAGCGAAAGCCGTTGCGGCCCTTGCGCTTGGCTTCGTACATGGCGCGGTCGGCTTCCGCGAGCATCGTTTCCGTGGATGTCGCATAACCCGCCGCGCACATCGCGATACCCACGCTCGTGCCGAGCTGCGCCTCGCGCTGACCCAGATCGAACGTCTTGCCGATAGCGCGGCAGATATCCTGCGCGATACGGCTGCAAGCACTCGCCGATGCAATGTCGCGCGCCAGCAAGACAAACTCGTCGCCCGCGAGGCGGCAGACCAGATCGGTCGCGCGCGTCGCTTTCTTCAGGCGGTGCGCGACTTGTCTCAGCAAGGCATCGCCCGCGTCGTGACCGTACTGGTCGTTGATGGCTTTGAAACCGTCGAGGTCCATGAAGAAGAGCGCAAACGGAATTTCTTCATCGCGCGCGGAGTGCACCGCCAGCGACAGCTGCTCTTGTAACGCGCGGCGGTTCGGCAGGCCGGTCAATGCATCGAGCATGATTTCCGAATGCATTTGATTCTCGCGCTGCTTGCGCTCCGTGATGTCCTGCGACATCACATAGAAGCCGACCACCTTGCCGCGCTCCATGTCGGGAATATAAGTCGCGCTCCACACACGTCCGGATTCCACGTTGTAGACGATATCCTCATGCGTCACGCGCTCGCCTGCCAGCACGCGCTGGAACAGCGGATAACTGCGCTCGAAAACTTCATCGCCCACGGTCTCGCGAACAGACTTGCCGCGCAGCGCCATGGGATCGAAGCCGAATACATCGCGATACACCTCGTTGTTGAAGCGGTAGCAGAGATTCGCATCGACGTGAGCGATCAGAATCGGCAGGTTGTCCGTGATCGTCTGCAACGCCATGCGGCTGCTCGTCAGTTCGCAGGTGCGTTCGAGTACGCGGCGCTCGAGTTCCTGCTGATAGTCGCGCAAAAGCTGCTCGCTATGTTTGCGGCTCGTGATGTCCTGCATGACACTCACGAAGTGGCTCGGCGTGCCGTCGTGATCGCGCAATAGCGCGACGCTCAGGTGAATCCACACGGTGCCGCCATCTCGTTTGCGATAGCGTTTTTCAAGCGAATACGTTTGACGCGCACCACTCAGCAGTTCCGCGACGAGTTGCAAGTCGGCGGCAAGATCCGCTTCTTCCGTGATCTCCTGGAAGGTCATGTGCACGAGTTCGCTCGCGCTGTAGCCGGTGATCTCGCACAGCTTCGGATTCACTTCGATGAAGCGCCCGTCGAGATCGACGATAGCCTTGCCCGTCGGCGTCTGCTGGAAGATCGTATGGAAGCGCGTTTCCGAAAGCCTCAAACGGCGGCGGTCGTTCTCCTGGACTTCGCGCGTATCGCGGGCCGCTTCGCGTTGCACGAGTTCGCGCTCGACTGTCGCCGCCAGATCGCACAGCGCGGCACGCAGATTGGCGGACAACGTGCGCGGCTTCGTATCGATGGCGCAGAGTGTGCCGAGCACGAGACCTTCGGCCGAACGCAGCGGCACGCCCGCATAAAAGCGCACGAAGGGCTCGCCCGTGACGAGCGGATTGCTCGCGAAGCGTTCATCCGCGAGGGCATCATCGACGACGAGAAGCGCCTCGGAATGCACCGCATGCGAACAGAACGATACGTCGCGCGCGGTTTCGCACACGTCGAGCCCTACTCGCGACTTGAACCACTGCCGGTGTTCATCGACGAGCGACACCAGCACGATAGGCACCTGCAACAGCTCCGCGACGACGCGCGTAATGCGGTCGAATACTTCTTCTGGCGGCGTATCGAGCACGTCGATACTCCGCAATAATCGCAGCCTCTTTTTTTCGTTCGCGGGCAGCGGCGCTACATGCCATGTATTCACGATCGGTCGAATGCTCGTTACGGTTGCGATGAACCGTTGCGCTGTCTGGCGACGCAACGGGGGTTTCTTGCATCGCACTCTAACGTTCTCGAATGAAAACCAATTCGCCGATTAGGGGCTTTTTCACGCCGTTTATCCGGCGCTTCGTGAAGTTCAAACGTCGACGATCACCGCGTCGGGCCACATCAGCAGCTCGAATTGCGCGGGCGGCACGGGCTCCGAATATAGGAAACCTTGCGCGAAATCGCAGCCCACGGCCGCAAGGAAATCGCGTTGCTCGATCGTCTCCACGCCTTCGGCAATCACCTTCAGGCCGAGCTTGTGCGCGAGTCCGACCATCGCTTCGCAAAGCGCCTGGTTGTCCCGGTCGGAATCGAGGTTGTGCACGAACGAGCGGTCGATCTTCAGATAATCGATGTCGAAGCGCGTCAGGTAAGCCAGCGATGAATAGCCGGTGCCGAAGTCGTCGATGGAAATGCGGATGCCCGCATCGCGGAAAGCCAGCAGCTTTTCGTCGATGTTTGCTTCGGCATGCAGCAACAGACCTTCGGTGATCTCCACCGCGACGCTTTGCGCGGACATGCCGTGGCGGGCGAGATAGTCGGACCACTCCGTGCAAATCTGGCTGTCGTGCCGAATCTGCACCGGCGACATGTTGATACTGATCTGGAAGTCTTGATGAAAGCGCTCGCGCCAGTCGCGCGCCTGATGCGCCGCCTGCCTGAACACCCAGTCGCCGATGGGCACGATCAGCCCCGTATCCTCGGCAAGCGGAATGAACTCCAGCGGGCTGATGGTGCCGCGTTCCGGATGCAGCCAGCGAATCAGCGCCTCGGCCTTATGAATTTCCCCGGTCGCGAGATCGACGATCGGTTGATAGTAGACGCGGAATTGCTCTTCGGCCAAGGCGGTGCGCAGATCGCTCGTAAGCCGCAGGCGCTTTTCCGCCGCCACTTGCAGGTCGGGCGTGAAGTAGCTGAAGCGATTGCGCCCGGCGTTCTTGGCCGCGTACATCGCCTGATCGGCATTTTTGAAGAGCACGTCGAGTTCGCCCGCATCGTCCGGATAAAACGTCACACCCACGCTTGCGGAAATGAACGCCTCGTCGGGACCGAGCGTGAACGGCTCCGCCAAGGTGTCGATGATCGTGCGCGCCATCTCTTCGATGCTTTCGCTGTCGTCATCCACGTTCGGCACGATCACCGTGAATTCGTCGCCGCCTAGACGGGCGACCGTATCGGTGCCGCGCACGCAGGACGTGATGCGGCGCGCGGCTTCGATCAGCAGGACATCGCCCGTGTCGTGACCAAGCGAGTCGTTCACTTCCTTGAAGCGGTCGAGGTCGATCAACATCAGCGCCATGCGCCGCCCCGACAGACGCGACATGCGCGCTTCGTATTCCAGCCGGCTCAGGAACATCTGCCGGTTGGGAAGATGCGTGAGCGCATCGAAATTGGCCTGCTTCCAGATGGTCGCTTCGAAAGCCACGCGCTCGGAGATATCGCGGCCCACCACGAGCACGGAGATTACCTTGCCCGACCAGTCGATTTCCGGCGTCAGGCGAAAGTGCGTGCACTGTTCCTCGCCGTCGCTCGTCACCGCGCGCAGTTCGAATTGCGCGCTTCGCGCGCTCGCAATCACTTCGCGTACGCGTTCCTCGTAGAGTTGCGCGTTCGGACCGCCCGGAATTTCGGAAGGCCGCCTGCCGAGCAGTTCGCCAGGATTGCGCCCGGTCCACGCACAGAACGCCGGATTGGCATAAATACGCCTCAGATTGCGGTCGTATCGCGTGATCGTGTCCGGCGAGTTCGTGATGAGCGTGCGCGATTCCTGTTCGCGCGTCACCAGTTCCGCCGTGCGTTCGATGACAGCCTGTTCGAGCGTCGTGTTGATCTCGTTGATCTTCTGGATCTTCTGCTTGATCGCTTCGCGCATTTTCTCGAAGCGTTGCGCGAGCCGGCCGAGTTCGTCTTTCGCGTCGTCCGTATGGTCTTGCGAAGGCGCGCCTGCGTCGGTGCCGGCATCGTTCATCTTGCGCACGAGGTCCTTGAGCGGCGCCGAGATGCTGTAAGAGATGAAGTACGCGAGGACGATCGAAAGCAGAAAGCCCGAAATACCGACCAGCATGATCTGGTTGCGCACGGACTGCACTTGCGCGGTCAGTTTCTCCTCGGGAATGGTGCTGACCACGAACCAGTTGGTGCCGGGAATGCGCGTATAAGCCGCGAAATAGCGGTCCTGCCGCGAGCCTTCGAAGGGCACGAAGCCGTTCGGCTGCGCGCCATCCCGCGTGTGCGCGATCTTCTCGACGAGGTCTTTCGCGGCGGATGCATCGGTGCTTGCGCCGCCTTCCGCGCGCACGATCACCTTGTTGTTGCCGGCATCGAGTACATAGATTTCGGTCTTGTTGCCGAGCGCGACGTCGGAGAAGATCGTCGAGAAATGCTCGGGGCGAATCACCAGCACGAGATTCCCGATTTGCCGATTGTTGTTCTTGCCAAAGATCGCGCGCACCATGCCGAGATTTTGCTGGCCGACGCCGTCGTCATAACTGCCCCAATAAGGGCGTCCGTTACGATCGGGCACCTGAGCGACTAGACGCGTGACGCCGCGCGACAATTGCGCGAACGCCTGTGTATCCATGATGCGGTTATGCTGATCCAGCAAATACTTCTGGTTGATATAACCGAGCGAACCATAGTGATCCAGCAAGAGGCGCGTCATGTCCTGCCGCGCTTCGCTGCGTTCCTTCGCGCTGCCATTCGCAGCCTTGGTCAATGCACCCTGCACGCGATCCGACAACACGAGCAATGCACTTTCCGTTTCCAGTTGCTCCATGCGCAGCGCGATATTGCGCGATACCTGCTTCACCACTTCCTTCGAAAACATCTCCGCATTCTGTTTGATCGCGGCCGTCGATTCCACGTAGGAGATATAGCCCGAAATCAGAATGGGCAGCAGCGCAACCAGAATGAATGCAGCGATAAGGCGATAGCGAATCTCGACGCGTCTCAAAAGATCTAGAGACAGCAATTCGAACGCGCGTCGTAGCGAACCAAGGATTGAGCTCATTTGTAATGCATCTTTGCTTCGTTCTTGACTGACTCATCCAGGAGGCGCGCGGCCTGCCGGGGCGTGATCTTTCCGAGCAGCACATCCTGCATCAGACGATGCAGCCGCTCGATCGAATTGGACGGCAGCACCGAATAATACGGGCTGGATGTCACGGGGTAATGACTGACCATGACGGTGTATTCGGCAATTTTCGGATCGCTCAGACTGGCGTCCGACGCCTGCGTGAATGGCGCGATATTGCGGCGTTTTCTCTGCATCACCGAAAAGCCCTTGCCCGCGATGAAATCCAGGAAACGCGTGGCAGCCGCCTTATTGGCCGTTTCGCAAACCGCGAAGCCCGTCTCGCTGCCGACGACCGGCACCGCTTCCTTGCCCGGCGCATTCCACGGCGGCACGAATACGCCGACTTCGAAGGGATTGCCGTGCAGCAAAAGACCGGCGGCCCAGCTTCCATGAAACGCCATTGCGACTTCGCCGTCCTTGAATAGACGGATGCCTTCGTCGTAATCGGTTGCCATATAGCCGTCCTGCACGTAGTGACGCGCGGGCAATAAAAGAATCTTCGAGAAGATATCGGCGACTTCGGGCGTATTTAGATCGAGCGTACCGTCCGCGATTCTCGCTTTCCATGCCGGATCGCGGACTACGACGTTATCCGCGAAGCCGGAGCCGAAAGGACCATTACCGAGCATGTTCGGAAAACCGCCGTTCCACATGATCGGTGTGAATCCCGCGCGTTTGAGTTGCGCGCAGGCGGCGAGAAACTCGCGGAAATTTGTCGGCGGCTGTTTTATGCCGGCGAGTGCGAACATCGCCTCGTTGTAATAGATGAGCGTCGTCGCCACGCCGCCGGATATGCCGAAGTGCCGGCCTTGACGGCTCGTCCAATCGCTCTTGAGCGGCGTGAGCATGGCTTTCCAAGCCGCCGTATTCCCGACATCCGCGAGAATGCCTTGATCGGCCAGTTCGGCGGCGTAAGCGTTTGGATTGACGCTCACGAAATCCGGCAGATTGCCCGATGCCACGCGCGGCTTGATATTTTCTTCAACCGAATTGCCGATCATGAACTGCACGTTCACGCGGATGTCGGGATTCAACTTGCTGAATTGCGCCGCGATCTGGAGCATTTCTTCCGTCCAGTCGGGCGCCCAGACGAGCGCGGAGATAGTCGTGACCTCGTGCGCGGCCGCCGCGTCATTCGCGAGATCAGCGGACGTGGCGCGGTCGTCCTGACGGCAGCCCGCGAAGGACAGCAGTATCAGGCTCAAGAAACCCGCCAGCAGGGAAGCAAGCCCGATTCGTCGCACTTGCGCTTCGCTCGTTGTGTTTGTGTTGTTGTTGGACCGGATCGGCTGCGGTGCTGCGACGCAATTTGCCGATGCAGCACCAGCACTGCTTATCGGCAAACAATTTCAGTTCTTTAGTGACTACGCGCCGCTATTGCGCGACAGCGATGCTCGTTGACTTCAGGCCGCGGACGCCTGGTTGCTCTCGGGCGTGGACGATGCGGCGCCGTTTTGCGGATCGAGAGCGCCAGTCGGTTTGTTCGCGGCCGATTTCTTTCGTGGTACCGCGACGCGCTTTGTCGCGGTCGGCGCCTTGCGTGCCGTCTTGCTTGCCGCGTTGGCTTTGGTTTTCTTTACCGCTGTTTTCTTTGCCGCTGTTTTCTTTACGGCGGTTTTTTTAACAGCCGCTTTCTTTGCTGCGGTTTTCTTGACGGCCGCTTTCTTTTCCACGGCTTTTTTAGCAGTCTTAGCCGCTTTGCCGATTAGATAAACAGAACGATCGCTTGCGCTTGCGATCCAGCCAGGTGCGCGGCCATGTCCCGTCCAAGTCGCGCCGCTCTCGGGATCTCTATATTGCGCGACGCCTGCGTTTTTGCTGGAAGCGCGCTTTTTGGCGCCCGTCTTGACGACACTGCTCGCTAAAGCCTCGCTTTTATCGATCAGAAATTTGCTGCGATTCTTCACGCTCGCAATCCATTTCGGCGGTCTTGCGCGGCCGCTCCATGTTTCGCCGGTTTTCGGATTGCGATATTTGACAGCGACTTTGCTATTGCCAGCCGACCCGGTTTGATCGCCCGTGTCCTTCGATGCGAGCGCCGTGCCCTGTCTGCGTTTGCGCGCGGCGTTTTCAATGTCGGACGTAGTGAGCCCATGCTCGAGCATGAGATTGCGAATCTGGTCGACCACCTTCTGCGCCTGCTTTGCGATGATGGCATCGGCCTGCTTTTGCAGCTTTTGTATTCTCGATTGAATCTGCTTGATGGTCGTCATGGCGCAGTTCCTTTGGAATGTTTGTGCTGAACTATGCCATCAAATCGGGACGCATAAAAGCTCGCTTCATAAAGTCCATGACGCGGCGCCGGACTTTAAGCTTGCCCGTCACGCATATAAAGATTCGCTTACGTGAACGTTGCGCGAACCAAAGCGTGTTTTCGCTAAAGAGGACGAAGCATTTTTTAGCGCGCACTCGTGGACGACGCGCCTCGCAAGGTTTACCGCCCGATAAAACGGTTGCCACTATTTCTTCTGACGAATTAAAAAAAATCGCTAGCTTCGCGGCTATTATTCCCATCCATGTCTCTTGCGAATTAGAGCCTCAACTCTGCGCCGAAAGTGCCGTTAGTACTCGAAGCGACAGGACTTTTCCTGCGCAGAAAGTCTTAGCCGGAGGTCAAGAAGGCTGCCATGCGGCAAAACCTGCATCGCCCCACCCCGGAATAAAACGGAAAAGAAAGGCTCGATATGCCTGCGGCCTCCCGAACCAATCGACAGCTGTTCAGAACGACATGGCCCTTCGTGGCCGTGGTGGTCTCGTTGCTCACGCTCGTGGCGACGAGCCTTTCGATCATGTCGTCGGTGCGCGCGTATATCGGCGGCGAAAGCACTTGGTCGAAAGGCCAGAAAGACGCCGTGTTCTATCTCATCCGCTACGCGCAAACGGGCGACGAAGAGGCATATCGGCAATATGAAAGCTCGATTGCAATCCCGCTCAATTTGAAGCGCGCGCGGCTCGCGCTCGACCGTGCTCATCCCGATGTCGAAACGGCGCGCGCCGCGCTGCTTGAAAGCGGCGTCTATCCCGCGGATGTTGGTTCGGTGATCTGGGTCTTTCGCACGTTTCGCCGCGCGAGTTACTTCGAGCAGGCCGTCGGCTACTGGACGAGCGGCGATCTTTACGTCGAACGGTTGACCGTCGCCGCGCGCGAGTTGCGCACGGCGAAGGCGGCGGGCGTTTCGGCGCGCAATGAAGTGGACTATCTGACAGGCGAAGTGTGGAACATCAACGCGTCCATCGCGCCAATCTCGCGCGCTTTCGCCGATGTTCTCGGCGCCGCGTTCCGGCAAACCGCGCTGCTTTTGTTCGTCTTGAATCTGCTGGTCGCCGTCATTCTGGTGTCGCTGTCGGTGTGGTACGCGCGGCGCTTCATCACCGGACGCATCGCCACCGAAAACGCCTTGCGTCGAAGCGAGGCGCGCGCAAAAGCGACACTCGGGTCGATTGGCGAAGCGGTCATTTCAGTCGGCCCGATGGGACTGGTCGAGTTCATCAATCCCGCCGCCGAACGCCTGCTTTGCCGCGAGGCCGCCGCTTGCGTGAAGCGCCCGCTCACGGATCTCGTAACCATCGTCAGGGAATGGGACAGACGGCCTGTCGATCTCATCGAGAAGGCGCTGCGCGGCGCGGATCGCGAAGAACCGGGCGGCGATCTCATTCTGACTAACGTGCATGGCGTCGAAACCGTCGTGCAGGCCATTACGTCGCTCGTGCACGATACGTCCGAAACGATCACCGGCGTCGTGCTGCTCTTGCGCAACATGACGCGCGAGCGCGAGTACGTGTCGAGCCTTTCGTGGCAGGCATCGCACGATGGCTTGACGGGGCTGCTCAACCGCACGGAATTCGAACGGCGTCTCGCGGCATCGCTCGATCCGCAAGCGGACAGCGCAACCGAACGCGCCTGCATGCTGATGATGCTCGATCTCGATCAGTTCAAAGTCGTCAACGACACCTACGGTCACGCAGCCGGCGACACCATGCTGCGCGAAGTGGCCGCGCTCATCAAAAAATGTCTGCGCGACGAAGATTCGCTCGCGCGTCTGGGCGGCGACGAATTCGCCGCGCTCATGTTCGACTGCCACGAAAACCACGCCTTGCAGATCGCCGAACGTCTGCGCAGCGAAATAGCCGCGTTCGAGTGGTCGTGCGAGACGCACACGTTATCGACGAGCGTGAGCATCGGCCTCGTCGATCTCAAGGGACTCGATGTCGAAACCGCCATGCGCTTCGGCGATATTGCCTGCTATCTCGCGAAGGAACGCGGACGCGATCGCGTTCATCTCGCGCTGCGCGGCGACGCGGAACTCACGCGCCATGCAAGCGCGATGTCGTGGTGCGGGCGCATCAAGGACGCGCTCGCCAACAATCGCTTTTGCCTCTACGCGCAAGAGATTCGCGCGATTGCGCCCGAGCATTGCGAGTCGCATCCACGGCATGTGGAAGTGCTGCTGCGCATGGTGGGCGAAGGCGGCAAGATCATTCCGCCGAACTTCTTCATGCCGGCGGCCGAGCGCTATGGCCTCATGTCCGCCATCGATCGATGGGTCGTGCGCGCCGTGTTCGCGGTGCTCGCGAAGACCGGAAATCACGAGGGCGTGCAGTACGCGATCAATCTTTCGGGCGCCTCCATTGGCGACGAGCGCTTCCTGCAGTTCTTGAACGATCAGTTCGCGGTCAGCCATATCGCGCCTTCGTCGATCTGCTTCGAAGTGACGGAAACGACGGCCGTGGCCAACCTCGCGACGGCCGCGCGTTTTATCCGCGAACTCAAGAGCCGCGGCTGCAAGTTCTCGCTCGACGACTTCGGCGCGGGCATGTCCTCGTTCGGTTATTTGAAGCATCTTCCGGTCGACTACATCAAGATCGACGGAGGATTCATTAAGGACATGTTGAAGGATGCCGTTAACCGAGACATGGTGGCGGCAATCAACGATATCGGCCATTCGATGGGACGCTTGACCATTGCGGAATACGTCGAGAGCGAAGCGATCTTGCGCGCACTCGCCGCGATGGGCGTCGATTTCGTTCAGGGCTTTCACGTCGGCCGCCCGGCTCTCTGGGCGCAGAACGTCGAGTTCCTTGCGATCAACTAGGAGGAGTTTTGGATCCCACTTTTGAGCGGGTTGGTGACCTCAAGGACATTGCCAGCTATCCGGCATGGCTCGCGGATGTCCTGGCTGAAACACATGCGGCCAAGCAACGGGTCGTCGACCATCCCATTTTCGCGGCGATGCGTGAAGCGCGTCTTGAACCGCGTCAGGCCGAAGCGTTCCTCGTGAACGGCTGGCCGGTCGTCGAGCAGTTTCCGCAATACATGGCGATGAACCTGCAGAAGCTGCGCTATGGACATTCGCGCGGCGAAGATCTGGCGCGTCGCTATCTGACGCGCAACATTCGCGTCGAGCAAAACCATGCGGATTACTGGGTCGATTGGGCCGCGGCTCACGATGTCAGCAAGCGCGCGTTGATGAAGGGCAATGGCCCGTCGCTCGCTTATGCGCTCAGCCACTGGTGCTGGAAAAGCAGCAGCACGGATGCGTTGGCTGCGAGCATCGCCGCGACGAATTTCGCTATCGAAGGCGTCACGGGCGAATGGTCCACGCTGGTTTGCAGCACCGATACCTACGCAATGAGCTTTGCGCCTTCGATGCGTCGCAAGGCGATGCGCTGGCTCAGCCTGCACGCCCATTACGACGATGCGCATCCGTGGGAAGCGCTGGAGATCGTGGCGACGTTGCTCGGCAATGCACCGGGCGTCGATGAAGTGCATGCGGTCAAGCGCAGCATCGAGATGAGTTACGAGTATTTCAAGGTGAGCCTCGACTGCTGTTTTTGAGGCTTGCTTTCCTTTGTGGTGCTCCGGTTCCGCAGGCGCTGCCTGAGCGGTTCGGATGCGCTCGGCCGTAATCCGAACCGAATCTGGAACAGCAGAATGAAGATCAAATTGATGGCATGTGCGGCAATGGCGGCGCTTTGCGCGACGGGTGCACACGCACAGGCCGCCGGGGATATTCAGCTCAACGCCGGCTGGATGCACTTTGCGCCGCAGGATTCGAGCGATCCGTTCAACATCTCGGCGCTCGGACAATCGATGACATCGCCGGGCGCGGGCGCTTCCGTCAGTAACTCGGACACGCTCGGACTCACGGCGGCTTACTTCTTCACCGATCACATTGCGGTCGAGGGAATCGCCGGCGTGGCGCCGAAATTTCATCTCGATGGCAAGGGCACTCTCGGACGCCTGGGCGAACTCGGCACGGCGCGCGAGTGGAGCCCTACCCTTTTGCTGAAGTACTACTTCATGAGCGCGCAGAGCAAATTCCGGCCTTATGTCGGCGCGGGCGCGTCTTATGTGTGGTTCTCGGATGTAAAGCTCAGTTCGGCGATGTCAAATGGCGCGTTTCTTTACTCGCCGCAATTTGGAACCGCGCTGACTGGACCGACGACGGCGCATATCAGCAGTTCGTTTGCGCCGGTGGTAAATGCGGGCTTTGCCTATAACTTCACGCAGCATTGGTCGGCGGCGTTTTCGGTGTCTTATATGTGGCTGTCGGCACGAGCGACGTTGACGACGAATTCAGCGGTGGGGACGGTGCGGAGTGAATCGAAGATCAAGCTCGATCCGATCGTGACGTTTCTTTCGGTGGGGTATCGGTTTTGATGGGTTGTTGTTTGTCGTGTTTGATGTTGTGTTGGTTGATGACGTATGCGCGGGTGGCGATTTAGCGACGGGGTGAGTGTGTTGTTGCTGTTCGTGGTTATGGTGGTCGCTTTGGTTTAGGGCTTTGATTCTTCGTGGGTCAGATTGGGTTTGGTGGGTGCTTGGGTATGAGCGGCGGTTTATCAGCGTCGCGCGAGGGCTTTGTATAGCGACGAACTTTTTGAATAAGCCCGATGCGTTTGTCGCTGTAGGTGTTCAACTTTCCGAAGCACCGAGGCGCGAGTCAGCGAGAGCTTTGGTTGTTTTTGCTGGACCGCAGATGTGTTGGTTCGCCGATCAGCGGTTGCTAATTCGCGTCGGAGCTTATGTGAGGCGTCTTGCGCATTTTCGAACTTAAATACGAAAAGCGTATTGTTTGATACGTCGGACTGAAGTCATGCGCTTGGATGTCGTTTTCCATTCAGGTTTTGCTAACTCAGCTAGTTCTGACCGGCCAAAAGCTGCATAGTTGCGTGAAACAACTTGCATTCATACGCTTAACTAACTGATTTAAAACGAATAATTTGAATTCCCAGGGAGACGACATTGTTTCACGGTCGCAACTGTGCGCGCTTGCAGATGCATCGATATCTCAGCATTTCATCACGCGATTTTTGACTGCGAAGCTGTTTAATGGTCGAGAGTTAAACCGGTCTGGAGGCTTTCGCGGCACTCTCTGCTGCGTGAAGTTCGTGACGCCTGATCGTGATCATCGTTTAAACCGACTACGCGTGCAAAAGCATTCCGCGATACGAGCCCCAGTCTGGTGTGGCTCGGTCGATCGACGGCTAGCCAGGCCTTGATTAAGAGGCTTTCTTCCTTTGCAGGATCATGCCTTGGTCGCCAACTAGCCGGCGTCCGTCTTCGTTTCCATCAACCATCGACTGGCTAGTACAGAGTAAGCAAATGTTGCACGCGTGGCGCGCTTCCCTAGCAGCGTTACAACGTTATACGAAGCTGTGCGAAAGTAGTTGGCGACTTGGCGCAAAGCCGCCGACTGCCATTGTCATTGAATGCTAGATCCGCCAGTCGCTTTTTGCCTTGCTGTTCCATGAAGGTGCAGCGGTATTTCGTCTCTCTGATGCGGTGAAGCATTCATCGTTCGCGTCGCGATGTTGCGGCATACCTGAGGTGCCGTCTAAGCTGGCTCCATGGAAGTAGCCGTGCATGTCAATGCCGGTGCGCAGGCGAATCCATTCCTAGTGTTTCTTACCTACCTTATTCGGCAAGGGACTGTCAGATTTTTTGTGTTTGAGGCAGTTAAGGCAACCCGCTTTTCAGCGGGTAGCGGTTTGAGGATATCTCAGTCGTAGGGATGCGTGAAGCGCTCCTCGTACAGTATCGCGAATTGGTTCATGGCGGCTTTCCAGTCGTGTGCGGCACGCGTCCAGCCTGCCGTGATGTTGCGTAATACCAGCCACAGCAGCTTGGTCGCGGCTTCGTCACTCGGGAAGTGGCCGCGCGTGCGAATGATCTTGCGCAAACCTGCATTCACGCTTTCAAGTGCGTTTGTCGTGTAAATCACCTTGCGTACTGCTGGCGGAAACGTAAAGAAGGGAATGACACGCTCCCACACCCGTCGCCATGCCGCAGCCACCGTCGGATAGCGACGACCCCATTCGCCTTGGTCGAACGCATCGAGTTCGGCAGCAGCGGCTTCGGCGCTGGGTGCGGTGTACACCGGCTTGAGCGCGGCGGCCAACGGCTTGCGGTCCTTCCAGTTCGCGTAGTCCAGACTGCTGCGAATCAGGTGCACGATGCAAGTCTGCAACGTTGTCTTCGGGAACACGGCTCCAAGCGCTTGCTCCATGCCTTGCAGGCCGTCGGTGACGGCGATCAGGATGTCATGAACGCCGCGCGTCTTCAAGTCATTAAAGACCTTCATCCAGAACTTGGCGCCTTCGGTGTTCTCGATCCACAGGCCCAGAATATCGCGAGAACCGTCCGGCAGGACGCCCAGGGCTAGACAGACCGCTTTGTTGCGCACCAAGCCGTCTGCACGGATTTTTACCCGTAAAGCGTCGAAGAAGACCACCGGATACATCGGCTCGAGCGGACGGCTCTGCCAGACAAGCACCTCGTCCATGACGGCGTCGGTGACCGAGCTAATGAACTCCGGCGACACCTCCGTGCCGTACTGCTCCTGCAAAAACGCCCGAATCTCGCGCACCGTCATGCCGCGCGCGTACAGGGCGATAATCTTGTCGTCGAAGCCCGTAAAACGGCGCTCGTGCTTCGGGATGAGGATCGGTTCGAAGGTGGAATCACGGTCTCGCGGAATCTGCAAGTGTAGCGGGCCATCGGATGTCAGCACCTTTTTGGCGCTGTGCCCGTTGCGCTGATTCGTGGCCGTAGCCGGCTTCTCAGCCCCGGGCTCGTAGCCCAGATGCTGACCGAGTTCAGCCCCCAGAGCGCGCTCGATGAGCGCCTTCTTTAAAGCGGCGGACAGATCCTCAATTGCACCCGCCGTCATCGGGCCTGAGGCCAATTGGTCGAGCAGCTCTTTAGGGATTGACGGCAGTTCTCGTGGCGGTGTCTTGGGTTTGCGTGGCATAACGGCTCCATTTCCATAATGGTAGCCTCACACACAAAATTGCTGACAGTCCCTTCGGCAAGGGCGTGGAGGTAAAAACACTCGAACCCAGCCAACCAAATGCGCCTGCTCTTTGCCACTCCTCCCCTTTTCTCGAGCGCAACTCGAGTTGGCGGCGAATTTTGTCGTTGACTTAGATTTACGCAGATAACGTCGATATTGCGGTTATGCACATAGTTGCGATTGCACGCTCAAACTTCTTTCACTTTTGGCCAGTGGGAGCGGACAGAGCGCAGATTGAATGCGCCTGGGGTTTGCGTTCGAACACGCTTCGACTTATTCAACGCCGGGGAAGTTTGTCTCCTACGCAGCGCTTGAGTTAAATGTCCAGTCACTTACACATCGCCGAAATAACTCCGAGCACTCCACTCGCTTGAATATTCGTACCCCCTTTGGATGAGCAGTCATCTCAACGTGTCGCGGCACATACATCATCGATTTTAGATGCGCTCTCCTTGCATTACGTAACGACTAGACGGAACTAGTAAACGTCGTCGCGGACGCCTATTCCCGGATGCCGGAATCGATCTTTTCCGGTCGAAGCACCGCCTCCAGTTTCGGCCGGTTCATTGAGTACGCGGCAGTATCAGCACCATTTTGATCGATTGCTACGTCCCTGCGGGCAGGACGGCCAAGGGCTTGGGAGGTGGACGCAATCAGACGGCAACTGGTAGTCCAAGACACTTTGGCAGCATTTGTCAGCGACAGGTATCCGACCGCACTGCCTCATGTACACGAAAAAGCAGCGGCGCTAAGGAACGCGATCTTAAACGCGGATGCGAAATTACCGCCGCGCGAATGAGCAACAATCCGACCACAGAAGGTTTCGCTGCCTTATCTGCTTATCGCCCGGTGATGGCCGCGACGCTAGCGCGAGATGAAAGCCAGGCCGACGCATGCCCACCAGCCTTACTCAACGAACCCTGAGCAGCGCCGTGATTTCATATGCCGTGAAGTGCACTGGATTGCGTGAGTCACCTGTTGTTTCGCGTGCGCGATCCGGTGATTAATAGCCGTCGAAACTCGGGGAAGAATCTGCGAGCATCAGGAAAGCCACCGTCAAAGTCGCGCAAGAGGATGACCATGCATGCCTCTTGGACGAAAGAACCCTACAAGCCCATGTTCGCGTGTCCGAATTCGGACACTATTTCACCCGAATTGGTCCGCGTATCGCGCCATTTTGCTGCGTCCGCTCATGCGTTGCAGAAGCCTCAAGATCAGGCTTATCAGCTTCTCTCGCTGCCTGTCCGAATTCGGACACCCAAGGTCGGGCGCCTCAAGAGCGCTCATTCGATCCTCGCCCGTGGTGTGGAATCATCGGCGTGCAGCTGCGCCCCATAACGGTCGGAGCGCTATCGCCTAAAGTTATGCATACACGCAATGTCAATGCTTCGAGATTTTGCGAGCGTGGCGTCATCCGTCCTGCACCGTAAATTGTGTCTTCGCGATGGCGCGCGATCGTGGACTGGCACGTGTGTCCTAATCTGCAAACTTCGTTCGCGGACGAAACTGTCCGAATTCGGACAGTCATGAGAAGCGCGGGCAAAGTGAGAGGAGTGCGCTGCACGCTAACTAAAGCGCTCGCTAGAATTGCTCATTAGTTGTTGCTTCGTACCAGCGGAACGGCGCCTCGTACCGGTGGTGCGGAGGTCTCTTCAACTCGAATTTGCTTAAAGTATTGTTGGACATCAGAGTGTTTGCGAGCGTCCACATCGACGCCGGCAGGGTAGCGGAGGGGGACCACCGGCAGGCGCCACGCTGATGCTCGCTGAGCCGGCAGCGTCTGTCGAAACATTTTGCCTCGCGGAAACAGACGATCTATTTCGCGTGTACATTCATCTCACAACGGCGAGTAACCTTTCCGCACTCATCGCGAGAAATTGTTAGAACCTCCGTGCTCTAACGCGTCGACAATGCGCAGGAAGCACATGAGACTGCGAAGCGATAGTCGCCGCACCCGAGCGAGTGTGGACCCACTTGCAAAAAATGTCTTCGTACGCTGAAGTGCGCACGCGTATTCCGAACACTGTCCGAATTCGGACACTTCGATGCGACTTTGGGATGGCTCTCGCTAAAGTACAAAAGCTTCGTGCGAAAAAAAACCCGCCAGCGGCGGGTTAAAGAGACTTAAACATCACTCCGACCGAATCGAAAACATTTTCCCAATATGTTCCCTAAGCTGACTTTCCTGTTCCTCGGTCATCACACCAGACTTGAACTTAAACGTAAGTCCCTTCACGTCTTTGGTAATGCTTCCAGCCTGAACCTTCCCCGCGAAAATCTTTAAAATGCTTCTTCCGCCGGCATCCGTAGAAGAACCACGCTGTCCCGCCTGCGCGCTCAAACTAGCCGCGAGCTTTGTTTGAACTAGATCACCCGACACAACCTGCGGCCACAATTCTTCGAGGGCCCGCACTCCAGATTCACCGGTCTTCTTGAGCGCATTAACCGTATCTTGTGCCGATGAAGCACCCAACACCGCCGGATTCAAATCAAGGTCACGCTTAACGAAATCCGGCAGATCGTCATAGGCCAGAAAACGATATAGGTCGCTACGCGAGATACCCATCGCTTGCGCGAGTCGGGTTCGATTAGGAAACTCAGCTTCAGCCCGTCGAATCGAGATTGCGATCTCATAATCGGAAAGATCATCTCGCGTGACATTTTCCATCAGCGCAAGCGCCGCCATGTCTTGATCCGAACACTCGATCACGACCGCCCTGATGTTCTCGCGATTGATCAGCTTGTGAGCGCGAAGCCGCCGCTCGCCCGCAACCAACTGAAACCCATCACCCAAACGACGGACGGTAACGGCCTGCAGCAAGCCGACCTCATCGATAGAACGTGCTAGCTCCGAGAGCTTGGCTTCGTTGAACTGCCGACGAGGCTGCCAAGGATTCGGTACGATCTCACTCACCGGAATCTCAGTCTCGACGCCCTTCCCCTCCAACTCCTGAATCCGCAGTTGGGCCGCAGCCAAGGCACTCGTAATTCCCGGCATGGTTTGCGGACCGCGCGCCGACTTGTCCTTCTTCGTCTCGCCTTTGAAGTCTGCCGGCTTCGGCAAGTTGGCCGTCTTGGCCATGAGTTGTTCTCTGATGTTATTGCTCATGCCGACTCCTTCCAGGATTTGACGAACATGTCATCTAGCCACTTGGCATACTGCATCATCGGCTGACGAACACGCTGAAGCGACTTGGCGATCGAGTGCGTACTCACTACATCGAGCGCAGTCGAAAAGGACAAAGCGCCTCCACTCATGACAGAACTTGCCGGGATTTCGAATGGATCGAGCCACCGTCCATACGCACTCTGTGCCCACTGACGAACGACCGGAGCCGAAGACGTCTTCCCGTAATCGACCTTGGACAACAAGATCGAAATGAAGTCATAAACCTTGTCTTCCTCATAGGGCAAAAAGTCTTCCGCGACATCCGAAAACAGACGCCAAAATGCGAGCGAACTGATGAAGTCGAGGTTCTCGGGAATCATCGGCATGACAAGCGCATCCGCTGCGAGCAACGCGTTCAGATTCATATACGAGAGCGACGGCGACGTATCGATCAGTATGTAGTCATACTGCGCCTTCAGAGGCTCAAGACCTTCACGGAGAACCGCCCAGAAGCGATATCCCTGGATCGTCTTCTGACGTGCAGGAAGCAAGAACTCCGCGCCATAGAGGAACGTGTGACCTGGAATGATGTCGAGTCCATCCCAATAGGTCGACTGAACGCTCGCGCCCAGACCGCCTTCGACATTCTGGTCATATATGTAGGGGAGCACGGTGTCGTCTCCGGAGATTTCTTTCTCGGCGTAGAGTCCGCAAAGCTCGGAAGCCGATGCTTGCGGATCCAAGTCAACGAGCAGTACCTTGCGTCCTAACAGCGTCAATGCCTGCGCGAGACATACAGTCGTCGTCGTCTTAGCAGAGCCGCCTTTGAGCTGAGCAGTCGTCAGCACTTTCCCTCGGAAATCGCTTTCACCATCCGCGAGACGAGTCTGATAGATATCGGACGCCATCTTCACCCACAGACGAACCTCGGGCAGCGTGAACGTACGGCTGCGGCCGTTGCCGTTGAGCGTGCCTTGCGGCAAGCCGCCTTCGCCCTTGGTTACAAGATACTGAATTTGCTGCCGCGTTAGATTGCACATCTCCGCAAGCTCGCCGATCGTGTAATACGGCGCAAGTTTACGCGGACGAGGCGCTAGGATCTGTTCGCGAAGATTGTCCGAGAAGGGTTCGAGGTTATCGGCGAACTCCGCGACTTCGCGAAGCGTGACCCTGCGGTCTTCCATCGGTAGGGTGCCTACGTTGGCCATTCTGCGCTTCCTCCTTGTTTTGATGTCGAAGCGCAGAATACACGATAACGCGTAAACAAGGTTGTAGCGAAAATCGGAGCTAATCGCACACAGACACACGCACGGCCTAACTCCTTGTTTATTAGCGATTTATTGTCGCCGAAGACGCGTCAAACTTTGTCGCCAATGCCTAATCTTGACCAATGACGCCCGCACACATCGTCCACCTTAGAACGCCTGCACAAAAACCACCTCGGGGTCGCTTTTTGTGCAACACGACTTAATCAATGATTTCAAGGACTTATATACCAAAATTCGAAGATTCCTATTTTCCTCAAAATCCGGTTTGTTTTGTTCTTTTGTAAACTTTAACCCGCAAACCTACAAACAGAGACCGAAGAACCGTTTCGAATCAAAGATCACCCCTGTGGATAGGGACGCTTTTTGTGCTGTACAGGGCGGTTTTTGTGCGCGATAGGCCGGAAAATGTGAACGACAGGGCGGAAATTGTGGGCGGCAGGGCGGAAATTGGGCAAGCCGTCCGACTGCCGGGGCGCTTTTTGTGCGGATCGCTTCGCACGCAAGCCGGGGTGGTTTTTGTGTTGACACGCCTTTGTCGCCTGATAGAGTGCCGGGGAATCGAACCGAACCAAACGCATGCAAGCTCAGGACCTCACCGCTACGCCGCAGCAACTCGCCTTGGACATCTACGAAGACATGTCCTCGCAAGGCTCGGCTATTTGCGAGTCCACGAGGGACATAGGCTTTCTGCGCAACAACATTTTCACGCGGGTCGGTGGCCTCGGCATCGCCGCACGCCGCGTGCTGGACGCCGCCTACTTCATCGTGGCCACCAAAGCGCCCGATGAACTGATCGACGACAAGGTCTACACCTTCACAGCCGACATCAACTACTTCAAGTGGCTGATGCGCTACGACAGCCGCAACCATAGCCACCTGATCGCGCAAATGCGCTCGGCGGCACGGGCGCGGGTCGAAATCATGACGGCGCCGTCTATCGAAGAACTCACCGAGAAGGATTCGTGGGGCACCATCAGTCTGCTCGGCGACTGCTATATCGAGCGCAACGTCGTTTGCATTCTGCTGGCGGGGCGCGTCATCAAGTATCTGATCAGCCCGTACAAGGCGCATTGGCTGAGCTTGCGCGCATCGACGGCATTTTCATTGTCGCTTGCGCGCGCCATCTACGACCGTCTGATTCCCTGCGAAGGGCACGGCGTGACCGAATGGTTTCCGTTCTCGGAAGTGATCGAGTGGCCCGGCAAGGTCGGCGAATCGCGAAAAGAGGTGAAGGAGTTCAAGAAGCGCTTTCTCGAACCCGCCATCGATCAGCTCAATGAAGTATCTGATTTCGATGTCAGCTGGGAACCCAATGCGGAACGCGTATCGGGCGACAAGCTGAAGATTCGCTTTCGCTTCACGAAGAAGCAGGGCGCCGATGCAGCCCGAGCCGGCATTCAGGACTCGATGTATCTCGTGCTCCACAACGAATTCGCCTTCGACACCCCCGACTTCGAGCGCCTCGCGAGCCGCCGCGACCTCTGGACCGACGAGCGTCTTCAGCAAGCTATCGAATACACGCGTTTCAAGCTGAACGAAGGCAAGGTCACGGTCAGTCCGCGCGGCTATCTGTTCAAGGCGCTCGAGGGCAATTACCGGATCGGCGAGGCGGATCGCAAGATGGCGTCGATCAAGGCGAAGCAACTCGAAGACGACAAGAAGACGCGCCGCGATCACACCGACGCGCAAGCGCAGCTCGAAGCCAGCATCCAGGCTCAGAACGACACGGCCCGCGCAAAGATGGTCGAAGAGACGAAGGCGGGCCGCGAGTTTTTCGAAGCCGCCGATGCGCCGCTGCGGCGGGAACTGTGTCAGTCGTTCGTGAGTCAACTGATTCCGCAGCGTCTCATCGAGAAGCAGGGCGTCTCGCGTGAAACCCTGAGCGCCGACAATATCCTCACCGTCAATCGCGTGGTCGCGGATGCATTCTGCTCGCACGTTTTCAACAAGATGAAGAAGGTCAGAGCGGGCTTGAAGCCAGCGTGACCGATGCCAGCGGGACAGCGCTCCCGCGTCTCACCAGGAAGCTGTATGCCCGCGAATCAGGATAGCGTCAGCATGGCGCTCTTTTGCGACTTCGAAAACGTCGCACTCGGCGTGCGCGACGCGAAGTACGAAAAGTTCGACATCAAGCCCGTGCTCGAACGATTGCTCCTCAAAGGCAGCATCGTCGTGAAGAAGGCTTATTGCGACTGGGATCGCTACAAGGGCTTCAAGTCCGCGATGCACGAGGCAAGTTTCGAACTGATCGAGATTCCGCACGTGCGGCAGTCGGGCAAGAATTCAGCCGATATCCGGCTCGTCGTCGATGCGCTCGACCTTTGCTACACGAAGTCGCACGTCGATACGTTCGTCATCATCAGCGGCGACTCGGACTTCTCGCCCCTCGTCTCGAAGTTGCGAGAGAACGCGAAGAAGGTGATCGGCGTGGGGGTGAAAAACTCGACCTCCGACTTGCTCGTCGCCAATTGCGACGAATTCATTTTCTACGACGACCTCGTGCGCGAGCAGCAGCGCGCGCTCGCCAAACGCGAGGCGAACGTGGCAACCAAGCGTCCCGCCGATGCCGACCGGCAGCCCAAGCAGGAGCCCGACGCGCGCAAGTCGCAGGCGGTCGCGATCGCCGTGGAGACGTTCGAGGCGCTGGTGTCCGAGCGAGGCGAGGGCGAAAAGATTTGGGCGTCGGTGCTCAAGAGTGCGATCAAGCGTCGCAAGCCGGGGTTTAGCGAATCGCATTATGGCTTTCGCGCGTTTGGGAATCTGCTCGACGAGGCGCGTTCGCGCGGTCTGCTGGAAGTCGGTCGCGATGACAAGTCCGGCTCTTTTGTCTTTCGTGCGGCCCAGACGGTGAGCGCGGATGCGGGGCAGGGAGAAGCGGTGGCGGCATCGGTGGCGGAGCCTCAGGGCAATCAGCGCCGACGCGATAAGCGTGGCGGCCGTAAGGACAAGCAGCATGCCGTTGCGGAGGCCGTGCAAACTTCGGCCGATGACGACGCATTCGAAGTCGTGGATGAATTCACGGAGCATACCCGCGAAGACGCGCAATATCCCGCGCAAGAGTCGGCTGACAACGACGCGCTCGCAACTGCCGACGAACCCTCGGGCCACCATTCGCGTGGACGTGGCAGGCGAAATGATCGCCGGGGCTCGCAGCGTCCTGCGCCCGAATTCGCACGCGCTTCGGCTGACGACGACACGTTAGAAGTCGCGGGCCACGCAGTCGTACCCGGCGATCACGATAGTCGCGAAGACGCGTCGGAGCACTTGCAAGCGTCGCCTGACAACGACGCGTCCGCACTGGCCGACGAACCCACGGGCTATCCACGCGGGCGGGGCAAGCGTAATGGCCGAAGAGACGCGCAGCGTCGCGCATCGAGTGATAACGACGCGTCTGAAGTCACCGACGAACCCGCCGCGCCGATTAACCAGGAACCCACCGCTGCATCTCACACTGAGAAGAAGCCCTCAGCGAGCCGACGCGGCGGGCGAAAGACCGCTGCAAAGAAGGCCGCTGCCGAAAGCGCTGCCGCGTCCTCGGATACAGGCGTTTTCGTGCAGCCTGGCGATGCAACCGACATTCCGAAGCCCGCAAAAAAAGCGCGCAAAACGACGTCACGCACGAGCCGGTCGCGCAAAGCCACCACGCCAACCGACGAGCAGTAAGCAACCTCAGTCGAGACGGAGTCGTTTCAGCACACGACTTCGTCGCTGACCACTTCAATCGCTCTCGAAGCCCAGTCGATGAGCGCTGACGGCAAGCGCCGCGAGTTCATCGAAAGCAACGCAATCAACACCGCGAGCACGATGAGGGGAATGACGAAACGCTTCATCGTTTTGTCGCCCCGATTTTATTCGGGCGGCACTTGCGCAACGAGACGCGCACCGCCAACGAACACGACGAATAGACTGACGTTCGCATTCATCGTCGAGATACACAAAGGGCTCTTTCAAGCGCGAAGTGACGCGCGATGGATTCCGGTCGCGCAATGAAAGCGTGAATCGAAGGCGGCTTCCTTCCCGCCGAAACTGATTCGTATGACGAAGTAATAAATCATGCGTCCATCCGTACAATGATTTTCCATAGGGCTGCGGCAACAAACCGAGTGCACGTTTCAACGTCATTTTCACGAACTTGTTGTAATCTAGAATTTCGTTCACCGCTTCGTCATCAGCAGGAAAAAGACGGCGGCACGACGCACTTCAACCATGTCCATGTATGCCGAGTGGAGGAAGCCATGGAGTCAGCCGTTGACGTTTATGCAGGGTTCGAGATTTCCGTGCGCGCCAAGCGCAACGAGCGCGAAGCGTGGGTCGCGGATATCGACGTTCGTCGCGATGGCGCGTCCGTCATCGACGAATGGCCGCAGACCACGCAGCCGGAGTGGCGCACCATCGACGAAGCGCTACGCGACGGCATAGAGTGGGCGCGTCGCACCATCCGGCATCGCTTTCTTAACGATCCTTCCCACTCCGACGTAGCCGAGCGCGAGCGCGCGCAAACCTGGTTCAACGACGAACTCGAGCATCGGCCCGGAGCGGTCGTGGTGCGCGTCGGTTGAAGCCGCTTCGCCTACGACAACATCATCCCTTGCAATCGAATAGAACAGATGCCCAACGAGATTCCGGAACCGCAAGCTGTCTGTAACCCCATTTCGCGCAGCGCGATCTTTCTCGTCGCCACGGTGGCGCACGGACGCGAGCACGGCGACACCGTGCGCTCCTGGTGCGGCGATATCGCCGCGCTGGTCCGCGCAGTCGGCACGCGGGCTCCAACCGCGAATCTCTCTTGCGTGTGCGGCTTCGGCTCCGAAGTTTGGGACTCGCTGTTCGGCTCGCCACGCCCGGCCGCGCTGCATCCGTTCCGCGAGTTCGGTTCGGGTGAGCGGCGCGCCATTTCCACGCCCGGCGACATTCTGCTGCATATCCGCGCGGACCACATGGACCTGTGCTTCGAGCTTGCCGCGCAAATGCTCGAGGCACTCGGCGATGCCGTTACCGTCGTCGATGAAGTGCACGGCTTCCGTTACTTCGATCTGCGCGATATGGTCGGCTTCGTGGATGGCACCGAAAATCCATCGGGCCGCGCGGCGCAGCACTTCGCGATCATCGGTGAGGAAGATGCGGAATTTGCGGGCGGCAGCTATGTGATCGTGCAAAAGTATCTGCACAAGATGGCCGCTTGGAACGCGCTGACGGTAGAGCAGCAGGAGAAGATAATCGGCCGCAAGAAGCTGTCCGATATCGAACTCGACGCAGCGGTGAAACCCTCGTGCTCGCACAGTTCGCTCACCACGCTCGATGAAAACGGCCAGGAAGTGAAAATCCTGCGTCACAACATGGCCTTCGGACGGCCCGGCGCGGGCGAATTCGGCACGTATTTCATCGGCTATGCGCGTTCGCCCGCGCCCACCGAGCAGATGATGGAGAACATGTTCGTCGGCAGGCCGCCCGGCAACTACGACCGGCTGCTCGACTTCAGTCACGCCGTCACGGGCGGCTTGTTCTTCGTACCGTCGGCCGACTTGCTCGAAGCACTCGCCGACCGCGATCCCGCCGCACAACCCGCGCCCGCATCGTCATCGTCGTCTTCTTCCGATGCAACGCCGAGCCGTGCGGACGGCTCACTGAACATCGGTTCACTCAAAGGACAGTCCTGACATGAACAACCTGCATCGCGAGCTCGCGCCCATTTCGAGCGCGGCATGGTCGCAAATCGAAGCGGAAGTGGCGCGCACCTTCAAGCGCTCGCTTGCCGGCCGGCGCGTGGTGGATGTGAAAGGTCCCGGCGGTGTCGATCTTTCGGGCGTGGGAACGGGACATCAGACGGCGATTGCATCGCCTGCCAAGGGCGTAAGCGCGAAGCGTTACGACGTGAAGACGCTCATCGAACTGACGGTGCCTTTCACGTTGCAGCGCGAATCGATCGACAGCGTCGAGCGCGGTTCGAACGACGGCGACTGGCAGCCCGCGAAGACGGCGGCGAGCGAACTGGCTATCGCCGAAGACACCGCCATTTTCGATGGTTTCGGCGCGGCGGACATCACGGGCATCCGCGAAGGATCGTCCAACGACGCGACGACACTGCCTGCCGACGTAAGCGACTATCCGCGTGCCATTAGCGAGTCGCTCGAAAAATTGCGGCTTGCGGGCGTGGACGGTCCGTACACGGTGTTGCTCGGCGCGGATGCCTACACGGCGCTCGCCGAAGCTAGCGATCAAGGCTATCCGGTGATCCAGCATATCAAGCGCATAGTGGATGGCGATCTCATCTGGGCGCCTGCCATCAAAGGCGGCTGCGTGCTTTCCACGCGCGGTGGCGACTACGAACTGCATCTCGGGCAGGACCTCTCCATAGGCTATACGAGCCATACGGACACGACCGTGCAACTCTATCTGCGCGAAACGCTGACCTTCCTGATGCTGACGAGCGAGGCGTCGGTGGCGGTGGTCGCTGCATCGGCTTAAAGCGCGGGCCACGCCTTACCTCTCAGGTAATCGACGCACGGCACGGCGCACGCGAAGATGTCTTCACCTCATCAAACAGGAGACATTCGAATGACCGCATACGCCGTGGGCCAACTGCACGAAGTCGAGATGTGCGCGGATATCGTTCAATACCTGGAAGCGATCGATGCGACGCTCGCGCCTTTCGACGGTCACTTCATCATTCACGGTGAACGCCCGGAAATGCGCGAGGGAGAGTGGAAGGGCGATCTCATCGTGATCGCCTTTCCCGATCTCGCGCAAGTGCGCGCCTGGTACGAATCCGACGCTTATCAACGCATCCTGCCGCTACGCACGAAGCACGCGAGCAGCGCGGTGTTCTTCATCGATGGCGTGGATAGGGATCACAAAGCGACCGACATCCTGACTTAACCCGACAGCGGCCGCTCGGGTTCCAGGGCTGCGCCGCCCAGAATGGACGTTGCATCGGCGCGCGCGTGGTTGAGTTGCACGAGGCTCGCCTGACGCGCGGCGAGCGCATCGCGATGCGCTATTGCCGTGAGAATGGCTTTGTGCCGCGGCAGCGACAGCGCATGCGTGTTCGGATGCCGGCTCGTCAGCTTGATCGATTCCGACAGCGCGAGCGACAGCATATTGCCGATATACGCGAGCATGTCGTTGTGCGTCGCGGACATGATCGCGCGATGAAAATACAGATCCGGTTCGAGCAGCTCTTCGGCGGTCTGCGCGGCTTCCATGCTCTTATATGCCGCGCCGATACGCTCGATATCCTCGTTCGTTGCGGAGATGGCGGCGAGCGCGGCAGCGGCAGGCTCGATGATCTGCCGCACCGTCATCAGCGAACGAAAGAACTCGCCCTCACGGAGATTGCCGACGGTCCAGACGAGCACATCGGGATCGAGCATGTGCCATTCGTCGCGCGCACGCACCACGCTGCCCACGCGCGGCTTGGAGACGACGAGTCCCTTCGCCACCAGCACGCGCGTGGCCTCACGCAGCACGGGACGGCTCACGCCATAGGTTTCGCAGAGCGCGGGCTCGGCAGGCAGACGTTGTCCCGGCGCGAACACGCCGCTCACGATCTGCATGCCGAGTTCCTGCACGATCCGTCCGTGCATGCTCTTGCGTTTCGCCGGGTTCCGGTAGTCCATATCGATCCGGCCGATGTCCTGAAGTCGCGCGCGTTGCGCCCGTTGCGTCCGCTACGCGGTGGTCGCACGCATCGCGCGATATTCCCGCCGCACGATTTCCATCAGCTCCGCCACCGACGTATTCGCGCTGCGCTGCTCATACGTCACGCGCCCGCGTTGCATCAGGATGATGCGATCGGCGATATCGAGCGTCTGCGCGTAGTTGTGCATGATCATGATGATCGACAGGCCGCCTTTTTCCTTCAGACGCAAGACGAGATCGATGATGAGCGCAGCCTCGCGTGCGCCCATGGCGGCGAGCGGTTCGTCGAGCAACAGAATCTTCGCGTTGGAATTGACGGCGCGCGCCACCGCGATAGCTTGACGTTGGCCGCCCGAAAGACGCTCCACAGGCAGATCGACGGAAGGCACATGCACGCCGATATCGTCGAGACATTGCGCGGCGCGCTCGCGCATCTGCTTGTGATCGAGCAGACGAAACGGGCCCGGCTTCACGATCTCGCGATTCAGGAACATGTTGTGATAGATGCTCAGCGAATTCGCGAGCGCGAGATCCTGATACACACATTCGATACCGAGCGAACGCGCATGATCGACCGAGCGCAGCAAGGTTTCTTCACCGTGTATCTCGAGCTTGCCATCGGTCTGCTGATGGTAGCCCGTGAGTATCTTGACGAGCGTGGACTTGCCCGCGCCGTTGTCGCCGAGCACGCCAAGAATTTCGCCCGAGCCGAGTGAGAACGACACGCCATCGAGCGCCGTCACCGCGCCGAAGCGCTTGACGAGGTTGTCGCCACGCAGCGCATAGCTCGCCGGGGCGGTTTGCAAAACATCGCTCATACCCGGCCTCCCTTGCGGCGAACGCGGCCGATATGGATGTTGAAGATCATCGCGGCGAGAATGGCGGCGCCCAGAATGATGTTGAACGTGAATGCGTTGATGCCGATGAGCGTAAAGCCATCGTTCAGAATCCCCAGCACGGCCGCGCCGATGAGCCCGCCCACGATGGTGCCCGAGCCGCCGGTCAATGGCGTGCCGCCGATCACGGCCGCCGCGACGGCCAGAAACATGATCTGATTGCCGCCTGCTTGCGGGTCGATGGACGTAATGCGGTAGCCCTCGAGAATGCCCGTGAAGCCCGCGAGCACTGCGGCGAGAACGAAGTTTCCGAGCCGCAGGCGGTTCACCTGAATTCCGGCCTCGCTCGCGCCAATGGCGTTCGCGCCGGCCGCCTGCGTATGCAGTCCCCATCGCGTATGACGTAACAGCACGTGCATGACGAAGCCTATCGCCACCGTCCAGATGATCTCGCTATAGCCCCATCCGCCCATCACGGCAGCGAAGCCCGGTTCGCCCGGCGTGGCCACCGGCGTGCCGCGTGAAAGCGTCAACGTGATGCCGTTGATGAGAAACAGCGTGCCGAGCGTGGTGACGAATGAAGGCAGGCGCAGCCATACCGTCACCGCGCCATTCACGAAGCCGATGATCGCCGCCGCGACGAGTCCCGCGATCACCGCGAGCCACATGGGCGCCCCCGCGTCGTTGGCGAACACCATCATGAAAGGCGCGAAGGCGAACACCATGCCCGCCGACAGATCGATGTCGCCGCCGATCATCAGCATCACTTCGCCGAACGCGATGATCGCCACCGGCGCGATGAACTGCGAGAGGTTGACGAGACTCGCGTTGCTCAACAGGAAGTCGTGATTGATGACCTGAAAGTACGCGCACAACAGCACGGCCACGAGCAGGATGCGCAACTCCGCCGCCCAGTTCGACAACAAGGCCCCGCGCGGCCGTGGAACGCGCGCGGGAGCTTGTGTCTTCTGCGGTTCGTTGACCGCGTTCATCATGATTTGATCGCGCCGTTCATCGGCACGATCTGCGGCTTGGTCGACTTGCCTTCATAGCGCGTCGACGTGTTGAGATACGGCTCGACCGTGCCCTTGGTGACAAACTTCAGGCCCGTGTTGATGTTGGCCGGCCCGACGAGTCCACCGGAAGCCAGGAACGTGAACGCTTCCACGACCGTATAAAAGCCCTGCACATAAGGCTGCTGGTCGATGGTGAAATCGAGGAAGCCTTCGTGAATCAACTGGACGGTCTGGGGCAACAGATCGAAGCCCCCGCCGTGCACGCCCTTGGACGGCAGGTTGGACTCCTTCATCACTTGCGCCACGCCTTGCGTGCTGCCTGCATCGACCGCGAACATGCCTTTCAGATCCTGATGGCCGAGATAGAACGCCTTGATCTTCGAAAGCTCTTCGTTGACCGTGGCGCCCGTGGCGACCGTCTGAACGTCGATTTTCTTGCCGGACTTCTTGATCGCGTCGCTCGCGCCATCGAGGCGCGGCTGGATGTTCAACTGTCCCGGCGTCGCGATGAAAAGCGCCACCAGGCCGCTGTCGACGAGACTCGCAATACGCTCGCCCATCTGATAGCCAGAGAGATACAAGTCCTGCCCGATGTACGCGAGGCGCGGGCTCGTCTTGCCGCGCGGCGCATCGGCGTTATAGGCGAACACGGCGATGCCCGCATCGAGCGCGGCCTGGATGGGCTTGTCGAAGGCGGTCGGATCGACGATAGGAACGGCGATGGCATCCGCCTTGGCCGCGATGGCGGAATTCACCGCACGCACCATTTCGCCCGCATCCGAAGTGGCGGAGCCCGTCCACTGATAATCCATGCCGAGCAGCGAACAGGCGTCCTGAATGCCGTATTGCGTTGGCACGAAGAAAGGATTCGTGGTCACGTGATTGACGAACACGATCTTCCATTTCTTGTGCTGCGGAAATGCGGTTTCCGCGGCCTGCGCCGACGAGATCAATCCGCCCGCGCCGCCGGCCGCGCCGAGAAGCGACAGCGCTGCTCCCAGACCCGCACCCTGCATGAGGCCGCGACGGCCGTTGTTGATCGTGCTCTTGTTGTCTTCCGCGTCTTTTGAATCATGCGCCATGTCTTCCTCCTAGCCCTTTCTCGTTGGTCGATGGGTCGACTGATCGTCGATCATGTTCAGATAGTGAGTGGTGCGGGTTTGCGTCAAATGATGGGATGCTGGTGCAGCTCCGACGTTGTTCTATTTCTTCGATTCATCGCGCTCTCAGGTTCGGCGTGGTGAAGCTCGAAGCACTCGGTTTGCTTCGCTGCAGCATCGCCTCTCGCCGAATTAGCCAAACTATATGCAGCGTTCACGCACGTTTCGATTAGCGTTTTCCCGGTAAGATGAAGCGCAATAGTCATGCTATTTCCAGCATCTCTCAAAGAGTGGGTAAAAGACATGGATGAGCCAAAACGTAAGCTTCGATCGGCCGCCTGGTTCGGCACCGCAGACAAGAACGGCTTCATGTATCGAAGCTGGATGAAGAACCAGGGCATTCCCGATCACGAGTTCGAAGGCAAGCCGATCATCGGCATATGTAATACGTGGTCCGAACTAACTCCGTGCAATGCGCACTTCCGCAAGCTCGCCGAGCACGTGAAGCGCGGCGTATTCGAGGCGGGCGGTTTTCCCGTCGAGTTTCCGGTGTTTTCGAATGGCGAATCGAACCTGCGTCCCACGGCCATGTTCACACGCAATCTCGCGAGCATGGATGTCGAGGAAGCCATTCGCGGCAATCCGGTCGATGCGGTCGTGCTGCTCGTCGGTTGCGACAAGACCACGCCCGCACTTATGATGGGCGCGGCGAGTTGCGACGTGCCGGCCATCGTCGTGTCGGGCGGGCCGATGTTGAACGGCAAGCATCACGGGCGCGACATCGGCTCGGGCACGGTCGTGTGGCAACTGAGCGAGCAAGTGAAGGCGGGCAAGATATCGATTCACGAATTCATGTCGGCGGAAGCGGGCATGTCGCGTTCGGCGGGCACCTGCAACACCATGGGCACCGCATCGACCATGGCGTGCATGGCCGAAGCGCTCGGCGTGACCTTGCCGCACAACGCCGCGATTCCTGCCGTCGATGCACGCCGCTATGTGCTCGCGCATTTGTCCGGCATGCGTATCGTCACCATGGCGCTCGAAGACTTGCGACTGTCGAAGCTCCTCACGCGTGAAGCATTCGAGAACGCCATCCGCGCGAACGCGGCCATCGGCGGTTCGACCAATGCGGCCATTCACTTGAAGGCGATTGCCGGGCGCATTGGCGTCGATCTACAACTCGACGACTGGACGCGCGTCGGACGCGGCACGCCCACGCTCGTCGACCTTCAGCCATCGGGCCGCTTTCTGATGGAGGAGTTTTATTACGCGGGCGGCTTGCCTGCGGTGCTGCGGCGCCTTGGCGAAGCGAATTTGCTGCCGCATCCAAACGCGCTCACCGCGAATGGCCACACGATCTGGGAGAACTGCAAGGAAGCGCCGCTCTATAACGACGAAGTCATCCGGCCGCTCGACAAACCGCTCGTGGTAGACGGCGGCCTGTGCGTGCTGCGCGGCAATCTCGCGCCGAATGGCGCGGTGCTGAAGCCGTCGGCGGCGACGGCGTCGTTACTCAAGCATCGCGGACGCGCGGTCGTGTTCGAAAACTTCGACGACTACAAGCAGAGAATTGCCGATCCCGAACTCGAGGTCACGAAAGACTCCGTGCTCGTGATGAAGAACTGTGGACCGAAGGGTTATCCGGGCATGGCTGAAGTCGGCAACATGGGTTTGCCGCCCAAGATTCTCGCGCAAGGCGTGACCGACATGGTGCGCGTATCCGATGCTCGCATGAGCGGCACCGCTTATGGCACCGTCGTGCTGCACGTTGCACCGGAAGCGCGCGCGGGCGGTCCGCTGGCTATCGTGCGCAACGGCGACTGGATCGAGCTCGATGCCATGCAGGGCGTGCTGCGTATCGATATCGACGAAGCGGAAATCAACACTCGGCTCGAAGCATGGAAGGCGGCGAAGACCGAGACGCCCGCGGACCAGAGCGGTTATCGCAAGCTCTATGTCGATCATGTGCTGCAAGCCGACGAAGGCTGTGACTTCGACTTTCTCGTGGGCTGCCGGGGCGCGGAGGTGCCGCGTCATTCGCACTAGACACGAAGCGCACCGAACTATTTTGATTTCTCGTTGACAACGCGAATTTCGGCGCACTAGTATCGACTCCATTCCTTACGGCCCGACAACGATGTCCGCCGGAGGACCCGGCGTAGAAGCCCCCTGACGAACCGTGCGTTCGTCAGGGGGCTTTTTTTTGTCTGTTTTCCTGGAGAACCTCAATGTTGCCAAAGCCGTCTGGCTGGATGCGTCTGGCCCTGCTTGCAGGACTTGGTCTCTCGTCGCTTGCTGCCAGCGCGGCGGACCCCGTGAAAATCGGCTTGCTCGAAGATGCTTCGGGCAACTTCGCGCTTGCGACCATCCCGAAGATCCACGCGACGCAACTGGCCGTCGATGAAATCAACGCAAAGGGCGGCATTCTCGGGCGCCCCATCACGTTGATCGCGTATGACACGCAGTCCGACAATACGAAGTTCCAGGAGCTTGCACGGCGGCTCGTTCAGACCGACAAACCCGACGTGATTTTCGGCGCATTCTCCAGCGCGTCGCGCGAGGCCATTCGTCCGATCATGGACCGCGCCAAGCAACTCTATTTCTACGATAACCAGTACGAAGGCGGCGTCTGCGACAGCACCACATTCGTCACGGGCGCCGTGCCCGAACAGCAGTTCTCGACCTTGCTGCCGTGGATGATGCAGAAGTTCGGCAAGAAGGTGTACACCATCGCGGCCGACTATAACTTCGGCCAGATCTCGGCGGAATGGGTGCGCAATATCGTCAAGGAAAATGGCGGCACGATGGTCGGCGAGGAATTCATTCCGCTTTCTGTTTCGCAGTTCGGCCAGACCATTCAGAACATTCAGAAGGCCAAGCCCGACTTCGTCGTGACCTTGCTGGTGGGCGCCAATCAGGCTTCTTATTACGAGCAGCAAGCGTCCGCGCATCTGAACTTGCCGATGGCGAGTTCGGTCAACGTGGGCCAGGCCTACGAGCACAAGCGCTTCAAACCGCCTGCGCTCAAGGACATGTACGTGACGGCGAATTATGTCGAGGAAGTCGATACCCCCGCGAGCAACGACTTCAAGAAGCGCTTCCACGCCAAGTTCCCGAACGAGCCGTATATCAACCAGGAAGCGGCCAACGCTTACGACGCCATCTATCTGTACAAGGCGGCGGCTGAAAAGGCCAAGACCACTGATCAGGCGGCGGTGCAAAAGGCGCTGGAAAGCGGCATCTGCACGGAAGGCGCGCAGGGCAAGGTGTGTATCGATCCGAAGAGCCATCACGTGAGCCACACGATCTACCTCGTGCATGTGAAGGACGATCACTCGGTCGACATTCCGAAAGTATGGGACGACGTGCAGCCTTACTGGCTCGGCAAGGTCGGCTGCGATCTGCCGAACAAGCCGGATCATCGTCAGTACACGCCGACGAATCTGCCGAAGAAGTCGTAAGTTGAGGAAACGGCGCGCCGCTCGTCACGAGCGAAACGCGCCGGCAACCTGGGTGACGCATTCATGGCCACGGTGTCCGTACTTTATTCGCTCGTTTATCAATTCGGCGACAGCTTCGCTTATCTCGTGCTCGCAGCGCTCGGTCTTGCCGTGATCTTCGGCATGATGGGGGTGATCAATCTTGCGCATGGCGAGTTCATCATGTGCGGCGCGTATGTGACGATCATCGCGGCGAAGCGCGGCGTGCCCTTACCGCTCGCGATGCTGCTCGGCGCGATCGCCGCTGCGATAGCGGGCGTCGTCATCGAGCGTCTGGTGATACGTCATCTCTACGACCGTCTCTTCGATTCAGTGGTCGCGACGTGGGCCATCAGCCTTATCGTGCAACAGACCATGCTGCTGGTCGCCGGGCCGTCGATAGAAGGCATCGGCACGCCGTTCGGATCGTTCTATGTCGGCGAATACTCGTTCTCGGTGTATCGCGCCGTCTTGCCGGTGATCGCGCTCGTGATTCTGTTCGCGTTGTACCTCCTGTTCTTCAAGACCAACTATGGCGTCTGCGCACGGGCCACCATACAGAACGCGAACATCGCGCAATGTCTCGGCTTGCGCACTGACCGGCTCTACACGCTGACCTTCGCGCTCGGCGCGGGGCTCGCGGGGCTGACCGGCGCGCTCTATGCACCGACCATGACCGCCGTGCCCACGATGGGCAGCAACTTCATCGTGCAGGCGTTCGTCTCGGTGGTGGTCGGCGGCGCCAACGTCATTGCGGGCACCACGCCTGCCGCTGCCGTGCTCGCGGTGATACAGACGGCGCTCACTGCATCGTATGGTCAGTTGTTCGGGCAGATCGGCTTGCTGGTGACGGTGATCGTCGTCATCCGGCTGATGCCGCAAGGCCTCGGCAATCTGTTCACCCGCTTGCGTTAGGAGCCTCGTGTGAACAAATCAATCGCATTGAAGTGTCTGCCGTGGCTCGTCGCATTTTGCTTGCCGATGGTGATCGACGCCACCGCAAGCGGCAATCTCGCCTACTGTCTCGTGTGGGCTTTCAGCGCCGTCGGACTTGCGGCGATGTGGGGCCACGGCGGCATTCTCTCGTTCGGACAGACCGCGTTCTTCGGGCTTTCGGGCTATACGTATGGCGTTTTTACGCTCAACTTCGGCGACTACTGGTATCAGTCGTGGCTCGGCGTGATCGTCGGCTTGCTGGTGAGCGTCGTGGTGGCCGCGTTGATCGGCTACATGATCTTCTACGGGCGCATCAAGGGTGTGTTCATCGGCATCGTGACCTTGTCGGTCACGCTCGTGCTCGAAACGTTCATGGCGCAGACGGCGGGGCCGCAATGGACCATCGGACAGGCGCCGCTCAACGGCTACAACGGCATGGGCGGCATGCCGCAGCTCACCATTCCGTGGCCCGGCGGCACGCTCACGCTGGAGAACGCGAGTTTCTATTACCTCGTGCTGGTATTGCTGCTGATCGTGTATGCGATCACTAAACGCCTGCTCGACGGAACCTTCGGACTCACGCTCGTCGCGATCCGCGAAAACCCGCAGCGCGCGGAAATGCTGGGCGTGGATATCCGCCGGCATCAGTGGATGATCTTCGTATTCGGCTCCACGCTCGGTGGCCTGTCCGGTGCGCTCTATACGATCTGGGGGTCCTATATCACGCCATCGACGATGGGACTCACCGCAGCCGCAATGCCCGTCATCTGGGTGGCTACCGCGGGCAGGCAGAGCATCGGCGGCGCGATCATCGGCACTGCATTGCTCGTGTGGCTCTCGCAGAACCTCGCGGTGTACGGCAGCCAGTACGCGCTCATTCTGATGGGTGCGATCCTGCTGATCGTCGTGCTCGCGGCGCCCGAAGGCTTGTTGCCATCGTCGGCGAAGTTGCTGCGACGACTCTTCGAACGCGACCGGACGCATTCGCATGGCGCGATCAATGCGCACAAGGAGAGCAAATCTTGACGGCCTTACTCGAAACGCGCGCGCTCAAGAAGCACTTCGGCGGCGCGCATGTGATCAACGGTATCGACTTCCAGATCGATGCGGGCGAGATACGTTGCGTGATCGGTCCCAATGGCGCGGGCAAGAGCACGTTCTTCAAGCTCATTACCGGTGAACATAAACCATCGGACGGCAGCGTGTATTTTCTCGGCCGCGACATGAACCATGTGTTGCCGCATGAGCGCATACGCATGGGCATGAGCATCAAGTTTCAGATACCCGGCGTGTTCCCGGACCTCACCGTGCGCCAGCATCTGCAACTGTCGCTGCATCGCGCGAAAGATGACAGGCCCGAGAACATCGACGAACTCTTGCAGCGCTTCTTGCTCGCGCAGGAAGAGCATGTACCGGCGCGCAATCTTTCGCACGGCAAGAAGCAATGGCTTGAAATAGCGATGGCCGTATCGCTGCGCCCGAAGCTGCTGTTTCTCGATGAACCCGTGGCCGGCATGTCGGTGGAAGAGACGCACGCGACCGGCGAACTCATCAAGCAACTACGCGACGATGGTCTCACGATGATGGTCGTCGAACACGACATGACCTTCGTGAAGCAGATCGCAACGCGCGTGAGCGTGCTGCACGGCGGACGCCTTCTCGCCGATGGTCCGCTCGATGAAATACTCGCGCGCGACGATGTTGCCGAGGTTTATCTGGGGAAGAAGCAATGAGCGCCTTCTTCGAAGTATCGGGCGTGGAAGGCGGCTATGGCGGCGGACGCGTGTTGAATAGCGTGTCCTTCGGCATAGAACGCGGCGAAGTGCTCGCAATGATCGGCCGCAACGGCGTGGGCAAGACCACGTTGATGCGCGCGTTGATCGGACTCGTGCCGTTGAGCGCGGGAAGCATTGCGCTCGATGGCGTCGAGCTCGGGCATGCGAAGCCTTACGTGCGAGCGCAGCAAGGCATCGGTTATGTGCCGCAAGGGCGCGAGATATTCGGCATGTTGACCGTGGCCGAGAATCTGCAGGTCGGTGCACAGGCCAATCGCGCGCAGGCTGCCGAGATGAAGGCGAAAGTCGTCGAGTACTTTCCGATTCTCAAGGCGCGTTACCGGCAAAAGGCGGGCACCATGAGCGGCGGCGAACAACAGCAACTGGCGATTGCGCGCGCGTTGATCAGCGCGCCCAAGGTGTTGTTGCTCGATGAGCCGTCCGAGGGCATTCAACCGTCGATCGTCACGCTCATCGGCGACACCATTCAACGGATTGCGCGGGAGGCGCGTATCGGCGTATTGCTGGTCGAGCAGGACATGGGCATGGTAGAGCGCATTGCGTCGCGCTGCTGCGTGATGGACAAGGGCCGAATAGTCGATACCCTGAGCCCGGCGCAACTCGGAGACGAACAACTGATTCGCCAGTATCTGGCACTGTGAAGGAGCATCGGACATGAAATGGCTTGAAGATTCGATCATGATGAAACGTGGCGTCGGCGCGAGCCGCGAGCCGGTTGAGCACCATCTCACGGAAGAGTTGCAGCAGACGTTCCACTACACCATCGGTCCTTATTCGCAACCGGTGCTGCATGTGAAACCGGGCGACCGTATCGTGGTTGAAACGCGCGATGCCTTCGAAGGCAAGATCAAGGAAGAGACCGACAAGCCATCCGAACTGCTGACTGTGCCGTTTCTCAATCCGCAGAACGGACCCGTCATGATAGAAGGCGCGGAGAAGGGCGACGTGGTGGCCGTGTACATCGAAAAGATGTCGCCGCGCGGTGACGACCCGCACGGCTTCTGCTGCATGATCCCCAACTTCGGCGGCCTCACGGGTACGGACTACACGGCGCTTCTCAACGAGCCGCTGCCCGAGATCGTGCGCAAGATCAAGATCGACGAAGAGAACGTCTATTGGAGCAAGCGCAATACGTTGCCGTACAAGCCGCATATCGGCACCTTGAGTCTTTCGCCGGAGATCGACTCCATCAACTCGCTCACGCCGGATTCGCACGGCGGCAACATGGATGTGCCCGACATGGGGCCAGGCAGCATCACCTACTTGCCGGTGCGCTCGCCAGGCGGACGGCTTTTTATCGGCGATGCACACGCCTGCCAGGGCGATGGCGAAGTGTGCGGCACGGCGGTGGAGTATCAAAGCACGACGACGGTGCGCATCGATCTCATCAAGGGCTGGAAGATCGATTGGCCGCGACTCGAAAACGAAGACGCGCTGATGAGTATCGGTAGTGCGCGTCCGTTGGAAGACGCCACGCGCATTGCGTACCGTGAGCTCGTGTTGTGGATGGCCGCCGAATATGGTTTCGACAAGTGGGATGCATATATGATGCTGAGTCAGGTAGGCAAGGTTCGGCTCGGCAACTTCGTCGATCCGAAATACACGGTGGGCGCCATGGTCGCGAAGCGCTACCTGAAATAACACTCAAATAAAGGCGTGCGACGCTCGAGTTCACGCGTTGCGCGTCCGTACATTTCCGGTGAGCGTGTCACGCTATGGCTTTGTCCGATCCCATCAAAGTGGGCCTGCTTTCTTCCACGAGCGGCGCGACTGCACTGCTCGAACGTTCGCAATGGCGCGGGGCCGCGCTTGCAATGGCCGAGATCAACGCGTGCGGTGGCATTGGCGGGCGCGAACTCGTGGCGGTTCATTACGATCCCGCGTCCGACCCAGCGGCATTCAGAGAGCGGGCGGAATGGCTCATCATGAAAGACGGCGTGAACGTGATCTTCGGCGGTTACACGTCCACGAGCCGCAAGGCCATGTTGCCGGTGGTCGAGAAGCACAATCGTCTGCTCATTTATTCGCAGCAGTATGAAGGCTTCGAGTATTCGGACAACATCATTTATAGCGGGGCATCGCCGAATCAAAATGGCGTGCAGTTGGCCGACTTCATGACGGAGACGTTCGGTGCGCGTGTGTATATGGTCGGCTCGCGCTATGTCTATCCGTATGAGTGCAACCGCACGATGCAGGAGTTGCTGTTGCAGCATCCGGAAGGCGCGATTCTCGGTGAACGTTATCTTCCGCTCGATGTATCGCGCGAGCCGTTCGCCGAAGTCATCGCGGACATCAAACGCAAATCGCCCGACTGGATTTTTTGCACGCTGATCGGCGCCACGGTGCCGTATCTCTACGAAGCCTATGCGCGCGCCGGCCTCGATCCCGCGGTGATGCCCATTGCTAGCCTCAACACGTCCGAGACCGAGATTCATGCAATGGAACGAGGAATCGCACAAGGACACTACACGGCCGCGCCTTATTTTCAAAGCATCGATACGCCGGAGAATCACGCCGCCGTGCGTCATCATCAGACGCGCTTTGGCGCCGATACACCCACCGACATGAACTGGGAGGCTGCGTACTATCAGATGCACATGTTCGCCGAAGCCTGCGCGCGCGCGGGCTCGGACGAGATCGGCACGATCATGCCGCATCTGCTCGGCGCGGAGTATGCGGCACCGCAGGGACGCGTGCGTATCGACCCGGTGAATCATCATATGGCGTTGTATCCGCGTATTGGCCGCGCGAATGAAGACGGTCACTTCAGCGTGTTGCGCGAGTCGAAGATCGCGGTCGCGCCCGATCCTTATATGACGCACCAGACGCTCGGCGATTGGGTGACCAAGCTGAGCTTGCGGGACTACTGACGTGAGCACGCGAGGCGACAGAGGACAGCGCAGTCTGACTGGCTCCATTCTGGAGCGCAGTCCGCGCGTGATCGTCGTGCATCCGGACGATGACGACGGCCTCACGTTGACGAGCCATTTGCGACGCATTGGCTTCGAGGTCGAACGCGTATGGCCGCCCACGGATGTGCTGCCCGATCACGTGGATCTCGTGTTTCGCGCGTTGCGGCCCGACGAACGCGCGCCGCAGGACGAATGGCTCGGTCCCGACGCGCCGCCGCTCATCTGCGTCATCGGCTACGAGAACCCGACGTTTATCGATCAGGCCATCAAGATGGGATCGGACGGCATCATCACCACGCCCATACGCGCGTCCGGCTTGTTGTCGGCCATCGTCATGGCGCTCTATCACGCACGACGCGCGCGTCAACATACGCAGCGTATTGCGAAGCTCGAACAGAAGCTGCTCGACAGTCGGCATTTGAGCGAGGCGAAGAGCATCCTCATGCTCATGCATCAGATCAGCGAGAGTCAGGCTTACGACATGCTCAGGGCGCAGGCGATGGAAAAGCGCGTGACTATCGACGATATCTGTCACTCGGTCATTCAAGCGGGCGAAGTGCTGCAGCTCAAACGCTGCGCCGCGCCCGGAGAGGAAAGTTAGGCACAGGAGCCACGGACATGGACTTGCAACTCAATGGATTGAAAGCGATCGTCACGGGCGGGACCAAGGGCATTGGCCTGGCCATTGCACAGACGCTGGCGAAGGAGGGCGCGGATGTCGCCATCTGTGCGCGCGATGCGGCAAGCGTGGCAAGCACGGCGGATGCGCTCGCGGAACTGAGCGGTGCGCGTTCGCTGGGCGCAGCCGTCGATGTCGCCGACGGCGCGGCGCTCGGAACCTGGGTGCAAAGCGTTGGAGAGGACTGGGGCGGTATCGATATCATCGTCGCCAATGTGAGCGCGCTCGCCATCGGCAACGACATCGAATCGTGGCGCAAGGAGTTCGAGACCGACTTGCTCGGGACGGTTCATCTCGTCGATTCCGCCATGCCCTACCTCGAAAAGAGCGCGGCTGCGTCTATCGTGGCCATTTCCAGCGTGTCGGGACGCGAGATCGATTTCGCGGCGGGACCATATGGTGTTTTCAAGGCGGCGCTCGTTCACTACATGCAGGGGCTTGCGAATCAGCTTGCCGCGAAGGGCATTCGCGCGAACACGGTGTCGCCCGGCAATGTGTACTTCGAAGGCGGCGTGTGGGACTGGATCGAGCATAACGATCCCGAGCTCTTCGCCAAGGCGCTCGCGTTGAACCCGACAGGACGCATGGCAAGGCCGCAGGAGATCGCGAATGCCGTTGCGTTCATCGCGAGTCCGGTGGCGAGTTTCGTGAGCGGCGCCAACTTCGTCGTCGATGGCGCGCTCACTCGCGGCGTGCAGCTTTGAGCGGCACAGCGACCCTTACATCGGGTTCGCGGCGACGAAGTTCTTGAACGCCGTGTACTTCGGCTTGATGGTCCTGCCGTCGTTCTGCATCAGGCCGTAGGGACCTTCGCCGCCCACCGGGTCGTCATAGAGCTCGTAAGTCTGGATGGACTGGATGTTGTATTGCCTCGCGAGCAGCACGAACTCCGCCATCATCAGGTTGCCGACCAGATAGTTCGCGGTTTGCGTGTCCGTGCCATAGCTCGGGCGCACACCGAATTCGTTGATCCAGATGGGCTTATTGAACTGCGCGAGCGCCGCGAGCACGTTGTGGCATCCGGTGCCGCCGCAAGCGTTCACGATGTCGCCCTGATCCGAATACCAGTGCCATGCGGTGATGTCCCAGCTGACGATGGGGTGATTCGTGGTGCCGTCGGGTTGCGTGCCGTTGGCGAGCATCTGATCGAAGCCGTAGTGCATCCACGCGCCGCCGCCCATGATGATCTTGCCCGCCGTATCGACGGACTTCACGCCCGCGATCATGCCGCGGATCACGCCGCGTGCAATCTGAAACTTCGCGTTGTCGTAGTGCTGCGGATAGATGCCGTCCACGTTTCCGGTGAGGCATAGCGCTTCGAGCTCGTTGCTGACTTCATAGTACGGATAGCGATTTGCGGCCGCCGTCTGCTGACCGAGCGTGAAGGCCGCGTTATAGGCATCGGCTTCGCTGCTGTAGTTCAGGTCCATCAGCATGACGGGGTAAACGGTCACGCCGCCTGCGGCCATCGTCGTTGCGATGCCGGCGAGCTTGGTCGCACCATACGCGCTGAACACTTCGTTGCGATACATCTTCACGCCTAGATCCTGCAACTGCGAGAGTTGCAGCGCGGGGCTCGATATGTCGTAGGCGCCGCCTTCGTTGTTGTGGCCGTTCGCGCCATAGAAGATCGAGTGCACGGTCACGGGCGTGACGGGCGTGACGATCGTGCCGGAAGCGGGGGAGACTGATGACGCCTGAGGGTTGTTTGCAACGGGCGGGACAATGGGCGTTATAGGCGTTACGAGCGCTGCGGGCGCCGTGGGCGCGATGACGGTCGTGTCGTTGCTGCTGGTCGAGTTGCTGCCGCTGACCGTATGCGCGGACGACGTCGTGTCGCTCGTGGATGCCGTCGTCGTCGTGGTGGTCGTGGCCGAAGCCGATGCAGCGCCGCTTTGGGTCGTGGTCGTGGTTGTAGTCGTCGCTGCGGAGCCGGACGAGTTGGTGCCTGCCGCCGAGGTGCTCGACGCTTCCTTTGCATCGCCTCCGCCACCGCCGCCACCACATGCCGCGAGAACGAGGCTCGCGGCGAGCGCTGCTGCAAGCTTGATCGCGCTTGGCGCGGTAAAACGGGTTGCAAAGGAAAGAGGCACGGTCGTCATAACGATACAGAATCCCTTAAAGAAGGCGTGATCATCCGCACGGACCAGACGCAACGGAAGTTAGTCATCCGTATAAACGCAAATCGAGGACGAGCGAAGCCGTCCGACACGAAGATCGGTGCTGGACCACTAAAGCGGTATCACGTCAGCCTGCGTCTTCAACGACGCGCGGCCCTGGGTGGCGAGCGTCGGACAATCGTTTGCCTCGAAACTCGCGTTTGAGAAAAGCTTGAAAAGTCGCTTGAACCGATGTTGCAAGAACGACCGATCGTCCTATAAGCATCGCTGCAACAAGTACGTTATCGGCGCGGCAGTGGCGAACTTTAGGCATTCAGGGAACGATGACAACGAAGTCCATCACGCCGGTTTCAAAGTCCAAAAAAACCAAACCCCGCTGGGCCATCGGCCGAACGGGGGTTCGTCGTTGCACTTGCTCATTGCTCACTTCCTGACCATTGCGCTCAGGCCTGCATTACGGCTACAGCGGGAAAACGTGCTGCGCTTTGTTGCGATAAAGATGACGCGTTGGTTTCAGACAACTTCTGTTTGCAACTGCTTCAAGCGAACCTTGGCTTGGCTGCGCTTCGGTCAAGGTAGGTAGGTGAGGCCGTGTGTTCAGCACTCGCCGGGTCCGCTTTCGTGCGGTGCGTTGATCAGCACCACGGAACAAAGTTTAATGCGCGTGCTCGCCTTTCAATCGGTGAAGGTGATGCCTTTTCGACTTTCTGTTCGGCGCATATGCGGCACTCAAGTCCAGCGAGATACGGCCGTCTGATCGACGCCGCGCAACTAACCGCCGAATCCTGGCGCCCCGGCCTTCGCTGACGCCATCCTAGGGACAACCCGCATTGTTCTGACGGCCGTTTGATTGATACATTCCAAATCATACGTATGATCTAGAGACATAGAAAAATGCCGACTTTGCATAGTCAAGTGCTCAACGAGATGGGCGAACAGATTTGCTCCGGCAAATTCGCGCCCGGCGACATCCTGCCTGCCGAGACAGAACTCGCGGAGCAGATGCAGGTGAGCCGCATCACTATCCGCGAGACGATGAAGTCGTTGTCGGCGAAGGGCATGCTTCAGGTGCGCCGCCGCCACGGCACCATCGTGCTGCCGCGCGCGCAGTGGCAGCTTTTCGATCCCGACGTCATCACGTGGCGCGCACGCGCAGGCGCCATCGACGACGCGCTCATTCAGGACCTGATGGAGTTGCGGCTCATCATTGAACCGAATGCCGCGAAGCTCGCCGCGAAACGGGCGACCGCGCAGGACCGCAAGGACATTCGACGCGCATTCAAGGCAATGGAGCGGGCTGTCGCGGGCCAGGGCGAATACGTTCCCGCCGACCTTGCTTTTCACGGCGCGATTCTCACCGCTTGCCATAACCAGTTCATCCAGCAGATGCAGAACGCGCTGTCGGCCATCCTGCGCACGAGTTTCGAACTGAGCTCGGAGATCGCGGGCGGTCCCGCGCGTTCGTTGCCGATGCACGAAGCGCTCTGCGTCGCAATCGAACAGGGCGATACCGCCGCCGCCGAGCGCGCGGTGCTTACGCTCATCGAGCGGGCGGAGAAGGACTTCGACGATCGCGCCGCGATGACGCGCACGCTCAACGACAAGCCGCTTTGAACCTGCAACGCGAAACGATTCAACCGAGGACTTACGCATGACACAGTTGTTCGACTTGAGCGGCCGCACCGCGCTCGTAACGGGATCGGCGCGCGGCATCGGCTTTGCGCTGGCGGAAGGCCTGGCGCAAGCGGGCGCGGGCATCATCGTGAACGGCACGCGGGCCGATACCGTCGATGAAGCCGTGCGCCGTCTGCGCGAACGGGGCGCCACGGCGCAAGGCCGTGCATTCGATGTCACCGACGAAACCGCGGTCGCCGCCGCCTTCGAGGCGTGGGACGCCGAAGGCGTCGAGGTCGATATCCTCGTGAATAACGCGGGCATCCAGTTTCGCAAGCCGCTCGTCGAACTCGCGCTCGCGGACTGGCAACGCGTGATCGACACCAATCTCACGAGCGCGTTCATCGTCGCGAAGGAAGCGGCGCGGCGCATGATCGCGCGCGGCAAGGGTGGCAAGGTCATCAACATCGGGTCGCTGACGAGCGAAGGCGCGCGCGCCACCGTCGCGCCTTATACGGCGGCCAAGGGCGGCGTGAAGATGCTCACGCGCGCCATGAGCGCCGAATGGGCCGCGTTCGATATTCAGGCGAACGCTATCGGCCCTGGCTACATCCTCACCGACATGAATCAGGCGCTCGTCGATAACGTGCAGTTCGACGCATGGGTCAAGGCGAGCAATCCGTCGCAACGCTGGGGCAAGCCCGAGGAACTCGTCGGCACGGCGGTGTATCTCGCGTCGCCTGCATCGAGCTATGTGAACGGCCAGATCATTTATGTCGATGGCGGCTGGCTCGCCGTGCTTTGAAGTATCACCATGAATCTTGGAGACAACATGGATAGCGTCAAAACGGTGGCACCGCAAAGATGGTGGTATCTCATGCCCATCATCTTCATCACATACAGTCTTGCGTACCTGGATCGCGCGAATTACGGCTTCGCGGCTGCGGCGGGCATCGACCGCGATCTCGGCATCACGCATGCGACGTCGTCGCTCATCGGCTCGCTGTTCTTTCTCGGATACTGCTTGTTTCAAGTGCCCGGCGCGATCTACGCGCAAAAGAACAGCGTCAAGAAACTCATCTTCATCAGCCTCGTGCTCTGGGGCGTGTGCGCCGCGTTGACGGGCATGGTGAGCAATATCCCGATGCTGATGGTGCTGCGCTTCGTGCTCGGCATCGTCGAGGCGGCGGTGATGCCTTCCATGCTCATGTACATCAGCCGCTGGTTCACGCGCACCGAACGCTCGCGCGCGAACACGTTCCTCATTCTCGGCAACCCCGTGACGGTGCTGTGGATGTCGGTGGTTTCGGGCTATCTCGTGAAGAGCTTCGGCTGGCGCGAGATGTTCATCATCGAAGGCGTGCCGGCTATTGCATGGGCCGTGGTGTGGTGGTTCACGGTGAAGGACCGTCCCTCGGAAGTCACCTGGATGAGCGACGCCGAGAAGGCCGAACTGCAAGCGCGTCTCGTCTCGGAACAGGCGCACATCGCACCCGTGCGCGATTACAAGTCGGCGTTTCGGTCGTCCATCGTGCTCAAGTGCTGCGCTATCCACGCGCTGTGGAGTATCGGCGTGTACGGCTTCATCATGTGGCTGCCGTCCATCCTGAAGGCGGCCTCGACCATCGACATCGTGTCGGTCGGCTGGCTCGCGGCGGTGCCTTATCTCGCGGCCATCATCCTGATGCTGCTGGCATCGTGGCTCTCCGACAAGACGCGTAATCGCAAGCTCTTCGTGTGGCCGCTGCTGCTGATTGGAACGATCGCGTTCGTCGGCTCCTATCTCGTCGGCAGCTCCAACTTCTGGCTCTCGTTCGGCTTGCTCGTGATCGCGGGCGGCACCATGTACGCGCCCTACGGACCGTTCTTCGCGCTCGTGCCGGAACTCATTCCGAGCAACGTGCTTGGCGGGGCGATCGGGCTCATCAATGCGTGCGGCGCACTCGGCGCGTTCTGCGGTTCGTGGGTCGTCGGCTATCTGAATGGCGCGACGGGTAGTCCGTCCGCATCGTATGTGTTCATGGCTGCGGCGCTCTTCGCTTCGGTCGTGCTGATGATGCTCGTGCCCGCCACCACCGGTGAACGTTCCACGCCCAAGGGAGGCGCGGGCAAGTCCACGCCTTCCGTTCTTGCAAAGTAACGTCATGGCCATCCTCATCACCGATGTCAAAGTCATACTGACCGCGCCGGAAGGCATCAATCTGCTCGTCGTGAAGGTCGAGACGAATCAGGACGGTCTCCATGGGCTCGGCTGCGCGACCTTCGCCTACCGGCATCTCGCGGTCAAATGTCTGATCGAAGAGTATTTGCGGCCGCTGCTCATCGGGCGCGATGCGCAAGCTATCGAAGAGCAATGGCAGCTCATGCATCAAAACGCTTACTGGCGTAACGGGCCGATAGAGAACAACGCGATCTCCGGCATCGACATGGCCTTGTGGGACATCAAGGGCAAGCTCGCGAACATGCCGCTCTATCAGCTTTTCGGTGGCAAGGTGCGCGAAGGCGTGCCGATCTATCGTCATGCGGATGGTCGCGATCTCAACGAACTCTGCGAGAACATTCAGCGATATCGCGAGCAAGGCATCACGCATATTCGCTGTCAAAGCGGTGGTTATGGCGGTGGCGGTTTTGGCAAGGCACCGCAGAGCGCACCGCGCGGCGCGCCCGATGGCATCTATCTCGACAGCCGCAAATATATTCGCGATACGCTAAAGCTTTTCGATGGAATTCGCTGCAAAATCGGTTTCGATGTCGCGCTGTGCCACGACGTGCACGAGCGCCTGAAGCCAGTGGAAGCGATTCGCTTCGCACGCGAGCTGGAACCGTATGAACTTTTTTTTCTCGAAGATGCGATCGCGCTGGAAGAAGGCGAATGGATGCGCCAGCTACGCGCGAAGACCACGACGCCGCTCGCGCAAGGCGAGTTGTTCAACAACCCTTATGAATGGCGTTTTCTGATCACTGAACGGTTGATCGATTTCGTGCGCGTGCATCTGAGTCAGATAGGCGGCATCACGGCGGGACGCAAGCTGCAGATTTTCGCGGAGCAGTTCGGCGTGCGCACGGCATGGCACGGTCCAGGCGATATGTCGCCGCTCGCGCATGCGGCGAATATTCATATCGATCTGGCATCGCGTAATTTTGGCGTGCAGGAATGGTCGGGCACGGAGCCGCCCAACTTCGTGATCCAGAATCTGAAAGGGCCGCGTGCCGCCTTGCTCGATGTGTTCCCCGGCCTGCCGGAGTTTCGCGACGGCTACGTTCATGCGAACGACAAGCCAGGCTTGGGCGTCGATATCGACGAGAAGGAAGCCGCGAAATATCCCTGCGAGGCCGACGTTACCGTATGGACGCAAACGCGCCTCATGGACGGCAGCCTGCAAACGCCTTGAAGCTAACTTAAGGCGCGGCGTTGCTGCATCGGTTGATACGCTTCGCCAGCCTTGAAGCGGTCGAGGCGCTCGCTTGCCGTCGTCAGGGCGGCGAGCGTGGCGCGCTGCAACTGATGATCGTATAAGGAGACGATTGCCGCGATCTGCTCGAATGCTTCCGGCGCAAGGGTCCACGTGCCGGATTCGCGGCCGCCGTCGAATACTTCGGCCATGATGCGGTCGGCGGCCATCAGCGCGTCGTGGGAGAAGTCGCCGTGACCCGCTTCGGACAGGAAGCGCGCGAGCAGCATCGCTTCGGTGATCTGCTGGGCGGGTGCGATGTCGGTGGCGCCGGCACGCAGCGCTTGCAATGACAGATGCACTTGCAACGCGAGTTCGTTGGCTACCGCGCGAGGAATCGGCAGCAGTTGCGCTTTGGACAGCCGCGCGCGCGAAGCCTGCGGCGAACGCTGAAAAGGAAGGGTGCGTGACATGCGTATAAGCGAAAGAAGCGCCGTCGTGGTTGACTTCTCTCGTTAACGTTCGTCCCACGCGTTTTCTGAAGGGTTGTTTTGGCGTGTGCGTGCAAATTCTTCGAGGATCGCAATGGCGCGCTCGCACTGCGCCGCGTCCAGCGAGTGGATGGACGGTTTTACCGGATCGGCGCCGATTTGCTGCGCGAGCCACTTCAGGCCCTTTGCGCGGGCTTCGAAAATATTGCACGCGTCGCGGCGCACTTTTGCCTGGGCGAGCGGTTCGAGGGCAGCGTGTAGTTTTGTCTTCAGATCGCGTAAAGCGGCATCGGCCAGACGCCCGAGCGGAACCTGGCGCGTGCTGCGCGGGAAAACACCGATCCACGCCTGGCAAGGCGCACAAACCCAGAGCGGGCCGTGATCGTCGCGATACGGGTAGACTTCATCGTCCGAGCGAGCAAGCGTCGCGGGCACGCCGCAATAGTCGCAATCGGGATGAGGCAGAGGTTTGACCGGGCGGCCGACTCGCATTGTTGAATAAGTCGAGGGACGAAAGCGGCCAATATATCAAACGCAAACTGCGAAACGGATCGATGCCGGCAAGTGAGCGCGAAGCTCTCGTGCCGGCATCAAACCTCGACTTGCAGGGAGCGGCTCAAGGCTCACTCCTGGAGGCATTTAGCGACTTAGCGCTGGTCCTTCTTCACTTCTTCCTTGACGTCGCCGTATTGCTTGCGAGCTTCGCCGGCGCCTTGCTGGACCTGACCCTTCACTTGCTGGGCGGTGTCGCCAGTCATCTTGCCGACCGCCTCATTCGCCTTGCCCTTCACCTTTTCGGCGGTACCCTTAACTTGATCCTTGTTCATGGTGAACCTCCTTGAATGGTTGCGTGGGACGGTTTGCCTCCACGAATATCCTTACCGCAAAACACGGGCCTGCCCTGCGAACGATCGGTCGTTTTTCGTTCGTGCCACACTACACTGCAAATTCAACTGAAAGAGGAGACTTTCGGCGTATGGCAAGAACCAACGAGTACCAACAAGCTATCGGCGATGCCGTGACCGACTGGAAAACGCGCGAGCGGCCCGCGCGAATCGTCGTCGAAGGCACGCACTGCAAGATCGTGCCGCTCGATGTCGACGCACATGCGCAGGATCTTTTCCATGCGTACAGCGAGCCGAGCGACTGGACCTATCTGTTCACCGGTCCGTTCAAGGAGTTTGCGGCGTTCCGCACGTATTTGACACAAGCGGCGGCATCGGCCGATCCGTTGCACTACGCCGTCATCGATAAATCCAGCGGCAAGGCAGTCGGGACGTTCGCGCTGATGCGCATCGAGCCGGTTCATGGCGTGATCGAAGTGGGCAGCGTGACGTTTTCGCCGCTGCTCAAGCAAACGCGCATCTCGACCGAAGCGCAGTATCTGCTGATGCGCTACGTGTTCGAAGCCCTGCAATACCGGCGCTACGAATGGAAATGCGACAGCCTGAACGCGCCATCGCGCAAGACGGCGCTGCGACTCGGCTTCGAGTTCGAAGGCATCTTCAGGCAAGCTATCGTGTACAAGGGTCGTAACCGCGATACCGCGTGGTATTCGATCATCGATAAAGACTGGCCCACGGTGCGCGCCGCATTCGAACGCTGGCTCGCCGACGACAACTTCGACGCCGACGGCAAGCAACGCGCATCGCTTGCGAGCTTGAGAGTCAACGCATCTGAATGACAGGCGCGAGAAAATTGCGCACGTAAGGCAGCCAGATCGGAATGGCCGCGCGGGACGCGAACATTCCGTGACCGTTTTCACCGTAGGGCGGCTCCATCACGAACTGCCCTTTGCCGCCTGCTTGCTGGAATGCGTTGAACCAGCTTCGCGTGTAGTCCGGGCCGAAGTACTGATCGTTCTCGACATAGTGCCAAAGCACCGGCACGCGCACGGTGCCCGCGAAGTGCGTGATCGCTCTTAGCATGTTGTCCGGGGCGCACGGCACGGTTGGATGCCTTGCCGGATCGCCGCCGCGTCCGCCCGAGAAGTTGAGCACCGCTATCACGCCGGGCGGATCGAAGCTCGCCGCCGCCAGCGAAGAAAACCCGCCCGCAGATTGCCCCGCCAGCACGATCCGGTTGCCGTCCACTTGCGGCAGGGTCTTCGCATACGCGATGGTCGCGAGAATGTCCTGTGCGGCTGCATTGCCGGATGCTTCGTAATCGGCATTGGCGCACTTGCCGGTGCTCTCGGCATACGTGCCGCCCGTCGCGCCATAGCCTCGGCGAATCGGCACGATCACGGCGAAACCCATCTCCACGAAAGTACGAATCTGCGGAATCAGCCGATAACGCCCGGTCTTCACGCGATTGAGCGGATCGGGCGGACTGCCGTGACTCAGCACGATGAGCGGAAACGGCCCCGCGCCATCCGGCTGATAGAGCGTCGCGACCAGTTCACGGCGCGAGTCGCCGAACAAGCCTTTCTCGATCATCGGAACCTGCACGACGGTTTCATGCAGATCGGCGGCGAGGCTTTCGGGTTCGTCCGCGCGCGCGACGGAGACGGCGGCAAGCGCGACAAACACAAGGGCTGAAAGGCGCATGAGCGGAGTTCGAGCGTCTGGGTGATGCGCAATGTATCAGATCGTCTCCTTAGTTAATCACCCATCGGTGAATTCGTTTATCACCGCGCCGTCACTTTTCTAAGCCAGGAAAATTGGTTTGGCCTCGGCATGCCGGCTCTTATTCTTTTTGCTCTGCGACGACGCGTCTCTCCAGTGCTCGTTCCATTCAACCGGCGCGGCCACGCGCTGCATCTCAGAGCGTCCATGGCAACGGTTCAATTGCATAGCGTCATCAAGCGCTACGACGGCGCACCGGTCGTCGATGCGGTCTCGCTTTCCGTGCGCGACGGCGAATTCCTCACCTTGCTCGGCCCGAGCGGATGCGGCAAGACGACGTGTCTCCGCATGGTCGCAGGCTTCGTCACGCCGGATGCGGGCTCGGTCCATATCGGCGGCGAGGATGTGACGCAGGTTCCGGCTCATCGGCGCAATACGGGCATGGTGTTTCAACAGTACGCGCTGTTTCCGCATCTGACGGTCGCGCAGAATCTCGCCTTCGGTCTACGCGTGCGCAAGCTGCCGGGCAAGGAGATCAAACGGCGCGCCACTGAAGCGCTCGACCGCGTGCGCCTTTCGGGTTATGCGGATCGTTACCCGGACCAGCTATCGGGCGGGCAGAAGCAGCGTGTCGCGCTGGCGAGGGCGCTCGTCATCAATCCGCGCGTGCTGTTGCTCGACGAACCGCTCGGCGCGCTCGATCAGAAACTGCGCGAGGAATTGCAGGCGGAGATCAAGCGCATTCAGCGCGAAGTGGGCATCACGACCATCTTCGTCACGCACGATCAGAGCGAGGCGCTGAGTCTTTCGGATCGCATCGTCGTGATGCGGCAGGGCGGTATCAGTCAGATTGGCTCGCCGCAGGAACTGTACGACCGGCCGGTGGATCGATACGTCGCGAGTTTCATCGGCAAGATCAATCTCGTCGCGGTGACGGCGGGCGCGCTCGGCACCGATGGCCGCTTGCGCGTGCAAAGCCGCCAGACGGCCGAACCATTCGATGTCGATCTCGCCGGCGGCGCGGCGCCCGCGCCCGGCGAACCGCTGTTGCTCGCGTTGCGGCCGGAGCGCATTCAGATCGGCGCGGGTTTGCCGAACCGCGTGCAGGGCCGCGTGGAACTCGCCACGTATGCGGGCGACGGTTGGTATCTCGAAGTCCGCACGCAGGCAAGCGAGCCGCTCATCGTGCGCACGTCGGGCCGCGCGGCACCCGCCGCTGGCGATACCGTCACGCTCGGCTGGCACCACAGCGATGCCGTCCTCTTGCGCGACGAGGCCGCCACATGAGCAACGATGCCTTGCTGACAGGCGGCGATCTCGCCGCGACGCCTTCGCCGCTTTCGGCGACGAAGCGCAGGGGCGCCGCCTACGGCGCGCTCGCCTTGCCGGGACTGGCGTTTCTTGGCGTGTTCTTCGTCGCGCCTATTGGCTATCTGCTGATCTTGTCGCTGCACGGCGGCGGCTCGATGGGCCGTGTCGACGACACGTGGACGCTTTCCAACTACGCGCGCTTTCTCTCCGATGCGTACTACCTCCATATCCTGCTCGACACGCTCGTCTTCGGCGCATTGACGGCGATCATCTGCGCGGTGTTCGGCTTTCCGTTCAGCTATCACCTTGCGCGCACGCGTTCGCGCTGGCGCACGCCGCTTTTGTTCGTGACGGTGTTGCCGTTGCTCATCAGCGCCGTGATCCGCAACCTCGGCTGGATTCCGGTGCTTACCGAACACGGCATGCTCAATACGCTCTTGCTGGGTTCCGGTCTGGTGAAGCAACCCGTGCAGTGGATCTTCAACTACACCGGCGCGCTCATCGGCATGGTGCACGTGGAGTTTCCCTTCATGGTGCTGATGCTGACGAGCGCCATCCGCAAGATCGATCCCGCGCTCGAGGAAGCCGCCATCAATCTCGGCGCGACGCCTTTTCTGGCGTTCGTGCGCGTGGTCTTGCCGCTGTGCCGGCCGGGACTGGCGGCGGGCGCGTCGATGGTCTTCATGGCCGCGATCAGCGCGCTCGTCACGCCGGGCATTCTCGGCGGGCATCGGGTGATGTTCATGGCGCTCTACATCGATCAGCAGATGCACGGCGTGCTGAACTACACGGTCGGCTCGACCGCCGCCATCCTGACGATGATCGCCGCGCTCGCATCGATGCTGCTTGCCGTGCGCATGAGCGGAGCGCGGACATGAGTACCCAAGCGAGTACGTCGGCCGTCGTGTGGCATCGCGATGCCGCATCGAGCGCGTTGAAATGGCTGCTGCGTATCACGACCTTCGCGGTGCCCGTGTTTTTGCTGCTGCCGTTTATCGGCATCGTCAGTGCTTCGTTTTCGAAGAGCGGCGCGCTCGCGTTTCCGCCGAGCGACTGGACGCTCCACTGGTATCGCTCGATCTCGCCGGACTATTACGCTGCGCTTCGCTACAGCGTCGCGCTGGGCACGGCGACGACCGCGCTCGCCACGCTCGTCGGTGTGCCGCTTTCGTTGTCGATCGTGCGCGGACGTTATGCGGGGCGCGGCATCGTGAATGCGCTATGCGTTGCGCCGCTGGGCGTGCCGACTATCGTCATTGCGGTGGCGGGCTTCAAGTTCTTCATGCTCGCCGCCGACTGGCACGACATCGGACTCAACGGAACGAGCGCGGCCATCGTGCTGATGCAGGCCGTGTTCACCTTGCCGCTCGTCGTGCGCTCGGTGGTCGCGAGCTTCGCGCACTACGACAATGCGCTCGACGAAGCCGCGCAGAACCTTGGCGCCACGCCTTGGCAAGTGTTTTGGCGCGTGACCGTGCCACTCGTTTTGCCCGGCGTGATCGCGGGAATGCTGTTCGCTTTCGTGCTTTCGTTCGACGACGTGGTGGTCGCATGGTTCATGGGCGACCCGAGCCGTCCGACCTTGCCCGTCAAGCTCTTCAACGCGATGGAAGTGGAGTTCGATAACGCGGTCACCGCGCTGTCGACGCTGATCGTTGCGTTCTGGGCCGCGCTCGCGTTGCTGCTCAATCGTTTCTTCCGTCTCGAACGCCTCTTTTCGCGGCGTTGAGCCTTTTCCTTCTTTCCTCACGAGGCCATTCTTGAAAGTTATCGCCAGGCTCGCGCTCGGGCTCTTCGCACTGACCGCATCCCTAGTTGCCGGGCTCGCGCATGCGCAGAGCGCAGACCCCAAAGACATCGTGCTGCGCGTGTCGTCGTGGGGCGGCAAGTCCACGCAGACGCAGATCAAATACGCGGGCGACATCTTCACCAATAAAACGGGCGTGAAGGTGCAATTCATCGATGGCGCGTCGATCGATCACGTCGCCAAGCTCGTCGCCGCGAACGGGCGCAACGTGCCCTATGACGTCGTGCTGCTCGATGGCGACGTGCGCGCGCAAGCCATCAAGGCAGGCGTGCTGCAAAAGCTCGATCCGGCGAAAGTGCCGAACGTGAATTTCGCGCTCGATCTCGCGAAGAACGCGCAGGGCTATGCGCCTGACTTCGATTTCGTCTCGGCGATCTTCGTATACAACGCGGACAAGTTTCAGCAAGCAGGCATTCCCGCGCCGTCATCGTGGAAGGACTTGTGGAACCCGAAGCTCGCGGGTCACGTTGCGTTGCCCGATCTCGCCAATGGCGCGGGCCGCGCGCTGCTGATCGAAACGTCGCGTCTGAATGGCGGCGATGAAGGCAATCTCGACAAGGCCGTTGCGGAGATTGCGAAGGTCAATGCGCGCACGTTCTGGCAGACCTCGCAACAGGCGGAGCAACTCATCAAGTCCGGCGATATCTGGCTTACCGTCATCGCCGATGGCCGTGCCTACGCGCTTCAGGATGCCTACAAGCCCGCGCGCGCGGTGCGCCCGAAGGAAGGCTCCATCGCGTTCGCATCGACGGCGGATATCGTCAAGGGCACGCCGCATCCCGAACTTGCGGCGCAGTTCCTGAATGAGATCTACGGCGCGCTTTATCAGCTCGGCAACGCAACGGACTTCTACTACGGCCCGACCAACCGCCTGCTTGCGCCCGTGATCGAAGCCGACCCGCAACTCGCGGCCAAGCTCATCTACAAGCCGGAGCAAGCCCAGGCGCTCTATCACCCGGACTGGAACAAGTTCTGGGGCGCGTTCGATCGCGCGCAGGACTCGTGGAACCGGACCATCGTCTCCAGAAAATGACCCAGCACATCCACTTCAACGCGTTCCACATGAACGCACCCGCGCACTCGTGGGCGGGCTTCTGGCGGCATCCTCGCGACCGCTCGCTCGAACACAACACGCTCGGCTACTGGGTCGAACTCGCGCGGACGGCCGAGCGCGGTCTCTTCGACGGCGTGTTTCTCGCCGATGTCTTCGGCATCTACGATGTCTACGGCGGCGGCACCGACGCCACGCTCTTCGCGGCTGCGCAAGCGCCTTCGCACGATCCGTTGCTGACCGTGCCCGCCATGGCTTATGCGACGAAGCACATCGGCTTCGGCGTGACGGCGAACCTCACCTACGAGCATCCGTATCAGTTCGCGCGGCGCTTTTCCACGCTCGATCATCTGACGAGCGGCCGTGCGGGCTGGAACGTCGTGACGGGTTATCTGGAAAGCGCGGCGCGCGGCATGGGTCTCGCGAAAGCGCGCGAGCACGACGAGCGATACGCGGCCGGCGAGGACTTCCTCGAAGCCGTCTACAAGCTGTGGGAAGGAAGCTGGGCCGAAGGCGCGGCGGTGCGCGACAAGCGTGCGGGACATCCTTATACCGACCCGTCGCGCGTGCGGCGCGTGAAGCATGAAGGCCCGTATTACCGTGTCGATGGCTTCAATCTCACCGAGCCTTCGCCGCAGCGCACGCCGGTGTTGTATCAGGCCGGTGCGTCGGGACGCGGCAAGGCGTTCGCGGGCAAGCATGCGGAATGCGTGTTTCTCGAAGGACAGACGCCTGCCATCGTCGCGGCGGCGGCGCGCGACATCCGCCAGCATGCAGTCGATGCAGGCCGCGCTGCCGACGATGTGCTGCTCTATCTCGGCGCGACCGTCGTGGTTGCGCGCACGTCGAAGGAAGCGAGCGAATTGCAGGCCGAGTATGCCGAATACGTCGATACGCTCGGGCAACTTGCGCTGGTGTCGGGCTGGACCGGCATCGACTTCGCGGAACTGGATCTGGACGAACCGATTCGCTATGTGAGGAGCAACGCGCTGCAGTCGACCGTCGAGAATCTCACGAAGCGTGCAGGCCGGCCCATCACGCCGCGCGACATGAGCCGCTTCGATCAGATCGGCGGACGCGGGCCGTTCATCGTCGGCGATCCGCGCGAGGTGGCGGATCAGTTGATTGCATGGATAGATGAAACCGGCGTCGATGGCTTCAATCTGCGGCGTCTCGTGATGCCCGAAAGCCTGCATGCGTTCGTGGATCTCGTCGTGCCGGAACTGCAGAATCGCGGGCGTTATCACACCGAGTATGCCGAGGGCACGCTGCGCGAGAAGCTCTTTGCCGGGCGCGGACCTCATCTGCGAGCGACGCATCCGGGCGCGCAATATCGCGACCTTTGAGACAGCCGACATGAACCAGATCGATCGAACCATTTTCTCCGATGCCATCGCGCGCCTGCATCGTGGACTTGCCGAAGCCACGCCGGTGCTCAAGCAACGCAGTGCGCAAACCGACGAAGCCGCGACGTTTCCCTACGACAACATCCGCACCTTGCACGATGCGGGTCTGCTCGCAGCCGGTCTGTCGCTAGAACGCGGCGGAGCGGGCTTCGGACGCGGCACGAGCTTCACGCATTTCTTCGATGCGGTGACATCGATCGCGCGCGCCTGCAGCAACACCGCGCAGCTCTATACGGTGCAGACAGGCGCGCTTTTCACGCTGGAATTGCTGGCCGATTCCGCACTTGTGGATGAACTCGCCGCCGCCGTGCGCGACGATGGCGCGACCTTCTGCTTCACCGCCGCCGAACCCGACGAGCGCTTCACGTACGACAACAAGCGCACGAACCTCAAGTCGTATGCCGAGCGTCTCGACGACGGCCGCTGGCGCGTCAAGGCGGAAAAAGCCTTCGCGACAGGCTCGGTCGGCTGCACTTACGCGCTCTTCCAGTGCGCGACCGTGACCGATGACGAAGGCCGTCCGCCCGAGTCCGTTCTCGTGCTGCTGCCGCGCAGTCACGAAGCGGTGAACGTGCTCGATACGTGGGACGGCATCGGTCAGCGGGCGACATCGAGCGGTCGGCTCGTCGTGAACGAAAGCGTGATCGATGGCCGCTGGGTTGCGGGCAATCCGGCCAGCGTGCCTGCTGCGGCTATCTTCGCGCCGCTCTATCAACTCGGCTTTGCGGCGATTCTCGCGGGCATCGGCGAAGCGGCGCTCGACGATACCTTGCACTTCGTGAATCACGTGCAGAAGCCGACCAACGGGTACGCACGCGCCGCCGAGGAGCCCGCGATTCAGGCGCATGTCGCCGATATCCGCATCGCGCTGAGTGCGAGCCGCGCGCTGATCAACGAAGCAGCCCGTTCGATGGACGCCTTCACGCGCGGCGAAGCGGATATTGCCGAGGTGCTGGTCGCCGTTTATCAGGCGAAGGTGCATGCGAGCGGCAGTTCCATCGAAGCGGGTTCGCGGCTCTTTCAGATCGGCGGCGCGCGTTCGGCTACGAGGCGCGTCGCGGCGGACAGGCATTGGCGCAACGCGCGCACGCTGACACTGCACGATTCGGTCGACAAGCAAAAAGGCGTGGTTGCGCGACACGTGCTCGGCGTCGAGCGTCCGAACGTTTCCACGCGCTAAACAAGGACACGTATCGTGCTGCTTGCATTCTTTCTGTCGCATTCGGCTTCGCCGCACACGGTCGGGCAATGGCGTCTGCCGCGCTCGTTCCAGGGCTTGCGCTACGACCGTCCGACGTATTGGGAGCACGTTGCGCGCACGGCGGAGCGCGGCGGCATCGACACCATCTTCTTGTCGGATTCGTATTCGATCTACGAGACGTATCGCGGCGACAGTGACGACACCTTGCGCTGGGCCGTGCAATGTCCGCGACATGACCCGCTGCCGCTCATTCCGATCATGGCGCGTGTGACGCAGTCGATTGGCATCATCACGACGCTGAGTACCGCGTTTCTGCCGCCGTACTGGGTCGCGCGGCAGTTCGCGACGCTCGATCATCTGACCGAAGGGCGCGTGGGCTGGAATCTCGTGACCACGGCGGGCGAACCCGAAGCACGTCAGTTCGGGCAGAAGCTCGATGAACACGACACGCGGTATCGGCGCGCGGAGGAGTATCTCAAGCTGTGCCAGACGCTATGGGATAGCTGGGAGCCGGACGCGATCGTCGCGGACCGCGCGTCGGGCGTGTTCGCCGATCCATCGAAAGTCGCGAAGATCGATTTTCACGGCGACTTCTTCGCGAGCCAGGGGCGCTTCACGGTGCCGCGCTCGCCGCAGGGCAGGCCGTTGATTGCGCAGGCGGGTTCATCGAGCGCGGGCGCGGCATTCGCGGGACGGCATGCGGAACTCGTGTTCGGCTTGCGGCATTCGGCGCGCGGCATGCGCGAGTTCGTCGACAAGGTGCAGGGCGAAGCCTCGAAAGCAGGACGTAGCGCGGGCGATGTGCGCATTCTGTGGGGTATTGTGCCTATCGTCGGTCAGACTCGCGAAGAAGCCTTGCAGAAGCAGAAGGCCATTCGCGACAACGTGACGGTCGAAGCGGGCCTCACCATGTTGTCCGCGTTTCTCAACACCGACCTCTCGCGCTTCGACGCCAACGCGCCGTTTCCCGATATCGGCGAAACGAGCGGCATTCGCGGGCATCTTTCCACCATCACCGAAGACTTCGCGCCGCATACGCCGCTCGGCGAGATCGCGCGTCATTTCGCTGCGGGACAGGGACCGCATGTCGTGGGTACGGCGTCGGAAGTCGCGGATCAGTTGCAGACCTTGCTCGATGAAGGCGGCGGCGATGGCTTTATCTGCATCACGCACGCGTTGCCTGCCTGCATGGACGAGTTCGTCGATCTCGTGGTCCCCGAGTTGCGGCGACGCGGCTTGCGGCCCGCGTCGTATGAACATGCGACGTTGCGCGAACGCGTGAAGGCGGGTTGACTTGCACGGCACGCGAGCATGATTCAGAAGTAGGAGAGATTGGGCAGCGGCGTGCCATGCGCCGCCTGCCTGCCGATTGCAAGCGCCTTGAAGATGAGCGGATTGTGCGCCGTCACCGTACGCAACGCGCGCCAATGCCGGTCGAGCCGCTGGCTCACGCGCGTGCTCGAAGCGCCACCGAGTTCGAAGAGTTCGCCCGCTGCGCGCAAGGCGAGTTCGTCGATCACCACTTTCGACTTCGCCGTGCTGTTGGCGGCGCGCTCGAACGCATGCGAGGAGACATCGCCCGACGCGGCGCTGCCGAAGCCGCGTTCGAGCCATTGCGCCGCTTCAAGCACACTCACACGCGCCAGATGCGCCACGCTTTCGATGCGGCCGAGCACTGCTTGCAGAAGCGGGTCGTTGGCGGGTACTTCATCGACGCCGTGATAGAAATTGCGTTCGCGCGACTTCAGCAAGTGCGCGGCATCGGAAACAACGCGCTGCAAAATGCCCGCCACCACCGCCGAGAGATACAACTGCGCGAAGGTCGCGACATACGGCAGCGCGGTGACACGGCTGTTATCGACGATCTCGTCGGGCAACACCTTCACGTTCGTGTAGTTGGTCGAGCCGCTTGCCGTGAACTGCTGACCGAAGCCGTCCCAATCGTCCGCTATATCCACGCCTTCGCGCGTGGCGGGCACGACGACCTTGATCTGCTTGCCGGCTTCATCGACTGCATAGACATAGATGTGGTCCGCATACAGGTTGCCCGTGCTGTAGAACTTCTTGCCATTCAGACGCAGGCCGTCAGGGCCGGACGTGACCGCTGTGTCGTAATCGAAGTTGCCTACGTTGCGCTTGCCAAGTTCCGTCGCCGATGCGCCATAAGTCTCGCCACGCGCGACGCGGTCGAGATAGGTATCGAATGCAGGGAGGCGTTTATGGTCGATCAGCAGGCTCTCCACCAGATTCAGATGGTTGCGGAACGCGTGCGCGACATTCGGATCGGCTGCTGCAAGATCGATCACGAAGTCGAATAACTGCGTGAGCGTCAACGCGGCGCCGCCACGTTCGCGCGGCAAACGCAATGCGCCGATGCGCGCGTCTTTCAGGCGCTGCATCGTGGCCTTGAAGGCGGCCGTGTCGCGGCCGGGTTGCGCTTCCTGATCGGCGACCCAGGGCAAAAGCGCGCGCAAGTCGCGGACATCGAGTGCAGATGGTGCGGTGTTGGTCACGTTGATCTTCCTTGAACGATGAGAGGGAAAGATGTCGGATTACGCGTGCGCTTCGGCGGGCACACCGAGCGTCGCGAGCAAGCGGTCGCGTAGCGCCGCAAACGCGGGATCGGTGGACACGCGCGGGCGCGGCAACACGATGTCGATATCGCTGCCAATGCGGCCATGCTCCAGGACGAGCACGCGGTCGGCGAGCAGCAGCGCTTCATCGACGTCATGCGTGACGAGCAGCACCGTCGCCGCATGCGCTTTCCACACGTGCGCAATGAGCCGCTGCATCTGGATGCGCGTGAGGGCATCGAGCGCGGCGAACGGTTCGTCGAGTAGCCAGACTTTCGGATCGCGGACCAACGCACGCGCGAGCGCCACGCGTTGCGCTTCGCCGCCCGACAGCGTCAGCGGCCATGCATGCAGCCGATGCCCGACGCCCACTTCGTTGAGTGCCGCGGCGATCACGGCGCGCGCGTCGGGCTTGCGCAAACCGAGCGAAAGATTTTCCTCGACGGTTTTCCACGGTACGAGACGCGGCTCCTGAAACACGACCGCGCGCTTGTCCGGCACGTCGACCGTGCCGGCGGGTGCTTCATCGAGGCCCGACAGCGTGCGCAACAAGGTGGACTTCCCCGAACCCGAACGGCCGAGCAACGCCACGAAAGAGCCGCGTTCGATGTCGAGATCGAGCCGGTCGAGTACGGTGTGCGCGCCGAAGCGCCGCGTCAGTTGCCGGATACGGATGATAGGATCGCGTGTGGTCATCGCTCAGTCCTTGATCGTGGATGGCCGCCATGCAAGCAGACGTTTTTCGGCGCCGCGCACGAGGGCATCGGTGACGAGTCCGAGCAGTGCATAGATCAGGAGACACGCCATAATGATGTCGGTACGCATGTAGTTCTGCGCCGTGATCGCGAGATAGCCGATCCCGCTCGACGCGTTGATCTGCTCGCCCACCACGAGCGAGAGCCACGCAATGCTCAGCGAATAGCGCAAGCCGACGAGAAACGAAGGCAATGCGCCCGGCAGCACGATATGGCGAATCTGCTCGGCACGTGTGAGGCCGAGCGTGCTCGCCATCTCGACGATCTTGGCATCGACGCTGCGGATACCCGCGAACAGATTGAGGTAGACCGGTATCAGACAGCCCAGCGCGACGAGCGCGATCTTCGGTGTCTCGCCGATACCGAACCACAGGATGAACAGCGGCACGAGCGCCAGATGCGGCAAGGTGCGCGTCATTTGCAAAAGGGCATCGACGGAATCCTCGCCACGGCGCGAGAGACCGCTAACGAGCGCAAGCGCGACACCGAGCGTGAGGCCGATGGCAAGCCCGCTTCCCGCACGCGCCAGCGACGCAAGTAGATGCGTGCCGAGTTCGCCGCTGGCTGCGAGTTCCCAGAGCGTCGTGGCAATCTGCGCGGGCGACGAGAAGCGCCGTTCGTTGACGAACCCGGTTGACGACGCCAGTTGCCATGCCGACAACAACGCCACCGGCACGACGAGCCGCCGCCAGCGCAATACGGCGGCGCGTCGCGGCGCGGGCGCGGCTTGGCCTTCGACGGCAAGTGTTGGATGCGACATGAGACGGCTCCTTCGGAAAGTGTTCATGCCCGCGTCGCGAGCTGGCCGTCGAAGGCCGTGCTCACGTTGCCGATCGACTGCTTGATCATGCCGTAGCGATAGAAACCGTCAGCGGCGTGCTGAAGCGCGTTGCGCACGTTGGAATCGAGCGGCGCGGGCGTCGGCTTGTACTCGGCGAGCAAGGACTTCGCGGTGGCGGGATCGAGATGCGTGTCCTTCACGAGCGCGGCGGCGGCCGCATCGACATTGGCGAGCGCCCAACGTTGCGCGCGCTCGCTGCGAGCGAGGAAGTCGCGGATCGCATCGCGCTTGTCCCGCGCCGCTTTCTCATGCACGAGTAGAAAGTTGTTGCCGCTATAGAGATAGTCGACGTCGCGCAGATCGGCGATGGGATACGCGCCGTTCTGCTGGATCGCAAGCGTCGAATATGGCGCCCAGGTGAGCCACGCATCGACGGCGCCGGCGGCAAATGCGGGCTTCGCGGCACCGGGATCGAGGAACACGAGGTTCACGTCTTCTCGCTTCAACCCCGCCTTTTCGATGAGACCGTAAGCCATCAGTTGCGGCCCGCCGCCTGCATTGACCGCGAGCTTCTTGCCCTTCAGGTCCGCGACCTTGCGGATGCCCGAGTCGCGTTGCGCGAGCAGCGGAATGAAGCTCGGCGCGAAGGTAATGGCGCTGACCGCGCGCGCCGGGCAACCCGCCGCATATGCAAAGAGGAACACGCTGTCGCCGGTCTGACCGACATCGAGTGCGTCGGCGTTGAAGGCCTGCAATTCCGGCTGGCCTGCGGGAAACTTGCTCCACTCGATTTCGTACGGCAGATTCTTCGCTTCGCCGGAGGCTTCGAGGAAGGCTTTCCAGCCGATGGAATTCATGTCGCCCACGCGCAGCACCGGAGCCGCGCGCGCGGACGTGCCTATCATGAAGCCCGCCGCCGTGGCGAGGCCGCCGAGAATCAGCTTGCGGCGAGTCGAAGAGCCGGGAGTGTCGTCGGATAAAACGGTGTTGGTCGATTGGTCGGTCACGTGTATATGTCGGCAGAAGAGTGGCGGGAAGTCAGAGGGCGTAACCGGGATTGCGCTGATCGAGCAGACGCTTGAGCGCTTCGAAATGCAGCACGTGGTAGGGCTTGCCGGACCAAGCCGCGCCTTCCTTTGCCGCTTCCGTGTATTGGCGATGCACCTTTTCCTGCTGCTCTTGCGATAAAAGCCGCAGCGGTTTGCCGGTTGAATACGCGAGCACCTGAAAGCGCGCCGCGCGTTCGAGCAGATAAAGACGGTCATACGCCTGCGACACGCTGCGCCCCGTGACGATCACGCCATGATTCGCCAGGAACAAGATGCTCTTGTCGCCGAGACGGTCGGCAAGACGCCGCCCTTCCTCGATGTCGTAGGCTAGCCCGGTGTATTCGTCGTCGTAGGCAATGTGCTTGAGCAGCAGCAATTCCGCCTGGCCGATAGGCAACAGCCGCTGATCCGCAAGACGCGTGAGCGCGGTCGTATAGGGCATATGCGTATGCAGCACGGCGGCATGACGAACTGGATCTGCCTGATGGATCGGCAGGTGAATGCATAGCGCCGATTGCTCCACCACGCCTTCTCCGGCAATGCGGTTGGCGTCGTAATCGAGCGTGAGAAAATCGCTGGCCTTGACTTCGGACCAATGCAAACCGAATGGCGCGACGAGAAAGCGCCCGCGCGGATCGGGCAGCGACAGCGAAAAGTGATTGGCGATGCCTTCGTGCAGATCGTGCATGACCGCTGCGCGATGCGCGGCCGCAAGATCGATGCGTCCTGTCTGTTCGAATCGTTCGATTTCCGCGATTTCCGCGATATCCACGAGCGTCGCGCTGTCCGCTTCGGCCATTGCAGTCCACCTTTCCTTGCATTCGATGGAGAAGAGCATTCTGCTGGCGTGCAGATGCGCGAACAAACATCGAAAGGTGATTCGCTATTGAGCGCGCGGCTTGATTAGTTATGCGATGGGGACAGCTTTGTAAATAATCGCGCGTGAATGCAGGACTATTTGAGACGCGGCCTGACAGTATAATGAGCGCCCGCGCCCGTAGCCGGTCGCACCAATGCTCTCGCAATCAGCCAGATTTTTGCAATTCGACCGTCCTTCAGGACAGGTCGCAGCAACAAAGGATAAGCCTGCGTGGAAAATCTTTTCCAATCCGTGAATGCGTTCTTCGCATTCATCGCGCCCATTTCCGATTTTCTCTGGGACTTTCCCACCAACTTCAAAGCTTATTCACAGATTCCGGTTCTCGGACAGTTCCCCTTCGCAATACTGCTGCTGGTGGGCGTCGGCATTTACTTCTCCATTCGCACGCGCTTTGTCCAGACCATGAACATGCGCAAGATCGTGCGTATCATGTTGCGCCGGCAGACATCGAGCACGGGCGTAAGCGCGCTTGCATCGTTCATGCTGGGACTCGCGATGCGCGCGGGACCGGGAAATATTGTCGGCATCACGGGCGCGATTTCCGTCGGCGGACCAGGCGCATTATTCTGGATGTGGGTCGCGGCGTTCTTCGGCATGGCGACCGCTTTCATGGAATCCACACTGGCGCAACTCTTCAAGGAGAGAAAGCAGAACGAGTTCGTCGGCGGCTTGCCGTTTTATGGACGCCGCATTCTCGGCGACCGGCGAATTGTCGGCACGTTTCTGTCGCTCGTGTTTATCGTCTATGCGCTTTTCAACGTGCCGCCGCAAACGTTCAACGTGTTCACCGCGATAGGCCCGATTGCCGATACCGTCGCCGGCACGCATCTCGCGCGGCAATCGGCGGTGTATTACTTCATTGCGGGCGGATTGATCGTCGCGTGTTCGTTCATCATCATGGGCGGCATTCGGCGAGTCACGGCTTATACCGATGTACTCGTGCCGATCAAGGCCGCGCTCTTCTGCCTGATGTCGCTCGTTATCATCCTCATTAATCTGCCGCTCATTCCGTACTTCTTTCGCGAAGTGGTGGTCGGGGCGTTCGCGCCGCATGCATTGTTCGGCGGCGCTATTGGCACGGCGCTCGCGCAGGGCGTGAAGCGCGGGCTGATGTCGAACGAAGCAGGACAGGGCACCATTACGATGGCGGCCGCCATTGCCGATAACGATCACCCGTGCGAACAGGGTTTCGTGCAAAGCCTGGGCGTGTTCTTCGACACCATGGTCATCTGCACGATGACGGGCTTCATCGTCGTGATGGCGCACGTGTGGACCGGCACGGTCGATGGTCAGGCGTGGGAATCGGTGAGGGCATCGAAGATCACGGTTTATCTGGCTTCCGTGCAGACGCTGGTGCCTGAGTCGGTGGGCCACGTGATCCGCATCGTGATGTGTCTGTGCTACGGCCTTTTCGCGTTCACCACGTTGCTCGGCATGATCTCGTTCGCGGAGATTTCCGCGAATTTCATCTCGCGTGGGCGCGCGTTCATCGTGGGAATAAGAGTCGTCGGCTCGCTTGTGTTCGTGCCGTTCGGCGCGTTGACGGTGCTCGCGGGCCTCGAATTGCCAAACTTGTGGGCGTTGTCGGACCTGATGAATATCGTCATGGTGCTGCTCAACGTTCCAATCGTGCTGGCTGGGCAACGGCTCGTGTATCGCGCGCTGGCGGATTATCGGAAGGGAAGCGGCGGGAGGTTCGTCTCGGCGAACATTGGCGTGAAGACAGAATATTGGCTGGACGATCGGAAAAGCGCCACGCCGCCGCAGCAGACAACCCGCTGACGGCGGCGTGATCGAAGGTCCTCTCGCGAGGACCCGTTACCGCTCAACTTAACGCATACCGCCGCTGGCGATCAGTTGCTCGCCGGTGATCCACTTCGAATCATCCGAGGCCAGGAATACCGCGATCGTCGCGATATCGTCCGGGCGGCCAACGCGGCCAAGCGGCGTTTGAGCGACGATCTGAGTCTCGAAGTCAGAGCCGATGATACCGTTGCTCTGCGTGCCTTCTGTCACGATCATGCCGGGGTTGATGGAGTTCACGCGGATCTTCTTCGGGCCGAGTTCACGGGCGAGGGAACCGGTAATGGCATCGACCGCGCCTTTCGTGCCGCTATAAACCGCGCTTTGCGGCGGCGTGATACGCGACACGACCGAACTCACGTTGATGATGCTTCCGCCTTCGCCGAGGTGCGCCGCAGCGAACTTGGTCGTCAGCAGCACACCGAGCACGTTCACGTTGAACTGCTTATGGTAATGCTCCTCGGTGATTTCCTCGACCGGTGCGAACTCGTACACGCCCGAGTTGTTCACGAGGATATCCAGCCGTCCGTAGGTTTCGACGGCGGCATTGACGATTCCTTGCGCATCCGCCGACTTCGACACATCGCCGCCCACTGCGGTCGCCTTGCCGTTTGCCGCGGTGATGGCCGCGACCACTTCATCTGCGCCCGCCTTGCTGCTTGCGTAATTCACGACCACGGAAGCGCCTTCTGCCGCGAGCGCCTTGGCGATTGCCGCGCCAATTCCCTTCGATGCACCCGTTACGACTGCAACCTTGCCGGTGAGCTTGCCCATGTCTGTCTTCCTTTATCGATGATTCGCTGAAAGTTAAGCCGGCGTTGAATCAGGTTCAGGCCGGCTTGCGTTGAGAAGCAATGTATCCGTGAGCGGCATCTTGAAAAAGCCCGATATGACGAATTGATTTGCGGGATTTAACGAACAATCGGACGCTGGTTATTCATTGAACGATGAATTACCACGCGGCTTGCGCATTCTTCAGAGGTGAAGGGGCCCAATGGCGAGCATTACCGATTCTGAAACATCCGGCTAGCAATCGGCGTACTTTCGCATACTCTTAAGGAGCACAGAAGGTGCGATCTCGGCGGCTGCTTATTCAACAGCGGCACCACATACTTCAGATAGATTGGTATTACTTAGTAAACTGCGACTAACCTGCGGAGAAAGGACATGCCTCTACAGAATCGAATGTTAGCGGAGTTCGTCGGAACGTTCTGGCTGGTGGTGGGCGGATGCGGCAGCGCGATCATCGCGGCAAAATTCTCGACTGTTGGAATCGGGCTCCTTGGTGTGTCGCTCGCGTTCGGACTGAGCCTTCTCACGATGGCCTATGCCGTCGGTCCCATCTCCGGATGCCATGTTAATCCCGCTGTCACAATCGGCCTGACGGTTGCGGGCCGTTTTCCCGCGCGCGATGTCGGTCCTTATATCGTCGCTCAGGTGCTTGGCGCCATAGCGGGCGCGGCCGTGCTCGCATATGTCGCAGCGGGTGCGCCGGACTTCGACCGCTTCGCGGGATTCGCCGCCAACGGATACGGCGATCATTCACCCGGCAAGTACACGCTAGGCGCGGGACTCGTGTCCGAAGTCGTGATGACGTTCATGTTCGTGTTCGTCATTCTCGCGGCCACGCATGAGCGCGCGCCGGTCGGCTTCGCGCCGATCGCCATCGGACTCTGCCTTACGCTCATTCATCTGGTAAGCATTCCGGTGACCAACACCTCGGTCAACCCGGCGCGCTCGACCGGTCCCGCGCTTTTCGCGGGCATGTGGGCAATCCAGCAACTTTGGATGTTCTGGGTGGCGCCGATAGTGGGCGCGATATTCGCGGGCCTGATCTATCCGGCGATGTCCGGGTCGTTGTCGCCCACCGCGCCTATCGTGGGCCGCAAGGTGAGTTGACGCCAAGCCCCAGGCGCGCGGTGAAGCTACCGCGCGCTGTCGGCCTGATAAGCCTCGAAGAAATCATCCGATGCGACCTTGTCCGCAAGCGTCCGCAACGTCGCCGCAGCGCCCGCTCCGAGCACGCGATCCACGCGCCGGTTCGCAGCCACCCAATACGCAAGCGCGGCCTTCAATTGCTTTCTGCCCAACGCCGTGAGCACGCAGCGCTTCGAGCGCTTGTCCTCGGCATCCGCGCGTAATTCCAGCAGTTCGTCACGCACGAGCGGACGCATGGCATGCGTCACCGCCGACACCTGTATGCCGAGCCGCGACGCCAGTTCCTGCAGGGACGGTCCTTCGCTCGCGTGCTCCTTGCAGTATCGATCGATCTGCGAGAGCAGCGCCATTTGCGTCGCCTTCATGTCGAGCGGCGCGAGCGCCTCGTCATAAAGCTGGCTCAGTCGACGCGATGCCCGGCGCAGCGCCGTGTTCGTGCAGGCGAGCGGTGCAAACACGTCAGCGGCATCGGACTCGATAGTCGGGACGGACTCGGCACGCTTCGTTCGTGCCTTAGATGTAGCTTTCTTTTCCATACGCATAGGATGGTTGATTGCCTCGCGCTTGACAAGCTTCGGGCAAATACACATATACTTGAGCCCTCAACTAACTCCAGTTTATTCCTTCGTCAGGGAGAAGTCATGGTGAATCAAGCATCCCGCAAGATTGCGGTTGTCACGGGCGCGTCGTCGGGTATCGGCGCGGTGTATGCGCAACGTCTGGCCGCGCGCGGCTACGATCTGTGGCTGGTCGCGCGTCGCGCCGACCGTCTGCGCGAACTGGCGAGCGAGATTGGCGGCGCGCATGGCGTGAACGTCGAGACGGTCGTCGCAGACCTGACCAGCGAGGCGGATCTGCAACGCGTCGAGCAGCGCATCGCGGCCGAAGCGAACATCCACGTGCTCGTCAATAACGCGGGACTCGCGCGGTTGCGGCCGGTGGCGCAGTCATCGGTGGCGGATACGGCCACGCAGATCGCGCTCAATATCACCGCGCTCGTTCGTCTGACGCAAGCCGTGGTGCCCGGTTTCGTCGCGCGCAACGAAGGCGCGATCATCAACATTGCTTCGGTGCTGGCGCTCGACACCTTGCCGGTCAGCGCTGTTTATAGCGGCACGAAGGGCTTCGTTCTGAACTACACGCGCGGCTTGCAACTGGAACTCGCGAACACCGGCGTGAAGGTGCAAGCGGTGCTGCCCGCAGCGACGGCCACGGAAATCTGGGACGAATCGGGCGTGCCGCTCGACTCGCTGGCGGCGGGCACGGTCATGCGCACCGAAGACATGGTCGATGCCGCGCTCGAAGGTTTCGATCAGGGTGAAGCCATCACCATGCCGTCGGTACACGACGCGCAGTTGTTGCACAGCTTCGAAGAAGCGCGTCAAACGCTATTCCGCGCATCGCAGAACGGCACCGCCGCGCCGCGCTATCGCGCCTGATCGCCGGAAACGGAGAGGAGCAGATCGACATGCGTTATCGCATTTTCGGAAGTACGGGGCTGAAGGTATCGTCGCTGGCTCTGGGCACGGGCAACTTCGGCACCGGTTGGGGATACGGCTCGGAGCGCGACGAAGCGAAGACGGTCTTCGATACGTATCGTGCGGCAGGCGGCAATTTCATCGATACCGCCGACAGCTATCAGTTCGGCGATAGCGAAACCATCCTCGCCGAGTTCATCAAGGCGGAGCGCGAGGACATCGTGCTCGCGAGCAAATTCTCGCTCGGGGCGTCGCCGGACGCGGGTCTGCAGCGCACCGGCAACAGCCGCAAGGCGATGGTGCAGGCGGTCGACGCAAGCCTGAAACGGCTCGATACCGATCGCATCGATCTTCTCTGGGTGCACATGCCCGACGGCGTGACGCCAAGCGAGGAGATCGCGCGCGGGCTCGACGACCTCGTGCGCGCCGGCAAGATCCTCTATGCGGGGCTATCGGACTTTCCCGCCTGACGCGTCGCGACGGCGGCGACGATCGCCGAGATGCGCGGTTGGGCGCCGATCAGCGCGTTGCAGATCGAGTACAGCCTGGTCGAGCGCACCGTCGAACGCGAGTTGCTGCCAATGGCCGCGGCTTTCGGTCTTGGCACGGTGGCCTGGTCGCCGCTCGGAGGCGGGCTTCTGAGCGGTAAGTATCGGCAAGGCGAGACGGGGCGCAAGCAAGGACTCGGTGTCGTGATACACGACGAAAGCGACGCGCGCAAGACCGCCACGGTCGACGCGGTTCTCGCCATCGCCAATGAGCTGGGTGTATCGGCGGCGCAGGTGGCGATTGCGTGGGTGCTCTCGAAGGGCGTGTTGCCGATCATCGGACCGCGTACCTTGAAGCAGCTGGACGACAACCTCGGTGCGCTCGCGGTCTCGCTTAGTGCGGAGCAGCTCGCGCGTCTGGATGCGGCAAGCGCCACGCCGCTCGGTTTTCCGCATGACGTGGTGAACGCGGAGAGAACGCGCAGCCGGCTGGCGGGCGGCAAGGCGGATTTGCTGGATTATCCGCTGACGCCTGTTCGATGAAGAAAAGGGGGCGAGCCTCGGCCCCAAAAAACAAAAAGCCTCGCATTAAGCGAGGCTTTTCAAAGACCGCACGAGGCAGCCGTTACTTGCAGTGGCGTTCCCAATGATGATGCACGCGCACCTTGTGGCACTCGGCATGATGGTGGGGGGCCGCGAAAGCGGTGGTAACGGAAAGGAACGTGGTGGCGGCCAGCAGTGCGGCGAAAACAGCTTTCTTCATGACGTCGATTATCAGGGGATTGAGAGGAGGCGCCATCGTATCAACCGAACTTTACGATTACGTTATGTGATGCGTTTTGCGCAACAAGATTACTTTGTGGCGGACCGCTTCGCGAAAAATCTGTCCAGTTCGCCCGCGAACTTCTTGCCATCGCGCGGAGCGTAGGGCGGCGGGCCGCCGGTCTGCACGCCGGAACTGCGCAACTGATCCATCATCGCGCGAATGGAGAGTCGCTCCTCGATATTTTCCGCGTTCATCCATTCTCCGCGCGGGTCGAGCACATGCGCGCCTTTCGCGAGCGCGGCGGCCGCAAGCGGAATGTCCGCGGTGATGACGAGATCGCCGGCTTGCGCCATTTCGACGATGCGCTTATCCGCGACGTCGAAGCCCGCAGGGACTTGAATGGCGCGCAGCCACGGCGACGCGGGCGTGCGCAAAAATTGATTGGCGACGAGCGTCACGCGTACTTCCACGCGCGGCCCGGCGCGGAACAGAATGTCCTTGACGATGGCAGGGCAGGCGTCGGCATCGACGAAAATTTCCATTGACTGGCGTCCGCTCGAAGGAAGACGCCGATCATACTCCCGATGCCAACGCTCAACGAACGGCGTCGCGCAAGTCGGTGAGATCGCGGCCACGGGTCTCGGTGGACATGGCGACGCCGACGAGCGTGAGCGCCGACAACACGGCGGTGTATGCGCCCATGACCCAGAAGCCGCCGCCCGCGCGGCCAATCATATAGATGCCGAGAATTGGCGCGAGTCCGCCCGACAACACCGCGCCGATCTCGCGCGACAAGGCCACGCCCGAATACCGATAGCGATTGCCGAAGAGTTCCGCGAAATGCGCGCACTGCGCCCCGAGCATGCTGTTTGCGCCGATGGCGAGCCCGCCGAACATCGCGAGCGCGACCCACCAGAAGCTGCCGGTGCTCACCATCCACCACGCGGGGAACGCCCAGAGCAGCATGAAGATCGCGCCGCCGCGATACACCGTCTTGCGCCCGAGCCGATCCGACAACGCCCCGAAAAGCGGTGTGGTAATCACGCTCGACAAAGTGGCGATAAGCGCGCCGCTCGTGCCCACGCGCGCCAGTTCCGCTGGCGGCACGCCGTGCCGCGCCGCCACGGTGCCGCTGAGGAACGCGATCACGATGGTCGTATAGATGGTCGAGCCGCCTTGTTCCGCAAGCCGCATCAGCACGGCCGCGACGACGGTGCGGCGCGCGTCCTTGATGACGAGCCGCATCGGCGAACGCGCGACCTTGTGTCCGCCTTCGAGCGCGGCGAAGGTCGGGCTTTCGCGCAGACGCAAGCGTATCCAGATGGCGACGCCGATCAGCACGACGCTCGCGAGGAACGGAATGCGCCAGCCCCAGGCGAGGAGCGTGGCCTGATCCATCGAGTGCTGCATGATGCTGAACGTCGCCGTCGCAATGCCGAAGCCCGCGAAGATGCCGACGAACGGAAGCGCCGCGAAGAAGCCACGCGTCTTCACGGGCGCGACTTCGGCCATCAAGGTGGATGCGCCCGCCTGTTCCGCGCCGGCGCCGAATCCTTGCGTGAGGCGCAGCAAGACGAGCCCGACCGCGCCGAGCGGACCGGCGGGCAGCAAGCCGACGAGCGTCGTGGATACGCCCATGATCGCGATGGTCAGCAAGAGGACGAACTTTCGGCCTTTCCTATCGCCGAGCGAGCCGAAGAACAAGCCGCCGAGCGGACGCGCGAGAAAGCCCACGCCGTAGGTCGCGAAGCTCGCGAGCAGACCTGCGCTCGCGTCGAGCGTGGAAAAGAACACGCGGCTGAAGATCAATGCCGTGGCCAGCCCGAAGATAGCGAAGTCGTAGTATTCGAGCGCGCTGCCGACGGCGCTCGTGAGAATCGCGCGCCGAAGCTGCCTCGCGGAAACGGGCGCGGAAGCGCCGTCGGAAGGACGATCGAGCGGAAGCGCGCCGGCATGCGCCAACGCATCGTGGTGGGACGTCATCTTCTCGTGTCTCCTGATTCCTGCGCGGTGTCTCTCTGACGACACTCGATCTGAAAGCCGGACGAAAACCGCCGCCTTCGGATAAACCCGGTTATCGGTAACCGTCAACAAAATCTAACATGGAGGGATGCCGATCTACAAGAAAGCGCTAATGGGCATTTGCCCGGATGCGCGTAGGCTGGAACCCCGTCGTTAACGTATCGCGAGTACTGTCATGACACCAACGAATAACTCAGCTCCCCAATCCGAAGACGCGCAGAACAAGAAGCGCCTGCGCAGCCGCCGCTGGTTCGACGATCCCTCGAACCCCGGCATGACCGCGCTCTATCTCGAGCGCTATATGAACTACGGCATCACGCGCGAGGAATTGCAGTCGGGTAAGCCGATCATCGGCATTGCACAGACGGGCTCCGATCTCGCGCCCTGCAACCGGCATCATCTGGAACTGGCGACGCGCGTGCGCGACGGCATCCGCGATGCAGGCGGCATTCCACTCGAATTCCCCGTGCATCCGATCCAGGAAACCGGCAAGCGCCCGACCGCCGCGCTCGACCGCAATCTCGCGTATCTCGGGCTCGTCGAAATCCTGCACGGCTATCCGCTCGATGGCGTGGTGCTCACCACCGGTTGCGACAAGACCACGCCCGCGTGTCTGATGGCCGCGGCGACCGTCAACATTCCGGCTATCGTGCTGTCGGGCGGTCCCATGCTCGACGGCTGGTGGAAGGGCAAGCTCGCGGGCTCGGGCACCATCATCTGGGACGCGCGCAAGCGTCACGCCATCGGCGAGATCGACTATGAGACGTTCATGGACGAAGTGTCGTCGTCCGCGCCTTCGGTCGGGCATTGCAACACCATGGGCACGGCGTTGTCGATGAATTCGCTCGCCGAAGCGCTCGGCATGTCCTTGCCCGGTTGCGCCGCGATTCCCGGGCCGCATCGCGAACGCGGCTGGGTGGCGTATCGCACGGGGCAGCGCATTGTCGGCATGGTGCACGAGAATCTGCGGCCTTCGGACATCATGACCAAGGGCGCGTTCGAAAACGCCGTGGTCGCGGCGGCGGCGCTCGGGGCATCGTCGAATTGTCCGATTCACATGATCGCGATCGCGCGGCACATGGGCGTGGATCACACGCTGGATGACTGGCAACGCCTCGGTCCCGAGATTCCCTTGCTGGTGGACTGTCAGCCCGCTGGCCGCTTTCTCGGTGAGGCGTTCCATCGCGCAGGCGGCGTGCCGGCCGTCATGCGCGAACTGCAGGCGGCAGGCAAGCTCGACACGAGCGTGCGTACGGTCACGGGCAAGACGCTCGGCGAAGACCTGGCCGCCGTCGCAGACGTGGATCGCGAAGTGATTCGCGCCTATGACGATCCGCTTAAGCCGGCGGCGGGTTACGTCGTGCTCTCCGGCAATCTGTTCGACAGCGCGGTGATGAAGATCAGCGTGATCGACGACGCCTTCCGCAAGCGCTTTCTCTCCGATCCCGAGCATCCGAACGTGTTCGAAGGCAAGGCGATCGTCTTCGAGGGACCGGAGGATTATCACGCGCGTATCGACGACCCCGCGCTCGAGATCGACGAACGTTCCGTGCTGGTGATTCGCAATTGCGGGCCGGTGGGTTATCCGGGCGGCGCGGAAGTGGTGAACATGCAGCCGCCCGCCGCGCTCATCAAGCAAGGCATCACGCAGTTGCCGACACTGGGCGATGGCCGCCAAAGCGGAACCTGCGCGACGCCTTCGATTCTCAACGTATCGCCGGAAGCGGCGGTGGGCGGCAACCTCGCGCTGCTGAAGACGGGCGACCGCTTGAGAATCGACCTGCAGAACTACAAGGTCAACGTGCTGATCGGCGATGATGAAATGGCGCAGCGCCGCGAAGCGTACGTGCCTATCGAGTTGCAGAACAAGACGCCGTGGGAAGAGATTTATCGCAGCATGGTCGGGCAGCAGGGCAGCGGCGCATGTCTTGAGCCGGCGCTCGGCTATCAGGACATCATCGAGACGCGCGGCGAGTCGCGGCACAACCACTGAGCCGTAACGAGGTCTTTACGCGCTTTCTCGCGGGATGACTTCGTAAGGCACGCGCATGAGCGTGGGCACGTCCTGCCGGTCGGGACGCGCCTGCGCGATTTCGCGCCGCGACGCGTTGGGTGTCTCGGACTCGTCGAGCGCGGCGAGCAGCGATTCGCCGGTGGAGTGACCGATCCCGTAGGCATCGACGGATACGGTGGTGATGGTCGGATAGCAATGGCGCGACACTTCGAAGTCGCCGAAGCCCGCCACCGCGATATCGCGCGGCACCGACATACCGCGCCGATGACACGCCATGATGACGCCGAACGCGTGGATGTCGCTCGTGCACATGATGGCGTCGGTATCGGGCCATCGGTCGAGGATCTGTTCGAGCGCCGCGCCGCCGTGACCCATGGCCGCGCCGTGCGCCATGTCCGTGGTCCAGTCCGTGTGCGCGATTTCGCGGATGTCGTGCAGACCCGCTTCCTTCACGGCGCCGAGATAGCCATTGCGCCGCGCGACGCCGCGCAAATCCAGGTGCGATGCGCTGCTCACGAAGCCAATGCGCCGATAGCCGCGCGCATAGAGATAGCGCATCATCGCGGCGGCCGCATCCGCGTTGGAGAAGCCGACGACGCGATCCACGGGTTTCGCGGGAATCTCCCAGATTTCGACCACTGGAATGCGCGCCTGTTTGAGCATGGCGCGCGCCTTGGACGTGTGCTGACCTCCCGTGATGACGACGGCACGCGGCTGATGACTCAGGAGCGCGCGGATGAGCGCTTCTTCTCTTTCGAGCAGATAGTCCGTGTTGGCGAGCAAGAGGCGCAGACTGCGCGCCTCGACGACATCGTTGATGCCGCGCACGGTCTCCGCGAAATTCGAACTCGATAACGACGGCACGATGACCGCGACGACATTCGTTCGGCCGGAAGAGAACGCACCCGCGATGGCATCGGCGACATAGCCGGTTTTGAGCACGGCATCCATGACTCGCGCGCGCGTCTCTTCGCTGACGTGCTGGCCTGTCAAAACGCGCGACACCGACATCTTCGACACCCCGGCGATACGCGCGACATCGGCCATGCGCACGGGGGCGGCGGTGGGTGATGTGGGGTCGTTGACTGATGTCATGCCGGGGCGTTGCGCGGTGATGATTCGATGGGGGTAATCATACCGGCTTGTGGGGGGCAAGTTCGCGTTCAGACGATGAGCGTGACCTTAGCTACTTGAGACTATTCCTATTTGTCAGCCGATCGATTGACGTTCTTTTGTTGCAGCCCTAAATTCCTGCGCTAAAAAGCTCCAGGCGCGACGGTTCCATTCGTTGCGTTCAACTGAACAGGATGCGAATGAATGCTGTAACGAAAAAACTGACGGACGCGCTGCAGCATCCAAGCGCGCGACTCACCCAGCGTTTGAGCATATGGGTCGGTACGCTCGAGCTCGAGCTCGACGTGCTCAAGTTCAAAGTCAAAGCAGGATTATGCGATGACTACAAGGCGGAGGTCACCGTTACCTCGCCGCGTCTCGATATCGAAGGCAAGCTCTGCGTGGGTCGGCGCGCGGGCTTGCAGATCGACGAGCGAGTAGCCGTCCCGTCGGTGAATTATGTCGCGCCTGTCGATCACGAGGCGGCCACTTTCAATGGCATCGTCACGCGCTTCGAACGCATCAAAGCGAGCCGCGACGAGGCGACCTACAAACTCCGGATCGAACCTCGGTTCGCCGCGCTCTGCAAGCGCGTGCATGGCTCGGAGGTATTCAAAGACATCACCTTTCAGGAGATGGTGACGCGACTGCTGGTCGACCGGAAGAACATCGATGCCTTCGATATCGAGTTCCATCTGGAAGGCGCGCAAGAGAAGATGGAGCAGGTTGTGATGTACGAGGAGTCCGTGTGGGCCTTCGTGACACGTCATGCAAGACGTCAAGGCATATGCTGGTTTTACAAGCAGGGTCGAGGCAAGGATGGTCAACTCGACACGCTCGTGTTCACGGACAATCCGCGCGGGTACGTGCGCTCGATCGACGTACCCCTGCTCTCTGACTCGGGCATGAACAGCAACTGGCATGAGGCTGCACTCTCGGTCAGCGAGACGCGTACGCTGGTGCCGGCCGCCATCGAGTTGTGGGAGCGCAATTACCGCACGCCGGAAGATCCGCTGCGGGCGAGCGCGAGCATTTCCAATGAGGCCAATGACCAATCGGTGTTCGGGCGGATCAGCGGCAGCGCGGAATTTCATCTGACGCCTCAGCAGGGTGAGTCGCGAGCACAGACGCGGCGCGACGAGCAGATTGCAAAGCAGGTAAAGCTTTCGGGCAAGAGCAACGCGAAGGGCATGGCACCTGGCGTGGTGGTCAAGCTGACCAATACGAAGCTGGCGAGCGCTCCGTATGGATTCGTGGTCGAGTCGATGACGATGAAGGGCAGCCGATCGAAACCGGCGCATGTCCGCTTCAAGGCGATGCCCGCGCATCTGGCCTACCGTCCCGACTTCGTTTATGAACGCGACTGGAGATTTCTGAAGGGACCGGTCGTCGGCGTCGTCACGACGTTTGACTCGTCGCCTTATGGCTGCATGGACGAGCATGGCCGATATCCTGTGTTGCCGAAGTTCCTGCAGGGAACGGCTAACACTGACAAGCAGTTGCTGAAGCTGCGGCTGCTGCGTCCGTCTTCGTCGTATCAAGGTGGCTTCCATTCGCCCTTGCTGCCGTCCACGGAGGTTTTGCTTGGTGCGGCGCATGCCGATGTAGATCGCATGCATATCGTGGGAGCGCTCCATGACTACTCGCATCCGGACGTGGTGCACGGCGCCGATGCGATGTTCAGTTACGCAATCTGGCGCGCGCCGCTGCTCGGCGCCGAGGTCGTCTTCAATGATCTGCGAGGCAAGGAAAGCGCGCGTATCGCCACGGTCTACAGCCAGACGGCGTTCAATCAGGGCTATCTGCTCAACAGTAAAAAGCTCGCGCGAGGCGAGGGCTTTGAAGCGACCACCCAGGCGTGGGGGACCGTGCGCGCAGCGAAAGGACTGTTCTTTTCGGCCGATGCGGCGGCTGGCGCTGATACGCCGCACTTGGAGATGCCTGCTGCCGTCGCGCAACTGAAGGCCGCGCTACAGCGCGTAACGGACCTTGCGGCGGCGACGACACAGGCCGGTGCCGATCCTGCCGACCGGGCTAAGCAGGCGGCGCTCCAGGACAGCCTGAACCAGCTTCGCGACGCGGGGCTGCTCGCGAGCGCCCCTGGCGGCATGGCATTCGTGACGCCGAAGTCGATACAGCACTCGGCGGGCGAGAACCTGATCGCGACGGCCCGAGACATGGACGTCAGCATGGCGAAACGTCTGCGCATGGTGGCGGGCGAGCTGATTTCGCTATGCGCGCATAAGCTCGGTATCAATCTGGTGGCTGCAAAAGGGAAACTGACTGCCGCAGCACTGACGGACGGCATGGACCTGTTCGCGCAGAAGCAGCTCCGCGTTGCGAGCGAGAGCGCGGACGTCCAGGTGGCCGCGAAGACGAAAATCACGCTCAACAGCGGCGGGGCCTCGCTCGTGATCGAGAACGGCAACATGACATTCCACTGTCCTGGTGCGTTCGCCATCAAGGCGGGCTCGTTCATGTTCGTTGGCCCCGACAACATGCCCGCAGTGCTGCCAGTCCTGCCAAAAAGCAACCTGACGCTCAATGAGCGGTACTCCCATACGAACTGACGCGCCATGATTATCAGCCCTCCGTTTTTGCCTGAATCCGGCCTTACGTCTAGCGACCAATCGAAGCCGGACCCCATGATGGACGCCGTCGACAAGTTCGAACTTGCACACGGTATTTATCCAATTGCGTTTGACCGGCGCTGGCATTGCGGCGCCCATCTCGCCCCCGACACGCATGGCCCTGTCTATGCCATCGCCGATGGCGAGGTGGTCGCCTACCGGGTCTGCCAGCATGCGATGGACTCGGGCAATGGCAACGCGGGCTTCGTCCTGCTGAAACACTCGACCGAAACGGGCGAAGGTCGCACGCTGACGTTCTATTCGCTCTACATGCACTTGCTGCCGCTCGCCGAGTACCAGTCTTTCGGGCACGACGCAAAACGATTGCCAGAGTTCCTTCGCAAACCTACCGGCCAAGTCGCCCAAGGCGCGGTGGAGCCGGCGGTGGCTAGCGGAGGCAACAAGGTGCGGCGCAAGGACGTTATCGGTTTTCTCGGGCGGTATGAAGGCGTGGTTTATATGCACTTCGAAATCTTCATGATGCCAAGGGATTTCGATAGCTACTTTAGCCATACGGCGCTTGGCATTGCCGGGCCAGACACGTCGACGACGTCGGATTGCTGGGGGCATACCTGGTACACGATTCCCGGCGGACGGCAGTTCTATGCCCTGCCGCCAGGAACGGATGCACACAACAAACTGCATGGCATCAATTTTGATGCAGGCCAAACCGGCACAAACCCATTACCGCTCATCGTTGAGACTTACTTTAGCAAAGGGGGCAAGTACACCAACGTCTGGAGCGTCGCGACGGATGGATCGCGCACGCTGCTAACCGCGCAGCCAGTAGCTGAAGCCGATTACGAATACGATCTTTATCGTCGTGCGACGGCGCTCTACAGCGCCTGCCCGAGCGACGGGTACGAGATGCTGCGCTTCGGGCGCATCCTCTCGACGCCGGCGACGCTGTCCGGGAGAGACTGTGCGACATGGGTGAAAGTGACCTACGCCCCGGGAGCGCAGGGTTACATTGATATCAACAACACCTCGGTTAAGAAGTTGTCTGACGCGGATTTCCCGTCGTTTGTGGGCTGGCAGAAAATTAGCGATGGCGCTACGCCCTATGGCAGCGATGGGCTGTGCGATATCGACGCACTCAAGAAAATCGTCAAGGATGCTGAACCATCAGGCACGGCGCCAACGACCGAAGCGCAGAAGGCGGACGCGCTTTCAAGCTATGTAAAAAGCCATGATGGCGTACGCCAGGCGTTGCGCGGATTCATTTGCAACGCCCCAAGCGAATGGGATAGCACAAACAACGAAACGCGCTACGCAAAACTGCTCGATGCAGGCGGCTTTTATCACGGCAACAATCAGGGTTACGACGACTTTCTTAAGTATCTTAAGGAAATACAGTTTTGGGGCGTGACGGGTCTTCCCGCAGGGCAGAAGTTGTGGTTCTTCCATCCGCTTGCGTTTATCCGGCATTTTAGGAAGTGCGGATGGTTGAGCAAGGGAGAGTTGTCACAAATCTACGATGAATCGAATTACACGGCCTTGGGTAAGACGGGGGAGGAATATCGTGAGCACTATCGCAATGCCATCAATTTGGTCTTTAAAAAGTACAGAATTTGCGATCCGGTACGCAGTGCTCATTTTTTTGGGCAAAGCGCAATCGAATCGGCCCATATGATGGTTGTGCGAGAGTGCTCGGCTGCTATTTCTACGGCAATTAAGACGAACCACGTCTCAATTATGCCGGAATTAAATGGCTATTTGCGCTCCCCCCCAGCTGCCGCAAAAGATGTTGCGTATTTCACAAAATACGATGGCAACATAGCGTTGGGTAATACCGATGCGGGCGACGGCGTCAAATTCCGCGGGAGAGGTTTTAAGCAGCTTACCGGGCGATATAATTATTCAGAGTACTGGGTGTATCGGGGGTGGCTTGATAGAAATTCGTATGATCATGCTTGGTTCAGGAAAAAGGATGGCGGGCGTTTCAAGGATGGTCCAAAAGTGGATAATCCTGAGATTCTTGGAAATGATGCCTATTCCTGCGTAGATGCCGCAGGTTTCTTCTGCGTGCATACTCCGCTTGAAAAGGCTGCGGATCGAGGAATTTCTGAAAGTTCGTCTCGCGCGGTGACCAAGATAGTCAACCCGTATGATGTAAAAAGTCCGCCATTGCGCTGGAATGAGACGAAAAAAGCATTCCAAGTATTGGGGGATCAGTTATGAAAAAGTACTTGCTTCTGACTCTGATGGCCATGTTCATCGGTGATGTACATGCGGCAGTTGTCAGTTCTTGCGATGGAGGTTACTCAGCAAAAAATGATGGTCGCGGCCAGATGATAGTGGAGCATGGTGAGAAAAAAATTGGTTCGGCACATATTGATCATGCTATCGATGGTGGCGCGTTTAGCCTAGACGACTCTATTTTGGTCCTGTTCGGGTTGCCGAAAAAACTTGACACGCACTACCCTCAAGTAACACATCTTTCAGTGTATCTTGTAAAGCCAAAAATCCATCTCATTGAAAGTGATGTGTATGGTGGGGGGGTATATGACGCTACCTTTAGCAAAGATCAAAAATTTATCGTGGTAAATAATCAATTTGGGGTTGATGTGATAAATATTAAGGAGCGGAAAGCTCAGTCGTTTGAAGCGACTTACGTCCCTCCGTTCAAGACACAGCAATGCGCCAAAAGATAACTATATAGAATGAAATCCTCATCCGCATAGGCGGCAACACGTCGGGAACAAAATAATTAATCCTCCTACCCAAAAGATGCATGTGTGACACCAATGCTAAGATTTGAATAGTTAATAAAACGAAACAGATCATCTTTTGGGCTTTTGTGCTTGTTTCTCTTTCGGTAAGCGCAGTTGAGCGTGAGCAGATTGTCTCTGCGTCTCCTGGCATCAAGGCGATGATTGAAATCGAAGGAAAGGCTTTGATTTGGACGGTAGGTTTGCTGGCAGTAACAATCAAGGGCGAGTGGACGTTGATGCAGAGAAGCCGTTAAAGTTACACGTTGGTGATTATGAGTTTAGCGGTCAACTTAGATTTGCCGTATGTCATGTGGATGACAGGATGGGAACGTACTTGGTTTATAGGATTTTTACATTTCTGCATCGATTAAAAAATTTGTAGAGCGGAGTCCGGCGCCGTTGTGTGGGGGATGAATTTATCGACTTGAAAGTCGACAAGAAAAGACATCGTCTGTTTAGTACTTATTGGAATAGCAAAAATTGGCTTTCGAATTGAAATCTCTCATCTACAATGGCGATAAGATTGAAAATGGCGGCGAAGTTCTTGATGAATAACGTGACTATTGAAAAGCTTGTCGCCATAATGCTATTCGTCTCGTTCGCTACATTTAATATGAGCGCCAATTCCAGCGCCTTGGCAGTCGGACCAATACCGGCTATTTCGAATATTTCGACGGGCTTGAAAAAAGCCATTGATGCGCTAAAGGCGCGCGTTAAGTCAGATGCTAAAGGTTGCTCTGAAACAGCAAAAGGAATGAGGTCAACTGCACAATATAGTTCTTTCATCAGGAAAGTGCTAGACACGGATAGAGTAGTCGCCCTTCAGGTGTCGGGGGACATGATTTGCGATGGTGTGCATCCTTCGTCGTTTCAATATGGAGTTGCATTCGAAAAGGCAAGTGGGAAACGGCTTGATTTGAATCGAGTGTACAACATTGCTATCCGACAGGATGGCCGTCTATTTGTTCGACCTGATCTCACCGATTCGGTGAAGACTAGCTATAGGTTAGCTAACAAAAATAACCCGTCCTGTCTTTCCGCAACGGAATTGGAAGACAAGCTGGCTAATTTTCCAATCACGTTTTCTCCACTTCCAGATGGATCTATTGCTCTTTATTATGCGGCACCGGATGTATCTGCCGCTTGCTTTCCCGCTTTGCGGTTGGAGCCGAATGAGTTTTCGAAGTTTAGAGATGCGAAACAGGCGACGCAATACGCATTGCCATAGCCTCCAGAATGCTTTTTCCGAACTAAATGATGAAGTCGTTCCAAACTCAGATTGTAGGCCGATAATTTGATGGTGATATGAAAGGCATATTTTTGCGTGTGTTTGGCATTTTCGCTCTGATTGTGGCAACAACTGCTGCGAGTGCCAAAGGGCCTGAGCGTATCTCCCGAGGTGATTGCCATGCAACTTTCATAGTGCCAAATGGCTTGGAATATGTTGAGGTGGATGGCATCCAAATTTCTAGTAACGATGAGTGCCACATTGCGTTTCGTTATACCGGGGATTTGAAAATCAAATCTAGGGCGATTCCTCCTCCCACGGCGGAGGATTGGCGCTGGTTGACGGATTTTGCACTCTCTGTTAAGAGAGAGCCTTTGGAAGATAGACTCGCTCAGATTAAGTCGACTGATGGATTGGAGAAACCCGGCATGTTTAATTTGGTATCAAGTGAGCATTTTGAGATTCCAGGAGGGGAAGTGTTTATATTGCGCTATTCGGCTATAGAACCAGGAAAAGCTATGCTTCGCTCAAATGAGCCTGAAGAAACAATTTTTGCTGCCGGAAACAGTTCTTGCTCAATATCCTATATTCAATATACTGGCTTGAAGATGACGAAAAAGGATAATGAAAAAAGCCGCAGCGTATAGACGTTTGTTTTCGTCATTCAGCTTTGAAGATTAATTGGGTTGGAGAAATGCATAATTAGTACGCCCCCTGTTCGCAAAGGCGACATACTTGAAAACGGAGGCGGAGCTCGTGCCGGAAAGATATTACTAATGAGAAGCTTTCGCCGCCGTTATGCTATCATTTCGTTAGCTGCGTATAATTAGGGTGCCAATTTTAATGTAGTGACAAGTGACGTCTGTTTTCAATGTTTTGCTCGACGTCCTAAGACGGTTTTGGCCGAATTTAGAAAAGACATAGTGTGTTATGAAAAATCGACGGATCTTTGCACCGCGCTTTTTGCTAACGTTGTTATTTCTCTCCTTGATACACCAGGCCTGCGCAAGAGATGTCCCTGCTGACGTACTAGCGGCGGTAAGTGCTCGCGCTAACGGTGGCCTCAAACTGCAGTCTCCCATCATTAATGTGAGACCCGCGATGGAGGGAGTATATATATACTTTGTGACGAATACATCCGATGAGCCGGGCTATACCAAAGACAACAGACCTTACATGTTGGATGCACATTTGCTGTTCGCTGACGGAAACCATCTTTGGCATGATGTGCAATTCGATCGCTACATGAAAGATGACGGTATTCCGGAAATCGCCAGTGTATTTTTTGCAAATGCGGATCATGATCCGAAGAGCAAGGAAATCGTTGTTTTGGTGCGGACGCCGCTTAACCATTACGATTACGGAGGCGAATATTATGATGGCTACATCTACAAACTAACAGGAAACGCTCAAAATGGCGCTGTTTTCGCGGGATTGCAAAGTGATGCCAGCGCAACCTTTCAAGATCAATGTGAATGTGGCTTTCGCGATGGGCATTCTACAAAAGCACGGTATAAAGACGCTAAGTCCATTCGAAAGGCCCTTGAAAATAAGTACCAAGTTTCGTCTGAATCGAAATGATTGCGCCTCATTCTACGCTACGTACGACATTAAAACGAGTTCCGATTAATCAGTAACTGACGATAATTACCCATTGCATTTGACCGGCGCTGGCATTACAGCGTTTATCTGGCCCCCAACGCGCATGGTCTTGCGTTTGCAATCGCTGGTGGCGAGGTCGTTAGATACTGGGTCTGCCAATATGCAATGGACTCAGGCAATGGTAACACGGGTTTGTTCTGACGAAGTACTCGACCGGAACGGGCGAAGTCGCACACTGAGGCTCCATCCGCTCCACATTGCACTTACTGCTGTACGCCGTTTGAGCGTGAAGCAGCCAAAGCTTATAACGGTAAAAGAGTGAACATGTGCGAAAATAGCCTCAGTTATGACCATTGTCGAGAGTGTCGTCTGTGTGTATTTACGGTTTGCGCAAGAACATTAGGGACGCGGAGCAGCGTTTCGTTTCTTTCAAATTTGTTCTAAGGTTGTTTGCGCTGTTGATGGAGATGGTTGAATACCGAGAACCACTGCGCGGCTTGCAAAAGAAGAGCCGGCGATAAAAGATATGACAATATTTATTAACGCTTCGTTTATCGAAGTCGAAAGCGCCTTAGTTTACGCGTATAATTAAGGAACGTTTTCTGTGAAATTTAACTTCTTCGTCTTTGTAGCTTTATTTTCTGTCTCAATCCACGCATCCTGTAATAATGATGAGCCGAAGGGATCAGGATCTTTCAATTTGTCTATCCAGAACGAGGCTGGTAGCTTTCAATGCTTGATAGACGAGGAACCAATCGGCGCCGCGCTCAGTTCTGATGGTAAAACGGTTATCGTCTCTGGTACCGGCTACCTTCCTATTACTGAATTAAGTCACTGTAAGGCAGACGTCCCTGCTCACGTTCGGCGCGCCGCCCCCCACGTGGGATTCCTATCAGACGTAAATATCAAGGCGGGCATTTATGCATCGATGGTTCCGGTTAGCGTGTCGCCCATGAGTTTTTTGGCGGTGGTTGCAAAAATCGGAAGCGACAAAAGTCTAGTTAAAAAGCCAGGCTTTTATAGGACTACGGTGAGCGAGGCTAAGCTGAAAGAGGAGGCGTCTTCGGATATGAACCCGGTTATATCACTCGATGGGGAATATATATCAGTAGATCGGCGTCAGTGCGGCTCAGATTCTGAAGTTGATGTAGTCGAAATCAAAACAGGAAAGACAGTAGCGATCGACAACAAAACTTGCGGCAAGCTGTTCAATTGGGCTGCGAAATGAAGTCCCCCATCCGCAAAGGCGACAAACTAGAAAACGGCGGCGAAGTAACCGGCGGCTCCGAATGGTTCGTATTCATGGGTCGCCCGCTCGCCCGCAAGGGCGACGAAGCCCTTTGCGATGAGCACGGCCCGACCGTCATCGACGAGGGCTACACAAAGTTCCCCGACCGCGACGGCAAGCCGGTTGCCTTTCACCACTACCGTTGCGCGTGCGGCTGCCGCCTGATCTCGTCGCTCCAGAACGTCAATATCGAGTAATGCCGGTCGATCTGTCTTTGGCCGGACGCCCTAGTGCCTATCCACGCCGCCCACGGTTTTGGCCGTGGTGGTTCTGCATCTGGCTTGCCTGCAACGTTTTAGGCGTTGCCGTTGCCATGCTGCTCTGGCCGAAGGGACAGCCCGTGAGTGGCGCGCCGTTCTGGTTCTGGTTCGTTGGGGTACCCAACGGTGTATTCCTGATCCTGTTTGCCATTGAGCGCGCTGGCTACGAGGGTCTCTGGTATCGGGCGTACTGGCGCAACTATCATCGTAGCCGTTGGCTGGCGGAGCGGTTGCGCAGGGCACAAAAGCCCCTCGAGGTACTCGGTGTCGGCTACTGCCTGCCGCTTGGCGAACAGACGCTTGCCGGTGCGATTGCTGCCAGGGAACGCATGCCTGCAGCGCAGTTGCCCCGTACAGGTGCTGAACTCGTCTTTCACGCTCGTTTCGAGGACGCGGACTGGATGGTCGACGAACCTGATGCGGTCGGTCTTGAGGTGGACGAAGAAAGCATTCAGGCGGGCCGTGTGCCGAAGAAAATCGAGTTGCTGACGCTCAAGATTGCCGATGCGCTTAAGCCGCTTGAGACGAGCCTACGCGCCCTGACGTGCTACGAGCGGCAATGGTGGCCGCAGATTCGCGTACTGAGCGCAACGGGAAGCGAGCAGCGGGACATTGCGCGGGTCATTGACGCACTGCGCATGGCGGGCCTGCCGCCGCTCGCGGTGCAAGCGGTAGCGGCTACGGATGGCCTGATGGTTGCCGATGCGTGGCTCGACGCAAAGGACGCGCGTCCACTGCTCGTCGTCGCGACCGCATGGCACGAGGCTGGACCGCCCGAAGGCAGCACCGAGGGGTGCGTCGCCGTACTCCTGACGGCGGGATACTTCCGGCTGCCGGACACGGTCAAGGTCGCCGCGCTGCTTCACAGGCCCGTTACCGCGCTCGCGGGCGAAGTCGAACACGGCTTCGCCAATGCTGCGGTATGGGGTAAGGCTGACTTCGCTTCAATCGTTCGCGCATGGATAACGCGTCCTGTAGATGGAGGCGACAGAGCGTTACGCGCGGCCAATATGGATTCCATTTCAAAAGACGAGGCGCAGCGACGCTCCGACCGCATCGCCGGCGACCTCGGCGACGCAAACGGCTGGCTGTCCATCATAGCGGCGATCGAATCAGGCGCGGCAGATGGTCCGCAACTCATCATAGACGGCTTACAGTCCGCAGTCCTGCGCGTAACGCCCGCAATAAACGATAACAACCGGAATACCGATGAACGACCCCAGGCTTACCCTGCGCTCGCTTAAGCCCCCAACCGCGAACGAGGAATCCGCGCCGTCGAGCCGTCTGCCAATCTGGGGGATACCCGTCGGGGCGCTGATCGTCGCCCTGCTCGCAATCGGCTTCGTATCGCTGCGCGGCGATATTGTTGGCGTCTCGGCCGGTGAAGCTCATCTGAAGGCGGTCATTGACATTCTGTCGATCTTCGCAGTCGTTGTCGTCGTTCACCTCATCCTGTTCCCGACTGGCGCCTATGGCTTTGCCACGCGGCTTTTTCGCTTCGAAACCGGCGACCGCACGACGACGGCGAAGCCGCTCAAGCACGACGCGCGACTGCAACGCGTGGCCGAGGAACTGCGCGTCGCGCATGGCTGGTTCTGGCGTAGCCGCCTGCGCTGGCTGATGGTCGACGGCAGCGATACGCGGGTCGATCAGGTTGCACCGGGACTCAAGCAGGCAGGCGTTATACACGTCGGCGAGACCGTCCTCGTTCACGCCGCGCCGGACGGTATCGCAAAAGAGAAGTGGCTCGGCCAGATACGCAGATTGCGTAGTCGTCGCCCGGTCGATGGTCTGGTCCACGTCGCAAATGCCGACGAGCCCGATGCGGACCTGCCCCGCACGCTCTCGTTGATTGCCACCGCGCTCGGCTGGGCCGCGCCCATCACGTTCCTTCACCCGGTCGAGACCGAGGGTCGTCCATCCGAACGGTTCGAAGCGATCGGCGCCTTCATGCCGAACGAGTCGCGTAGGCAGGCGCAGCATGCCGCCGAATGCGTGCCTGACTTGCTCGACCACGTTCAGTGGAGGTCGGCAGACGCGGGCGTGAGCCTTCATACGCGCGAGAAGGCGATATGGCTGCTGCAAATCTCGAAGTATGTTTGCGACCATGCCGCGCGGATTGCTACGACCCTGTGCACGCTCGCCTCGTCGAACTGGCTGCGTGCGCCGCTCGCAGGCGTCATGTTCGCGCCGGTCTTTCCGGTGCCAACTGTCGTACCGGTACCGATACCGGTCGGGGACGAGGACGCAAACGCCACGCCGGATCAGCCTGCCGATGCTCCGCAGGTAATGACGGTTACGCGCGAGCAGCCAGCCGCGTTGCTTCCGGTATGGAAAGAGATCGCTGCCAGGGCGCCCTGTTATCGGGGCCGGCGCGCGGGCTTGTACTGGCGCGACGCGGTTGCAATGGCGGTCCTAACCGGGGCCGTAGTATGGGCGGTCGCGCTGGTCGTCTCGGGCCTCGGTAACCACGCACTCATCAAGGATGCCGAAGCGACCGCGTGGGCGGCTCTGCAGGCAGCGCCAGGTTCGCCACAGGCAATGCGTGCGCAACTCGCCCTGCAGCAGCAGATCGAGACGCTCGAATACCGCCGGGATCATGGCGTACCGTGGCATCTGCGCGCGGGTCTCGCGCGCAACGATGAACTCCTCGACGCGCTCTGGCAACCGTATCAGACCGTGGCCATACGCAACCTGCGCGATCCGTCCGCCCATCAACTCGAAGCCACGCTCACGCAACTCGCTCAGTCTCGCGCCGACGCACTGCCCAGCACCGAAGAACAGCAGCACGACTACAACGCGCTCAAAACGTATCTGATGCTGGCGCAACCTCAACATGCAGACGCTGCCTACCTCGCCAAGCAGTTGCCGACCACATGGCCCGCAATCGCCGGCATGAGCACGGGCGAATGGCTCGACACCTCGCAACGGCTCGCGTCGTTCTACGCGTCGCACTTGCGCGCGCATCCTGAATGGCGACTCCATGCATCGGATGATCTGACCCAAGCCGCGCGCAACATGCTCGTCAATCAGATCGGCCTGCAGAACTCCGACGACACGCTCTACCAATCCGTGCTGGAGCAGGCGAAGGGCAAATACGCCGATATGTCGCTCGTGACGCTGATCAACGGATCGGACGCACGCGGCTTATTCACGACGACGCAAACCGTACCGGGCATCTACACGCGCGCCGCATGGGACGGCATGATCGGCGAGGCGATCGACAAGGCCGCCAAGGAAGGGCGCGTGGCGGCGGACTGGGTGCTCGCCGACGAACGCGCCGCGCGCGTGCCGGGCGCGGCGCTCGAAGCGCATCAGGACATCGAGGAAGTGAGGCAGCGCCTGCGCGCGCGCTATTTCGCAAGCTATACCGCCGCGTGGCAGGCGATGCTGAACAGCCTGCAATGGCAGAATGCGACCAATCTAGGCAGCGCGATCACGCAGCTCACGCGCTTGACCGATGCGCAGACCTCGCCGCTGATTGCGCTGATGAAATCGGTTCAGTATCAGGCACAGGCGGGACGTCCCTCGCAAGCGCTCTCGGACACGCTAGTGCGCAAAGCACAGGACCTGATCGGCAACAAGACAGGCATCGCGAGTGCTCAGGAAGTCGATCCGCTGGACAAATCTTTCGGCCCGCTGCTCGCGTTGATGGGCGATGACGTGGTGACGGGCACGGCCAGCAAGTCGAACGGCAAGCCCACAAAAAGTGTCGCCGACTTCAGCGGCGTGAGCCTCGCGCATTTCCTGACGGTGGCCACGACCATGCGCCTGAAGCTGCAGCAAATCGCCACCAGCACCGACGCCCAGGCCATGGCGCGTCAAATGGCGCAGGCGGTGTTTCAGGGCAAACTCTCGGAACTCACGCAGGCACGCGACGATGCCGCGCTCACTGCCGCAAGCCTTGGCTCGCAATGGTCGGGCTTCGGCGACGCGCTGTTCTCGCGGCCCCTCGACGTGGCGTGGCAAACCATTCTGCAGCCGGCCGCGGCCAGTTTGAACGAGGCGTGGCGCTTGTCGATCGCCGCGCCGTTTGCGAGCAGCTTCAACGGGCACTACCCATTCTCGGACACCGACGCAGATGCCTCGTTTGCCGAGCTGGGTCGCTACATCAAGCCCGACACCGGACTGATCTCGCGCTTTGTGACGACACAGCTCGCAGGCACGCTTCAGCCTGAAGGCAATGCGTGGGCGCCGAACGAACTCGCGCCACAAGCATTGCAGTTCGATCCGGAGTTCCTCTCGGCACTGCGCCAGTTGTCGACGCTCGGCGCGCAGCTGTACGCGCAGGGCGATGCCAGCTACCGGTTCCAGCTCATGCCGCATCCAAATCCGGACGTCACCCGCAACATCCTGAGCATCGACGGCGCGAAGATCGAGTACTTCAACCAATTGGAGACATATACCTCGATTGTGTGGCCGGCGATCGGGCAAAGCGGCTCGAGCGGCCAGAATGGCCGTGTACAACTGACGTGGGAGTCGCTCGACGCCGGAGCACGCATTGCTTTCGCCGCCAACGGTGACTGGGCATGGCTGCGCTTGCTCGCTACTGCTCAAGTCAAGCCGCTTGACAGCACCACCTATGAGCTGACCTTCAATCAAGGCAACGGTTTTCCTCTGCAGTACGACCTCAAAGCGCAGGTCGGCGCGGGGCCGCTCGATTTGCTCAAGCTGCGCGGCTTCAAGATGCCGCAGCGCGTGTTTCTCGTCGGCAAGGGTGTGATGATGCCCGCCGGCGGACTGTCCTTGCCACCTCTGCCGCCGGAGATGCGACCATGACCGCGCCTTGGAAGCATTCCGCGCTTGAGCACGAGAATCCGTTTCTCGAATACTTCGATGCGGAAATGCGCTACTTGCGCGCCGCATCGGGCGAGTTTGCCAAGGCCCATCCTGATGCTGCCCGTCGTCTGGGTATGCGCTACGGCGAGGTGGGCGACAGCGTGCGCGCCACCTTCGAGGGCTTTGCGCTGCTCATGGCGCGTTTGCGCATGAAGCTCGACGATGGCGGTCCGGAATTCACCGAAGCGCTGATCGACAATTTGTACGAGCATGCGGCGCGGGCGATTCCCTCGCTGTCTATCATCGAATGCTCGCCTCTAGGCCGTGGAGCCGCAGCGGCCGCGCAGGTGCCAGCCGGGGCTTTGGTGCGCTCGGCGCCCGTTGGGCCCGATCAAGTGCAGTGTCTATACCGGACGACGCAGGCCGTCCAGCTACTGCCACTCTCAGTCGAGGACGCGGAGGTTACGGTGCGCGATGGTGGATGCACGATCATTCGCGTCACATTCAGGTTGTGGCTGGGCGAACAACGTGAGGCGACGGACCTGTCGCGCATTCGTCTGTATCTGCACGGCGAGCGGGCCGCCGCGGCCGCGCTCTATGCGGCGCTAACGCGTCAGGTCACCTCGATTAGCCTGCGCTTGCCTTCGGTGCGCAATGGCGAGTTGCAGCCGCTCGAGGGCGTTCAATTCGAAGGGGCGGGCTTTGGCCCGACTACGCGGCTGTGGCCGGTCACCGAGCCCGAGCGCGACCGCACGCTGGATCGCGAGCAGACGCTGCTGGAATACTTCGTGTTTCCGCAAAAATTTCACTTCGTCGATCTGTGCGGCTTCGACGCCTCGATGCTGCCGGCGGGCGAATCGCAGATGACGTTTGAAATCGAACTGAGCGGGCGCGTACCGGGCGATTATCCGGTGTGTCGCGAGAGCTTCCGTCTGTTCTGCACACCAGTGATCAACCTGTTCGAAGTGGATGCGCTGCCGCTGCGACCTACGGACTGGCATGATCGCGAACATCGCGTTCAACCCGGCGCGGCGGGGCACGTCGAGCCGTATCACGTGCTCGCAGTGACCGCCGCAGATCCGGAGGACAGCGCACGTCACACATATAGCGCCTTCACGAGCTTTCGCCATCGCGGCTGGACGCTGCAGTACGAGAAGCCAGAGCGTTATTTCCATACCTCGATGCGTTTGGGCGTGACGGGCCGGGAGCTTTGGCTGACGCTATCCGGGCAGTTGTGGGAGCGTCTCCACGCGGACGCTGCGCACGATGAGAACCGTCCGCAACCGGATCGCCATCTGACGGTGAGGGCACTGGCGAACAATGGACGCTTGCCGCGCATGGCGCTTTCCGAGGCGACGATCACTGAGACAGTGTCGGGCTTTACCGGTATCGCGTCGGTGCGCAACCTGAGCGCGCCGACGCTGCCGTTGTATCCGCCGCGCCATCACCCGGAGTACGACTGGCGCTTGCTCGGCCATTTCACGGCGGGCGGCGCAAATGAATTGAACATGATCGGGATGGTGGGCGCACCTGCATTTCGCGAGGCGCTGGAGCTTTACGACTGGTCGCCTGACGACAGTACTCAGCGGCGCATCGATGCTATCGAAGATGTGTGGTTGGCCGAGCATGAGTCGGTGGGCAGAGGACATATGCGACGCGAGGTTCGCGTGTACGTGCGCCTCGACGCTAGGGCATTCGACGGGCCGGGTGACGCAGCGCTGTTCGGTGATGTGCTAAGCCGGTTCGTGGGCCGCTATGCAAGTTTTCATCATGCGATGCGGTTGGTGCTGGACGTCGAGGGTAAGCAGACTGTGTATCCGGTGATGGAGTTCGAGGGGGCGCCATTTTGATTCGCGATACCGCAGCGCGTCAATCACTACGGTCGTCGCCCGCGACGTCTGCCGGCGGCTTGCGCAATACCTGTGTTGTCTGGAATTGTGGCGTGGCGCTGCCGGTCGACGACGGCTTCGTCGCACACTGTCCGTACTCGCGTGAGAGACCGCTTCAAGCCGCTCTCCGCACTTCCCTTTCCGCCGCGAACCTGACCACCACAACCAGCCCATGCGGTTCCGCATCCCTTAACACAACCTCCGCGCCGATCCGCGCCGCCACGGTGGCGACGATCGACAAACCAAGACCCGAGCCTTCGGTATCCGTGCCGAGCACGCGATAGAACGGATCGAACACACGCTCCCGTTCTTCCGCCGCAATGCCGGCGCCGGAGTCCTCCACGCGAATGAACGCGCGGCCATCGATCACGCCGGCCGATAAATCCACGCGCCCATCTTCCGGCGTATAGCGGATGGCGTTATCGACGAGGTTCTTCAGCAAGATCGAAAGCTCGGCCTCGGGCACGTCGATCACCACGTCATCCTCCGTACTCGACACGCCGATGTCCAGACGCTTCGCCTCGGCAAGGGGCATCAGATCCTCGAGCACGTTGCGAAAAACTTCCTGTACACGCAGCCGGCTCGGCTTGCCCACGGTCTTGTCCTGCACGCGCGCGAGCGTGAGCAACTGATTGAGCAGCGCACGCGTGCGCGCGAGACCTCGCCGCAACGAGAACAATCGTTCGCGCGCGGCGGCGGGCATCTCCGAGGCGTCGAGGCGCTCGGCTTGCAGCGAAAGCGCCGTTAGCGGCGAGCGCAGTTCATGCGCGGCATCGGCGACAAAGCGGCGTTGCATCGCCAGCGAAATGTCCACGCGGATCAGCAGGCGATTGATCGCCACGACGAACGGCGTGATCTCGGAAGGAACCGTATCTTCCGTAAGCGCCGAGAGATCGTGCTCGGGACGCTGATCGAGATCGCCCGCCAAAAGCGCGAGCGGACGAAACATGCGGCGCACGAGCCAATGAAGCGTGATGAGCAAAACCACCGCGAGCGTGCCGAACGGAATGACGGTGGCAAGCGCACTGTTGCGCGCGATCTCGTCGCGCCCCATGGTCTTCTGTCCGACCACGACACGCACGCCGTCGTTGAGCGTCTTCACGATGATCCGCCAGCGCAGGCCAGCCACGTTCGCATACTGAAGGCCGTCCCGCAGGTCGGCGGAGAGCGCGAGCGGCGCGCGTTCATCGAGTGTCTGAATCACGATCTTCGATGCGAAGTCCACACCCGGCACATCGGCAAGCGTTTCGCGCCGCATGACGGCGAGACTGCGCGGCGTCACGAGCGCGGTGATCTGCTTGAGCTGCCCGTCCTGCAACTCGTTCGCCTCGTGAAAAGCCGTCTTGAACGCGATGAAGCCGCCGATGAGCGCAATCGCCACGATCAACACCGACAGCCATGCCGACAAACGAAACTGGAGCGAACGGTTCATGTCTGCTTCGAGACCATCCAGCCCACGCCGCGCACATTCTTGATCGCCTGCGCGCCGAGCTTCTTGCGCAGCGAATGAATCAGGAATTCGACGGCGTTGCTTTCGACTTCCTCATTCCAGCCGTAGATGCGGTCTTCGAGTTCCGTGCGCGAGAGAATGGCGCCGGGGCGCAGCATGAGCGCCTGAAGCAACGCAAACTCGCGGCTCGACAGACGCGTGACGTTGCCCGCGGCCGTGACTTCGCGCGTGGCGGGATCGAGCGAGATGATGCCGTTCGACATGACGGGCGCCGCCTGACCGCTGCGCCGCCGCACCACGGCGCGCATCCGCGCGAGCAATTCGGACATCTCGAAGGGCTTGAGGATGTAATCGTCCGCGCCTGCATCGAGGCCACGAATACGCTCTTCCACCGCATCGCGCGCGGTGATGATAAGTAACGGAACCAGATTGCCGCCGGCCCGCACCGCGCGCAACACGTCGATGCCGTCCTTGCCCGGCAAGCCCAGATCGAGCAGGGCAACGTCGTAGCTGTGCGTTTCCAAGCTTGTCAACGCAAGCCGGCCGTCACGCACCCAGTCGACGGCGTAGCTGCCGTCCTTGAGGGTGTCTTGCACAGCTTCGCCGATCATGCGGTCGTCCTCGACCAGCAACACCCTCATGCCATTTCTCCGTGGGCTCACCTTCGCCCCCGCGCGCAAAACATCTGCGAAAAGGGCGGCAAAAGCGACTTTACACCGAGTGAGAAGGGGGATGGGGACATCGGCATGGAGGATGCGTCTTCTTGACTGAGTCTGAAGTCTCGAAGCGTAGACTTAGCTGGTGCTTAGGAATAAAAGACCAGGCGAATCGTTTGCTCGATGGGCCATGCCATCCGCGAAAACCCGCATCGCCGCCAATCCTAAGCTTCTAAGTCTCGGCTGCAACGGTGTCGCTCTGCACGGAATCATCGCCCGCCCGTTCGCCCATAAGACAGACATGACCACCACCGCGCCCACGAAAAAAGCCCCGCGACGGCCGCCGTCCGCCGTTCTCGCCCGCCCGTTGGCCTGGGAACATTACGATCTCTCGCAATCGAATGTCATGTTCGAACGGCTCCCCGCGCCGGGCGAACTCGCGCTCTGGCTCGTGCCTACCGAATTCCGCTTCGTGTCCGCATCGAACGTCGGTCTTTGGCTCACGGTCGCCGAGCGCAAACGCGCGCGCATTCATCCAAACGCGGCGGTGGGACGGCGCTTCGGCGTCGGACGGGCGACGCTTCGGCTGCTGCTTTCCGGGGTGCTCGCGTGCCGGCAACACGAAGTGAAGCTGGAGGAAGGGCCAGAGGAACGCATCGTGGTGGCGAATCTGCGCGATGGCCAGTCGGTCGGCGTCGACATCGCTTATTGCGGTATCTGGATCGTCATTGCGATGGCGGCTGACAGAGTAGGGCTGAAGATAGCGCCGAATCTGTTCGCGCCGCGCGATACGAAAGATTTGTTCGCAGCCGCACGAGCGCGCGCGGAACGCGGTGAGGTGCGATCGCTGCAAGAGCGGGCCGCGCAGGAGACGACATGGCATACGCTTCCGCTGCTCTTGCCGGGCGAAGCGCGTGGCGCTGTCGTGCTCGAAAGACCGTTCGAACGCGTGCGAGCGTTTGGCTGGGAGCGTCCGTTCGATGCAATTTGACCAACGGCGCTAAGCGTCCGCTAAGGAATCGATTGTTATTCTGCGGAGACTCACGGCTCTCACGGAATACTTCGACATGCAAATCAATACGGAAACGCAGGACCGACACGACCTCAAGGTGCCGGCCGTCACGCTCGGCTTCTGGCTCATCAAGATTGCGGCGACGACGCTCGGCGAGACCGGCGGCGATTGGGTCACGATGTCGCTGAATCTCGGCTATCTGGTGGGTTCCGCGATTTTCGCGATCCTGTTCGTCGGCTTCGTCATGGCGCAGGTGCGGGCGAAGGGCTTCCATCCGTCGTTCTACTGGATCACCATCGTCGCGACCACGACGCTCGGAACCACGCTCGCCGACTTTGCCGATCGCTCCGTTGGGCTCGGTTATCCGGGCGGCGTCTCGTTGATCGTCGTGTGCCTGGTGCTGTGCATCTTTCTTTGGTATCGCGTGGAAGGAACGGTCGCGGTGTCGAGCGTGACCACACCGCGCGCCGAATGGTTCTACTGGATCACGATCCTGTTCTCGCAAACGCTGGGCACCGCCGTCGGCGACTGGCTCGCAGGCGACGATCGCGGCGGTCTCGGCCTCGGCTACGAAGTGAGCGCGCTGATTTTCGGCACGCTGCTGCTTGCCGTGTGCCTGATGTACTTCTTTACGCAGATTTCCCACACGCTGCTCTTTTGGCTCGCGTTCGTGCTGACGCGGCCGCTCGGCGCCACGCTGGGCGATTTCTTCGATAAACCCGTCGACCAGGGTGGACTCGCTTTCAGCCGCTTCACGGCTTCGGTCGTTCTCATCGTGGCGATGGTCGCGGCTGTGTGGATCACGGATCGAGTCGATAAGCGCAAGGCTGCGGCGTATCCGTGACCTGAGTCACGCAAAAAAGAATTTTGACGCGCTATCATCCGGGAAAACCCGTATTTGTCCGAGTGCCGGCGATCCCGGCCGACGACGAATCGGCATTGTCCCTTTGCATCGGCGCCGGCCAAAAGCCGTGTCCGATCTCCGACCGGATGTCGACCCATGATTGCGATCGTCTTTCGACGAGCGGCTGACCGCCTGCTCGTAGCAGATCCCGGCCTCGCGCGCTTCGTCACGGCGCTTCGTGCGACGCTCGCCACGTTGATTAGCGCCTTCATCTGCATCGAAGTGGCCGCGCGATTCGGGTCACCGCCGGTGGTCGCCGGACTAGCCGTGCTGTTCTGCATGATCGCCCCGCTGTTTTTGCGCGATCACACGCTGCGCGGCTGGTTAGTCTCCCTCTCTTCCCTCTATCTCGTCGCCGTATCGAGCTTTGCCACGGCGGCCGCGCTCGATGTCGTGCCCTTCGTCGCCGATGCGGTGTTCATCGCGCTGCTCTTCGCCGGCATGCTGGTGCAGGCTTGCGGACCTCGAGCGCTTGGTAGCGCGCTGATCGGCATCGTGGCTTTTTACTTTGGCGTGTATCTGCATCCATCGGCGAACGAGGCTGGTTTGATTCTCGCGCTGTCGATGGTGGCGCCGTGCGTGATCGTGTGCGTCGCGCGCGGAATCGTGCCGCAACGCCGTATCGCCGCGATACAACTGGCGATTCGCACCGTCGCCTTGCGCGCAAGAGACGTGCTCCGCGAAACGCACCGCGCGGGGCGCATGCACACGGCGCTGTCCTCGATGAACGAAGCGGCCATCGCCTTCGAAGACCGGCTCGCGCTTCTAGACCCGGACGACGCCGGCGCGCTGCGCGAAGCGCTCGTGGAACTCGAAGTCGCCGCAGGCCAATATGTCTTCGATGCAACGAGCCGCCCCGCACGCGAAAGCGCCTTCCGCTCGGCGATTGCGAAGCTCGAAGGCATCGAAACGACGGATTCGAAGCGCAAGAACGCGCCGCCGCCGCGCAAGAGAATCGACATGAGCCAGCTACGCACGAGCCTTTCATGGCTGCCCGCCTTGCGCACGGGCGCGGCAGCGCTGATGGCCATGCTCGCGGGTCACGTGCTGTCGTCGGAGCGCTGGTTCTGGGCCGTCATCACGGTGTTCGTCGTGTTCCTCGGTACGCGTTCGCGCGGCGACACGCTGTATCGCGCCATGCAGCGCATTGCCGGAACACTCGCGGGCGGACTGGTCAGCGCGCTTCTGGTGACGAGTCTGCACGATCAGCCCGCCGCGATTGCAGCCGCCATGCTGCTCTGCGTTTTCGGTTGGGCGTACTTCATCATGAGCGCATACGGGCCGGGCGTGTTCTTCATCACCGTGCTCGTGGGTCTGGTCTATGGCGGTCTCGGCCTTGCCGTGCAACCGCTCGTCGAACTGCGGATCGAAGAAGTGGCCATAGGATGCCTCGCCGCCTTGATCGCCGCGTTCACCGTCAAGCCGCTCGATACCACGAGCCATATCGAGGCGCGCTTCGTCGGCGTGGTCGATGCCTTGATCGAAGGCGTGAGCGCGGCTTCAGCCAATGCGGATGAAAACCAGGGAGGGGCCGCCGCCGCGGTCAGAGCGCTGGATCGTCAATGGCACGACTTCCGCGTTGCATTGCGTCCGCAGCGCGTCTTTGTTTGGGAGCCGCGTTACGAGCAGATCGCCGGAGCCTTGCAGTGCTGCGTCCACAACGTGCGCGCCATGCTCAGCGAGCGCTCCGATACGCGACAGGATGCTGGCAGCGAACACAGCTTCGGCTCGGTGATGGCGCGGCTGGAAAGCATACGCGCGCGTTATGCACGGCCGATACGCCACACGTCTCCTATCGATACCCGCACCAGCGATGCACTCGTCTCGCTCGATGGCGCCGTCGCGCTGCTTGCGTCACGCATTCGCGATGCGCAAGCCAGCCGCGATATCTCCGTCACGTGGCGCACGCTTGCTTCGTTACGGGCGCGAATCGGCTTCCATTAAGGCAGACGGCACGTGCGGTTAATTGTCGAGATAAGGCGCGAGGTCTCGCGTCGCATCCGCGAATTTGGCGCTCAGATAATCGAGCAGCGCCCGCACGCGCGGCGCCATGTACTGACGCCGCTGAAACAACGCATGCACGGGCGTGTCGGGGCAACGCCATTCGGGCAGCAGAACCTCGAGCCTGCCAGCCTGCAGATCCGCGCCGATGTCCCATATGGACTTCATCGCCACACCGTGTCCTTCGAGCGCCCATTGCCGCGCGAGTGCGCCATCGTTCGTCTCGCGTGCATGCGTGAGCGGAGCGGTGAAATTCTCGCTGTGGGCATCGCGCATGAAACGCCATTCGTTCGCCACGCCAGCAGCTGAACTCAGCAAAATGAAGCGATGCCGAGCGAGCGCCGCGACGTTCTCCGGCCTGCCATGCGCCTCGATATAAGCCGGTGACGCGCATAGCGTGCGACGGTTCGGCGCCATGCGCTTGGCGATCATCGTGCTGTCGGCGGGCACGCCGAAACGGATCGCGAGGTCGATATCGTCGAGTAGCAAATGCGACAGCGAGTCCGACAACACCAACGCAATGCTGACCTCGGGATGCATCTCGTTGAAGGCGTCGAGCCATTGCGTGAGGACATGGCGGCCGAAATCCGACGTGGCCGAGACGCGCAACTTGCCGCTCACCACGGCGCGTCCGGCGTGCAGCGCGGCGTGGGCGTCGTCGAGTGTTTGTAGCGCGTGCTGGCAGTGCGACAGGTATGTGCGGCCTTCGTCGGTCAGTCTCAGACTGCGCGTGGTGCGCTCGAAGAGTTGCACGCCGAGCGCGCTTTCGAGTCGCACGAGCCGCGCGCTGGCCGCAGCCGGCGATAGATCGAGCTTGCGGCCGGCCGCCGAAAGACTGCCGAGCGCCGCTGCTTCGACGAAAAGCCGGATGTCACCCAGGTTATCCACGCGCTGCCGCTCCAGGTTTGGTAGGTGGGACGATCGCGCCGAGGTGCGCGTGGGTATCATACCCGCGCCCTTATTTGCTCACCACGCCGAGTTGCTGCAGGAAAGCGAGGTTGTCTTCGAGATGCCAATTGTCGGTAATCTTGCCGTCGCGGATACGGTAGATATCGGTCGCGATGAAATCCACCGGTTGTCCGTTGCCCTGCACGCCGTTGAACGTGCCGGTGAAATGCCCCGTGAAGTGCAGATGCGTGACGACGCGGTCGCCCGCGACGATCATCTGTTCGACCGCAGCGTGGACGTCCGGCACGGCTGCATGAAACGTTTTCGATGCAGTCAGCGGCCCGGCAATGCCCTGCGGGCGGCCGGGCGGCAGCGTGCGGTCCGTGAAGTCGTCGGCGAGCGCGGCGCGTGCCTGAGCTTCGTCGCCGGTAGTCCAGAACGTGTCGTAGGTGCGGGCCGCGTGAATCTGCCGCGCCGCCTGCTGCTTCGACAGAGTTTTGTCGACGATAAGCGTCTGCGGCTCGACGAGGCTGTCGGCGGCGGACGCCGGCAGCGCACTTGCAACAAGTGCTGCACCAAGGGCAGCGGACACGATACGTAAGAGCGACATGACGTTCTCCGTGAATGGCTGTTCGTATGAGGTTTAAGCGGCGCAACGCGGACTCGGTTATTGCTTGCAATGCGCCTTGCATGAAAGCCATTCTGCGTTCCTCGATGTCGCTTGATAATGGGTCTGCCTCTTGAATGATTCTTCAGCGAAACCAAAAAGTGCCGCGCGTCTTCAAGCCGTCGCGGCCGGCGGATAAATCGTGATGCCGAAGCGCGACGCAGCCTCGCGCATGCGGGCCTTGTCCGCGTCGGTCGGGTCGTGCGGGACGACCTGGCCGCTTTGCGCATCGGCACAAGCATCGACGAAGCGGTCGAAGCCTGCGGGCGTGCAGATCACGAGATAACGGGCTGTCTGCGCGCCTGAATTGATGAGCTGATGCTGCGAGCCACGCGGCAGCACCACGGTCGAGCCAGCCAGCAAGCGATGCCGCGTACCATCGACGATGGCCTCCAGTTCGCCTTCCAGCATCAGCAGCGTCTCTTCCTCATTCTCGTGACGATGCATGGGTGTGGCGCGTCCGGCGGGCGAGAACATTTCCAGCATGCAGTAAGCATCGTCCGTATGATTGCCGGACACGAGCAGGCGAGCGCGGGAACCGCCGAAATCGTATTCGACCGGGTTATCGTTCAACATGGACATGCAAGATTCTCCATATAGTTCGTATCACGTACTAATGAGACATGAGCCGAAATCACTCTCACCGCGCTACTCTACGCGAATATCGGCCATGCATTGGGGGCAGCCGTGCCACGTCTTTCACGTTAATCTGTCGCGAATGACGCCATGAAGAATCTCAGCCAGTTCGTTAATTTTTCTGCTGTGGCGCGCCACGGCAGCTTTGCGCAAGCAGCACGTGAACTCGGGCTTGCGCCTTCATCCGTGGCGAAAAGCGTCGCACGCTTAGAAAAGGATCTCGGCGCGCGGCTGTTTCACCGGACCACGCGCGCTGTCACGCTCACCGAAGAAGGACGCGCGCTGTTTGCGAAAAGCGCGCGCTTGCTCGAAGAAATCGAAGCGCTCGATCTGGACTCTGTCAGCGACAACGACGAGCCCGCAGGCGTGCTGCGCATTGGCGCACCGATAGGCTATGGCGTGCGTGTCGTGTTGCCGGTGCTCGCGCGTCTGCGCGAACGTTATCCGCTACTCGAATTCGATCTGCGTCTTTCCGATGGACGCGTGAGTCTCACCGACGAAGGACTCGATGCGTCGATCCGCTTCGGCGAGCTCGAAGACTCGTCGCTGATTGCGCAAAAGATCGACGAACAGGCGCTCGTGTTGTGCGCGAGTCCGACGTATCTCTCGCGGCACGCAAGAATTCGCGCGGTGAGGCACCTCGAAGATCACACGTTGATTGCGTTTCGTCTGCCGACGAACGGGCGCGACCGGCCGCTCGAATTCATCGAGAACGGAGAAAAGGTATCGGTGGAACCGCAAGCGCCGTTTCGCATCAGTCACGGCGAGGCGCTGGCGGAGGCGGCGTTGCTCGGTATCGGCCTTGCGCAGATGCCCGAGTTCTTCGCGCGTCAGTATCTCGCGGCGGGCGCGCTCGTCGAAGTGCTGGCGAATTGCCGCCCCGCGCCGCTTGCCGTGAATCTCGTGCTGCCGGGCTCGCGTGTGCGGCCCGCGCGGGTACGCGCGTTGATCGAAGCATTCACGGCAAGTGCCTGACGCGCAAAGCCTCAATGGCCCGTTTCGCGCTTGCTCTGCTCGGCGACGGTGAGAATGGCTTCGGGCATGACCTCGAGGCGCGCCTTGGGAATGGGGTCGCCGCTTTCGTCGGAAAGACCGTAGCTGCCTTCCTCGATTTTTTGCAGCGCGCGCTGGATGTCGGCGATACGCAAGTCGTTCACGTTGCGCAGCGCCTGATTCGATACGTATTGCTCGCGTCGCTGTGCGTCGTCTTCGTATTCCTCGGCTTCGGCGCCTTGTTCTTCCTGTAGATTTCGCTCGCTCGCAATCGTGCCTTCTTCGTTGCCGAGCAATTCGCGCTGCAATGCTTCCAGACGTTCGCGCTGCTTTGCGATGAACTCGTCACTCAAGCCGTTTTCGTCGGTGGCCATGATGGTGCCTCGAGTAAGTGTTCATCAAACGTACGCTTCGGCAGTCGGCATTGTCAAGGCAACTTGTTCGTGGCCGTGCTCCGACAAAAGCCGGACCGCTCAGGTCTCGCTCCACATGCGCAGCAGATTGTGATAGCAGCCGACCAGCGTTCGCTTTGCGGCTTCATCGCCTTGCGTGGCGTTCAGGCGTTGAATGGAGTTGTCGAGATCGAAGAGGAGGGCGCGTTGAGCGTCGTCGCGCACGAGGCTTTGCGCCCAGAAGAAGCTCGACACGCGTGCGCCGCGCGTCACGGGCCGTACTTGATGCAGGCTCGTCGCGGGATAAACGATCGCATGTCCCGCGGGCAATTTCACTTCCTGCACGCCATACGTGTCTTCTATGACGAGTTCGCCGCCATCGTAGTCTTCGGGACGGGACAGGAAGAGCGTGACGGAGACGTCGGTACGCACGCGTGCGCCATGACCCGGCACGATACGGATTGCGCCATCGACATGACTGCCGAAGTGCATGCCGCCTTCGTAGCGATTGAAGAGCGGTGGATACACGCGATTGGGCAGCACCGCGCTGATGAAGAGCGGATGCCGTTCGAGCGCGCCGACGATGGCGTCGCCCATTTCATGCGCAATGGGCGAGCCTTCCGCGATCTGCCGGTTATGTTTGACCGGCGCGCCCTGATAGCCAGCGGTTGCGCGGCCGTCGACCCATGAGTCCGTGGCGGCTTCAAGCCGTGCGCGCATGGCGGCGGCATCTTCGGGCGTGAGAACGCCGGGTATGGAGAGGATCATCGTTCTGACTTTTCAACTGCGCGCGCCGCGCCTTGATTCGGCGTGGCGCGCGCAGGCACATCAACGGAAGCGGTAATTCAACGTCGCGAGGAAGGTGCGGCCGTAGCCCGGCACCGCGCGTCCGCCATCCGACGGGATCAGCGCGTCGTAGTAACGCTTGTCCGTCAGATTCAGCACGTTGAACTGGATATCGTAACGCTTCTGATGATAGGCGGCCATCGCGTCCCAGCGCACGTATCCGCCCACCTGAACGAGATTGTTGTTCGCGGCATAGCGCGAGGACACATACGAAGGCCCGCCGCCGATCTGCCATGCCGGCGTGAAGTCGTAGGTCGTCCAGAAGTTGAGCATGTGATGCGGCGTGTTGGCGAGCGTGTTGCCGGTCGTGCCGTCGAGCGCCTTCTGCACGGTGCCGTCCATGTAGGTGTAGCCGCCGAACATCTGCCACTGCTTCGTGATGTGGCCCGCGACGCCCAACTGATAACCGCGCACGCGGACGTCGCCATCGAGCGTGTATTCGCCGGTCGAAACCTGCGTGCGAGCGTTGGTCTTCTCGATGTTGAAGAGCGACTGCGTCACCGAAAGGCCGCCGTTCAGCAAGTCCCACTTCGAGCCGACCTCGTACGAACGGTTCTTTTCAGGCGGCGTGTTCTGCTGATTGTTGGTGAGCGTCAGTGCTTCGAGCGACGGGTTGAACGACGTCCCGTACGACACGTAATACGATTGCCAGTCGGCCGGCTGCCACACCACGCCGGTACGCACGCTCGTGAAGAAGTTGGTCTGCGTGGCGTAACCGGGCGCGTTGATCGAATTGTTGATCGACGCTTCGTAGCGGTCCCAGCGCACACCGCCAATCCACTTCCAGTTCTCGCCGATGGACACCGTATCGTTCAAATAAAGACCGATGCCGTTCGCGCTCGATTCGGCCAGATTCGTCGCGACTTCACGATAATTCGCCGGGCGCGGCACGTATGCCGGATCGACGAGCGGCACGATGGCAAGCGTATTCGAAGGCAGGCCGGGCGTGGTCGCCGTGAAGCTCTGGTTGCTGTAGGTCTCGTGACTCAGATCGACGCCGACGAGCATGTCGTGCTTCAGGAAGCCGGTTGCGAACTTGCCCTGAAGATCGGTCGTGTTATAGACCGAGTGATCGTTGATGTTGCGGTCCTTGCCCTGCAGCCGCACGAATAGCGACGACAGCGGCAGTGCCGTGTAGTTGCCGTTCGCAAGCGCGGTCGAGGTTCCGAGCGGACCCGTCAGCACGGCCGCTGCGTTGGTCGCGCGCGCCTCGGTGCTGTAGTGGCTGAACTGCGTCTGGTTGCGCAGCGTGAACATGTCGTTGAAGCGATGTTCCACACGCGCGTTCACCGTCTGCACGTCCTGGATCGTGCGGTCGTCCGTGAAGCCGTAGAAGGTTTTTCTATCGACCGGCGCGGGATGGCCGTTGAGCGGCGGAATGCCATAGTCGGGCTGATCGTAGTTATGCTGGATCAGCGCGGACAAGGTCACCTGCGTAGGCGTACCGATGCCGAACTTCACTTCCGGGGCCACGCCGTAATCCTTGTTCTTCATCTGATCGCGGGTCGAACCGAGATCCTGTCCGAACGCGTTGATACGGAACGCGGAGGTATCCGTGAGCGGCTGGTTGATGTCGACCGTGCTGCGATAGCGGTCGTGCGTGCCCGCTTGCACGGAAACATCGGCGCGAGGCTTCAGGTTCGGCTGCTTGCTGACCTGATTGATGACGCCGCCCGTGGAACCGCGCCCGAAGTACAGCGACGACGGGCCATACAGCACGTCGATGGATTCGAGATTGAAGGTATCGCGATAGTACTGGCCGCGGTCGCGAAAGCCGTCGAGATAGATGTCGGTGCGCGCCGTGAAGCCGCGCAGGTTGATGTTGTTGCCGATCTGGCCGCCTTCGGCCGCGCCGAGGGTCACGCCCGGCACATTGCGCAAGGCGTCGGAAAACGAACTCACCGCTTGCGATTGCAGCACTGCTTTCGGCACGACCACGACGGCCTGCGGAATGTCGCGCAGCGCCGTCGGTACCTTGGCGCCGACGCTCGAGACTTCCGGCTGGAAGTCGGCTTGCTGATCGGCCTGTCCCGTGACCTTGACCGCCGGCAGCGCGGCGGTTTCCGGTGCGGATGCGTTGCTCACCGGGGCATCGGCCTGGGTCGTCTGCGTCACTTGCGGGGCGGTTTGCGCGTAAAGCGGCGCCGCAATCGGCGCAACGGTAAACGCGGCCAACGCCGCGGCAAGCGGTGTTTTCCTCAACATGTCGTTCCTCAAATTTTTTCGACCGCATGCGTGTCGCTGACGCATGCGCAATTGACTTGTTCTTGGCTCGGCATCCACGAATCAGAAATAAGCCCTTAATTCAGGTGAATGCGAATCACTATCATTACACAAAGGCCGAAATATTTGGAAAGAATTTCACAATTCCAGGGAACTTTTTCCGAAATGGTCAGGCGATTGTAAGGGTGCGTACAGTGCCTGTACTAGACGGGTAAGAAGCAAAACGCCCGCAACGCGCGGGCGCTGCGGGCGTGAACGCGGGCCAATCAGCGACGGCATCCTTTTTCGAGAACGATGGTTTCGAACAACTCGTAGTCCGCGGTGGGCGTTTGGTCCGCGCCCGGCGCGTGGAAGTAGTTCATCGTGATCGATGTCTTGCCGCCATGCTAGCCCGGATCGCAGTCGAAAACGGCGATGCCGTAGCCCGTGCCCGTATCGCGTTGCGCGGACCAGATGGCGTCTTCCACCGCATCCGCTACGGGACGCACGAACGTGCCCGCCGTCGCGCCCGGAATGGGCCGGTTGCGTTTCGTGAAGACCTGCGCTTGCGGATTGCCCGTGCCCGCGTCCGTGCCGTAGACGTCGAGCGGCGCGCTGGTGCCTCCGCCGCCGAGAATCAGATGGACCGTGCCGTGCGAAGTATCGATAGGATCGTTCGCGCGCTGCGCTGTCATCACCGGACGCGGTTGCAAGGTGTCGACGCGTTCGCCCGTCGTCGCATCGCGGCCTGCGTGATGATTGCAACCGCGCACGGGATGGCTGCGCTCGTAATCGTGATCGTGGCCGCACAGCACGAGGTCCACGCCGTATCGGTCGAACAAGGGCAGCCATGCTTCGCGAATGCCCTTGTCGGAGCCATTGCCCGTCTTCGACGAACTCAGCGCGTCCTGATGCATCTGCACGATGATCCAGTCGATGTCGTCGTCGCGCGACGCATCGCGCAGCGTCTTTTCGAGCCAGCGCGTCTGCTCGCCCTGACTGTAGCCGCGAATGTAGAACGACGTGCCCGGTTCGATGGCCGGATTGCCCGTGCTCGCGGCCGGAACGAGCGGAGCGGGACCGGCGACGAATGCGGCGGCATCCTGATACACGACGTCGTCGGCATCGAGCGAAACGAACAGCACCGAACTCACGCGGAAGCTATACCAGCGCCCCGGAAACTGCGTGCCGTTGTCGGGCAACGTGTAGCGCGTGAGATAGGAATCGAAGCCCTGGCGGCCGTTGTTGAACTCGACTTCGTGATTGCCCGGACAAGGCATCCACGGACGATTCGCGGCAGAGACCTGCGCGTTATTGCCGAAGTCGCGCCACACTTCAGGCTGATGAGCGGCGTTGAGATTCGCGTAGCAAAGATCGCCGTTGAGCAAGTGAAAGAGCGGGTCGAAACGTTCCACAGCTTGCACCGCGAAACGGCTTTGCGGCGACGACAACACCCAGCCCGTGTTCGGCGTCGCGAGGTCGCCGTAACTCGTGAAGCGGAACTTGCGACGGCCGCGCGGCGCCGTGCGAAAGCTCGCGCTGAAAGGCTGGGCCGCGTTGCTGTCGTTATCGGCGGTGACTTCGTAGTGATACGTCGTGTCCGGATGAAGGTCGCCAAGACGCGCATGATACGTGCAGACAATCTCGCCGTTCAGACCATCGGTATAAGTGCGTTGTACGCCGTGAATCACGCTTGCATGACCTTCGTGCGTTCTGATGCGAACACGCGGATGCACGGCCTGCGCAAGCGATGCCCAGCTCACGACGACTTCTCGCGTCGGGTCTTGGCCCCAAGTCAGATGCACTTGTTCGGGCGTGCCATCCGGGCCGGGCGATGCCGCGTTCGCCGTCGCGCTCATGACATTGGCCGCGGTGGCTATGCCGGACGCACCGGCGAGCTTGAGAAAGCCTCTGCGCGATGCAATAGATGCGGAGTCTTGCGGGTTCTTCGTTACCATGGACGGGCCGTCTCCTCGTTTGATCAGGACGCGATGTGTCCGGAGACATTATTACTATCGGTATGACCCGGCTATGACAAACGGCCTGCACGACCGGCTTAGGTGAAAACAGGAGCGAAGAATGGCAAGCAACGAGTACGTGGTGTTCAAGGGAAAGGTAAGGCTTGGCGTTCCCTTTCTGAACGGTTACAAAGGCGACCCGCACTATGTGATCGTAAGCGACGACGAGAAGGGCAACGAGTTCCGCATCGTCACGAACGTGAAGTCGGATAGCTCGCTGACGGGTCCTGCGGGTTACCTCGTGTTGTATGTGCTGAATCAGAACTTCGACAACGCGATCACGGCAGACCTCGCGAAACTGAATGCGGGCGTCACCACATCGAGCTTTCCGAAACTCGACTACGTGCACGAAGAAGGCCTCGTCGATCTAAGCGCCATGCGTCCGATTCCGCTCGACACGGCAAGCGAGCACAACGACATCAACGCGCTCGTCAACGAGATGCTGCAGCTCGATATGTCAGCCGATCCGGTGAACTATGTTTATCCGACGCCGAGCTACAAGGATGAACGGCGCGGCTGGAAACCAACGAAGGACGTCACGGTTTATGGTTTCGGCTTTCTCTTTCAGCCGGGAGAAGACGGGCTTCATGAGACGCATATGAATCAGGGCAATGCAAAGCCCATGAAGGGTAGCCACGTGAAGGATCATTCGAATGAAAACGGTGTGTCGCAGGATGGTGCCGTGATCGTCGAAGTGGATGGCAAGTATCAGGCGCTCTTCGTGGCGTTTCAAACGCAACTCGTGCCGACAGATAATCGCGGCTTTCCGATTCCGGGCGAGTCGCATCCCATACTCGACTGAACTCAGCATGCGAATTCACCCTGCCATACCGATCATCCGCATCTTTGCCGTCGATCGGGCCAAGGAGTTCTATCTCGACTTCCTCGGCTTCACGCTCGAATGGGAGCATACGTTCGGCGAGAATTTTCCCCTCTACGCGCAGATCAGGCGCTCGGACCTCACGTTGCACTTGAGCGAGCATCATGGCGATGCAACACCCGGTTCGACTATCTTCGTGCCGATGGAAGATATCGATACGTTGCATCGCGAGCTGGAAGCGAAGGCGTATCGATATGCGAAGCCCGGCGTCGAAAGCGTGGACTGGGGACGCGTGATGGAAGTCGCCGATCCGTTCGGCAATCGCATTCGGTTCTGCGAACTGGCGAAGAACTGACAGCAATCCCAGGCTACACGGCCAACGCCGCCACGATCACTTGCGGCAGTGCGAGCAAACGCTGCGGCGCGAGCAGCAGCTTTGCCTCGCGGATACCTGCGCCCATCACGATGCGCTCGCGCTCCATCACGGACGCTTCCACGAGCACGGTCATCGACTCAGGCAAGCCAAACGAGGTGATGCCGCCGTACTCCATGCCCGACAACTCCGTGGCCGCTTCGCGCGAAGCGAACGAAATACGTTGCGCGCCGAGTTCGCGTTTGACCGCGCCGTTCACGTCGAGCCGGCGCGTCGCCAGCGTGACGATAGCGGCGAACTGTTCGCCTCCGTCCTTCTTGAAGCGCACGACGATGGTGTTCGCGCAGTCGTCGAGATCGATACCGAAGCGCGCGCTGCAGGCGGCGGTATCGGAGGCGTCGTCGGGCACGCGAAACACATCGACGTTTGCGCCGTTCAGCGACGCGAGCACGGATGCGGGCAGGCGCGCGGCCGCTTCGTCGGCGGACATGATGTCGAGATTCAGAGCGTAATCGGCTTGTGGCGTGTTCATGAGCGTTCGATAAAGAGGCTTCAGGCAAAGGCCCGAAGTGCCAAAAAAAAGCCAAGCGTAACCGAATCCAGTGAGCCGCGCAGCGCTGCAACCATGCTGGAAGCATCGACCGGATATACTTGTCCCTCGTGGAATCGAATGCGAACAGGCAAGCAAGCCGCGTTCGCGCTCGAAAAGATATCTTTGTTCAGGGGCTGGAATGAGTCGATCGACGGTCACGTACCGGGGCTATGAGCTGGTTATCAAGAACGCGTCCAACGGTGTCGCGCAATGTTGGGCGTGGAAGGATCAGAAGGCCGCGTTCAAGGAAACCGGAGAGACGCTCGACGACGCCGAACGCACCGTGCGTGCGGCGATCGATGCGGAAATGGGACCGGCGACCGGCGCGGGAGATGCGGCAGTGGACGCCTACATCGCGGCGTTCAAGGCTATCTTGCCCGTCAGCGAAGGGCAGCGGAAGATGCTCGTCGCGCACTATCAGGCGCCCGCGCGCACCATCACCGCCATGCAGTTGGCCAAGGCCGCGGGCTATGCCAGCTATCGCGGCGCCAATGTGCAATACGGCAATCTGGGCAAGCTCATTTACGAGCAGCATCCGGTGGACCTGCCGCGCCGTCCGCGCGACAACTCGCTCATCTTTACGTATGCCATTGCCGATCCCGGCGCGGTGGCGGCTGGCAGCGTGCTCGAAGGCTATACCGAAGAGCACGAAGCCGAATGGAGCTGGCCAATGCGCGCGGCAGTCGCACAAGCGCTGGTCGCATTGGGCATCGTGAAGGCCTGAGGCACATGACCCAAGCATGATCAAACTCTGCCTGCTCGATTTCGACGGAACGTTGTGCGCCACGCATGACGCAATTCGCACCTGCATCGAATTGACCTTCGATCATTACGGTGTGGAGCGGCCCGATGCCGCGCGCATCGAGCACGTGATCGAAGCGGGCGTGGTCATGTCCGAGGCCATGCAGCAGCTCATGGGCTCGCGTCTGAGCGTGGCTCAAGCGGATGAATGGGCGGCCACGTATCGCGCGTATTACGTCGAACGTGGACTGCAACATACGCAGCTTTTCGCCGATGTCGAACGCGTGCTCACGGAGTTGCAGACCTTGGGCGTTGCCCTGGTGATCACGAGCAACAAGGCGGAAGCGTCGGTGAAGAAGGCAATCGATCATTACGGTATTACCCACTTCTTCGACATGCTCGTATGCGACCCACTCGGCTTGCCAAAGAAGCCGGATGCGGCGTGTTACGAGCAACTTATCGCGCCTCGCTATCCGCATGTGCCCCGCGGTGAGATTGCCGTCGTCGGCGACACGCAAGCGGATCTGGGCCTTGCACGCAACATCGGCGCCATTGCTTGCTGGGCCGCGTATGGCTACGGCGACAAGGCGCGTTGCACGGCGATGGAGCCGGATATCGTATTGCAGGGCTTCGGTGAACTGGTTGAGAAGCTGAAGGCTTAAGCGCGCGATGAACCTCGGGCGAAGCCGCGCGCATCGCCCAAGTTTGCCGATTTTCGATAACTCCCCGGTTTTTGAGCCGCTAGGATTGCCTTCGACGAGGCCTTCCAAGAGCGAGCCGCCCATGAGCTTTACCGAAACGATCGGCGTGCGCACCTACCGCTTCGCCGACCTTAAAACCCTGCTGGCAAAGGCAAGCCCTATGCGCTCGGGCGACCAACTTGCGGGCGTGGCCGCGACGAGCGAGGAAGAACGTGTCGCCGCCAAACTAGCGCTGGCGAACGTGCCCTTGCAAAGGTTCCTCGAAGAACCGCTCATTCCCTACGAGCAGGACGAAGTCACGCGGCTGATCGTCGATGAACACTCGCGCGAGGCCTTTGCGGACATCGCGCATCTCACCGTCGGCGATTTCCGCAACTGGCTCTTGAGCCACACGACCGATACCGCCGCGCTCGAACGCATCACCTTTGGTCTCACGCCCGAAATGATCGCGGCCGTGTCGAAGCTGATGCGCAATCAGGACCTCATCGCGGTTGCACGCAAGCGGCCGGTCGTGACGCGCTTTCGCAATACCATTGGTTTGCCGGGGCGCATGTCGGTGCGTCTGCAACCGAATCATCCGACCGATGACGTGAAGGGCATCGCGGCATCCATGCTCGATGGCCTGATGTACGGTTGCGGCGATGCCGTCATCGGCATCAATCCCGCCAGCGACAATCTTGCCGCGATCACGACCCTGCTCGTGATGATCGACGAATTTCGCGAGCGCTTCGGCGTACCGACGCAGTCCTGCGTGCTCACGCATGTGACCAACACGATCACGGCCATCGAGAAGGGCGCGCCTGTTGATCTCGTGTTTCAGTCGATTGCGGGCACCGAAAAGGCCAATACGAGCTTCGGCATTTCGCTCGCGTTGCTGCAAGAATCGTTCGAAGCCGCGCGCTCGCTCAAACGCGGCACCGTGGGCGACAATGTGATGTACTTCGAGACGGGACAAGGCAGCGCGCTGTCGGCGAACGCGCATCATTGCGTCGATCAACAGACCTGCGAAGTGCGCGCGTATGCCGTCGCGCGCAAGTTCGAACCGCTGCTCGTCAACACGGTGGTTGGGTTCATCGGTCCCGAGTATCTTTACGATGGCAAGCAGATCATGCGCGCCGGTCTCGAAGATCACTTTTGCGGCAAGCTGCTCGGCGTGCCGATGGGCTGCGACATTTGCTACACCAATCACGCCGAAGCGGACCAGGACGACATGGACAGCCTGCTCACGTTGCTCGGTGTCGCGGGCATCAACTTCATCATCGGCGTGCCGGGCGCGGACGATGTCATGCTCAACTATCAAAGCACCTCGTTCCACGACGCGCTCTATGCGCGCGAAGTGCTCGGCCTGCGCCGCGCGCCCGAGTTCGAAACCTGGCTCGAAACGATGCAGATAGCCAATGCGCGTGGCGCATTGATCGATTCGGCGACGCGTCAGCCCTTGCTCGAAGCATCGCGCGAATGGATGGGGGCCGCATGAGCGATACGCTCGTCAAGAACCCGTGGCAGTCGTTGCGGCAATTCACGAACGCGCGCATTGCGCTCGGCCGCGCGGGCAGTGGCATGCCGACCGAACCGTTGCTTGCGTTCAATCTCGCGCATGCGCAGGCGCGCGACGCCGTGCATCATCCCCTCGATGTCGACGCACTTCGCGCGCGTCTTGCCGATGCCGGCTTTGCGAACGTCGTCGATGTGCATAGCGCGGCGCCGGATCGCGCGCATTATCTGCGTCGCCCCGACCTTGGCCGCCGTCTCGCCGATGAAAGCCGCGCATTGCTCGACGCAACGTGTGCACGAGACCATGACGTGCTCTTCGTGATCGCGGACGGCTTGTCGGCGTTTGCCGCATCGAAGCAGGCCGTGCCTTTCTTGCAGGCGATTCTTTCGAGACTCGACGACTGGAACATCGGACCTGTCGTGATCGCGCGGCAAGGACGCGTCGCGCTCGCCGACGAGATCGGCGAAGTAATGCGCGCGAGTATCGTCGTGATGTTGATCGGCGAACGGCCGGGCCTGAGCTCGCCGGACAGTCTCGGCATCTACGTGACTTACGCGCCAGCGGTAGGCCGCAGCGACGCCGAGCGCAACTGCATATCCAACGTGCGTCCGGAAGGTTTGAACCACGACGCGGCCGCGTACAAGCTGCATTATCTGCTGACGCATGCGCGTCGTCTGGGCCTTACTGGCGTCGCGCTCAAGGACGACAGCGACGCAGCTATCGCCGCGAAAGAACCACTGACGTCGATTGCGTGCCACGCCTGAACGACATACTTCATTTTGGCGATCTATATTCGTCCCATGAGAAGCGAAGCGAGACCATCCAAGCCGAATGCTGACGCGCCGCGCGGTCCGTGCGTGCATCGGCTCGTCTCGCACGATGCGGACGAGCAGGCGGGCAATCTGCGCGGCTGGCGGCAGGTCTACGATCAGTTGAGCGCCGGACGCTTCGTCGGCACGCTTGCCGAGATCGACTTCGACGACGTGCAGTTGTTTCGCGAGACGACGAGCCAGACCTTGCGCCAAAGCTGCGAAGTGCCGGTCGATGCGTGCTGGTTCGGCATTCCGCTCTTGCGCGATGGCGCCGGGCGCATACAGTCGCGCGCCATCGATGAAAACGCGCTTGCGGTTCGCCCGGGCGGCGTCGAGTTCGAACTGTTGACGCCGTCCGGCTACGAAATTCTCGGCGTGGTTGCAACGCATGATGCGCTGCGCCGTCATGCCGAAGACGTCGAGCATATCGATCTCGAATGCGCCACGTCGCGCGGTGAGATCGTCGTCGTGGGTGCGGGAGAACGTGCGCGACTCGCGGCATCGCTCATGACCATGTTGCGAGGCGAAATCACACCGACCACGTCGATGCGCTCGTCCTTGTTGTCGTGGCTCTTCGAGTGCGGCGCGCTGCAATGCGGCGAGCCGGTCGCGCTGCCCGTGGCCTCGCGTCGTCATGCGATCGCAACGCAAGCGCGTCACTATGTGCTCGAAAATCACGACCGCGCCGTGAACGTGCCCGAACTGTGCACGCATCTGCATGTGAGCCGCCGCACGCTTCAATACTGTTTTCAGGAAGCATTCGGCATGGCGCCGAATGTCTATTTGCGCGCCATACGCCTCAACGGTGCGCGACGTCAGCTACGATATGCCGGTGCCGCGCGAAAGACGCAAACCGTTCAGGACGCCGCCGCTGCATGGGGTTTCTGGCACCTCAGCCAGTTCGCGCTCGACTATCGCAAGCTTTTCGGCATGCGTCCTTCGGATACGCTCAACACCGCAACCGCGCAAGCTCACGGCTTTGCCACGATCGACAGATAGCGCGCCGGCATCTTGACGCCATAGCATGCGTGCGGCGTGGCTGCATCGAAATACACGCTGTCGCCTTTTTCGAGCATGAGCGGTGCGTAGTCGCGCATCATGAATATCAACGAGCCATCGGTGACGTAGATGAACTCCTGTCCGTCATGCGCCGAGAGCACATGCTTGCCGGTATCGGCACTGGCTTCGATGAGCGTCGGCTCCATCGACTTCGTCACGAGGTCCGCGCCGAGCCATTCAAAGATACCGGTGGAGGTCGGATGCTTCACGCCATGACCCGCGCGGCTCACTGCCCGACAGCCTTGCGCAAAGGACTTTTCGTTGCCGCCGACCATGTCGGGCCAACGGATATCGAGCGCCTTCGCTAGCCGCGACAACACCGAATAGGTCGGCGATATACGGCCATTCTCGATACGCGAGATGGTCGAGATCGCCACCGACGACAACTCCGACAACGCCGCGAGCGTCATGCCCCGCGCGTGCCGATGATGCGCGATGGTCTCCCCGGGACTCGCTTCGCTTGTTTCTTCAACAGGCGCGGGTGCGGGCGCCGCCTCGGCTTCTGGCTTGCGCTTGGGCTTGCGCACGACCGCCGCCTTTGCCGCAGGGCTCGTTCTCTGCGCCGCCTTCCGCGGGCGATTTTCTGTTTGCATGGTGTCTCTTGTATTCGTTCGATATGCGGGCAGCCGCCACTTCGCCATCACGACATGGTGACATAGGCGCCCGGCGTTTGCATGTTTTTGCGTATATGCAAAAGTTTTTCTTGACCATCAAATTTTAGCTCAATAGGATGGTTTTCATGGTTTTGCATATACGCAAAATCCGCCGACGTTACCCGATCAATCCATTCAGGAAGGGCTGACCACCATGTTCGACGATCCTCTCACCCACGCCATCGACGCACTCAAGTCATCCCGGCGAGGCTTTCTCAAGACGGCGGGCTACGGGGTCGTCGCGGGACTCGGCGCAAGTACGCTCGGTCGCGCGGCACTTGCCGCACCGACGCTCGCACCGATCAAAACCGTGCGTCCCGGCTATCTGACGGCTGCGTGCCTCGGCGACATGCCGATTGCATCCGTGCGCGACGGCAAGCTCGTGGGAACGGACTTCGACATGCTGCAGTTGATCGCCGAGCGTCTGCAACTGAAGATCGACGTGCAGCAGATGACCTTTTCCGCCGTGATCGAAGCGGTGAAGTCGGGCCGCGTGGACTGGTTCGGCGGCAACTTCGCGTGGACGCCGATCCGCGCCAAACTGTTGTTGCTCACCGATCCCGTTTTCTACACGGGCGCCTACGTCATCATGCGGCAAAACCAGACGCAGAAGAGTTCGCTTGCCATCGCGGACTTGAGCGGGCACACCATCGGCACGGCGACGGGTTATTCGGTCGTGCCCGACATGAAGAAGGTTCCGGGCATCGTCGAAGTGAAACTGTATGACGGTATCGACTCGTGCTTGCGCGATGTCGTCGCGGGGCGTCTCGACTTTGCCGTGCTCGACGCGCCGACCGTGGACTACATGATCCAGCAGAATCCGTCGTGGGGACTGAAACAGATTCCCATCGGTTTCGACGCAGCGTACCCCAGCCTCACGGGCAAGTTCGCGTCGATCTGGGGCGTGAGTCCGGACAAGAAGGACCTGTTCGACGGCATCAACGAAGGCGTGCGCTGGCTCTGGCGCACCAACCAGATCAAGCCGATTCTCGCGAAGTACGGGATCGATAATCCCGACTACTTGCAGCCGTTGCCGACCGACCCGCGCACCGGCGTGGACCGCGACGCGAAGGGCGCGCTGATTGGCCCGTTCGCGCACGATTCGCGGGACTTCAGCAAAGCCTTCGCCTGAAGGCCGGATCATCATGGGACACCGCGATATGTCTGCGACGCTAAGCGCCACTCCTTCGGTCGATACGCGCATGCTCGTGCGTATCGACGGCCTGCACAAGTCCTTCGGCACGCATCATGTGTTGAAGGGCATCGACCTCGATGTGATGCCGGGGCAAAAGGTGTCGCTGATCGGACCGAGCGGCTCGGGCAAGACCACGCTGTTGCGCTGCGTGAACTTTCTCGAGACGCCGAGCGCGGGGCATATCTTCATCGACGGCGCGGCTATCGGCGAGCGTCGTCACGGTGACGGCTGGCAAGCGATGTCGGGCCGCGAACTCGCCGCCATGCGCGCGAATATCGGCATGGTGTTCCAGCGCTTCAACCTGTTTCCGCACCTGAGTGTGATCGACAACGTCCTGCTCGGACCGCGCAAGGTGCAGAAGCGCAGCGGCCGCGAGTTGATCGACGAAGCGCGTGCGTTGCTAACGAAAGTGGGCATGGACGAGAAGCGCAACGCGTTTCCCGATCAATTGTCGGGCGGCCAGCAACAACGCGTGGCCATTGCGCGCGCGCTCGCCATGAAGCCGCGGCTCATGCTTTTCGACGAAGCGACTTCCGCGCTCGATCCCGAGCTCGTGGGCGAAGTGCTCGGCGTCATGCGCAAGCTCGCGGACGAAGGCATGACGATGATCATCGTGACGCACGAGATGCGCTTCGCTGAAAGCGTGTCCGACAAGGTCGTGTTCATGGCCGATGGCAAGATCGTCGAGGAAGGACCGCCACGGCAGATCTTTCACGATGCAAAGGTCGAACGCACGCGCGCGTTTTTGCGCGCGGTGCTGGAGCACTGACATGGCGCTTCTCACCGCGTGGGCTCACAGCCTGCATTTTCTGCCGTATTTCGTGCGCGTGTTGTGCGTGAGCGCGGTGACCACCGTGGTGCTGACCGCGAGCGCGTTCTGCGTGGCCTTCTTGCTGGGCTTCGTGATCGCGCTCATGCGGTTGTCGCGCAGTGTCGTGTTGAAGGCGGTGGCGAACGTCTATCTCGAACTGTTCCGCAACGTGCCCTTGCTGACGCAGTTGTTCGTGCTGTACTTCGGGCTCGAACGGATCGGCGTCACGCTGCCCGCATTCGTGGCCGCAACGCTCGGCTTCGGTCTCAACGGCGCGGCGATTCTCTCCGAGGTGTTCCGTTCGTCGATCAACGGCGTCGACCGAGGCCAACGCGAGGCGGCGCTTGCCATCGGCATGACATGGCCAATGGCGCTCGCAACCGTCGTGTTGCCGCAATCGATGCGGCTCGCCTTGCCCGCGCTCGCCAACTTCGCCATCGGGCTATTGAAGGATACGTCGCTCGCTTCCGCCGTCGCGGTGCCGGAACTCGTGTTCCGCGCAAGGATGCTCGTGAGCGAGACATATCAGACCAACCTCATCTACTTCATCGTGGCGATCATCTATCTGCTGCTGAGTCTGGCGTTGTCGCGTCTTTCGACGGCGACCGAGCGCGGACTCGGCAAACCGAGGGCGGCGCTGTCATGAACTATTCCGAACTCTGGTCTTCCATGCACGACGAGCTGTTTCAGGCGGCATGGGCAACGCTGCGTCTGGCGCTTGGCGCCATCGCTATTGGCGTCGTGCTCGGGATGGTGCTCGCCATCGTCAGGATGGGCAGTCGTGGCATGGCCGCGCGTATAGCACGTGTCTATATCGAAGTGTTTCGCGGCACGCCCGCGCTCGTGCAACTCTTTCTCGTGTACTTCGGCTTTGTTGCCATTGGCATTCGCTTCGATTCGTATCAGGCCGCCGTGCTTGGTCTCGGCATGAACGCCGCCGCGTATTTCGCGGAGATCTTTCGCGCGGGCATCGAAGCGGTGCCACGCGGACAAAGCGAAGCAGCCGCGAGCATCGGCATGACGAGCGGCGCGGCCATGCGCTGGGTCGTGCTGCCGCAAGCCATTCGGCTGGTGCTCGCGCCTTCGGGCAATGTCGCCATCTCGCTTCTGAAGGACACGTCGGTGGCCTCGCTCATCGCCGCGCCCGACCTCATGCTGCGCGCTCAGGACTTGAGCTCGCAGTATTTCATGCCGTTCGAAATCTACGTCACCGTAGGGGCGTTCTATTTCGTGCTGTGTTATCCGCTGTCGCAATTGATGCGTCATATCGAGCGACGTCAGCCTGCTCACGGCTGATACGGCGGTCTTTCCCAACCAGTGTCTCTCAAGACAGAACAGAAGGAGTAAGTGTATGCGCAAGGTCATCGAAACCGGCTTGCCCAACGGAAGCGCGCCGGTCGAATGGGCGACCGTCTCGAACGGCACGCTCTACACGGCGAGCATTCCCATTCGCGCGGACGGTTCGATCGAAGACGGCGACATCGCCACGCAAGCCGAACTGACGTTCGCGAATCTCAAGCAGATCGTCGAGTCGGCGGGCGCGACCATGGACGACGTCACGCAGGTGCAGGTCTTTCTGACGGACAAGAGCTATTTCGAAGGCATGAACGAGGTCTATCGCCGCTTCTTCACGAAGCCGTATCCGAACCGCGCGACCATCATCGCGGATCTCATGGTGCAAGGCGGCAAGATCGAAATCCTGGCTCATGCCGATGTGAGCAAGGTTGCCTGATGAAGCATGTGATCGTCATCGGTGCGGGCATCATCGGGACGACGACCGCGCTCGCGCTTGCGGGCGCGGGCTGCCGCGTCACCGTGATAGACAGCCGCCGTGAAGCAGGCCTGGAAACCAGCTTCGCCAACGGCGGCTTGCTCGCGGCCAACAGCGCGTTGCCGTGGTCTTCACCCGGCACGCCGATGCAATTGCTTAAATGGCTCGGCCGCGAAGATGCGCCGCTTCTGCTGCGGCCTCGCGCAATCCCCGGTCTCGGCATGTGGGGTGTGCGCTTTCTGGCCAACTGCCGCGCGGCCAAGTACTACAAGACGGCTGCGACGCTCACCGCGTTCGGTCAGCAAAGCCTCGCGGCCATGGAGCGTCTGCTCGGCCAGAAGCGCATAGACGCGGGCATCCAGCGTGGCGGCCTGCTTGAACTGATTCGCGGCAAGGACGCCGAGCGGCGCGCGGAATCGTTCGCGCGCATGCTCGAGCGCATGGGCGCAAAGGTCAGGCGACTCGATGCAGCGCAAAGCGTGGCGCTCGAACCATCGCTCGGAGGCATTGCACATAGCATTGGCACGGCGCTCCTGCTCGAATCCGATGCGTGGGGCGACGCGCATGCGTTCAGCGTCGCGACCGCCGCCGCAGCCGAACACGAAGGCGTGACGTTTCGGTGGGGAAGCGCGGTGAGCGGTATCGACCTGCAGCGCGGTTCTGTTGCCGGCGTTCGTCTCGCCGACGATTATTTGAGCGCGGATAGCGTCGTGATATGCGCGGGCGCGATGTCTCCGTCGCTCGTCGGCCCGCTCGGCGTGCGCCTGCCGATGGCGCCCGTCAAAGGCTATTCGCTTACGCTCCGTGCCGACGAACTGGGATTTCTGCCGCAACGGCCTATCGTCGACGATTACGAGCATATCGGCGTAACGCCGCTCAAGGACATGCTGCGCGTGGCGGGCACCGTCGAATTCGATGGCTTCGACAAGACGCTGCGGCCCGGTCGCGTGGAGAACCTGAAACGCGCGCTGACGCGGCTTTTTCCACAGGTCCGGATGCCTGCCGAAGTGCGGCCCTGGTGCGGGCTGCGGCCCATGGCGGCAGATGGATTGCCGATCATTTCACCGACGGCGGTGCCGCGTCTTTTCGTCAACACGGGACACGGCGCGCTCGGCTGGACGCTTGCGTGCGGCTCGGCCGATCTCATTACGTCGATGATCACGAGCCAGAGCGATGCGCGCGACACGCCGTTCAGTCTCACGCGCAGCTTCTGGTGAAACGAAGCGCGATAATCAAGTCAATGCAAGAGGGCAAGTCATGTCGGGTGAGGGAAGACGCGAAGTCATCGTGATCGGTGCGGGCGTGGTCGGCGTTGCGTGCGCGCTGTGGTTGCGAAGAACGGGTCTCGACGTGATGCTCGTCGATAAGGGCGAGATAGCGGGCGGCGCTTCGTTCGGCAATGCGGCCACCATTGCGGACTACGCATGCACGCCCGTGCCGCAGCCGAAAATCTGGAGCGACATTCCCGGCTTGCTGTTCGGCGCGGACTCGCCGCTTTCCATTCGCTGGTCGCGCCTGGGAAGCTATGCGGGATGGCTCGCTGCGTTTCTCGGGCAATGCAACCGGCGCGCTTATGTCGCCAATAGCGAAGCGCTTGCGTCGTTGCTGCATGGTACGCACGAGGGATATGCGCCGCTTCTCGAAGACAATCCACATGCTGAGTCGTTCATTCGGCGCGATGGCTGTCTCTACTCTTATCGCACGCAAGGAGCGTTCGAGCGCGCCGCGGGCGATATCAAACTGCGTGGCTTGCTCGGCATTCGTCAAGAGGTGATAAGCGCGGCCGAACTCACGCAACTGGAACCCGCCATGCAGCAGCGCACGGTGGGCGGCGTGCTATTTCCTGCCGCGTGCCATCTCGTCGATCCGCAAGGCTTCGTGCAGGCGCTGGCCAAACCGCTGATCGACGAGAAGCGTTACGCACGCATGGAGGTCAGCGATATTTCGAGCAGCACCGCGGGCATCTGCCTGCGTTCCGCTGCCGGCGAAACGCGACACGCCGACAGAGTGGTGATTGCGGGCGGCGCATGGTCCGCGAAGCTCGCGGCGCAAATGGGCGATTCCATCCAGCTTGGCGCGGAGCGCGGTTATCACGTCGAGTTCCAACTGGATGAGCCGATGTTCACGCGGCCGACTTGCGTCGTTGAGTCGAGCTTCTATATGACGCCGTTGCGGGACCTGCGGCTGCGTGCTGCGGGGACTATCGAGTTGAGCGGGATCAAGTCACCGTTGAACCCTTCGCGCACGGCGTTCATCGAACGAAGCATCCGCCGCAACGTGGATATCGAAGCGCCCGTGTCCAGTAGCTGGCTCGGTATCCGGCCGACCATGCCGGACTACTTACCGGTGATCGGACCATCTTCGGCGGACAAGCGCGTGATCTACGCGTTCGGGCATCAGCATCTCGGCATCACGCTGGCGGGAACCACGGGCGACATGGTCGCGCGATTGATTCACGGCAAGAGCCCCGGCGCAATCGAGCGCTTCTCCGCGGACCGCTTTAGATAATCGATACTGCCGCCGCGCGCGTCTTACTTCGCTCGACGTCTGCGCGTAGTCCCCCACGGCGGCGTCTCGAACGATTGCACCACCCAGTCGATGAACGCACGCGTTTTCGCGGCCGCATGCTTGGAAGACGCGCGCACCACGCTGAGTTGTTCGCCCGCGTCCACCTTCCAGCCGGGCAGCACTTGCACCAGCTCTCCGCTCTGCAATTCCCGGCCGACGAGCCAGTCCGTCCCGTACATGATGCCGACGCCCGCGCGTGCCGCATGCAGCACGGCATCGATCTCATCGGTCGTCATTCTCGCGTTGATGCGAATGGCGCGGTGCATGTCGTCGCGTTTCAGATGCCATACCGGATGCGTGGAGAGCCGCGAAAAGCCGATGCATTCATGGCGCATCAGGTCTTCGGGCTTCGTGGGACGTCCGCGCGCGGCGAGATAATCCGGCGATGCGCACAGTAAGCGCCGCATGGTCGCAAGCGGCCGCGCGACAAGCCGGCTGTCTTCCAATTTGCCGATACGCACGCCTACATCGAAACGTTCTTCGATCAGATCGACATAACGGTCCGTGTACGTGCATTCGACATCGAGCGAAGGATAGCGCGCAAGGAACTCCGGCATGCGCGGCGCAATCCACATGCGCCCGAACCCTGCGGGCAAGCTGATGCGCAAGAGTCCGCGCGGCGTCGCAGCTTGCGAGCGCGCTTCGTCTTCCGCATCGCGCATGACGTCCCACGCTTCGCGCACGCGATCGCGATAACGCGTGCCTGCTTCCGTCGCCGATACGCGGCGTGTGGACCGTTCGAGCAAACGAATGCCAAGACGCGTTTCCAGTTCCGCGATACGTCGGGAAATGACCGAGCCGTCGCGCCCCAACTGGCGGCCTGCCGCCGTAAAACTCCCGGTCGCGAGCACCGCGAGAAACGCCTGAACCTGATCCGTTTCGATGCCGTTCATTGATGCACCCCATGCACGAATGTTATGCAGTATGGGTCGATTATAGAGGCGCGTCTTCGTTAGCATGACCTCTGTGCTTAACGAAAAAGGAGCGCACCGTGAAAGCGTATCGACTGAAGGCAGGCAAGCCCTACGAATTGACGTTGACCGATAACGCACTCGAGCCCGTACCGGAAAGCGACGAAGTGCTCATCCGCATTCGCGCGGCGGGACTCAACTATCTCGATCTCATGGTGGCGAACGCGCGCTTCGGCAACGTGGACGCGAGCTTCGTGCCGGGTGCGGATGGCGCGGGCGAGATCGTCGAGGTCGGATCGCGCGTGAAAGGCTGGAAGGCGGGCGATCGCGTGATCGCCGGAATGATCGTGGATTGGGCTGCAGGACCGCTCACGGTAGCGAACGGCGAGCGTCTTCGCGGCGTCACCATGCCGGGCTCGCTCGCGGAATATGCGGTCGTGCCCGCTACCGCGCTCGTCGCCATTCCCGCTGCCATGCCGTTCGTGCAGGCCGCAAGTTTGCCAGTCGCCGCGACGACCGCATGGAACGCCATCGTCGCGGGCAATGTGCGGCCGGGGTCCACCGTGGCGTTGCTGGGTACGGGCGGTGTGAGTCTGTTTGCGCTGCCGCTTGCCAAGGCGGCGGGCGCGCGCGTGATCATCGCGTCTTCATCGGACGAGAAGCTCGCCCGCGCGCGCAAGCTGGGCGCGGACGTCATCATCAACTACCGGACCACGCCCGCGTGGGACGTCGCGTTGCTCGAAGCCACGGAAGGGCGTGGCGCGGATCTCGTCGTGGAAACCGTCGGCGTGGCGACTTTCGAGCGCTCGGTGAACGCGGCGGCAATCGGTGGAACGATCTTCGTCGTCGGGCTGATAGGCGGCGAGGAAACGAAGATGCCCTTGCTCAAGGTCATGGTGAAGACCTTGCGCATTGTCGGTAATCAGACTGGCTCGACGGCCAATCTCGCCAATGCGGTCAAGGCCCTCGCACAGTCCCGAATCGAACCGGTGATCGATCGCGTCTTTCGTAAGCGTTATTTCATGGCCGCATGGACAGACCTGAAGCCGTTGTACAAAGTGATACCCGTTACTTCAAGTGGTGGGGACTACTTTGGACGCAAGGAGTGCGAGACCATCGAGCCGCAAGGGCCGACCGAACTACGCACCGGAGTACCGACGGCAAGTTGCCGTTGCGGCGAGCGAGCCGGGTATTTCGGTAGCGAAGCTCGCGCAGGCGCACGGGCTGAATCTCAATATGGTGTTCAAGTGGCGCCGGCAACTGCGGGCGGGCCTGTTTGACGAGGTGGCGCACAGCACGGCGGTGTTGCTGCCAGTTGCGCTACCTGAAGCACCGACAGACGAGCAGAGCGCGCCGGCGTCACTGGCACTGCAGCCGGTCGAGCCACATCGCGAGAGCCTACAGTCAGCGTCGGGCATCGAGATCGAACTGAACGGTGCCCGTGTGCGCGTCACGGGTATGGTCGATCCAGTGCAGTTGCGCCTCGTGCTGCGCTGCCTGATGCCAGCATGATTGCTCCACCCAGCGGTACCCGCGTATGGCTGGCAGCGGGCGTTACCGATATGCGCCGGGGCATGGATGGACTTGCCGGGCTGGTGCAATCGACACTGGGACGTGATCCCTTCTCAGGTCACATCTTCCTTTTTCGTGGGCGTCGCGGTGACCTCATCAAGATTTTATGGTGGAGCGGCGACGGCATGAACCTGTACGCGAAGCGACTTGAGCACGGACGCTTCGTGTGGCCACAGGCGAACTCGGGAACAGTCCATCTATCTGCGGCGCAGTTGTCGATGCTGCTCGAGGGGATTGACTGGCGACATCCAGAACGGACGTGGCAGCCGACGCACGCGGCGTAACGCAGGGTGTGGGAGTCCACAAGCGCACGGTCTTCAATTACACTGGCATGCATGCCAGCCAGCCATCTGCCCGACGACATTGCCGCCCTCAAGCGCATCGTTGCCTCGCGTGACGAGACCATCGCGCAGTTGCTGGCCGAGATCTCGCGACTGAAGCGATGGCAGTATGGCCGTTCATCGGAGCGTATGACCGAATTGATGGACCAGCTGCAGCTCGCGCTCGGTGAGCTTGCCGCTCCAGAATCGGCCATCGTCGCAACGGCGAAGGTGCCCGATGCCGACACGACTTCGGATACATCGGCCACAACGGACGTTGTTCCGCTGCGTCGCAAGCCACGGCGCTTCCCTGCCCATCTCCCCCGGGAAACTGTTGTTCATGCACCGGGCGATTGCGGATGCCCGGAATGCGGCAAGCAGATGCGCGCGCTCGGTGAAGACGTCTCGGAGGTGCTTGACTATGTGCCCGGTTACTTCAAGGTGCTACGTCACGTACGTCCCAAGCTAAGCTGTCCGCGCTGTGCTGCAGTGGTGCAGGAGCCAGCGCCTTCGCGACCGATAGCGCGATCGATGGCGGGTGCCGGACTACTCGCACAGGTCGTCGTCGCGAAGTACGCTGACCATACGCCGCTATACCGGCAGGCCGGCATCTTTCGCCGCGCGGGCATCGAACTGGACCGGGCAACACTGGCGTCGTGGGTGCGCGAAGGAGCCGCGCTGCTGCAGCCGCTGTCCGATGCACACGGTCGTTACGTGCTCGACGCAGACAAGATCCATACCGACGACACGCCCGTTCCTGTGCTGGAGCCGGGGCGTGGCAAGACGCGCACGGGGCGTCTGTGGACCTATGTGCGCGATGACCGCCCAGCGGGAAGCCGCGCGCCACCAGCAGTCTGGTACAGATACTCACCCGACCGCAAAGGTGAGCGACCTCGGGAACATCTGGCGGGCTATACGGGAATTCTGCAGGCAGATGCTTTCAGCGGGTACGACGCCCTGTATCGTGACGGCACGATCATCGAGGCCGGATGCTGGGCGCATGCCCGGCGCAAATTCTACGACCTGTACAAGCTGGACAGTTCACCGATTGCCGAAGAAGCACTGCGCCGCATTGGGGCGCTATATGTTGTCGAACGCGAGGTTCGCGGTCAAACACCGGACCTGCGCCTGTCTGCGCGTCAACAACGATCCGCCCCATTGCTCACTGAGCTGAAGGCCTGGCTTGAACACACGCTGTCACAGGTCTCGGCGAAGTCGGGACTGGCGAAGGCGATCAGATACTCGCTGGGGCACTGGCACGCACTTACACGCTATTGCGAAGACGGGCGCGTCGAAGTGGATAACAACACGGCGGAGCGCGCGATCAGGCCGCTGGTTCTGGGCAGGCGCAACTATCTGTTCGCAGGTTCCGATGGCGGTGGCCAAAGCGCGGCCGTGATCTACAGCCTCATCGGTACGGCGCGCCTGAACGGTATCGAGCCGTTTGCCTATCTGCGCACGGTGTTTGAGCGCATCGCCGACCATCCCATCAACCGCATCGATGAGTTGCTGCCGTGGCGCCTGATGCCAGCCGAACACGTCGAACAGCAAGCCGCGTAATTATTCGATGGTCCAAACCCGCAAACCCGCTGTGCGCCTGGTCAAGTCGCCAGTGCCCGATTACGTGCTGCGCGTTGAGCTGAAGTACATCAAGCCTGCGATCTGGCGACGAATCATCGTTCCTGGTTCTATCCGCCTGGGCAAGCTGCATGTCGTGCTGCTGCTGGCCATGGGCTGGGATGGAGGCCACCTGCATGAATTCGTCTTCGGCGAAACCAACTATGGCGAACCGGATGACTTCGGTTTCCAGAGCGATCCGCCCATGCTAAATGAAGCACGGGTCACGCTGGCCAAGGCGCTGGGAGGATTGAGGTCGTTCACCTACATCTACGACTACGGCGACAACTGGCAGCATCGGATCAAGGTCGAGAAGGCCCTCGTGCCTGATCCAGACATGCGCCAGCCGCTATGCCTCGACGGACAGAACGCATGTCCGCCGGAGGACGTTGGCGGCGTGCCGGGATATGCCGCCTTCCTCGAAGCAATCGGCGATTCAGCGCACGAGGAACACGACCACTTCCTCGAATGGTGTGGCGGCAACTTCGATGCCGGCGCCTTCGATCTCGCGCTTGCAAACCAGCGGCTCTCAGAGATCAAATTCTGATCGTCAAGACGGCCAAGGTTTGACGCTTACCGTCTTTCCCTTCGATGCCGCGCAGGAAGCCTATGCCTATCTCGAATCGGGTGGCCACTTTGGAAAAGTGGTGATAGACGCCACTTGATGCCGGTTGTCGTACAACTAGTCAATCGTAATGCACCTTTTGGCGCTATGTAAGGAAAGCATTCTGTGTGCGAAGGACCGCATGAAACCGGCGGTTCGTAGGGTTTTCACGGACGCGAGGCAAGCAACTGACTTGTATGATGACGTATCTTTACAGATTCGTCGTCAGGTCTCGCGTGCGCGCATTGCTCACGCGCTTCGATAGCACCCCCAGGAGAAGACATGCGATTCCGCTACCGCTGGATAGTCGCCGCGCTGCTGTTCTTTGCCGGCATGCTCAACTATCTGGACCGCGCGGCGCTCTCCGTGGTCGCACCGCTCGTCAAGAGCGAACTGCATATCAACGACGCGCAACTCGGCGTGCTGTTCAGCAGTTTCTTCATCGGATACTGCGTGTTCTGCTTTATCGGCGGATGGGCGGCCGACAAGTTTGGTCCGCGCAAGGTGTTCGCCATTGCTGCCGCGTTCTGGTCACTGTTCTGCGGCGCCACGGCATTCGCGGGCAACTTCGCCACGCTGATGGTGGCGCGCGTCGCGTTCGGTGTCGCCGAAGGCCCAATGGGCACGACGACCAACAAGTCGATCTCGAACTGGTTCCCGCGCAGTGAAGCGGGCCGCGCCGTGGGTCTCACGAACGCTGGTCAGCCGTTGGGCGCCGCCATTGCCGCACCGATCGTCGGGCTGGTCGCTTTGCAGTTCGGCTGGCGCATCTCCTTCGTCGTGATCGCGGTGCTCGGCTTCGTGTGGATTGCGTTCTGGTTGCGGTGCTTTCGCGATCATCCGGAAGATCATCCTGCCGTGACGCGCGAGGAAGCCGCGCATATCGCGAGCGACAGGCTCGTGCCGCATCACGCGGAAAGTTCCGCTGAAGCAGGCTCGCAAGCGGGCGTGATGCACTATTTGCTGTCGTTGCCGGTGCTCGGCGTGGCTGCCGCGTTCTTCGCGTTCAACTATGTGCTGTACTTCTTCTTGTCCTGGTTGCCGAGCTACTTCACGGACTATCAGCATCTCGACATCAAGCACATGAGCGTGATCGGCATCCTGCCGTGGCTCGGCGCGACGGCGGGCTTCGTGCTCGGCGGCATTATTTCCGACGCGCTCTACAAGAAGACCGGCAACGTGCTCTTCGCGCGCAAGACGGTCATCATTCTGGGACTTGGCGTGGCGGCAATCTGCGTGTTGCTGGTGTCGCGCGTGAGTTCGCTTGCGCCTGCCGTCGCGTTGATCGCGGTGGCGAGTCTCTTCGCTTTCATGACGCCGCAAGCGTGCTGGTCGCTGTTGCAGGACATCGTGCCGCGGGATCGCATTGGCGCAACGGGCGGCTTCGTACATTTGCTCGCGAATCTCGCGGGCATTCTCTCGCCGAGCATTACCGGCTTTCTGATTCAGTACGGCGCGGGTTACTCGTCGGCTTTCATTCTCGCAAGCGCGTTGTCGGCACTCGGCATGCTGATCTTGTGGGTCGCCGTGCGTGAAACCCAAGTCATGCGGCTGCGTGGCGCGCCAGTCTGAAGAAGTCAACGAAGGTAGAAGCCAAGCTGACTGGTAAGCGTCGGGCATCGATCTTGCGCCCGATGCTCAAGGCAAAGGGTCCTGGCGAACGATGTTCGTCACGCGCACCTGCATCGCGGAGCACCGCTTTCGCCATGCCGCCAGTCACGGAGCATCGCCTTGCCTTCACCCAATTCTTCGATACTCGAACGGCTCGCTCTTTCGCCTCTTCCGGTCTTCGTGCTCGTTGCTATCGCTGGCGGCACGGATGCGCTCGTCATGCTTCACAGCAAGGAATGGCTCGCGGTCTATATGACCGGCAATTCCACCAAGCTGAGTCAGTCGCTTGTTCAAGGCGCGGTCGAAAAGACGATTCCGCTCATCTGCGTCATCGCGTGCTTTCTTGCGTTCACGACGCTTGCCGCGTGGCTTGGAACGCGCTTTCCCCGATGGCGCGCCGCCCTGTCCCTCACGCTCACCGCAATCCTTCTCGCTTGCGCCGTGCCGCTCACGGGCGAGCAGTTCTCGCCGCTCACGACGTGTCTCGTCGCGGCAGGCATGGGCGCGATCAATCAGGCGCTCGCCGATCAGCCGGGCGTCACGTTCATTACGGGTACGTTCATCAGCGTCGGCAGGCAACTCGCTAGCCGCAAGTTCGGCGCAGCTGCGCTCGGCATGCTGCGCTGGATATCGTGGATCGTCGGCGCAGCTGCGGGCACGGTGCTGAATATTCTGTTCGGCCCTGGTGCGCTGGCGGCCATTGCGCTTGCCGCACTCGTCTGCGCACTCACTGCGACCGTGTATGGCAGCACCATGCACGCGGAACGGCTCGCGCATTGATTGCTGTTCGATTCGTCCAGCAATCGTTCAACGATGGAGAAACTACTCATGTCTGGCAACGATACGACTCCCTATTCCGTCACCGGCCCCGGCACCGCCGATGGCCCGAAGCTGCCCGCATCCGGCGAATGGCAAGCGCCCGCGGAGATCGACGTGGGCAGCGTCAAGGACGGCAAGGTCGAGTTCCCGAACTGGAAGGGCGATGCGGACAAGCCATCGCCTCCGCCGCCAGCACCGACATCGCCGGACAAACGTGTTGGCTTTGCAATCGTCGGTCTGGGACGTCTGGCGCTCGAACAGGTTTTGCCGGCGTTCGTGAACAGTAAGCACGCGCGGGTTGCGGGGCTGGTGTCGGGCAGTCCAGACAAGGCGCGGGCGGTTGCCGCGCAATACGGCGTGAACGAAGCGGCCGTACTTGGCTACGATGACATGTCGCGTCTCGCCGACAATCCCGACATTCAAGCGGTATACGTCGTCACGCCTAACGGCTTGCATCTGCCGCACGTCATTGCAGCAGCGAAGGCCGGCAAACATGTGCTATGCGAAAAGCCGATGGCCAACACCGCCGACGAGGCGCGCCAGATGATCGACGCCTGCGCGAAGGCGGGCGTCAAGCTCATGGTGGCTTACCGTTGCCAATTCGAAGTCTTCAACAGTGCGGCGATGAAGCTCGTGCGATCGGGCGAGCTGGGAAGGGCGCGCATCATCGAGGCGACCAATGCGCAGGTGCAAGGTCCCGGCGGTCAATGGCGTTTGAGGTCGGCCCTGGCGGGCGGCGGCGCGTTGCCGGATATCGGCTTGTACTGTTTGAATGGCGTGCGTCATGTGCTCGGCGAGGAACCCGTCGAGGTCTATGCGCAGATCGTGAATCCCGCCGATGACGAACGCTATCGGGAAGTGGAGGAAACAATCGCGTTCACGTTACGCTTTCCGTCGGGCGCGATTGCGCAATGCGCAAGCAGTTACGGCGCGCATGAATCGAAGGATATGCGTATCCGTATGGAAAGAGGCTGGATCGATATCGAGAACGCGTTTGCGTACAAGGGACAGCGCATGCGCATTGCGCGACGCAAGGACGATTTCGAAGTGATCGAAGAGCAGCGGCTCGAATTCAAGGATCAGTTCGTGCTTGAAATCGACCACTTCGCGCAGTGCGTGCGCGATGATCGCCAGCCCGACACACCGGGTGAAGAAGGTCTGCGCGATCAGGTGTTGATGGAGGCGATTTATCGGTCGGCGCGAGAAGGGCGGCCGATTGCGGTGGCCGAGAGCGCTTGAAGATTCGAAGCGCTCTCGCCGCACATCAAAGCGTAGGCGAGAGCGCCAGGTACGGCGTGATATTGCGCATGGCGCGCGCAACGTAGTCTTCTTTCTCGGCCACAGGGGCCACATAATGCAGCGCGCTTTCGGCCGCTTCCACGCCTTCGAATCGCGCAATAACCCAAGCTGCCAGATACTGTGAAGCAAGACAGCCGCCAGCGGTTGCCACATTGCCGTTCGCGAAAAACGGCTGATTCAACACATCGACGCCGGCTGCCTCGACCCACGGCTTCGTCGTCAGATCGGTACAAGCGGGAACGCCCCCAAGCAACCCGAGCTTTGCCAGCACGAGCGTGCCCGAACACTGCGCGCCGAGTAACTGCCGCGCCGGATCGAACCGCATCTGCGCCATGAGCGCTGCATTGGCGACGACTTCGCGCGTCAGCAATCCGCTTCCGACGATGACCGCATCCGCGTCACTCGCCTCGCGCAGGGAAATGTGGCCTTCGATTACCACGCCGTTCATCGACTTCACGCGCGTTTCGGGTGTCGCAATCGACACGCGCCAGTGTGGCTTTTTGATGCGATTGAGAATGCCCAGCGCGATGAACGAATCGAGTTCGTTGAAGCCTTCGAACGTGAGAATGGCGATATGCATGATGGCGCACCGTTGAGCGTTTGAATGATCGAATGAGCCGATGCTAAACCTGGAGTCCATTACAATCAAATAATTGTCATGGATACATCTTCGCATGGCCCAGCCCCGCTACAAGACGCTCGTCGATTCCTTGGCCGCCGATATCCGCGCGGGCCGTTTGCGCCCAGGCACGCGCCTGCCCACGCATCGCCAGCTTGCGGCCACGAAGGGCCTCGCGCTCGTCACGGCGTCGCGCGTCTATGCGGAACTCGAAGCCATGGGCCTCGTGCGCGGCGAGACCGGGCGCGGCACTTTCGTGCGGGAAATCTCGCTGCCGCCGGGCCTGGGCGTCGATCAGCACGTGTTGGGATCGGACATGATCGATCTCAACTTTAATTATCCGTCGCTGCCGGGTCAGGCCGAGTTGCTGCGCAACGCCTTGCGCCAGCTCGCCGCTTCGGGCGATCTCGAAAGTCTGCTTCGTTACCAGCCTCACGGTGGCCGTCCGCATGAACGGGCAATCGTGGCGCGACATCTGAAGGCGCGCGGGCTTGCGGTGAGCGCGAACGAAGTGTCCATCGTCAACGGCGCGCAAGCGGGGCTCGCGGCGACCGTCGTGGGCTTGCTTCGTCCCGGCGATGTCGTCGCGGCCGATGCATTGACGTATCCCGGCTTCAAGGTACTGGCCGAGGCGCACGGGCTCGAACTCGCGCCGATTCCAACGGCCGGCTCCGGGCCTGATCTGGATGCGCTGGACCACTTATGCAGAAGGCGCCGCGTGCGGGCGGTCTACGCCATGCCCACGCTGCACAATCCGCTTGGCTGGGTGATGAGCGCGCATCGTCGCAAGCAACTCGTGGCGATTGCAAGAAAGCACGGGCTTTTGATCATCGAGGACGCCGCATACGCCTTCCTCGTCGACGATCCTCCCGCACCGCTGGCCGTTCTCGCACCGGAGTCGACCGTCTATGTCTCCGGGCTTTCGAAGAGCGTCGCGACGGGCTTGCGCGTGGGTTTCGTGGTGGCATTCGCCGACGCCATGAAAGCGATTGAACGCGCTATAAGAGCGACCACTTGGAACACGCCGGGCGTGATGACGGCAATTGCTTGCGAATGGCTCACCGATGGCACCGTGCGCCGGCTCGAAGCGGAGAAGCGTCGCGACGCGAAGCATCGCCAGGCAATGGCCGCCGACATCCTCGCGGGCATGCGATGCGTCCGTCATCCTGCGTCGTATTTCGTGTGGCTGCCGCTCGCGGAAGAGGTTCGCGCCGATCAGGTCGCAGCGTCACTCATGCGCGAGGGCATTTCGGTGGCAACCGCTGAACCTTATTCGGTTTCGCCGCATGTGCCGCATGCCATTCGGCTGGCGCTGGGTTCCGTCGAGCGCGATGTGCTGCGCGATTCGCTCGAGACAGTGAGGCGGGTGATCGGCGAGTACGCGTATTGAAGATGCACCGGCGCGTCAGGGAAACTGCTTGACGTTGAGATCGAACGGCGGGGCATTGCGACTCTTGAGCAGATGCACGAACCTGTCCTGTGTCGCTCGCGCATGCGCGGGCAGATACTTCACGAGCGCCGCGCGGTCCTTGCGCTTCACGATATCGATGATCTTGTCGTGCTCACGCAAGTTCCTGTCGAACTGCAGGTCCTGCTCTTCGGGCGTCGATTCGGCTTCCATCTTGTAGAGATGCACCAAAAGCCGCCGGACATGGCGGTGCGTCGATTGCGCAAACTCATAGAAAAAGCCATTGCCCACGGCCTGATTCATTCGCATGTGGAACTTCTCGTTGAGCGCGGTGATGTTCAGAAACGCGCGCGCCTGAACCTGCGTGACGTATTGCGTCTGAATCGTCGTCAGGTCTTCCGCCAGTCCCGGTTCGAACCGCATCATCTGCGCGAGGATATTCTCGGCTAGCTGATGCGCGACGAGAATCTCGCCGATCTCCTCGAAGTCGAGCCGGCGCACGAAGGTCCCGCCGCGGTTGGGCACGATATTCACGAAGCCTTCCGCGACCAGCCTGTTGATGGCCTCGCGCGCAGGCGTGCGTCCGAGCATGAAGTCGTTCAGCAGCATGGGTTCGTCTATACGGCTGCCCGGCGAAATCGTCAGATCGATGATGCGCGAGCGAATGGCGTTCACGGCCGAATCGGTTTGGCTCATCGAGCTTTCGGCGGCGACGGGTTCGGCTGCATCGAGTATCGATTGCGATGGATCGTCGGATGACACGAGCGCGGCTTTCGCCGACGTCTTGCGCGACACGGTTCTGCCGGCGGTCTTCGCGGCGGCGGTTTTCAGCTTCGGCATAGTCTCTCGTTTTCCCGCCCTGGCGCAGGCGCTCAATTTCGTATATGCGAAGTATATAGGATGTCGGCTATGACGCCTTCGCCTTGCTCAATAACGCTCTTGCGCGCGTGAACAACTATTTTTTTGAAAAGTATACGCGACGTATATTCACATGCTAAGGTTGGGTCGTTGCTCATCGACGAGCAATTCGAAGCACCCGGCTTCTTCACTGACGACCCAGGTTCCAAACACATTCTGGCGCTGACCCGGAAGGACCCTGGCACGCCTGCGAACAGGCCGTTCGTGCACGACACACCAATAAAGGAGAACGAGTTGAGCGACGCAATAGAAGGAATCGAAACGCTCGTCGGCCAGAAAGTACGGCGCGACATCAGCCGTCTGGTCGCCTTCGCGAAGGGCAATCTGGCGCGCGCCGCCGCGAGCATTGCGGGACAACGTGAGCCGCATATCGGCATCGTCTGCGGATTTTTCGTGCGTCATGCCGAGCCGCCTTCGCCCGAAACGGACGGGCTCAACGGCATGGCGCAACTGGCTGCGGGTTTTGTCGAAGCGGGCATGCGCGTGACTGTCATTACCGATGCGCCTTGCGCCAAGGCCGCATGGGCCGTGACGCGCGTGTTGCCGGGCAAGGTCGCGCTCGAAGTGGTCGATGTCGACGACACCGCCGTGCGCGATCTGCGCAGGCGCCTCGAAACGGCGGAGCATCCGATTACGCATCTGATCGCCATCGAACGTTGTTCGCTCGGCTCCGACGGGCGCGCGCATCGCGAGCATGGCTGGGATATCTCCGACGACACCGCCGCGCTCGACTACCTCTTCGCCGACGAAGGATGGCAGGCGCCGTGGAAGACCATCGGGATCGGCGACGGCGGCAATGAGATCGGCATGGGCGTGTTGCCGAAAGAGATCGTCGAAACAGACATCCCGAACGGGCCGCTCATCGCCGCGCGCACGCCGGCCGACTATCTGATCGTGTCTGGCGTCGCCAACTGGGGCGCGTATGGCTTGCTCGGCGCGGTCGCGGAGTTGAAGCCGGAGTTGGCACAGCCGCTTCTCGCGCATTTCAACGGCGCGTTCGAGAAGGAGGTGCTGGCGGCGGCCGTGGAGATCGGTCAGGCCATCGACGATAGCCGCGTGGATCGTCCCGGCAAGCTGCAGATGACCATCGACCGGTTGCCGCTGGAAGACCACGTTGCGATCATCGACGGCATTCAGGCGCTCGTCGCGCGTTCGTCTTCGCCGGGCGTGGCGCGCTAGGGGCTCGGGCCATGAGACAGGATCTTTCGATCGTATTGCTGCATGCCACGCCGGTCGCGATGGAGCCTATCCATCGCGCGTTCGCAGCGGACTGGCCCGAAGCGCGCTTGAGCAATCTGCTCGACGACGGTCTCACGGCCGCGCGCGCAGCGGACGAGCAACTCACGCCGGCGCTGATGCAGCGCTTCGTGAATCTCGTGCGCTATGGCTACGAAGCGGGCGCGGACGCGATTCTCGCGACCTGTTCGGCGTTTGGTCCGGCCATAGAGAAAGCGGATCGCGAGTTGCCGGTGCCGGTCTGCAAGCCGAACGACGCGATGTTTCAGGACGCGCTTGCCTGCGGCAGCCGTCTCGCGATGATCGCGACCTTCGCCCCGGCTGTGCCGACGATGGAAGCCGAGTTCGCCGAGGAAGCCGCGCGCATCAATCCGCAAGCGACGCTCGATACGTTCGTGGCCGCCGAAGCCATGACGAAACTGCGTGCGGGCGATGCATCGGCACACAACGCGCTCGTGGCCCAGGAAGCCGCGAAGCTGCATGGCTACGACGCGATCCTGCTCGCGCATTTCTCCACTTCGCGTGCGCAGGCGCTGGTGACGGAAGCGGTGCGCGTTCCCGTGTTCGCCGCTCCGCAAAGCGCGGTGCGGCGGCTCAAAAGCCGCCTTGGTCTCTGAGAGAAGGAGCTAACCGATGATCCACGAGACAAGGCCGCTTACGCTCATGAGCACGCTGGCCGTGAAAGGCGCGCTCACGGAAAGCGTGCTGCCCGCCTTCGAGAGGCACCACGGCTTGGCCGTGAACGCGACGTTCGATCCCACCAACGTGCTGCTCGAACGCATCGTGCGTGGCGAGCGTGCGAGCGTGATGGTCGCGGTGACCTCCGCCATCGACGATCTCATCGCGCAACGTGTTCTGAGCCCGCGCGGGGCGCGTGCAATCGTGCGCACCGGGATAGGTGTGGCGGTCGCGAGCGATGCGTCTGTGCCGCCGCTTCGCACCGTCGACGAGTTGAAGCGCTGTCTGCTAGCGGCCAAGTCCGTTGCGTATTCGCGCAGCGGCGCGAGCGGCGTCTACTTCGCGACCTTGCTCGGGCGGCTCGGAATCGCGCAGCAGATCGACACGAACGCGACCGTCATCCCCAAGGGATTCACGGGCGAATGCGTGACGCGCGGCGATGCGGATGTGGCCATTCAACAACTCAGCGAACTTGCGATGGTGTCGGGCGTAAAGATCGCCGGTCCGCTGCCCGAGGAAGTGCAGTCGTACACGTGCTTCTCCATCGCCGCCTTCGCGGGTGCCGACGAAACGCCTGAAACCGAAGCCTTGCTCCTCGCACTCGATTCGCCCGCCGCACGCGATGCCTACGAGAAGTTCGGCCTCGAGTGTCTCGATTAATTCAGCAGCCACAGCCTTCCGCCGGCCATGAACTATCAATTCGATTTCAGCTTCCTGCAGCAGTACTGGGGCGATCTGCTCTACGGCATCTGGCTGACGATACGCATGACCATCGTCGCGACCGTGCCAGGGTTCGCCTTGGGCGTGGCGCTCGCCGTGGGCCGTCTGCATGGCGGCGCCGGTCTTTCGCGTGCCATTCGCGCGTATGTCGAGGTGATCCGCAACACGCCGCTCGTGCTGCAAGTGTTCTGGATTTTCTTCGGGCTCGCGGCGATCAAGCTGCACGTACCCGCGTTCGAGGCAGCCATTGCAGCGCTCGTGGTCAACGTCAGCGCCTACACGGCGGAGATCATGCGCGCGGGGCTGGAAGCGGTGCCGCAAGGCCAGATCGAAGCGGCGTCGTGTCTCGCGATGTCGCGGCGGCAAGTGTTGTGGCATGTCGAGATTCCGCAGGCGGTGGAGAAGATGTATCCCGCACTCGTGAGCCAGTTCATCCTGATGATGCTCGCCACTTCCATCATGTCGCAGATATCGGCGGAGGAACTCACGGGCATTGCCGATCTGATTCAGTCGATCACGTTTCGTGGTTTCGAGGCGTACATGGTGATCGCGCTCGCTTATCTGGCGCTCGCCAGCGCGTTGCGCTGGGCGTTGCTTGCGGCAGGCGCGTTCATGTTTCCGCGTCTGGGTCTTGCGGGTGCGCGCGGAGGACGTTCATGATCTTCAACCTCACGGACGCCCAGCTCGCCTACATGCTCAAGGGCACGCTCGCCACCGTCGAATTGTCGGTCGCGGGAGCGGTGGGTGGCGCGATCATCGGCTTGCCCGTGGCGCTCTTGCTCGTGTCGGGACGCGGCATTGCGTTGAGGCTCGGCCGCGCCTACGTCACCGTGATGCAGGGCATTCCGCTGCCTGTCGCGATGTTCGTCGTGTACTTCGGCATCGGGCTCTTCGGCTTCGACGTGTTGCCGGTCATTGCCGCATCCGTCGCGCTCGCGGTCAACGCCGGCGCCTATCTCGCCGAGATATGGAAAGGCGCGATTCTCGCCGTGCCCGCCACGCAATGGGAAGCGGGAGAGTCGCTCGCGCTCTCGTATCTGCAGCGCATGGTGCACGTGATCCTCCCGCAAGCGCTGCGCATTTCGGTGCCACCGACAGTTGGCTTCGTCGTCGCGCTCATCAAGAACACGTCGTATGCGGTCGTCATCGGCATGAGCGAGCTGACCTACACGTCGCGCATGGTCAACAACACCACGTTCGAGCCGTTCGTCATCTTCACGCTCGCGGCTGGCGTGTATTTCATTCTCTGTTATCCCGTGGCGCGCATGAGTGTCCGGCTGGAACGCATGGGCCGCTTCGGTGCGAGACTCGGCAAGGATTCGACGCAATGAACAACATCGTCACTTTCAAGGGCGTGCGCAAGGCTTACGGTTCGACCGAAGTGCTGAAGGGTATCGATCTCGATGTGCGCAAGGGCGAAGTCGTCGCGCTCATCGGCCGCTCGGGGTCCGGCAAGAGCACGGCGCTACGCTGCGTGAACGGCCTCGAACGCATCACTGGCGGAACGCTGGAAGTATGCGGGCACAAGCTCGGCGATACGGAAGTGGACCTGCGCGCATTGCGGCTCGACGTGGGCATCGTGTTCCAGAGCTACAACCTGTTTCCGCATCTGACCGTCAAGCAGAACATCACGCTCGCGCCGCTCAAGGTGCGCCGTCTCGCGCGCGCCGCCGCTGAAGAACTCGCGGCACACGTGCTCGATCAGGTGGGACTCGGCGCGCGTGCATCGGCGTATCCGCATGAACTCTCGGGCGGTCAGCAGCAACGCGTGGCGATTGCGCGTTCGCTCGCCATGCAACCTGCCGTGATGCTGTTCGACGAAGTGACATCCGCGCTCGATCCCGAACTCACCGGCGAAGTGCTGCGCGTGATGGAACGGCTTGCGCGCGATGGCATGACCATGCTGATCGTCACGCACGAGATGGCGTTTGCGCGTTCGGTCGCGCAGAAAGTGGTGTTTATGAACGACGGCGTGGTTTGGGAAGCGGGTAGCGGCGCGATGCTCGAAGCGCCCAGAACCGCCGAGCTTCAAGTTTTCGTAGGCAACGGGCTGTAACCCTTTTACTCATCAAACTTTGAACCAGAGGCACGCGAAATGAACCTGAAGCGCGGCTGGACCCGATTCCTTGCAATGACCTTGACCTTATGCGCGCTTAATAGCGCGGCCAGCGCCGACACGCTCGCCGACATCAAGTCGCGCGGCAGCATCAACGTGGGTATCGACTTCACGCATCCTCCTTACGGCATGATCGACGCGAACGCCGTGCAGACCGGCACCGACCTCGATATCGCGCGCCTGATTGCGAACGACCTCGGCGTGAAGCTGAATATCGTCCCCGTGAACGGACCCAACCGCATTCCGTTCTTGCTGACGGGCAAGGCGGATATCGTCGTTGCGTCGTTCTCCGTCACCGATGAACGCAAGAAGGTGATCGGCTTCAGCCGCCCGTATGCCACCGAGCCGATCTTCGTCGTCGCGCCGGGCAAGAACACGCTGAAGGATGTCGAGAGTCTTGCCGGCAAGACGGTGGCTACGGCGCGCGGCACCACGGCCGATCTGGATCTCGTTGCGGCGATCAAGGACAAGGGCGTGAAGGACGTGAACATCGTCCGCTATCTGGACGAGGCCACCGAGCGTACGGCGGTGTCGTCGGGCCAGCAGAGCATCTTCGTGGCCGCGCTCGCCGATGCGCTTGCCGTCAAAGAGACGAGCCCCGCATCCAACTTCGAGTATCAGTTCCAGGTGGCCGAAGACCCGCTCGCCATCGGCCTCAAGCGAAACGATGCCGCCATGCAAGGCTGGCTCGATACGTGGGTTGCGAGCAATCTTCAGAACGGCAAGCTCAACGCGGTCTGGAAGAAGTATTTCGGAATCGATATTTCGCGCAGCGTTTATTAGAAGGGCGGTGACATGAATTCATCGAATGCTTCCACCCTGCTCACGCCGGTACGGCTATTCGGCAATCTTGCGTTCGTAAGCGGACAGCTTCCGCGCGAGGCGGGCGAACTGAAGTATCGCGGTAAGGTCGGCGAAGAGATTGCGATGCCCGACGCCGAAGCCGCGGCCGCGCTTTGCGCGCATGCGTGTCTCGCGGCGCTGGAGCGCGCGCTCGGCTCGCGCGAGAAGATCGCGGCCGTGCTCAAGTTGACCGGCTTCGTTGCCTGCTCGCCGGACTTCACGGCGCAGGGCAAGGTGATCGACGCGGCCTCGCGCGTACTCATCGACGCGCTGGGCAGCGAAGTCGGCGGCCACGCACGCAGCGCGATCGGCGTGCAGCAGCTTCCGCATGGCGCGCCGGTGGAAGTCGAGCTGATCGTCGGACTGAAGTGATGCAGACATCGAACGGTACTTCGCTCAGGTTCTGCGCAAACCTCAAGTGGCTCTTTACGGAGCTGCCCTTTCTCGAACGCTTCGAGGCGGCCGCAAAGCACGGCTTTAGCGCGGTCGAGTACGCGTCGCCTTATGAGTTCGAGCCTGCGATTCTCAAGGCGACGCTCGATGCCACGGGGCTTCGGCAAGTGCTGATCAACACGCCCGCCGCGCCGCCTGGAAGTATCGGCGGTAACGGGTTCGGATGCATTCCTGGCGAACGGGCGCGGTATCGCGATGGCGTGTTGCGTGCGCTGCATTACGCGTCGGCGCTGAAGTGCGGGCTCATTCACGTGATGGCTGGACTTGCGCCAGGCGGCGTGTCCGACGAACAGGCGCGCGATACGTTGCGCGAAAATCTCGCGTGGGCTGCGGAGGCGGCGCGCGATAGCGGCGTCACGCTGCTGCTCGAATGCCTCAATCAGATCGACGTACCGGGCTATGCTCTGCGCAGCCTCGAAGAGGCGCACGCGTTGATGAAGGAGATCGCGCAACCTAAGTTGCGCCTGCTTTTCGATGCCTATCATTGCCGCATGAGCGGCCTCGATGTCGTCGAGCAATTCGCGTTGTACGCGCCCGACGTCGCGCACATTCAATTCGCCGACGCACCCGGCCGCCACGAACCCGGCACCGGCGACATGCCGTGGAACGAGTTGATCGCGAGTATCCGGGCGCAGGGTTACGAAGGCTGGATTGGCTGCGAGTATCGGCCTCGTGAATCGACGGTTGCGGGGCTCGGGTGGCTCGATGCCTTCAAAGAAGCACCCTAGCGCTTGAATATCGCTTCCAGGTCCACTTCCTCCTCGACCACATCCAGATTGAGCGCGCTTTGAATGTGATCGAGGTGATGCAGCATCAACTCCGCCGCCTTGTCGCCGTCGCCCTTGGCGATGGCATCGACGATAGCGGTGTGTTCATCGGCGCGGCAACTCGACGTTATCGGCGCGTTATAAAGCAGGATGACGAGGCACGTCAGTGTCGATAGTTCGCGCACGCTGCGCGTGAACGACGAGTTACCCGCGAGCGTCGCCACGAGATTGTGAAATTCGCCCGAGAGCCGGATGACCGCGCGCTTGTCCGAACGCTCGCGCGCGTCCATTTCGAGCCGCAAGTGCTCGCGCATTTGCGCGAGCTTGTCAGGCGTGATGCTGCGCGTGAGCCGCGCAATGACCGCGGGTTCGATCACCCTGCGCGCTTCGAAAACATCGCGCGCCTGGTCCACCGAAGGCTTCGCGACGAACCAGCCTTTCTTCGGATACACCTCGACGATCTGTTCATAGGCAAGCCGGCTCAACGCGTCGCGCACGCGTGCCCGGTTCACGCCGAAGATACTGGCCAGACGTTCTTCGGCGAGCTTCGTGCCGGGCACGAGCCGATGCTCCAGTAGTGCGACGTAGATCTGTTCGTAAATCTCTTCGCTGGTGTTGTCGCCGTCGCCTGTCTTGCGGGGCTTGAGTTTCTGCGTTTCGCCGACGGTTTTTAGCATGTGCCGCGTCTGATGGATTGGCGCATGTCGAAAGAGACATGCCGATGGTCAGGCTCGCTTCGCCCGACCGCTTACCGCACGAACGGATGTTCCTTGATCCAATGGTTCGCAATGTCGATACGCCGCGTGACCCACACGTCCTCGTGCTTCATCACATGATCGAGGAAACGCTGAAGACCCGCCGCGCGCGCCGGATGACCGATGAGCCGCATATGCAGCCCGACCGACATCATCTTCGGTTGTGTCGCGCCTTCGCTATACAACATGTCGAAGCTGTCGCGCATGAATTCGAACCACTGATTGGCCGTGCCTACCGACCCGGCGAACTGACCGTCGTTCGTGGTCAGCGAGTAGGGTATCACCAAATGCGGCTGGCCCTGAACCACCTTCCAGAAGGGCAATTCATCGCCGTAGTAGTCGGAATCGTAGAGAAAGCCGCCTTCCTCGACGAGCAGCCTTCGCGTGTTTACCGAAGGCGAATAGCGGCAATACCAGCCGTACGGACGCTCGCCCGTCGTGCGCTTAATCGACTCGATCGCGCGGCGAATATGCTCGCGTTCCTCTTCCTCGCTCAGGTCGTAATGCTTGATCCAGCGCCAGCCGTGACTGCACACGTCGAAGCCTGAATGGCGTATGGCTTCCGCTGCCTGCGGATTGCGTTCGAGCGCCAGCGCGCAGCCATACACGGTGAGCGGCAGGCCGCGCTCCCGAAAAAGCCGCATGAGGCGCCAGAACCCCACGCGGCTGCCGTATTCGAAGAGACCTTCGGCTGCAAGATCGCGGCCGCGCACGCCGGAGTTCAAGCCGTGCGATTCGGTGAACCAGGTCTCGGTGGCGGCTTCGCCATCGCCGATGGAAGGCTCCGAGCCTTCCTCGTAATTCATCACGAAGTTGATGGCGATACGCGCGTTGCCCGGCCATCGCGCGTTGGGTGGATGCGCGCCATAACCGATGAAATCGCGATCGAGATCCATGCTGCACTCCTGTGTCGTGTCGTGGTGTTTCGAAAGGATGAGCGGGCTCAGAGCATCACGTCGCCGCCATTGGGCGAGAGCGTCTGACCGATGAAATACGCGCCGCCCGTTTCCGATGCGAGCAAGAGCGCGGTGGGGGCGATCTCGCCGGTTTCACCGAAGCGGCCGGCGGGAAGCTGCGCGAACTTCATCGCGCGCCATTCATTTGTGAAGCTCGCGAGCATCGCGGTTTCGACGGGGCCCGGCGCAATGGCGTTGACGGTCACGCCGTGCGGCGCGCCTTCGTAGGACAGCGCGCGCGTGAAGCCGACCACGCCCGCCTTCGACGCGCAATAGTGGCTCATGTCGTACGTGCCCTTGTACGCGAGTTGCGAGGCGATGTTGATGACGCGGCCGTACTTGCGCGCGATCATGTCCGCGAAAAACTGCTTGGTGACGAGGAACGTGCCGCGCAGATTCACGGCCATCATGCGGTCCCATTCGTCGATGGACAGATCGACGAACGGCGTCTCGCCGCTGATTCCCGCCGCATTCACGAGAATATCGACGGGGCCGAGATGCTCGCGGCTCCATGCGTTCAGGCGCGCGACGGCATTGGCATCGGTGACGTCGCATTCGGTCACGGCGGCTTCTGCACCGCTGGCGGCGAGTTCGTCGGCGAGTGCTTGCGCGCCGGCTGCATCGCCGATATGCGAAATGCCGACCTTCGCGCCCTGAGCCGCGAACAGTTGCACGATGGCGCGGCCGATACCCGTGTTGCCGCCGGTCACGAACGCCGTGCGGCCCTTCAGCGAGAACGATTCCATGCTGATGCTCCTCCTTGATTCGATCATGCGGTTTCGGCCGATGTTTCGGCGAGCCATTGCGCGTAAGCGCGAATGCCCGCTTCGAGGTCGAGGCGCGGCCTGTAACCCAAGTCCGTGGCCGCCGCCGAAATGTCGAAGCGTTCCTGATTCTCGTCGAGCGGATCGGGACCGGGCGCGAGTTCGATATCCGCGCCGGGCATCACGCGGCGTACGATATCCGCCACTTCGCCGAGCGTCGCGCGCACGCCACCGGTGATGTTGTAGGTGCGGCGCGGCAGCGACGGCGCATCGAGCGCGGCGACGAGCGCGGCGGCGGCATCGTCGACATGAATGTACTGGCGATGAAAGTCGAGGCCGAACGGCACGCGCGTCGGCTGCTTCGCCATGGCGTCGGTAAGCATGCGGCGGATCATGCAGTCGGTCGTGCGATGCGGGCCGTACACCCACGACAGCCGCAGACTCACGCCATCCACGCCGTATTGCCGCGCGTAGGCGCTGACGAGTTGCTCGCCGCAGACCTTGCTCGCGCCGTAAAGACTGGCGGGCGCGAGCACGACATCTTCGGGGACGGGACCAGGCGGCGTATCGCCATAAGCGCTCGTCGACGAGCAATACACGAAACGGCGCGCGCCATGTATGCGCGCTATTTCCAGCATGTTGGCCGTGCCGCCGATGTTCACGTCGAACATGGCGGCGGGGTTATCGCGCGCGACCATCGGCCCGGAAAACGCACCGCAATGAATGACGCCCGACACGCCGCCGCGCGCCAGCGCATGCAGTCCGTGCACGTGGCGCAGATCGCATTCGGCGACGGTGACATCGTCTATGCGCAGCCCGCCGCTGCGATCCATCGCGACGACTTCATCGCCACGCGCGTTTAAAAGCCGGACCACCGCGCGGCCCACGAGCCCCGCCGCGCCCGTTACGATGATTCTCTGCGGCACGCTCATTGTCTTTCTCCCGCGACATCGAGATGGTGAACCGTCTTTGCGACTTCCTCTATCGGCAACTCGGCCTTCAGGAGCTTGCGCGTGTACTCTTCGACCGGCCGCTCGAACACGGTTTCAGCCTCGCCGGTTTCGATGATCCGGCCGTTGCGCATGACCGCGACATAGTGCGCGAGTGAGCGCACGGAGTTCAGATCGTGCGTGATGAACAAGGCGGACAAGCCCATCTCTGCCTGCAGGTTACGCACGAGGTCGATGATCTGCGCACGCACGCGAATATCGAGCGCGGTCGTGCATTCATCGAAGACGACGAAGTCTGGATTGGCCGCGAGCGCCCGCGCAATGCCCACGCGTTTCTGTTCGCCCGCCGTCAACTCATGCGGATACGCAGTCGCGCGCCGTCGCGACAGATTCACGAGATCGAGCAGATGCAGCACGCGCGCCTCGCGGTCGGCGCGCGTGAGCTTCTCGCCGAGCGCGAACGGCTCCGCAATCAGATCGCGGACCTGCCAGCGCGGATTGAGCGATACATAAGGCTCCTGGAAGACCATCTGCATGCGCCGCCGCACGGCCCGGAACGCACGTTCCGACAGATCGAGCGTGTTCACGCCATCGAAGCGAATCACGCCGGAGTCCGCATCGAGCAGACGCAACAAGCATTGGCCGGTCGTCGTCTTGCCCGAGCCGCTTTCGCCGACGAGCGCGAGGGTCTCGCCCTTCGCGATGGCAAAGGACACATCGTCGATCGCGCGCACGACGGCATGATTGCGGTCCGAGACGAAGGTCTTCACCAGGTGTTCGACTTCGAGCAAAGGACGGCGCGCGGCGGCCTTGTCGGCGTCCGTGCGCAGATCGGGTTCGCGCGGCGCGGGGCGCGCTTTCGCGGCATCGAGCAACTCGCGGCTGTACGGTTCTTGCGGGCTGCGCAGAAAAGGTCCGACCGAAGCGAGCTCGATCAGCCGGCCGTCTTTCATGATCGCCACACGGTCGCAATAGTTGGCGACGACGCCGAGATCGTGCGTGACCATCACGACGCCGAGGCCCAGATCACGGCCCTTCTGCGCGAGCAGATCGAGCACCTGCAACTGGATTGTCGCGTCGAGACCGAGCGTGGCGTCGTCGGCGAGCAAGACCTTGGGCTGGGCGATCAACGCCATCGCAATGACCACGCGCTGCGCCATGCCGCCCGATAGTTCGTGCGGATACGCATGCGCGCGCGCTTCCGGATTCACGATCCCTACTTGCTTAAAGAGTTCGATCGCCTCGCGCCACGCCGCCTGACGTCCAATGCGTTTATGCACGCGCAACACGCGCACGATCTGCGCGCCGACCGTCTCCACTGGATCGAGCAGCATCTTTGCATTGGTGCCGATCAGCGCGACCTCGCCGCCGCGAAAGCGCCGCTTCTCGCGCGCGGGCATGTCGAGCACGGATTGCCCCGCGAGCATCACCCGCCCGCCGTCGATGTGTCCGCCCTCCGGCAACAGGTCGATGATCGAGCGCGCCAGCACCGACTTGCCCGCGCCGGTTTCGCCGACGATGCCGAGAATCTCGCCCTGGCGCAGCGTGAAGCTCACTTCATCGAGAACGCGGCGGGCGGGAGTATCGCCGAACGAGACGGTGAGCCGTTCGACTTCCAGCAGCACGGGTCGCGAAGACGCGTTCATTGCTTACCTCGCGAGACGGGTTCCGCAATACGTTTGACGGCATCGCCGAGAATGGCGAAGGTCAGCACGGACACGATGATGGCAAGGCCCGGAAAGAGCGCCGCCCACCACACGCCGAGAATCATTTGCTGCGCGCCGTTGGCGACCATCAAGCCCCATTCGGGCGTCGGCATGCGCACGCCCGCGCCGACGAACGAAAGACCCGCGGTTAGAAGAATCGCCATGCCGATGCTGATCGAAACCTGCACGATGGCTGGCGTGATCGCGTTCGGCAGAATGTGGCGGAACATGATGCCCGCGTCCGTCGCGCCGCTGCAACGCGCCGCGCTGATGAACGGGCGGTCGCGCAACGAGAGCACTTCGGCGCGGATCAGGCGCGCGAACATCGGAATGAAAAGCACGGCGAGCACGATCGCCACGTTCCAGATTTCCTGGCCCATGACCGACACCAGCGCCATGCCGATAACGAACACCGGAAACGACTGGATGAAGTCGAACACGCGCATCACGAGTGTGCTCAACATATTCCGGTAGTAGCCGATGAAAAGACCAATCGGCACGCCGATCACGAAGGCAATCGCCACCGCCGTCACGCTGATCAGCAGGTTGATGCGCGTTGCGTAGATCACGCGCGAGAGAATGTCCATGCCCGATACGTCGGTGCCGAACCAGTAGTGCCACGAAGGCGCCTTCAGAATATTGGACGGGTCCGCTTCTATTGGCGAATGCGGCGCGATGAGCGGCGCAAACACGATCAGCACGATCTGCAACACGAGCAGCGCAAGCCCGAAGATCAGCGCTTTGTCGAGACGCTGGCGAAAAGCGGAGAGCGCGTTCATCGGTGTCATATTTCGATCCTCGGATCGGCGAGTCCGTAGAGCACGTCCACCGCCGTGTAGACGAGCAGAATGAAGGCCGCCGCGACGAGCACGAAACCCTGCAACGCGGGATAGTCGCTGTTCATGACGGCCTGCACCGCGTATTGCCCGAGGCCGCCCCACGCGAAGATGGTCTCCACGAGCACGGCCGCGCCAAGCAGGAAGCCAAACAGAAAACCGATCATGGTAATGATGGGCGGCAGGCTGTTGCGCAGCGCGCTTCGCACGAGCATGGGCTCGGAAAGCCCGGACGCGCGCGCATGGCGGATGAACTCGCTGCGATAGATGCCCTCGAAAGTCGAACGCGTGAGCTTCATCAGGCCGCCCATGTTGACGATGGTGAGCGTGAGCACCGGCAGCCACAGATGCGCGACCGCCGAGCGCCACGCTTCCCAGTCGCCGGCAATCACGCTGTCGATGGTGTAGAAGCCGGTGACGGTGGGCGGCGGCGTGACGAATGAATCGACGCGTCCGAACGGCGCGGGCGCAATGCCCGCCATATGAAAGAGCGCGTAGATGAGGAGGAGCCCGACCCAGAAGTCCGGTATCGCGCCGGCGGCAAGTCCGTAGACGCGGCTCGCGCGATCCACCAGTCCGCCCGGCCGCACCGCCGAGGTCACGGCGATTCCAACGCCGAGCACGACGGTGAGGATCATCGAATAGGTGATGAGTTCGAGCGTGGCGGGCACGCGTTGCAGCAGATCCACGGTGACGGGGTTCGAGGTGAACATCGAGGTGCCGAGGTCGCCGTGCATCAACGCGACGAGATAGCCGCCGAATTGCGACCACACCGTGCCGTTGAGATGCAGCTTCTCGCGCAACGATGCAATGGCGTCTGGCGTCGCCATGTTGCCGAGCATGAGCAACGCGGGGTCGCCCGGCAGGAGGCGGATCAGCAGGAAGGTCGCGAACATCACGCCGAACATCTGCGGGATGAGAATGCCGATCCGCGCGACGACGATGCGAAGCGGTCGCGGCGCCGACCGCCACGCGGTGAAGAGGGACATCGCGAACTCCTTCAGGAGGATCGCGCCGCGAAGACGCCGCCGGCTTGCGCGGCGGCGTCACGGCGTCAGGACCTCAGTTCTTGGAAAAGTCGTACCAGGTATTGCCGTTGGTCGTGTTCCAGCTATAGCCCTTGATGTTGGCGCGCGTGGCAAGCTGATAACCCGGATTGATGAGGAACACCCACGGTGCTTCGCCCATCACGAGTTGCTGCACGCGCTCCATCGAAGTCTTGCGCTTGGCTTCGTCGGTCATCGAAAGACTGTCGTTGATGAGCTTGTCGACTTCCGCATTCTTGTAATGCGAATAGTTGATGAGCGACGCGCTGTTGAGCCAGAGATTCGTCACGTACGCGGCATCCGGCACGATAGCCATGTCGCGGAAGAAGTACATGGGAATGGTGCCCTTCGAATAGCGCTCGACGAGCGTCGATGCAGGCAGCTTCTGCAATTCCACGTCCACGCCGATCTTCGAGAAAGCCGTCTTCAGGATGATCGCCAGTTCTTCCTCGGTCTGGTCGCCGGTGGGATAGCCCAACTGCGTTTTGAAGCCCTTCTCGTAGCCCGCTTCCTTCAGCAAAGCACGCGCTTTTTCGAGGTCCTCGGTGTAGTGGTAGTACTGATCCGTGTACGCGGGATAGATCTCCGATACCGGGCTCTTGGTGGGCCGCGCCGTGCCGTAGAACACGGACTTGAGGATCTGCTCGCGCGGCACCGCGTAGTTCAGCGCCTGACGCACCTTGTCGTTGTTGAAGGGCGCAACGGCGTTGTTCATTTCCACGCGCTGAATGTAGTTGCCGTAGACCTTCCACACCTTCACGCCGGGCATTTTTTCGAGCGTGGCCTGTTCGCGCGGCGCGAGCCATTCGGCCACATCGACGGCGCCCGCCTGCAACGCCGCGAGACGGTTGGCCGACGTCGGCATCTCGCGGAACACGATACGCGTGAGCTTCGGCGCGCCGCGATAGTAGTTCTTGTTGCTCTCGTAGACCACTTCCTGGCCGGGCGAATACTTCGTGACCTGATACGGCGCGAACGATGCCGAATGGCTCGCGAGCCAGCGCGATCCCCACGGGTCGTCCGGCGTGATGTGCTTCTTGATCTCGACCGAATCGATGATGCCGAGATCGTTGTTCACCCACAGCCGTTCGATCAGCGGCGACGAACCCGGCAGCGTGACCTTCACCGTGTGGTCGTCTATTTTCTTGAAGGCCGTGTCGAAGTCGGTGATCTTCAGCACCTGCGTCATATACCAGCGGAACGTCGCCTTCAGATTCCAGCCGCGCTGGAAGGTCCACATGACGTCGTCGGCGGTGAGCGTGTTGCCCGCATAGCTCTTGACGCCGGGGCGCAGATGGAAGGTGATCGAAGTCTTGTCGGGCGAAGTCTCCCAGCTTTCGGCGAGCGCACCCTTGAGCTTGCTGAAGTCCTCGACGGTCACGCCGTTTTCACCCGGCTTCATCTCATAGGTGAGCAAGCGTTCGAACACGTTGCGGCGCGCCTCGTGACTGGCTTCGGTCGGCGGATATTCCTGATCCAGCGACTCCGGCGTGCGCGGCCCGGCCACGACCAGAACCGAATTGTTGTTCTGCGCGAAGGCGGGCATGGCAAGCGCGCCGATGCCGAGCGCGGCGGCCGCCGCGATAAGCCGCGCAAGCTGGATGGAACCCGCTCGCGTCAATGCGGACGCGGGCTTGGCGTCGTAGGTTTGCGACATGACACGCTCCTTGCGTGAAGATGAGACCGGTGGGATCGGATGGAACCGTTGATGCGAACTCGAAGCAGACGCGTCGCGCTTCATCGCGCCGCGCGGCCGGCAGGTTTGGCCGGAACGATGGTGGGCAGGCCGCGCGGCAAGAAGCGTCCGCGTCCCGGCGTGCCGAAGTAGCGCCTTCCGTCCCACACGACTTCGCCGCCCGCGATGGTGTAGGCCGGCCAGCAATCGAGCGAGCGGCCTTCGTATGGCGTGTAATCGACGGCGTGATGCAGCATGGCGTTGGTCAGGCGCACGGGGTCGTCGGGATGCTCGTCCCAGATCACGAGATCGGCATCCGAACCGATTGCGATGGTGCCTTTGCGCGGATGCAGCCCGTAGGTCTTCGCGGGGTTGGTCGCGGTGAGTTCGACGAAGCGGTTGATCGAGATGCGCCCGGTCATCACGCCTTCGGAATAGAGCAGCGGCAGTCTCGTTTCAATGCCCGGAATGCCATTCGGAATATACGGAAACGCGACTTCCTCGCCGCCGGGCTTCTTGCCCGTGGGACTTTCGAAGGAGAAGGGTGCGTGGTCGGACGAGAACACGGTGAACGTGCCGTCCGCGAGCGCGCTCCAGATCGCTTCCTGACTATCGCTGTCGCGCGGCGGCGGACTACACACACAGCGCGCGCCTTCGTAGCCGTCGTCCATGCCGAGGTCCTCGGCCGTGAGAAACAGATATTGCGGGCAGGTCTCGGACAGCACCTTGAGGCCGCGGCTTCGCGCCCATTGAATCTGCTCGACCGCGTCGCGCGCGGAGACATGCACGAGGAGCATTGGCACGTTGACGAGTTCGGCCAGGCTGATGGCGCGATGCGTGGCTTCGCGCTCCACGAGCATGGGACGCGAGGCGGCGTGATAGCGCGGCGCGGTGAGACCCGCGTCGAGCAGGCTTTCGGTGAGCCATGCAATGCACTCGCTGTTTTCCGCGTGGATCATCGCCATGGCGCCGTGCGCGCGGGCCAGCGCGAGCAGCCGCAGAATCTGGCCGTCGTCGAGCTTCATGTCGTCGTAGGTCATGTAGATCTTGAACGACGTGTAGCCTTCCGCGATGAGCTGCGGCAACTCATTCGCCATGACGTCCGGCGTCGGGTCCGAGACGATCAGGTGAAAGCCGTAGTCGATGCTCGCCCGTCCTTCCGCGCGCCGGTGATAGTCGTCTACGGCCGCGCGCAGCGTTTGCCCTTTTTGCTGCGCCGCGAACGGGATGATCGTCGTGGTGCCGCCGCAGGCCGCCGAGCGCGTGCCGGACTCGAAGTCGTCGGTCATGCGGGCGGGCGGCGCGATGGGCTGATCCAGATGGCAATGCGCGTCGATGCCGCCGGGCGTGGTGATGCGGCCTTGCGCGTCCACTTCACGCTTGCCCGCGCCGAGCGACAAACCCATCTGCACGATGCGGCCGTCCTTCACACCGATGTCGGAGAGGAACGTATCGCTTGCGGTGGCGACTTGGGCGTTGCGAATCACAAGGTCGAATTCTGCGTCCATGCATGCTCCGGTGTAGCGGGCGTTGTTGACATGTTCAAGTAAACTACACCGAAAAATATCGTGTCAAAAATACTTTTGTTGTTGACAACGTTGTTGACTAGATTTCTCGCCGATCAGCGGCAGCGCGCGCCGGGACGTTCAACGGTCCGGGCGCGCGTGGTTTTGTGAAGAAGGAAGGGTTTGAAGCGGAGGGCGTTGAGTCTTACCAGATCAAAGCGGACTAAATGCCGCGAGTTCCCCGACGTAGCGCTTGGCCAGCGGCCGTGCGAATTCCCCGCGCTTGGCGGTATTGAGCTTCAACGTGACGAGCGCCTCGCACCACTTGAGCGCGGCCGTCACACCGTCGATGACGGGCACGCCCAGCGTGTCCTGCAACTCCGCGCACAGATCGGCCATGCCCGCGCAGCCCAGCACGATCGCCTCGCTGCCGTCTTCGTCGAGTGCGCGCCGGCATTCTTCGAGGATCGTGGCGCGCGCGGCCGAACCGGGCGTTTCGAGTTCGAGCACGGCGAGTTCGGTCGCCCGCACGTTGCGGCAAAAGCGCTCCATGCCGTAGCGCTGCGCGAGATGCCAGGCAAGTCCGCGCGTGCGTCCGAGCGTCGTCACCACGGAAAAGCCCGGCGCAAGCACGCTCGCGGCATGCATCGCCGCTTCCGCGATGCCTATCACCGGTCCGCGCGCGAGTTCGCGTGCGGCGTAGAGGCCGGGGTCGCCGAAGCAGGCGATCACATACGCGTCGCAGCCTTCTTGCTCGCCGCGCGCCACTTCCATGAGGAGGCCGGGCGTGGCGAGCGCATCGTCGTAATGGCCTTCGATCGAAGGCGGGCCCATTGTCGGACTGACCGCCACGACTTCCGTGCCGGGCGAAGCGACCGCGCGCGCGCAGCGGGCCATCGCGTCGGTCATGCCTTGCGTCGTGTTGGGATTGATGAGCTTGATGCGCATGACTTCCTTTCGTTCAATTCGTGGCCTGAACTCAAGCGCCGCCCAAAAGCCGGGTCAGCGCGAGCGCGACGGTCTTCGTCGCAATACGCATGTCTTCGAGCTTGACGTGCTCGTCCGCGCGATGTCCGTTCGCTTCCAGCAGCGTGCGCGGCCCCGCGCCGTAGATCACGGTCGGCACGCCCGCTTCGCAATAAAGACGCGCGTCGGTATAGAGCGGCACGCCTTCGGCCGGTATGTCGATACCCATGATCGTGAGCGCCGCGTCCTGCAACGCGTGCGTGAGACGTTCCGCGCCCGGTAGCGTGCGCATGGGCGTCGCGGCCAGCACTTCGCGCGTGGTGATGGTGATGCCCGGCAGTTCGCGCGCCGCATCGCGCACGACGCTTTCCAGGCGTTCACGCGCGCGCGTCGGATCTTCCTCGGGCACGATGCGCCGGTCGAGCCGCAGCTTCACGCGGTCGGGCACGACATTGGTGTTGATGCCGCCTTCGATCAGCCCGACGACGAGCGTTGGATGCTCGATACCGGGCGTGGCCGAGCGAACCTCCTGCAACTCGCGCCGATGCGCATACAGCGCGTTCAGCACGACGGTCGCGGCTTCGAGCGCGTCGTGTCCGGTATCGGGCCGTGCCGCATGCGCCGATTTGCCGCTCACCGTGACTTCCAAATGCAGGCAGCCGTTGTGCGCAACCGTGATGGCGTAGCTGAAGCCCGCGCAGATGGCGTAATCCGGCTTGACGATGCCTTCGGCAAGCAACCATCCCGGCCCGAGCAGACCGCCGGTTTCCTCGTCGTAGGTGAGATGCAGCTCGATCGTGCCTTTGAGGTCAACGCCGCTTTCGACCAGCGCCTTCAACGCGAACGCATACGTGGCGAAATCCGACTTCGATACCGCCGCGCCGCGCCCGTATAACGCGCCCTCGCGAATCTGCGCGCCGTACGGGTCGCTCGACCATCCCTCGCCGGGCGGCACCACATCGCCATGCGCGTTGAGCGCGATGACAGGTCCAACGCCAAAGCGTTGCCGCACGACGAGATTCGTCACGCTCCGCATGCCCGCCGCCTCGACGAGCGTTTGCGGCACCGCGTGACGTTCGACTTCGAAGCCGAGCGCTTCGAGCAGCCCGGCAGTCATGTGCGCGTGCTGCGCGCAGTCGCCGGGCGGATTGTCGGAAGGTTTGCGCACGAGCGCCGCGAGAAATTCCACTTGCGCTTCGAAGCGCGTATCGATCGATTGTAAAAGCGCCTGCACGTTCGGTCTCCGCATCAGATGCGCGACGACGGCGCGTAAAACGGCTCGCGCGGCGTCTCGCTTTCGCCGGTCAGATAGCCATCATAGAACGCCTTGACGTGCGGAAACACGGCGCGCCCCAATTCGCGGCGCGCGGTCTCTTCCGGGCTGCGCGGCTGCGAGAGCGTACGCGCGATGTCTTCGAGCACCGCATCGCGATCCATACGCGTGAAGCGGCCTTCGCGATACACCACTTCGCCACCGATCATCACGGCATCGACGGCATTGGTCTTGGCGCGCATCATCAACGCGTCGAGCATGGGAATGTCGTCGTCCTGATACGGCCACGTCGCGGTCTTGTAGTTCATCAGCACGAGATCGGCGAGACGCCCCTCTTCGAGCCTGCCGATACGCGCGCCGAACGGCGTCGTACGCGCGCCGTCCTCGCTTGCCATCTTGAGAATCTGCGGGCATGTCGGCACGTCGTCGTCCATGCCCGGCGTGCGGTGAACGTTGAGCGCAAGACGCATCTCCTGAAGCATGTCGCGATCTTCGTTGATGCCCGCTTCGTCGAGCCCCATGCCGACCGTCACGCCATGCCGCGCAAACGCGTTGAGCGGCGCGACGCCGCTGCGCAGCCGGAAGTTCGAACTGCAGTTATGGCAGATGCAGGTGCCCGTATGCGCGATGGTCTCGATGTCCGCCTCGGTGAGCCAGACACCGTGGCCGAGCGTGAGCGAAGGACCGAGCAGGCCCAGATCGTTCAGATGGCCGACTGCCGTCTTGCCCGAGCGACGCCGCGCATATTCCTTTTGATACGCGGTTTCGACCAGATGCATGTGCATGGGCACGCCGTGCCGTGCCGACTTCTCCTTGAGCGCGAGCAGCGTGTCGTCGCTGCACCAGTGAAGGTTGGCCGGCGCGAGCTGAATGGCCGTTAGCGCATGGCCTTCGTTCTCGCGCGTGAGGGTATCGAAGAGTTGTAGGTAATCCGCGAGCGGAATGCGAAAACGCCGCAGATGCGCCCGCAGCTTATCGCCGGTTTCGGACGGCAGGCGGTTGCAAAAGTCGTCGTCGGCTTCGTAGACGAGCAGGTTCTGATCGCGCACCGCGAAGCTGTACGACGCGCGCATGCCGAGATCGCGATAAGCATCGAGCACGCGCGACGCGGCCCGATGGATGGCATCGAGCGGACCGGGACGCCAGCCGTGAATATGCTGCACGGTCGTGATGCCCGAGGCGATCATCTCGAAGGCGGAGTAGAGCGTGTCCAGATACAAGTCGATATCGCGTGCCCCCATGCGGCTCGCGAACCAGAGTTCGAGCGCATGGTCCGGCGAGCCGAGTTGCACCGGCGTGAGACCGACATGATGGTGGCTGTTGACGAAGCCCGGCATCAGCACCGTGTCGGGCGAACCGAGGCGCAGCGCGTGCGGATACTTCTGCACCATCGCATCGCGCGGCCCGATCTCGACGATCACGCCATCGCGTTGATACAGCGCCGCGTCGCGCACCACCTCAGCCGCATGCCGGTCGGCCGCGCCTTTCACAATCCATCCTGCCACGATCAATGATTCGGACATCGCGTTCTCTGCTCTCTCGAAGTGAATGGGGAAAATCAGAACGACGGCGTGCCGTATAGATCGGTCCGCCGATGCGCGTAATAATTGAGCCGACGCCGCGTGCGCGCGATATCCGCGTGCACGAGCGTCGCGCTCACGATGCCTGCGCCGAGCGCGCCGGACCGTCGCGCGAGCACCGCTCCATCGGCCGCGATCACACACGATTCGCCGAAGTTGTCGATACGCGCGTCATCGAGAAACTCGTCGCCGGCCTTGTTCGCGCACAGCACGGCGAGGCCGTTTTCGCGGGCATGCGTGCGCATTTCACCGACGAAGAAGTCCATGTCGTCGCCGCCGCTGCCCGCCACCGGCACGATCACGAGGTCCGCGCCTTGTGCCCGCAGCGCGCGCCAGCACTCGGGAAAACGCCGGTCGTAGCAAACCAGCACGCCCACGCGCCAGACACCGACGTTCACCACATGCAGACCCGAGCCGGGCGTGAAATGCGCGGGCTCGTCATAGCCGGGCGGGGGATCGTCGCCGACGGGCAAGTGCAGCTTGCGGGCAACCGGGCCTGCATTTGCACGCAACGTTAAGCCTTTGGCATCGAAGCCAAGCACAGCGTTGTGATAGCAACCGCTCGCGGGATCGTGCTCGTAGAACGGCACGATGAGCGCGGCATCGCATTCCTTTGCGAGCGCGGCCCACTTATCTGCGAAAGCGCCTTGCGCGGGATTCGCCCATTCGCGATAACGTCCCGCAGGCGAGCTCGCGAAATACGGCACCGTCGCGAGTTCCGGCAGCGCGATGAGACGCGCGCCTTCGTTTGCGGCGCGGCGCACCGCATCGAAAGCGATGGCCGCGTTGTGCGCGAGATCGGTGGTGCAGGGCGGCGATTGAATCGCGGCTACGCGAAGCACGTCGTCGGTCACTTGATGCGCTCCTGCTCCGCGAACGCGCGGTCAACTTCGTCGCGTAACAGGTCGGTCAATCGATCGGCGAGCGCGTGAAAGGCTGGGCTGCGTGAATCGCGTGGACGCGGCATGTCGACGGGAATGATCGTCTTGATCCGCCCGGGCCGCGCCGTGAACACGACGATACGATCCGCGAGCGCAATGGCTTCGTCGATATGATGGGTGACGAAGACCATCGATACGCCCGCTTGCCGCCACACCTGAATCAGAAAGTCCTGCATGCGGGCGCGCGTTTGCACATCGAGTGCGGCGAAGGGTTCATCGAGCAGCAGGATTTCCGGCTTGAGCGCAAGCGCGCGCGCCACGGCCGCGCGCTGCCGCATGCCGCCCGACAACTGATCCGGCCGCTTGTCGATGGCTTCGGAAAGTCCCACGCGTTCTAGAATCTCCTGCGCGACCTGGCGGCGGCGATCCTTCGGCACATGCTGCATCTTCAAGCCGAACGTGACGTTCTCGCCAACCGTGAGCCATGGATAAAGCGACGCCTCCTGAAACACGAGCCCGCGATCCGTGCCCGGCGCATGCACTTCCGCGCCGCCGCACACAATGCGGCCTTCGGTCGCCTGTTCGAGTCCCGCCATGAGAAAGAGCAACGTGCTCTTGCCGCATCCGCTCGGACCCAGAAAGACGACGAACTCGCCGCGCGCTACTTCGAGGTCGATGTCGCGTAAAGCCACGAACGGTTCGCCGTCCGTCTCCCACGTCTTGCCGACGCCCGTGCAGGTCACGAGCGGCGGCTGGCCGCGGCGCTTCGGTGCAACGTCGGCAAAGGCTTGTTCGGTCATGTCATTTCCTCAGGCCGCTTTCCGGCACCCAAAACAGCACTTTGCGCTGCACGATGCGCAACAGGTAATCGAACGCGAAACCGAGCACGCCGATCAGCGTCATCGTGAAGAACGAAAGGCTCGCGTTGAAGGTATTGCGCGAGAGCATCACCACTTGTCCGAGCCCGCTGCCCACGCCGGTCGCCTCCGCAATCAGCACGACCATCCACGCGCCGAACAGGTTCATGCGCAGCACCATGAAAAGCGACGGCAAAATCGCGGGCAGGATCACATGGCGAAACGTCTGCGCGCGCGTGGCGCCCATTACGGCGGCCACGTTCAGCTGCGTGCGGCTCACGCTGTCTATTTGTCCGATGGTCGATACCGTCATCACGAAGAAGAGCGAGATGAAGACCATGAACACCGCTGGCCCATTGCCGATGCCGAACAGAAAGATCGCGACAGGCAGCCACGCAATGGGCGAGATCGGCGCAAGCAGCGTAATGGTGGGCAGCGTGAGATTGCCGAAGAGACGAAAGTAACGGATGGCCACACCCATCGCCACCGCGCAAACGAAGCCGAGCGTGAGACCGGCGAGCACGCGCAAGGTAGTCGCGACGATGGTCATCGCCAGCGCGCCGAAGGCCGTGCCGCTCGACTGCTCGCCGATCACATCGCTCGACAAAAAGTACTGCGCCTGCGAGCCGAAGTTGCGCAAAAAGATATGCGGCGGCGGCAGCAAGAGTGGATCGGCCCAGTGCAGCGCCCAGGCCGCTTCCCACACGGCGATGAAGCACGCAAGCGAAGCGATGCCCCACAGAAGCGGCACGATGCGCGCAAGGAGCGGCGCGCGCCGCGCCCGCGCGCGTCCATCGGCGGTCTTGTCGCCCGCGCGCTTCAGGCGGGAAGTGGCGTATCCCATGAGGCTGCTCATGCGGTCTTTCGCTGCAATTGCGCGTACAGGTCGCCGTTTTCCTTGATGACTTCGGTGAGCGGCCCCCAGTCGAACATGTCCTTGCCTGGCAGCTTCTTGATGTAGCGAAGCTCCTTCAGATTTTCCGCGCGGCCGAGGATGAACGCTTCGTTGCCACGCTGATCGATCATCGGCGGCTGCTTGGTGGCGGCGTCGAGCGTGGCGTCGTAGCTCGTCTTGAAGTATTTGCCGACGGTGTCCTTCACGGCGGTCGCGCGATCCTGTTCTTCCTGATGCTGCGCGACCATCATGGCCTTGATGAGCGACTTCACGGCATCGCGATTCTCGTGCAGCAACTTCTCGCGCACCGCGAGCACGCAGTCGGAATAGTTCGCGCCGTACACATCGACGCCATTGGAAAGCATGACCGAACCCGCGCGCGACTTCAGCGCCTGCGTGGCATACGGCTCGATATGGCACATCGCATCGATATTGCCCGCGATGAACGCCTGCGCCAGTTCCGGCGACGTGCCGAAGTAGCGCACCTTGA